>NZ_VCJS01000008.1 GCF_005893125.1 Nonomuraea basaltis | reverse complement strand
CTCCCACCCCCACGCCCCGCCCGGTCGCGAGCCCGAAGATCGGCCAAGGCGCCGAGCGGCGCGAGCCCGGCAGTGGTGAGGGCGCCCGGCCGGACGAGCCCCGCCCCGTCCCGGCAGGAGGCGGAATGCCGGAGCCGGAGCGCGGCCACGAGACCCTCCCGGTGACCGGCGTGTCGTTGTGGGCGCTCGGCCTGGGCGTGCCGGTGCTCGTCGCGATCGGCCTGCTCGTGTACCACTTCTCCCGCCGCGACCAGGCGGAACGAACCCCCTGACGCTCAGCGGGCACGCGGCGCCAGCGCGTCCCGGGTCCATGACCCGAGCACCAGCAGCGTCTTCGTCCCCGTCACGTCGCCGGTTCGGCGCAGCCGGTCGATGACCTGCTGGAGATGCCCGAGGTCGCGCACCCGTACATGGATCAAGGCGTCGGGATCGCCCGCGATCGTGAACACCTCCTGCACCTCGGCCACCTCCGTCGCGGTGCGGACGATCTCGCTGACCGGCGTCGTGCCGGGATAGCGCAGCTCGGTGAACGCCTCGATGCCCCACCCCAGCTTGGCGTAGTCGATCTGCACGGTGAACCCCTTGATCACGCCGATGTCCCGGAGCCGGTCCACCCGCCGCTTGACCGCCGCCACCGACAGCCCGACCAGCTCGGCCATCTCCGAGAACGTCCTGCGCCCGTCCTCGCGCAGCAGCCGCAGCACGTGGTGGTCGATCTCGTCCACGTCAGGCATGCCAGACTCCTTCCTCAGGCGCAAAGAACCTCAGCATCGAAGTCTGAACCCTCATATTATTTGCGTCTTTGGGGCACCTTCTCATCTAATACTTGCGAATGTCCTGCCCGCGTTGCTGTGCTGGGAATCCCCACGTACCAAGCCAGGAGGTCAGTGTGAGCGAGACGCCTGTGTCGCTCGACGACAAGTACACGGCACATGACGGCCGGGTCCTCATCTCGGGCATCCAGGCCCTGGTCCGCCTGACGCTCGAGCAGCGCCGCCTGGACCGGGAGCGTGGCCTGGACACGCGAGCGTTCGTCTCCGGCTACCAGGGCTCGCCGCTGGGCGGCGTGGACCTGGAGATGGGGCGGGCGGCGAGGTTCCTGGACGAGGCGGGCGTGGTGTTCCAGCCCGGGCTGAACGAGGAGCTCGCGGCCACGTCGGTCGCGGGGACGCAACTGCTCGGCCAGGTGCCGGGCCGCCGCCACGAGGGCGTGACCGGCTTCTGGTACGGCAAGAACCCCGGCCTGGACCGGGCCGCCGACGCGATCAGGCACGCCAACGCGGCCGGCACCGCGCCCCTCGGCGGCGCCGTGGCCTGGATCGGCGACGACCCGGGCTGCAAGTCCTCCACGCTGCCCAGCTCGTGCGAGCCGATGTGCCAGAGCCTGACCATGCCGCTGCTGGCGCCCGGCTCGGTCGCGGAGATCATCGAGTTCGGGCTGCACGCGGTGGCCATGTCCCGCGCCACCGGCCTGTGGACCGGCCTGAAGATCGTCGCGGACATCGCCGACGCGTCCGCCACCGTGGACCTCGGCCCCCTGCGCGCCGCGATCCCCGTCCCCACCCGCGTACCGCACAAAGCATCCCCCATCCTGCTCGGCCCGGCCGCGCTCGACGCCGAGCACGACATGCTCACCCGCCGGCTCGACAAGGCCCGCGAGTACGCCCGCACGCACGGGCTGAACCGGGTCATGTCCGGATCGGGCAACACCGCCCTGGGCATCCTGGCCTCGGGCACCACGTACGCGGTCGTCCTGCGGGCCCTGGCGGACCTCGGCCTGGACGAGGCGGCCATGGACGATCTCGGACTGCGGCTGATCAGGCTGGCGATGCCGTTCCCGCTCGCGTACGACGACCTGGCCGCCATGACCGCCGACCTGGACCGGGTGCTGGTGGTCGAGGACAAGGTGCCGTTCCTGGAGGGGCAGCTCAAGCAGGCGTTGTACGGCGGCGAGCGGGCCCCGGCGATCGCCGGCAGGGACCTGCTGACCGCGCGCGGCACGCTCGGCGCCGAGGACGTGGCCAAGGCCATCGCCACCTGCGTGGGCCGCGACCGGCTCCCGCGCCGGACCGTACAGGTGGCGGCCAGGCGCTCGCTGCCGATCGTCGCCGCGCGTACCCCCTATTTCTGCTCGGGCTGCCCGCACAACACCTCCACCCGTACCTCCGACGGCACGCTGGTCGGTGTCGGCATCGGCTGTCACGCCATGATCGCGCTGGACGGGCACGGGCGCGGCACGCAGGTCGGCATCACCCAGATGGGCGGCGAGGGAGCCCAGTGGATCGGGCTGGCGCCGTTCACCGAGGACCGGCATTTCGTGCAGAACCTCGGCGACGGCACCTTCCACCACTCCGGCTCCCTGGCCATCAGGGCCGCCGTCGCCGCCGGGGCGACCATGACGTACAAGCTGCTCTACAACGACGCCGTCGCCATGACGGGCGGCCAGCGCGCCGAGGGCCGCCTCGACGTGCCCGCGGTCACGCACGAGCTGGCCGTCGAGGGCGTGCGCCGCATCGTGATCACCACGCCCGAGCCGGAGACGTACCGGGGCGTGCGGCTGGCCTCGATCGCCTCCGTACGGCATCGCGATGACCTGGCCGAGGCCGAGAAGGAGCTGGCCGCGCTCGACGGCGTGACGGTGCTGATCCACGACGACCGGTGCGCGGCCGAGGAGCGGCGGCTGCGCAAGCGCGGCAAGCTGCCGACCCCGACGGAGAAGGTCGTGGTGAACGAGCGGGTCTGCGAGGGTTGCGGCGACTGCGGCGACGTCTCGACGTGCCTGTCCGTCCAGCCGGTCGAGACCGAGTACGGCCGCAAGACCCACATCCACCAGGCCTCCTGCAACTCCGACCTGAGCTGCCTCAAGGGCGACTGCCCGTCGTTCCTGCTGGTCGAGCCGGGCACCAAGCCCGCGCGCCAGGTGCCGTCCTTGCCCTCGGACCCGCCGGAGCCCACTCGGAGAACCGGCGAGGTGCTGATCAGGATGCCCGGCATCGGCGGCACCGGCGTCGTCACCGTCTCGCAGATCCTGCAGATGGCCGCCCACCTCGACGGCCTGCACGCGGCCGGGCTCGAGCAGACGGGCCTCGCGCAGAAGGGCGGGCCGGTGGTCAGCGACGTGCGGATCGCGCCGCATCCGGTCAACGGCTCGGTACGCGCCTCGCACGGCCTTGCCGACGTGCTGATCGGGTTCGACGTGCTGGGCGCGGCGGCCGACGCCAACCTGGCGGTCGCCTCGCCCGAGCGTACCGTCGCCGTGCTGAACACCTCCATCGTGCCCACCGCCGCCATGGTGACCGGCCGCGTGCCCGTGCCGGGGCACGCCGCCGCGGTCGCCCGCGTCGAGTCGGCCACCAGGAGCACCGCGTGCCTGGACGCTCATGAGCTGGCCGAGGCGCTGTTCGGCGACCACATGCCGGCCAATCTGCTGCTGCTCGGCGCCGCCTACCAGCACGGCTGCCTGCCGGTGTCGGCCGCGGCCGTCGAGCGGGCCATCACGCTCAACAAGGCCGCCGTCGAGCAGAACCTCGCCGCCTTCCGCTGGGGCCGCGCCGCCGTGGCCGACCCCGAGGCGGTACGCGACGTCGTCCGGCCCGCCGCCGAGGAGCCGGCCGAGAAGCTGGACGAGGTCGTGGCCATCCGCGTGGCCGACCTGACCGGCTACCAGAACGCGGACTACGCCCGTACGTACGCCGAGGACGTGCGGCAGGTGATGGAGTCGGCGGTCGAGCGCGCGGGCGAGGAGACCGGCACCGGGATCGCCCTCGCCTACGCCCGCGGGCTGCACAAGCTCATGGCCTACAAGGACGAGTACGAGGTGGCCCGCCTGCACCTCGATCCCGCCGAGCAGGCCAGGCGCGAGCGCGAGTTCGGCGCGGACGCGGTCGTGTCGGTGCTGCTGCACCCGCCGGTGCTGCGCGCGATGGGCATGAAACGTAAGATCAAGCTGCGTCGCTCGGCCGGGGTGCTGTTCCGCGGGCTGCGGGCGGCCCGGGTGCTGCGCGGGACGGCGTTCGACGTGTTCGGCAAGGCCCGCGTGCGGCGTGTCGAGCGGGAGCTGGTCGGCGAGTACCGCGACCTCGTGCGTACCGCCCTGGACCGGCTCTCCCCCGCCACCGCCGACGCCGTCGCCGAGATCGCGGGCCTGCCGGAGCTGATCCGGGGGTACGAGGACATCAAGCTCGCCCGCGTCGCCGAGTTCCGCGAGCGCGCCAGGACCTCCCTGGCGCGGCTGACCGATCCCTTGGGGGGACAGTGACCGTCGACCGCCTGCTGCCCGGCCAGGATGCCAAGGACCTCATCGAGTTGACCCGCGAGATCGCCGACAAGGAGCTCGCGCGGCGGGTCGACGAGCACGAGCGGGCGGAGACGTACCCTTCGGGGTTGTTCCGGGTGCTGGGGGAGGCGGGGCTGCTCGGGCTGCCGTACCCGGAGGAGTGCGGCGGCGGTGGGCAGCCGTACGAGGTGTATCTGCAGGTCATCGAGGAGCTGGCGATGCGGTGGGCCGCCGTGGCGGTCGCGACCAGCGTGCACACCCTGGCCTGCTTCCCCGTTTTCGCCTACGGCACGGCGGAGCAGCGGGCGCGGTGGCTGCCCGACATGCTGGCCGGGCGCCTGATCGGCGGCTACAGCCTGTCCGAGCCGCAGGCAGGCTCCGACGCCGGGGCCCTGACGTGCAAGGCCGAGCGGGTCGCGGACGGCTACCGCATCACCGGCAGCAAGGCGTGGATCACGCACGGCGGTATCGCCGACTTCTACGCCCTGTTCGTCCGTACCGGGGAGGGGTCGCGCGGCATCTCCTGCTTCCTCGCGCCGGGAGCCGCCGACGGGCTCACCTTCGGGCGGCCGGAGGAGAAGATGGGCCTGCACGCCGTCCCGACGACCAGCGCCCACTGGGACGGCGCGATCCTGGAGGCCGACCGGCTGATCGGCGAGGAGGGGCAGGGGCTCCAGATCGCGTTCAGCGCCCTCGACTCCGGCCGCCTCGGCATCGCCGCCTGCGCGACCGGCCTCGCCCAGGCCGCGCTCGACGAGGCGGTGGCGTACGCCAAGGAGCGGCGGACGTTCGGCAAGAAGATCATCGACCATCAGGGGCTCGGGTTCCTGCTGGCGGACATGGCCGCGGGGGTGGACAGCGCGCGGGCCACGTACCTGGACGCGGCTCGCCGCCGCGACGCCGGCCTGCCGTACAGCCGGCAGGCGAGCGTCGCCAAGCTGGTGGCCACCGACACGGCCATGAAGGTCACGACGGACGCGGTGCAGGTCTTCGGCGGGTACGGGTACACGCGGGAGTTCCGTGTGGAGAGGTACATGCGCGAGGCCAAGATCATGCAGATCTTCGAGGGGACGAACCAGATCCAGCGCCTGGTCATCAGCCGGCACCTCGCTGGCCAGCAGGTTCGCTGAAAAAGTCCGCTCTTCGAGGCACGCTTTTGGAGATCGATTAGTGCCCTGTTCCGTCGCTGTTCCGTCAGAGTGAGTGTGCGGTATCGAAAAAGATCATTTGACCTGCCGCCTCTGATTACGGTGAGTAATAATGATCTTCTGGTGTAGAGCAACGCGACGTATGACCACTCGGGCACCGGAGCGTGCGCGCTCGGCGAGCGGGCGACGTGCGCGTGAACTTGGTCGGCGACCTCGGGGAATCAGCGACGCCGCGCGTACGTGGTCACGGCGGCGCCTCCAGCACACGTGTCACCTTCAACCAGTACGGCGCCATAGAACCGGGATCAGGCGCGGGACACCGGTTCGGCTGAGAGGCCGCGTGCCACGGCGGCCTTCGCCTTGGCCGCCAGGTCCGTGCGGTCGTCGCTCGCCCAGGCCACGTAGCCGTCGGGGCGGACGAGGATCGCCGCGGGCAGGCCGGGAGTGGCCGGGCCCGCGTACCGTGCGACCTGGACCGTGTCGCCGACCGCGTTCGCCGCGGCGCTCGACCCGGTCGTGTCGACCAGCCGGTGGCGGCCGTCGCGCAGCAGCTCGTACAGCCTGCCGTCCTCGCACTTCAGGTCGGGCACGCGATGCCCGGTCCACGCGTGGGCGCGGCGGTTGGCGGCGGGGTAGCGGATGCCGAGGCCGGTCAGCCGTCCGATCATGGCCCACCGGGTCCGGCGGAACCGCAGCAGCGTCCGTACCGCCACGGACTGCATGGCGCGGCGGAACGGCGAGCGGCCGAGAACCAGGCGGTTGAAGCCGTCGGTCAGGAGGAGCACCTGCGCGCCCACCCGGTGCCGCTCGCTCTCGTAGGTGTCCAGGAGCCCGGCGGGGGTCCGGCCCTGTACGGCGGCGGCCAGCTTCCAGCCGAGGTTCATGGCGTCCTGGATGCCGGTGTTCATGCCCTGGCCGCCGAGCGGCGAGTGGACGTGGGCGGCGTCGCCGGCGATGAAGACCCGGCCGACGCGGTAGCGCTCAGCCTGCTTGCGCTCGCTCAGGAAGCGGGTGCTCCAGCGCTGTTCGAGCATGCCGAAGTCGGTTCCGGCGATGCGGAGGAACGCGTCGCGCATCTCCTCCATCGGCAGCGGCTCGGAGAGGGGGACCTGCTCGCGCAGCCGGTCCCAGGCGATGGCGCGGAACCAGCCGTCCCCGAACGGGATCATGATGACCACGCCCTCGTTACTCGCCCGGGTGAACAGGGTCTCCCCGGGGGTCTCGGTGAGCCGCACGTCGGCGAGCAGGATGTGCGTCTCGTACTGCTTGCCCTCGAAGTCGATGCCGACCAGGCTCCGGACCTTGCTGTGGGCACCGTCGCAGCCGACGACGTAGCTCGCCGACTCGCTGCGGCCGTCGGCGAGGGTCAGGACCACGCCCTGGGCCTCCTGCCGGATCCCGGTCACCTCGGCGCCGCGGACGATCTCGACGCCGAGCTCGCGGGCGCGGGCCTCCAGGATGCGCTCCGTGCCGCTCTGCGGGGCGATGAGGATCATGGGGTACCTGGTCTCCAGCGTGCGCAGGTCGACGTTGGCGCCGGGCGCGGGCTGGATCTCCTGCACGGGGACTCCGCGGGGCAGCAGGTCGTCGGCCAGGCCCCGGGCGTCGAGGAGTTCGAGCGTACGGGCGTGCACGGCGAACGCCCTGGTGATGTTGGGCTGCTCGGCGCGCCGCTCCAGGAGCTTGCAGCGCACGCCGGCCAGTGCGAGCTCGCAGGCCAGCATGAGGCCGGTCGGGCCGGCGCCCACGACGATCACGTCGGTCTGGTTCATCGGGTTGCTCCCATCGGGTTTCGATGGCACCACCATGCGGCTGGGGCGGGTCCGTTCGAATCGGTGAAATGCACAGTCGAGTTCACCGGCCGCCACTGGTGGTTCGCCGCGCGCTGGGCGGGTCAACAGGGGGTGTCGGACCGGTGAAACCACGGATGCGAGCCGACGGCGCCCCGGCGCAAAGTCGTCCGATGCGGCATGACGAGACGGTGATGGTGGTGTGCGGGTCTGTCGTGCGGGCCTACCGCGCGGGTACGGGGCCGGAGGTCGTGCTCCTGCACGGGGACTGCGAGGGTCTGGACGACGCGCGGCTCGCCTGGGAGCCGGTCTGGGTGGCCCTCGCGGGGCATGCGCGGGTGACGGCGCCTGATCTGCCCGGGTTCGGGGGGACTCCGCTGCGGGCCACCGTGCCCACCTTGGCGGGGTACGCGGCCTGGCTCAGCGCGTTCCTGGACGTTTGCGGCATCCAGCGGGCCGGGATCGCCGGGTTGTGCCTCGGCGCCGGGATCGCCTTGCAGGCGGCGCAGGACCTGCCGGACAAGGTCGACTGGGCGGCGGCGTTGTGCGCGTGGAGGAGCTGCCGACCTTTCCTCAGCGACCGCTGAGGACGCCGCCGTCCTCCAGCGACAGCCGCACCAGCTCGGCCCGTGACGAGATCCCCAGCTTCACGAACACCTTGTGCAGGTGGTAGTCCACCGTGCGCGGGCTCAGGAACAGGTGCGCGGCGATCTCCCAGTTCGTCCCGCCCTCGCTCACCAGCCGCGCGATCTGCAACTCCTGCGGCGTCAGCTGAGCCACCGTGCTGGGGTCGCGCCGGCGCGCGGTCTCGCCGGTGGCCTGGAGCTCCACCCGGGCGAGCTCGGCCCAGGGCGCCGCGTCGAGCCGTTCGAAGGTCTCGCATGCCGTACGCAGGTGGCGCCGCGCCTCCGCCCGCCGCCGGCGCCTGCGCAGCGTCTCGCCGAACAGCAGCGCGGTCCGCGCGGTGTCGAACGGCCGGCCGGCGACCGCGTGCAGCGACAGAGCCTCGGTGAAGTGGTCGTCGCCCCCTTCGACGAGCCCCTGGCACCGTGCCACCAGCGCGTGCGCCCACGGTACGCGGACCGGCCCCGCCCAGCCCCGGAGCAGGTCGAGTGCGGCCGTCGCCCGATCCGGGCGGTCGGTGCGTACGGCGGCCTCGACGAGATCGGCGGCCGCGAAGATCTTCACGATCGGGTGCCCCTCACCCGGACCGGCGTCCGCCAGGGCGGTCAGCCGGTCGAACGCCTCTCCCTTGCGCCCCTCCCCCAGGTCGAGCAGGGCCAGCGCCCAGGCCGCGATCCCGGCGGGCGGGCCGAGCCGCTGGCCGATGGCGCGGGCCAGGGCGGCGTCGGCCTCCGTACGGCATTCGTCCGCCCGGCCCTGCGCGGCGGCGATCCAGGCGAGGACGGCGCGGTGGTGGGCGGCCGTGTTGTCCTGCCCGGTGTCCAGTGACAGCCGCAGCCCCTCGGTCGCGGTGGCGCGGGCGGCGGTGAACCGGCCGGTCCACATCTGCAGCGCCCCCAGCGGCGCCAGCACCAGGGGCAGCGCGCTGACCGTCCCGGCCGCGCGGGCGCGGACGGCCGCCGTGGTGAACAGGTCAAGCGCCGCCGCGTCCTCGCCCACGAACATCGCCGCGCTCGCGGCCAGCCCCAGGCTCTGCGGGTCGGCCTTGTCCTGCGCCAGCGCGCGGCCCTCGCGGAGGGCGGGAGCGGCCCGCTCGGCGTCCCCTTGGAGGATCGCGGCTAGCCCGACCACCAGCCTGGCGCCTGCGGTGACGGCGTCCTCGACCGGGGGCAGGTCCGCGATCCGCCGTCCGGCTTCGACGAGTTTGGGCAGGTCGGCGGCCGTCCATGCGAGCCGCCCCGCCTCGGTGAGCATGCGCGCGGCCTGGCCGGGGTCCGACTCGGCGACCGGCTCCGACCCGGCGAGGAGCATTGCGTACGCGGTGTCGGGACGGCCACAGAGGCCCTCGATGGCCCCGCGTACGTGTTCGCCGCGGGCGCGGAGCAGGGGCTCGGTGGCGTACTGGGCCGCCTCGTCCAGCAGCGCGCGGGCCCGGTCGGGCTGGCCGGCGAGCCAGCCGGCCTCGGCGGCGAGGGTGAGCCGGAGGGCGCGGGTCTCGGGGTTCGCGGTGAGGGCGGCGGCGCGGCGCAGCGCGCTCGCGGCGGCGGCGTGACCGCCGCGCTGGGCGGCCCGTTCCGCCGACCGCTCCAGGTCCTGCGCCACCGCCTCGTCGGGGCCCGTCGCGGCGGCGGCCAGGTGCCAAGCCCGCCGGTCCACGTCCTCGTCCGTGAGCACGGCGGCCAGGGCCTGTTCGGCCGCGCGGCGCTGCAGGAATGTCGCGCCCCGGTAGACCGCGGAGCGGACGAGGGGGTGGCGGAAGGTTATGACGTCGTCCACCCGTACCAGACCGGCGGTCTCGGCCTCGTCGAGCGCGTCCGGCACCACGCCCAGGGCCTGCGCCGCCCGCAGGACGAGGCCGACGTCGCCGCTCTCCTCGGCCGCCGCGACCAGCAGCAGGGTCTGCGCCGGAGCCCGGAGCCGCCGCACCCTGGCCAGGAACACCCGCTCGACCACGGCGCCGACGGGCAGCCGCTCCGGCAGGGGGTGCGCCCCGGCGAGCTGCTCGGCCGACAGCGAGCCCGGCAGCTCCAGCAGGCCGAGCGGGTTGCCCGCGGTGCTGGACACCAGCAGGTCGGCGACCTCGGGCGCGAGCGCCACGGCCGTGCGCTCGGCCAGCAGCGCCCGCGCGGCGTCCGGCTCCAGGCCGCGCAGCCGCAGCTCGGGCAGCCTCGCCAAGGGCCGGCCCGCCAGTGCGGGACCGGAGTCCGTGCCGTCGTCACGCACCGCGAACACCAGCGCGACCCCCTCGGCCTCCAGCCGCCGCGCCACGAACGCCAGCGCGTCGGCGGACGCCCCGTCCAGCCAGTGCGCGTCGTCCACCAGGCATAACAGCGGCCGTTCCTCGGCCACCTCGGACAGCAGGCTCAGCACCGCCACCGAGACCAGGAACCGGTCCGCGCCCACCGGGTCCCCCATCCCGAACGCCCCTCGCAACGCGGCGCCCTGCTGCGCGGGGATCGCCGCGACCCGGTCCGCAACGGGCCGCAGCAGCTGGTGCGCGGCGGCGTACGGCAGCTCCGACTCCGACTCGACCCCGCCGCCCCGCAACACCCGTATGTCGCCCGCCCGCGCGGCGGCGAAGTCGAGCAGCGCTGACTTCCCGATGCCCGCCTCGCCGCGCACGACCAGGACGCCGCTGCGCCGGTCGCGTGCGTCGTCAAGCAGCCGCGTGATGAGCCCGCACTCCCGCTCCCGGCCATGTAGCAGCATGCCCCCGATCGTACGACCGCCTCGAGCGCCGGCGGGGGGCCAGAATCTACGGCCGGTCGACGACGACAAACGCGCCGTGATCCTCGCCCGCCGCGAACGCGGAGAATCCATCCGCACCATCGCCGCCGAGGCAGAGCGCTGCAGGGCGAGAACGCGCGCCACGACCGTTCGCCCAGTCCAGAACGGGGTCGGCTCGGCCATTGTCAAGTGTACTTGACATCGCGGCGGATGCCTTCTACCGTGTCAAGTGTACTTGACTTCTCGCCACAGGAAGGGCAACTCGTGCAAGCACACAACATGGCCGGGGCCTATCGGGACTCGATCAAGGCAACCGTTCGGCTGGCACTCTGGACACTCGCCTGGGCGGCGACCCTTGCCTTGGCCAGGTTCGGTCCCGGACTCTTATGGGATTCGCAGCAACCGGCGGCGAGCTGGGCCGCGGTTGCCGCCAATCTTGTCGTCGGCATCGGATGGATCGTCGCCTTCGCACGCTTTCTCCGAGGACTCGATGAGTTGCAACGGAAGTTCTTGCAGGATGCGCTGGAGGTCACCCTCGGAGTGGGGTGGGTCGGCGGATTCGCCTACGTCGTCGCGGACGCCGCCGGCCTCGTCGCCTACGACGTCAATATCGCACTCTTCCCCGTGCTCCTGGGAGTCGTCTACGTGATCGCCTTCGTCGTCGGCAAGATCAGATACCGATGAAGAACCGCATCAAGGACCTTCGGACCGAACGCGCCTGGACGCAGGCTGACCTGGCTCAGCGTGTCGGCGTGTCAAGGCAGACGATCAACGCAATCGAAACAGGGAAGTTCGACCCGAGCCTTCCATTCGCCTTCCGTCTCGCCAAGCTGTTCAACCTGAAGATCGAAGAGCTCTTTCTCGACGATCAATGAAGCGCCTCGGTGAAGCCTGCACGGGCCGACCAAAGACATAGTCGCGAATCGTGCCACGCTTGACGGTTCGGGGATCGGAGACATCGATGTCGGCCATCCAAGCAGAAGGTGCAGGTCCATGGGGTAGTGAGGCCACCGAGACCTCAGGGAACCCAAGGGCTTGTCTCTTACACAGAGGCGCGCAACCCACCCGCCGGACCCACGTGCGTACCTGCCGATAGAGACACCACATCTACACCTGACCACCCCGGCCGGAAGAGACCAGGCCAGCGTCCGGACACGACCGCAGCACGTCGAGACCGGCGACAGGGCATCACCGGTCGGGGGGCGAGGGCTTAAGGACGTCGCTTCCCTGCGCGAGGTAAAGGAAAGCCCTCCAAATTCCCAGTCCCCAGTAAATCGAAAAACATCCGTACTTCTACCCCGGAGGTATCCGTGCGATTAGGTCTGACAGTGCTCATCGTCGGTGCGGCCACGATGGCCACCGTGGCGGCGGGCGCTCCGGCGCCGGCCGGCCAGCCTGCCCTGGCCGACACGCCCCAGCCGGCGGTCGCCGAAGCCGGGACGGCGGCCCCCGTCTGGGGCGAGTGCACGATGCCGCCGCGACCTGGCATCGAGCGCGACCCACGCCAGCAGTGCGCGACCTTGAAGGTGCCACTGGACTACCGGGCCCCACGCGGGCGGACCATCGAGATCACGATCTCCCGCATCGCGACCGCGCAGCCCGGGACGCGCCGCGGGATCCTGCTGTCCAACCCCGGCGGCCCCGGCGATCAAGGCCTCGACCTGCCCAGCGCGCTGGCGACCGTGCTGCCGCCGGAGGTCCTTGATCAGTACGACCTGATCGGGTTCGATCCGCGAGGAATCGGCCACAGCACCCCGGTCACCTGCGGGATCGACCCCGCGACCCCCCGGTCGCGTGTGCTGCCCTACCCGGCGCCGGACGGCGGCATCCAGCGCAATGTCACCTTCGCGCGAACCACCGCCGCCGCCTGCGCCGAGCACTCCGGCGACCTGCTTCCCTTCATCACCACGGCCAACACCGCCCGGGACATGGACCGCATCCGAGCCGCGCTCGGCGAGCCGAAACTCTCCTACTACGGCACCTCCTACGGCACCTACCTGGGAGCCGTCTACCTCTCGCTGTTCCCCGGCCGCAGCGACCGGATCGTGCTGGACAGCGCCGTCGATCCCCGCCTGGTGTGGCGGGACATGTTGCGGACCTGGAACGAGGCGGTCGCGCTGCGCCTGCCCGACTTCCTCACCTTCGCAGCCGAGCGGGACGCCCTCTACCACCTCGGCGCGACACCGGATGAGGTGCGGCGCACCTACGACCGGCTGACCGCGGCCCTCGACGAGCGGCCCCTGCCGAACCCGGGCGGCCCGGAGCTCGACGGCAACGCGCTGCGCGAGGTCACCCGGTCGTTGCTCTACCTCGACATCGCCCTACCGATCCTGGCCGAATTCTGGCAGGCACTGGCGGAGGCCGTCTCCACGGGATCGGCCGTGGACAGCGCCGCCGTGGCGCGCCTGGCCCGGCTGGGCTCCGCCGGGGGTGTCACGGCCGGCGACCGAGCCGGGACGGCGGACGTGCCGGCTGACAACACCACCGCCGCTCTCTACGCGGTGATCTGCAATGACGCCGCCTGGCCGCGCAACGTGTCGTTACACGCCCGGCAGGTCGCGGCCGACCGGCGGGCGTGGCCGGTGACGGCGGGCATGCCATCGAACATCTGGCCGTGCGCGGCGTGGCCGACCCGGCCGGCAGAGCCGCCGGTGACGGTCACCGGCAACGGGCCGCGCAATGTGCTGATCCTGCAGAACACCCGCGATCCATCCACGTCCCTGCGAAGCGCACGCGGCCTGCGCGCCGCGCTCGGCCGGCGGGCCGCCATGATCACCGTCGACCAGGGTGGGCACGGCGTGTTCGGATTGGGCAGCTGCGCCGACGAGGCGACGAACACCTTCCTGGCCACCGGGAAACTGCCGGCGCGGGACCGCTTCTGCCCGGCTCCGTCACCGGCCGACGACACCGTGCGCTCCGCGGCCGTTCCGTACATACCTCCTGCGTGGCCGCTGTAGTACTACCGTGCCGCACCGGGAGGCGATCTTCCAGAACTCGTGAGCACCCGCCGAGCCCGGCTGGGACGAAGACCTGGCCTGGCTGAACCCCAGACGTGAAGCACATCCGCGACGGCGACCTGCTCACTGTGCAGGAGGTCGACAGGCTCGGTCGCAACCTCCTGGAGGGGCTGATCGTGCTGAGCGACCTAGCGGCGGATCAACACGCTGCGGGAGCTCGGTGAGCATCACGCGATCTTCTCCGACGTCCTCGAGGCGACGGGGCTCAGCGGCGAGGCTCCGTGACCCCGAAGATCGAAAGTGACGAGGTTCCAGGTTCGCGGAAGCAACTGCACCTGCTCGCGCCACATGAGGCGATCGGTATCAAGGGAGGCGGCGAGGATCACCGTCGGAGCGCCGCTCCCGATCTGTCCCCGCCCGCGCTGCTCTCCGGCAAAGACCGGGCGCACGACGCCCGATCAGGGCCGAGGACTGGCAGCCCGCGCCGATCAAGCACGCCCCCACAGCTCCCGGGCGGCCGGGACTCCCGCTACGGCAGGCGCACGACCTGACCGCTCGCCGCGCCGGCGCGGGCGGCGTCCAGGACGATGGCGGTCGCCACCGCGTCCCACGGGTCGACGGGAACCGGCCGGGTGCCGCGGACCGCGCCCGCGAACGCCGGGTAGAACGTGTCCCACGCACCACGCGCGGAGGGCACGGGCTCGACGCGGTCGCCGCGCAGCACCCTGCCCCATCGTTCCTCCGGCTCGGCTCCCCAGCGGTCGCCCAGTGACGCGGGCGTCGCCCCGCTGATCAGCAGGCCCTCCTGCCCGTCCATGGGTCCGTCGACGACGTACGTGCCGGAGGTCCCCGCCGCGCGGAAGCGGGGGCCCGGCGCGCCCTGCCGCCAGCTCCCCCAGATGTGGGACAGGGCGCCGTTGCGGTGCGTCAGTGCGACGAAGACGTCGTCGTCGAGCCCATCCTCGCCGTCGCGGCGGTGCACCTCCGCGTAGACCTGTTCGACCGGTCCTGACAGCACCAGCGCCTGGTCGACCAGGTGGCTGCCGAAGTCGCGCAGGGTGCCGCCGCCGGCGGCCGGCGGGCCGGGTTCGGGGGCGAACCTCTCGAACCGGGACTCCAAGCGCGTGAGCGTGCCGAGCGCCCCGGAGTCGATCAGCTTCCGCAGCGTCAGGAAGTCGGAGTCCCAACGCCGGTTCTGGTAGACCGTCAGCGTCACGCCGAGCCGCTCGGCCAGCTCCACGGTCTCCCGTGCGGCGGCGGCGTCGAGCGCGAACGGCTTGTCGCACACCACCGCGAGTCCGAGGCCGAGGGCTTGGCGCACCAGCGGCATGTGGGTGTCCGCCGGCGTCGAGATCGCCACCGCCTCGGCGCCGGCCGCGGCCAGTTCCTCGAGCGAGGCGTACGTCGGCAGGCCGAGCTCCTTGCCGACCTGTTCGCGGCGCTCGGGTGAGTTCCTGGTGACCACGCCCAGGAACTCGCACTCCGGGGCGGAGGCGAGCAGCGGCGCGTGGAAGTACCGGCCACCGAAGCCGTAGCCCACCAGTCCCATGCGCAACGGTGTGATCACGAGTTGTCTTCCTCTCAGCCGCCATCCAGGGCCGGTCACGCTGTCACCGGCATTGCCATCCTTCCCGGGCAGAGGCGCCAACCGCTACCAGGCCGCGGACGCGATCACCCGGCGAGCGCCTTTCGCACGTGCGGTCCGCCGCCGGCGGGGTAGGAAAGCGGTTCTTCGAGGACGGTCCACTGATGGGCGTGATGATACTTCGCCCATGACGATGGTCCCCGACCCCAGCCAGTCACCGTTCTTTCGCGCGAGGACGTGCCGTGACCGGGATGGTGGGGCAGCAAGACACGTCCGTGCTCGACGAGTTCCTCCGCGAAGTCACGGTTGGCCCTTCCTCCCACTTGATCTACGCCAGCTCTTGGCGTCCAGGCCATATTCGCGACCGCAGAGGTCCACGTCGGTGACAGTTGTCGCAAGGGACAGCTGTCGGGGACACGCCGAGCCTCGCGCGTGGCTGGCCGGCGTTCGGGGGCTGGGACGTGCGTCCCATGCTCCGGACTGCCAGCCGTGCGGCGTCATCGAACGCTCCCCGGTCTGCCAGGCTGCCTGCGTGCTGCTTCGGTGAACGGCCGAGTCGCTGCTCGAAGTACGGCACCACGGCATCGAGCGCGGTGAAAGGGACGACACCTTTGCAGTGATCATGGGAGCGCGCGGGCTCCGGTGAGGCATGCGGGCGCGGAGAGGCCGACCGGCCATGAGGTGATTCCACCAGGCAGAAAGCGCCCGCGTGGGTGCCGGCCGGTTACGGGCGATGTGGCGTAATACCGCAAGTGGCCGATGAGAGGAAGGCTCACGGGTGAGCGAACCGCGTGGTCTGAAGGCCCTGTACCGCCGCTATGTGGCGGCGTTCAACGCGCACGACTTCGACGAACTCGAGACCTACCTGTCGCCCGAGCTCGTCTTCGACTGGGGTGATGTCATGCCGGCGATGCGGGGGCGGGCTGCCATGTTCGCCTTCTATCGCGAGGCGTGGACCTACTTCGATGAGGAGATCTCGTGCGCCCAGCAGAACGGAGGTGAAGCCGTGACGTAGCGGCTGATCGTCTGTTCGTAAGCTCGTCGTCGCTTGCCGGTGGAAGTTCGGTCCGGGTAGGCGCCACCCGTTACCTACGGAGGGCCAGCCTGCTACACGACGCTGCTGTGGGCAACGTGGACCCGCCCGCGGATCTCGCGCGCCAGCCGTTCGATCTCCTCCTTGACCTCCCGGGTGGTGACGGGGGGTGGCGCAGCGGGCGCCGGTCGCGGTACCGGCGGTCGTACAGCATTGCCGCCAGCGGGTCCGAGTTCCTCAGCCGCTCGTAGAAGCTCGGGGAGATCACAGGGATGAGCAGGCTGACTGTGGCGAGCGCGGCGTCGATGTGGGACGACCAATGCCGGCCCCAGCCGAGGTCGTACCGGTCCTGAAAGATGGGGAACGCCTTGGCGGTCTGGCAGCGCACCTCGTCGCTGAGTCGTCTCCGGAACGCCGTCAGTTGGCCGTCATTGTGCTCGTCGTCGAAACGCGTGTAGGACATGAACGCCGTGCCGGCGGAGGGCTGAGATGGTCAGTGCCTGGACGGTGCCAGATGGGCGCGCTCTCCCTGCGCGCCGAACAGGGTGAGCAACTCCGCGGGCCGGCTGTCGGCGCTGCCGATCCAGTGCGGTATGCGGGTGTCGAACTCCGCGGCCTCGCCGACGCCGAGCCGGAACTCCTGCTCACCGAGCACGAACCTGACGTGTCCGTTGAGGACGTAGAACCACTCGTATCCCTCGTGGGTCTGCAGGTTCATCGTGGGCGCTCGGCCGGCGGGTGGATAGATCACCTTGTAGGCCTGGATACCGCCGGCCCGCCTGGTCAGTGGCACCATCACCAGCCCGGATCGCCGCACTGGCCGCAGGTGGATGCGCGGGTCGCCGGTGGGCGGCGCCGCGACGAGATCATCGAGCGGGACGCCGTGCGCCCGGGCCAGAGGCAGTAGCTGCTCCAGCGTGGGGCGGAGCTTGCCGTTCTCGAGACGGGACAGAGTGCTCGCTGTGAGGCCGGTCTCGTTTGCCAGCGCCGCCAGCGTGGCGCTCCGCGCCCGGCGCAGGGCACGCAGACGCGGCCCAACTCCGGCCAAAACGTCTCCTGCGGGGTTGTCCATCCCCCGATAATGCGGATCCGCAACTCTTCTTGCAAGGCGGAAACGGCGGTGGCGATGCTGTCGGTACATCACCGGCGTCGAAGGTGCGTATCGGATCACGCTCGGCACGCCGGCCGACGAAGGGGCGACTCAGATGGATTCCACCCGACGCCGCCGACCCACCGCCGACGCCGCGGGCAACCAGGGCGCGGCGGACGAGAACGCCGAGCTGTTCTGGGAGCGGCACTACCGCACCCGGCGTACCTGGGGCGCACGCGTCAACCCGCTGCTCGCCGAGACCGCCGCACCGCTGCGCCCCGGCGCCGCCCTGGATCTGGGCTGCGGCGCCGGCGGCGACGCCATCTGGCTCGCCCAGCGGGGCTGGCACGTCACCGCCGTGGATATCTCCACCACCGCCGTCGAACGGGTGCGGGAACGCGCCCGCGATCTCGGCGTCGCGGACCGGGTCGCCACCGAACAGCACGATCTGGCCAGAAGCTTCCCGGCCGGCCAGTTCGATCTCGTCTCCGCCCAGTACTTCCACACCCCGTTCCCGTTGCTCCGCAGCCGAGTCCTGCGCAGCGCCGCACGGGCCCTGCGCACCGGCGGTCTGCTGCTGATTGTCGACCACGGCTCCACCGCGCCCTGGTCGTGGAACCAGGACCCCGACATCCCCTACCCCACACCCACCGAGATCGCCGCCGAACTTGATCTCGACCCCGCGCGCTGGTCCGTCCTGCGCGCCGACATGCCCCGCCGCCGGGCCACCGGACCCGCTGGTGAGACCGCCACCGTCATCGACAACATCCTGCTCGTCCAGCGAACCGCCGGATGACCGCCTGAACCACACGACGTCACGTCGAACGGAGTGATTCGATGCCAGGAAACCGCGCGCAGCGATCCAGGACGCGGGCGAAGGACACCACGCCTCCGCGGACCGGCGCCGACGAGAAGGCCACCCTGCGGGGCTTCCTCGACTATCTGCGGAACGCGGTCGCGGACAAGGTTGCGGGTGTGCCGGAACCGGAGGTCCGAACGGGCGGAGTGCCTTCGGGCACCAACCTTCTCGGGCTGCTCAAGCATCTGGTGTTCGTCGAACAGTTCTACTTCCTCGGTGAGGATGTCGGCGACTGGCGCGCGACCATGCGGCCGTCCGCGGAGGACACCATCGACGGCGTGCTCGCCGACTACCGGAAGACCGTCGAGCGAGCGAACCAGGTCATCGACGCCTGCCCAGATCTGGCCCTTCCCGCCCCCCGACCCCCGCGCCCAGGGCCGGCACCATCGATGCGATGGGTCCTGGTGCACATGATTGAAGAGACCGGCCGGCACGCCGGCCACGCCGACATCCTCCGCGAGCAGATCGACGGATCCACCGGCCGCTGACAAGCCGGCTACCGGCGCGCGGCGCAGTGGGCCGCCTCGTGATCGGTCCGGCCGTGGAGGTCTCGGCGTTCACCGCGTGGCGGGTAACCCGGCAGCGGTCGCCGCCACCAAGCGGCACAGGGTCGGTCGGAACGGCGGGAACACCGCAACGACTGCCGGCGAAAGCGGCAGGCGGCGAGTGCATGTGCTGCCTTGCAGGTGCCCTGCATCCCGTAGGCGGACGGATCGACTTCCCAGCCCGTCGTCTGACCACCGCCGCGATCGGCGACCAGCTCCGAGCTGTGTCGAAGGCCGCCTCCACCGGCCAGATGTCGTGGAGTACGGCGCATCAGGCATCTGGCCAAGTAGCCTCTGACATGCGAGAACCCCGCCTTCCGATACTGGGAAGCGGGGTTCGCTCGTCTTCAGGTCGTGTCCTAGATGCGTTTCGCGCGTCAGACGTGTTACGGCGCTGCTCGCTCAGCCGCGTGGTCATGTGCCGTACGTGGTCCGCCGGCTCTTCCGGAACGCCGCGGCCCTTTGGCACGGTGCTGGTCGACAAGGTGGTCGCGGAGCCTGACGTGGCGGAACTGGTACACCGCGCCGGACTGCCGCAGTACGCCTCGGTCGTGGGCGTCATCGAGGAAGAGCTTCGGCCGCCACGGCAGCCGGCCGGAGAGCGGGAGCCACAAGCGTGCGAAGAGCAGCCAGCCTCCCCACGCCGAGAGGAAGAGCCGGGTCAGCGCGGCGAAGGATCCGTACAGGAAGCCGTAGAGGAGGCCCTGCCTCACGAACGTGTTTCCCAGGACGTCGCCGTACTGCTTGCCCACCAGGATGAAGTTCACCAGCAAGACCGTGAATCCGACCATGCCGACGCGGAAAAGCGTCACCCCACGGTCCGTGGACAGTAAGTCCCAGGTACTCACTGCGGAACTCCGGTCGTTCGGCCCGCTGAACACGTACACGACCGCGTTCACGAACGCGTACAAGATTCCGACCAGGAAGCCGAGGACGAGGCCGGCCGCGACGTAGGTGGGCGCGCCCGTGGCGGGAAGCCAGGTGGCCAGCGACGGCACGAAGGCCTGCACGAAACGTCCGGCGGAAAGGTGCAAGAAGCCGTACGCGAAGCCCCAGATGAGCCACGAGGCGAGCGAGAATGCGAGACCGGCCGAAAGCCCGATGACGAGTTCGGCGCCGATCCCGCGCAGAGCCCTCGATGGTGCGGGGACGGGCTGTCGGGAAGGACGCAGGCGCAGCCGTTCGGGGTTTCGGCCAGTCCTCGTCTCGTTCACGAGCCCGGCGGCGAGGCCTGCGACGAGGCCGGTTCCCGTCTCCAGCAGTCCTTGACGCAACTCGGGCCCGTCGAACCGCGCCCCAGACCAGAGATCGGCGACGGCGTAGCCCAGTACGCCCACGATCCCACCCACCGGCACGGCCACGAGGCCGGTGACGAGGACGCGAGTCCGGCGGCGGAGGGTGGCGTCGAGTCGCCACCAGGTGAGGTCGTGTGTGTTGAGCCGAGCGAGGTGGTCGGCGAGGTGGCCGAGCCAGCGCCGGGCCTGGTGGTCGGTCCAGGTTACTTTTCCGGTGCCGGACCGGACTGTACGGCGTGGGTCGTAGAGGGCGGTGAGGTAAGCGCTGAAGAGGTGTTCTTCGAGCGCGTCCTGGGTGGGAAACCGGCCGCCGTCGAGTAGGTCCATGGGGTTGTCGTGCGGTGTGTCGTTGTAGATGGTGCGGGTGAGCATGACCAGCAGCGGTGTGCTCAGGGCCGCGGCGAGATTCCGGCTGGTGACATCGTCGGGACGGGTGCGCAGGTGCGAAAAGACCGACTCCCATTGGGCGGTGCGGGTCTTGCCGCTGGCAGCCTGCAGGTAGCGCTGGGCCTCGTCGAGGGCGAGGTCTTCGAGTTCGATGGCGGCAGCTCTGCTGAGCGCTCTGGTGGCGCTGACCGTGGCGGCATATTCGCCAGGCCGGGTGGTGAGGATCAGCGGCCCGTCGAAACGGCTGAGCTCGCTGATGGCCGCACCGCGGTGATGGCGCTGGATCTCGTCGAAGCCGTCCAGCACCGGCAGGATCCGCCCGGCCTCCAGCAGCACCCTGGCTAACGCGGTCCCGCTGGCGTCGACACCCTCCAGGAAGGCGAAGTCGGCGATGAGCCGGTCAGCCAGCCACTCGTGGAGGCCGGTACGGCTGGGATCCCAGTTACCGAGGCTGAACAACACCGGCACGCGGGGCAGATCCCCAGGGTGGTTGAAACACTCCAGGATCAGTCGGTGGGCGAGTACGGTCTTCCCCGCCCCGGCCCGGCCCATGATGACCAGACGGCCGGTGGGAACGCTCTGGTAGAAGCTGTGAATGCCGAGGAGATCCCCGGCCGGCGGCAGAGGTCTGTCACCGCCGTCGGCCGCGAAGGCGCGGATGTTCTCCCAGCGGTCGACCACATCATCAGAGGCGGTGCGCCATCGCACCCGCAGTGGCCACGGATCGCCGATACGCCAGTTGCGTTCCTCCTGCTGGCTGATTTCCTGCACGCGCAGGGCCAGAACGCGGGCCGTGGACTCGACCCGTATATCCGTGTCGGTCACGTCCGGACGCGACTGCGACTGCGACTGCGAGGCTCGGACCTGGAGGAACAAGGCCGTCGCGGCGAAGACCGCGGAAGCGATTCCCGCGACCTGGTCACCTGTATCCGGTCCCTTGTCGAGGAGAGTCAGGCCCACCCATATCAGAAGTGCGATGATTGCGGCGATTAGGAGCAGGAACGGCCAACGGCCTGTGGGGTTGCGTCGATAATTCACGGCATACCACCCATCCGATTAGCCCGTTGCCCCGCATTCATCCTGCACACTTCTATCAAGTTTAGTTTACCGTAGGTATGTCTGAATGCGTGGTGGTGTAATCTGATCGCCGACCTGGACGATATCATCAGGCGGGTGCTTCGCTCCTTGCCCGCAGGAGATCTGCTCAGGGGTTTCTCGCAGATATTCGAGCAGTTCCTCTCGTGCCCGCTCGGCGCTCGGGCTGTCGCCGGGCACGGCGGGAAGTGGGATGTCCACCCGCTTGGTGGCTGGCGGGGCTGCTTGACGATGATTGTCATGTCGTTGTTGACGTCATTGCTCTCACGATCGACGCCGGGACTGCAAGGTGGTCTTTCATGACTCACGTATCGCAGTAGCTGTTGGCTCAGCCGCCTCCCTGGCCAGCTGCGCCGCCTGGCCGCGGTGCAGCACCTTGATCGCCACCCGGCGGCCGTCCTCGGCGTACGCCTCGTAGACGACTCCCTGGCCGCCCGCGCCGAGCCGCCCGGCCAGCCAGTACTCCCCGAGCCGCTGGGGATCGCCGTCAGTCAACATTTCCACGACGTGTTGGATGAGCCGTTTGGGGCGAAAGTTCAGGACAAATTACCCGGTATGCGCATCACCGTAATCGAGCACGAGGCCGAGGCCGGGCTCACGGCCTACCGGCACCTCCACCGGTCGCGCGGTGGGCTGAGCAACGGTACCGGTCGCTGCTCGGCCAGGATGGTGACGGCGGCCCTGCTCTGGGCGAGCTCGGCAACCCGGCGGCGGCCGAGCCGGCCTGACACCTCAGCCGCCGATCACACGTTCCTGGAGGAACCGGCGGACGTGGGGTCGCATGATCTGGGAGCCCCAGCTGCCCCATTGGCCGGTGAAGTTGTGCTCAGCCCAGGGGTGGTCACGGCGGTGGCCGCAACCCCCGCGGTCCTTTCTTCCGCATCGATGAACCCGAGCGGCGCAATGTTTTTCAAAGGGTCGTTACCAGAGGCCGCCGTTGACATCCAATACGGTTCCGGCCATGTATGATGATTCGGTGCTGAGCAGGAATGCCACAGTCGTGGCCACTTCTTGTGAGGCGCCGAACCGGCCGCTGGGAATCGTGCTGAGATACTGTTCACGGCGCTCCGCAGGAATGAGTCGAGCCATGTCGGTGTCAATGACACCTGGCGCCACCGCGTTGATCCTGATGCCGTGAGATGCGTATACGCGGCCAAGTCCCTTGGTCATGGCGATCAGGCCTCCTTTGGAAGCCGCATACGACGGATCTGGGCTCCCCATTCTGCCGCTGACCGACGCCACGTTCACAATCGAAGCCTTGCTGCCGCACGCGATATGGCTGCCGACGAATTCCCGGCACAATACGAGAGGGGCGACGAGATTGACGGCCCCGATCCCGCCGGCAGCCCCGGTCACCAAAGCGGTCTGCTTGTCGCTCATATGTAGTGCCTCCATTTCTCTGGCATATGCAATAACTTGCGAGGGCCCATCCTAGCGATGACGCGGACCTGGTCCGTATTTCTCACCGCGGCTTCCCCGGCCGCCGGCGAGGAGTCGGTACGAAGCACGCTTCGCCGTACGGCGGAGTTCCTCCTGCGCTTTTCGCAAGCGTCTTGCCGATCCGCTCGAGTTCCTGCTGTCCGGCTGGAGTTTCCGCCGACCTCGCTGCCCGGCACCCCCAGCTCGCCGCCCAGAAGTAGGAGGGTTGACGTTCATCTGCCGGACGCCGTCCGCGGTGAGCACCACCAGGACGCGGGAACAAGCACCGAGTGGGCCTACGACAACGAAGCCACGGTCGGCCCGCGCCGGTTGCGTCCCTACGCTTCGCGGACCAGCCGCAGGCGGCGTCCGGCGGCGGCGAACGCCGACACGATCCGTTCCACCTGGGACTCGGTGTGGGCGGCGGTGACGCTGACCCGGATGAGCGCCTGGCCGGGCGGGACGCCGGGCGAGATCATGGCGGTGGTGAAGACGCCTTCGTCGAACAGTTCCCTCCACAGCCGGAAGCACAGCAGGTCGTCGCCGACCGGCACCGCGATGACCGGCCGATCGGAGGGGACGACCGCATACCCCATCGCGGCCAGTTCCCCGCTCAACCGCTCGGCCGCCACCCGCAGGCGGTGGCGGCGCTCCGGCTCCGCGGCGATGATCTCCAGGGCGGCCAGCGCGGCCCCGGCGCACGCCGGGGACAGCGCGGCGGTGAACACCATGGACCGCGCGTAGTGGCGCAGGTAGGCGATGATCTCCTCGGGGCCGGCCACCGCGCCCCCGAGGGTGCCCAGTGCCTTGGAGAAGGTGATGGTCTGCAGATCGACCGCGCCCTCCAGCCCGTGCTGCTCTGCCGCGCCCCGCCCGGTCGCACCGAGCAGGCCGACGTCGTGAGCGCTGTCCATGACGACGCGGGCGCCGTACGCGCGGGCGAGCTTGGCGATGCCCGGCAGGTCGCACACGCTGCCGGAGGTGGAGAACATGCCCTCGGTGATGATCAGCCGTCCGGCACCGGGATCGGAGGCGTCGAGCAGCCGCTCCAGATGATCCATGTCGTTGTGCCGGTAGCGGCGTAACCGCGCTCCGCTCAGGCGTACGGCGTCGATCAGGCAGGCGTGCACCAGCCGGTCGCCGATCACGGTGTCACCGGGCCCGATCAGCGCACCGAGGGCCAGATTGGCCAAATAGCCCGCGCTGGTCACCATGACCGCCGCCCGTCCCAGGAAGGCCGCCAGCCGCGCTTCAAGCTCCTCGTGCAACGCGAGCGAGCCGTTGCTGAGGCGTGAGCCACCGCTGCCGACGCCCAGCCGGCGTGTCGCCTCGACCGCCGCCTCCTTCACGCGTTCATCGCCCGACAGGCCGAGATAGTCGTTGGAGCCCGCCTGCACGAGCACCTGCCCGTCGATCACGACCTCGCCCCCGCCCGGCCGCTCCTCGACCGCCTGATAATACGGATAGACGCCGAGGTCCTTCACGAACCGGTACGTCTCGGGCAGCCGGCATTTCGCGAACACGTCGACCATGGCTTCTCGCCCTCCTGAGTGGTTTCCCCGTGCACGGCTCTCGCGAAGAAGTCTGCTCGATTCGCCCCCGTGGTGCCGGGCGGCAACGGCCACCAGATCCTGAAAGTCCCCACCTGGCGGCGTGTACCCGGCGCGTCACCTCCGCCCCACCTCGTCGTTGGACAGACCGTGACCATCAACCGATCTTCATCGACCACGAGGAGGACCATGATCCTCGACCGTCCGGCCAGGCACACCAGGGCGGGCGGTCGAGGCCGGCCGAGACTGCGGGCTTGACAGCCTGCGCAGCTTCCGGCCAAGGGTGGAACCGAATCTCGGCGTGGCCCGTTGTCGTCGGGCATAATCAGGGAGCGACTAGACCCGTGAAGGGGGACGCGTGAGTGACGAGGCCCGGCGGCACGCCGGTGTCGATGCCAGTACACCCAACCTTGCCAGGATGCACGACTACTTCATCGGGGGGAAAGACAACTTCGCCGTCGATCGGGAGGCGGCGGAGGCGGTGCTGGCCATCGCACCGGAGGTCCGGGTCATGGCGCAGGAGCACCAGGCGTTCCACGTACGTGTGATCCGGTTTCTCGTGGAGCAGGGCATCAGGCAGTTCATCAACCTGGGCTCGGGGCTGCCCACCGAGTTCAATACGCACGAACTGGCCCGATCCCTCGTCCCCGACGCGCACGTGGTCTACGTCGACAACGATCCGGTGGTGCTGACCCACGGTAGGGCGATCCTCGCCAGAGGGCCCAGGACGGCCGTCGTCGAAGGCGACGTCATGCATCCTGGCGAGCTGCTCGCCGACCCGGATCTGCGGCGGGTCATCGACCTCGATCGGCCGGTGGCGCTGTTGCTGTTCGGCGGTCTCCAGTACATTCCTGACGACAGCGACCCATTCCGGCGTGTGGCCGAGTTCCGTGACGCGTTGCCGGTCGGCAGTCATGTCGTCATCACGCACGTCGTCTTCGATGCTCGTCCGGAGGCCGCGGAGCCGATCGTCGAGATCTACCGAAAGATGCTGGGTAGCCACACGGGCGGCGCCCGTACGCGCGAGAAGGTCTTGCCCTTCTTTGACGGGCTTGAGCTGGTCGAGCCCGGCCTGGTGTACGTCCGTGAGTGGCGGCCCGACAGCCCGTTCCTGTCTGAGAGACCGGACAAGGCCTGGGTGATCGTAGGAATCGGCCGCAAGGTATAGCCAACGGGCGCCCGGTTACCCCCGGCTGGATCTGGGGGGCCGCTGGTGACGCTTCGCCTGCTCAGGACGCGGGCCACCGCGGAGCCGCGCGCATGATCGAGGTCTGCCGGCTCACCAAGACATACGGCACGGCACGCGCCGCCGACCAACTCGCCTTCACCGTCAAACCGAGGAGTTCCAAGCTCGGGGCCGGCCGGGCGTGGCGTTAGATCTTGACGGCCCCCGGGCGGCGGTCCTCCACGACGAACGAGGCGAACGTGGCGGCGGCGGCGTCGGCACGGCTGACGGTGGGGACCATGCGCAGGTCGGTGCGCCATTCGCGCTCGTCAACCCGGCAGGTGACGTAGCCGCGGCGGTCGCCGTCGAAGAACTTGATGTGCGGGTTCCACTTGATCATAGGTCCGTAGTACGGCCCGTAAACCTCGGCATCCCCGTTGGTGGAGATCGACGTGCCGACGAACTCCGTCGCTACGACGGGGGAGTCGGACCGGTCGAAGTCCTGGTGGATGTCGCTGACGAACGTCGAGTGCCAGTCCCCAGCGACCAGGATGGGGTTGCGTACCTTGGCCGAGACGAACGTGTCGGTGATGGCCTTGCGCGAGGCCGGGTAGCCGTCCCAGGCGTCGTGCCAGATGATGTCGCCGGTCGGGCCGTCGTGGTCCAGCCGGGCCATCATCACGCTCGTCGCGATCACGTTCCACCGGGCGTTCGACGCGCGCAGCCCGTCCAGCAGCCACCTCTCTTGCGTCGCGCCGAGCATGGTGCCCTTGGCCGGGTCGTTGCCGGCCTCGCACGAAGGGGCCTCCCCCCAGCCGCACGGCGGCGCGCTGCGGTATTGCCGGGTGTCCAGCAGGTCGATCTGCGCCAGGCGGCCCCAGCCGGATCGGCCGTAGAGGTTCAGCGAGCCGTCCGTGTGAGGGAGTGACCGGCGACCCACGGGTTGGTGCTCGTACCACGCCTTGTAGGCGGCGGCGCGGTTCGCGTCGATCGGGCCATGCGCCCCGGCGTAGTCGTTGGCCACCTCGTGGTCGTCCCAGGTGACCAGCCATGGGAACCGGGCGTGGGCACGCTGCAGGTCCGGGTCCGACTTGTAGAGCGCGTACTGCATACGCCAGCGGTCGAGGTCCCGGGGGCCCTCGCGCAGCGCGTCCGGCGTCGGGGTCTTGCGCATGCCGCCGTCGGCGGGCACGCCGTATTCGTACACGTAGTCACCGAGGTGGATCACCAGGTCGAGATCCTCTTCGGCCATGCTCCGGTACGCAGAGTAAAAGCCGTGCGTCCAGTCCTGGCAGGAGGCGAAGGCGAAGGTCAGCGAGTCCGGCCGGCCGTGCTCGAGGGGCGCGGTGCGGGTACGGCCCACGTCGGAGACGTCGTCGCGGTAGCGGAAGCGGTAGTAGTACTGCTGCTCCGGCTGCAGTCCGTCCACCTCGACGTGCACCGAGTGCGCTAGCTCGGGTAGCGCCGACACGGTGCCCCGCTTGACGACCTTCCGCATGTTCTCGTCCAGCGCGAGCTGCCAGTCGACCGGCACTGGGCGGCTCGGCATGCCGCCGTCGGGGCTGAACGGATCGGGCGCGAGGCGGGTCCACAACACCACGCCGCCGGGCGTCGGGTCGCCCGAGGCGATGCCGAGCTTGAACGGGTGCTCGCCGCCGCGCAGGCGGGGCGCCGCGAGCGCGGTGCCTTCGAGCGGCACCTGGCTGAGAGCGGCCAAGCCCGCGACGGTGCCGATGCCGGTGAGGAAGCCGCGACGGTGCAGAGGATGAGCAAGGTGGTTCACCCCGCCATCGCAGCGATCGCGGCCGACCATCAGGCGTCCCCCGGTTGGCGCGAACATGACGCTTTCCCCAAGAGGCCAGGAATGGTACGCCGTCGGCGCAGTGCGGGCGCCTTGCCCTCCGTCAAGCACGCCGGGATCTCTGCTATCCGGCCCGCACCAAACAGGAGCCGCCCAGCACCCGTTTCCGGTGTACTGGACGGCTCGACCATCGGTCAGGCGCGGCGGCCCACCAGCAGGTCCACGAACAGCGGCAGATGGTCAGAGGCGTCGCTCGTTGCGACCGTGGCCGACTTGACCCGGACGTCGGCTGAGGTGAACACGTAATCGATGCGCGCGCTCGGGACCGCCACCGGGTATGTGTAGCCGTCCCCGGCGCCCGCCCGGGGCCAGGCGTCGGTCAGACTTTCGGATAGGGCGCGGATCTCCGGCGCGTCGGGTCTGGCGTTGAGGTCCCCGGTGAGCACCACCGGCTCCTCGCGCGGGGCGACCAGCGGTTGGATGGCGCGCACCTGCTCGAGGCGCTCGTTGGCGTTGTTGTGCTGGAGGTGGGTGTTGAACACCTGCACGCGCACCCCGCGCACCTGGACCAGGGCCCGCAGCAGGCCACGCTGCTCGTGTCCGTCGTAGCGCGGCAGCAGGGTGTTGTCCCAGTCGAGAATGGGGTACCGGGACAGGATCGCGGTGCCGTATTGACGGCGCGGCGCGCCGGGGGTGAGCGGGTCGAGGTCGAGGTTGGCACCGTAGACCACGTGCATGTGCAGCCGCTCGGCCAGCCAGGACGCCTGGTCGGCGAACTCGCTCCGCTCCGACCAATGCCGGTCGACCTCCTGCAGGCCGACGATGTCGGCCCCGCCGGTGCGGATCACATCGGCGACCCGCTGCAGGTCGAGCTTGTCGTCCACGCCCTGGGCGTGGTGGATGTTGAAGGAAGCGACCCTGATTTGACGGTCTGGCACGTCCGAGGCAGCGGTGGCGTCGGCGTTCGCCGCGGTAGTGGCGGTGGTGATCGC
Source organism: Nonomuraea basaltis (assembly GCF_005893125.1). Taxonomy (GTDB): domain Bacteria; phylum Actinomycetota; class Actinomycetes; order Streptosporangiales; family Streptosporangiaceae; genus Nonomuraea; species Nonomuraea basaltis. The sequence continues at coordinate 109,142 of NZ_VCJS01000008.1, read as the reverse complement.
GAGTACGGCGATTCCGGCGATTCCGGCGGTACGGCGGGCTAACTGGGCAAGGCGTGACACGAACATGCCGAGATCATGGCGGTCCGCCATGACTTCCGCGCGGCGGATCGGTGACGACGCGGCACCCGGTCCGTGACCAGTGCCTTGACGATCAGTGAAGGAACGGCAATAGGAAGCCGGCGATCATGGCCGGCGGCGACTTGACGTCTCGGGTGCCCGTTTCGGCCGGTGACGAGATCGGCCGCCTGGAGGAGGGCTTCAACGTGATGGCCGAGCGTCTGGTGGCGGCCGGCCGAGTGGAACGGGAATTGGCCGGGGCGCAGGCGCGGCGGCTCGAGCGCACCAGGATCGCCAGGGAGTTGCACGACTCGGTCTCGCAGGATCTGTTCTCGCTGAGCGCCAAACGTTGCCAACCCATGCCCTCACTTTGGGGGTAGGCCCGCCGGATCAAGGTGCGCGTGTCAGGTTTCGGCGAAGACGATGCGGCGGCACTCACCGGTATCACAGCACGGTGAGCCCGATGAGGGATCGGCGAGGCGGCGCACGTCAGGCGTCCTTGAGGCGGGCCCGGTGCAGGCGCACCTTCTCGCGATTGCCACACCGGCGCATGGAGCACCACTGCCGCTTGCCCGCGTTGGACCGGTCGGTGAAACGCAGGCCACAGGTGGGACTGGCGCACACGCGGATCTGGCCGCGCTCGTCGCCGCCGAGCAACTCCACCGCGTCATGGGCGATCTCGGCCAGCGCCGCCTCGGCGATGTCGGGCGGAACCGGCCGTACCAGGGAGAGGTCGGGGGCGAGCTGGAGCACAGCCGTCCGCCGCCGCGCGGCCCAGCGGTTGACCCGCTCCAGATCGCCCGGCGCTGGGGCGGAGCCAGTGAGAGCGGCGTCGACGCAGCCACTGATCGCGTCACGCAGTGCGCGCGCCTCGGCCAGCAGCGTTTCGTCGGCGCGGGCCCCGACGTGGCCCGCCGCGGCGAGCCACGCGGCCAGGTCGACCGGCTCCCGCAGTGTCTCCTGGCCCCCGGTCTTGCGGTCGCGGTAGGTGTTGACCAGGTCCAGGCTCGACCGACCCCCGTACCACACCCAGTTCATGCCTTCACTCTATGATGCGAGAACCTGTAACCACATCATGGAGTTACCAATGGCGGAATCACGGACGGCGAACCTCGACGGCCTGCGCATGCACTACCTCATCGAGGGCGACGGCCCCCTGCTGATGCTGCTGCACGGCTGGCCCCAGACGAGCCACTGCTGGCGGCGGATCATCCCCGGGCTGGCCGAGCACTTCACGGTCGTCGCCCCCGACCTGCGCGGCTACGGCCTGACCGACAAGCCCACCGTTGGCTACGACAAGCGCACGATGGCGGCGGACATCCGTGCCCTCGCGCGCTCGCTCGGCCACACGACGTTGACCCTGGCCGGGCACGACAGGGGCGCCCGCGTCGCGCACCGCTACGCACTCGACCATCCCGCCGAAGTGGAGCGCCTGGTCGTCATGGACATCATCCCGACCAGGGAGATGTGGCGCAGGTTCGACATGACGACCGGCCTGGCGCTCGGCACCTGGCACTGGGTCTTCCACCTGCAGCCCGACCTGCCGGAACGGCTCGCGAGCGCGGACGTGCGGGGCTACCTGGGTTACTTCTTCGAGAAGTGGACGGTACGCCGGGCGGAACTCGACGTCGAGGAGTACTTCAAGGCGTTCTCCCGGCCGGGGGCGCTGCGCGCCGGGTTCGACGACTACCGGGCATCCTTCCCCCACGACGCCGAGCACGACGACGCCGACTGGGAGGCCGGCAGGCGGCTGGAGATGCCGGTGCTCGCCCTGTGGGGCTCGGCCGGGCTGCCCAGCAGGGTGCCGGTGCTGGACATCTGGCGGGACTACGCCCGTGACGTGACCGGCGCGGAGATCCCCGACTGCGGCCACTTCCTGGCCGAGGAACGCCCGGACGTGGTGCTGGCGCACCTGCGTGACTTCCTGCCCAGGTGACTGACTCACCCGACTCTGCCGCTCAATCGCGTGGGGGGCTGCGGGCATCGGTCCGGCCGACGATCTGCCCCGATAAACGGCGCTCTGCAGGGGCAGGGGCAACAGCCAGGCGTGATGGGAGGAAGCACACCATGTCAGAGCGCGATGGGGAACTGCTGGTCCAACGCGTCCGCGCGACACTGCTGCGGGCCGGATTCGCCGCCGAAGCGACGCCGCCGGCCCTCACCAAGGGGCTGGTGCTCGCGCACGAGGCCGGCCGCGGAGTGGTGGTGTCGTGGGCATCGGCGGCGCAGCCGCTGGCCACTGAGACCCGGTACTTGCGCGAGGCCCACGCGACGGTCCAGCTGGCGTTGCATGCCGCCCTGGCCCGCGATGGATTCGCGGTGTGCTGCGATCGGTTCAGCGGTGAGGTGATCGTGACCAGCATGCCCAGGGGCAACGGACCGCAGTGACCTCCCGCCGGGCGAGACGATGACAGGGGCGCACCCGCGAGTGGGCACGTCCCCGCTTGTCATCGAAATGCGGTGCGTCGGCACGGCGCCTTGTCGACGGGCACTTCCCCTCAGGGCCTCGGCGCGGGGACGGGAGTCCATCGGTGGCATGCGGCGCCCGCGCAGGCGCGCAGCTGTGCCAGCCGCTGGGCGAGGGCCTGACGCGTGCCGGCGTAGCGCGGGTCGGCGTGGACGCTGGTCAGCTCATAGGGGTCGCGTTGCAGGTCGTACAGCTCCAGCTCGCCTGTGGAGTGTTCGATGTACTTCCATCTCGCCGCCCGCAGGCCGACGTACCAGTTGCTGCCGTTGGTCTTGGGGCCGTTCTCGATCACGATGCCGCGGGCGATCGCAGTGGTGTCATCGACGATCGGCAGCAGGGAGCGGCCGTCGAGGACGACCCCGGCGGGCGCGTCTGCGGCGTCGAGGATGGTCGGTGCGAGGTCGATGTTGGCCGCGATCGTCTTGACATGCCGGCCGGCCGGAAGGCCGGGCCCTCGCATGATCAACGGTACCCGGATGGATTCCTCGTATGGGACCACCTTGCCGCTGCGGATGCGATGTTCGCCCTGCATCCAGCCGTTGTCCGAGGTGAACACGATGAGGGTGCCGTCGAGTTCGCCCGACTCGCGCAAAGCTCCCACGATGTCGGCGACCGCCTCGTCCACCGCCAGCAGGGACTCCAGACGGCCCTTGAGCGTGACATTCTGCATGCGCTGCTCGGCCGCCGGACCGATCCGGGGCCTGTTGCGGACGGCCGCCGGCTTGTCTGAGACGTCGGCCTCGTCGAAGCTGGGCGGCTTGGGCAGCGTCACATCGTCCAGGGCGCCGAGATGCCTGGGGGCCGGCCGGGGGTTGCGCTGCGGCGACTCCAGCCCGCCTTCGCCGTGCGGCGCCAGCGGCGCGAAGGACAGGAAGAACGGCTTGTCGGCCGGCGCCTTGCGCTGGATGAAGTCGACGGCTTTGCGAGCGTAGACATCGGTCTGGTAGAGCGCGGGATCCTCGACATCGGGGGTGCCGTAGGTGCGCAGCACGCCGTTCTCGTTGAGCGTGTAGCCCCACATGCGATAGGTGCTCGGGTCCACCGAGCCGTACCACTCGGCCCAGCCGGGCGGGATCTCGGTGGGGTCGGCCCGGCCATAGCGGTTGAGGAACTTGCCGACGTGCCCGGTGTCGTAGCCCGCCCGGCTCAGCCACACCGGTAGCGTCTCCGCGGCGGGCAGCTTCTCGTATCCGCCGTCGGGCGGCGCGTTGTCCAGCACTCCGTGGTTGTGCGCGTATTGGCCGGTCAGGAAGGTCGCGCGAGAGGGGCAGCACAACGAGTACGACACGACGCTGTTGTCGAACGTCGTTCCCGGCTCGGCGAGGAGCGAGCGTACGTTGTTCAGGTACTGCAGGGCGAACACGTTCATGTCGTCGACCATGATGACGACCACGTTGGGCTGAGCCGCCCGGACACTGGCCGGCCGTCCGGCCGGTGCGGCGCCGGCGGTGCTCACCGTCAGCGCGGCGATCCCGGCCAGGACGAGCAGGATCGTGACGAACCGGTGTAAGCGCGGGCGTGCGGACATACGGCTCCTCCAAGGCGTGAGGGCAGTGCGTCGCAGGTCGCCGAGCGGGTTCGTGTCATACGGCAACACCATCGGCGGCTGCTTGGGTCGTGGCGCTGTGTGACCGTCGTGGCAGATGGGGCGGAGAACACCCAAAGCTAAACATTCTTTGCAAATACCTGCAACACTTCGAGTCAGACGGCAGCAATCGCGTACACGGACGGTCCAGCGATCTCAGCGCATCGGCTGTTCCTAGACTCCTCACCAGGAGAAGGGCGCCCGACCAAGGGGTGCTGACAAGGGGTGTGACGACCTGGAGAAGCTGGTTCCGGACTCGATCGTCGTCAAGAAGGCACGACCGGCGCTCTGTTCTCATTCACGTCCGTTCACAGGCTTCCACAAGATCCTCCGCGGGCCTCGACGCGCTCGTCAACAAGTCACCGTTGACGCCTACGATGAGCACAAGGAACTCGCCGGGTTCCAGGCAGTCACCGAAGAGCACCTGGGCGTTCCGTTCCGGACGCAGGTGCTGGTCTGGAGGTGACCGTACGGAAGATCGAGTGGCGTCCAGGGTGGGGAATCGTCGCGATGCGGGCCGGTCCCATGGGCGCCGAACTATGCGAGCGCTGGAGGTTCACGCAGCCTCGGGGAGAGGGCCCGCCCAGGCGCTCAGCGCGGCTCGGAGAGCGGCTCCGTCGTTCGGCTTCTCCGTCGCCCAGCAAAGGTAGCCGTCGGGACGGACAAGGGCCGTGGTGCGGCGGTCACCGGCCCAATGCGCGCGAACCACTTGGTTGGGAACGGGCACGTCCGTCGTCTGCCCGGCGGGCGTGATCAGCACGAACCTGCCGCCGCGCTGCAGCTCGTTCAGCCGTCCTTCCGCCAGCCGCACGTCGGGGGCGCGCTGTCCGGTCAGCTTGTGCGCGCCGCGCGGAGCCCGGTAGGCGATGCCGACCCCGGAGATCATGGCGGCCGCCTTGTCGGCCAGCGGGCGGACAGTGCTGAGGATTGTTCCGGCTGCGGCGCGCAGTGTCCGGGCGACGAACCCGTGCAGCAGCGCCGCACGCACCAGCATCCCGCTCATCCGCAGCACGATCTTGCCGACGGCGTGCCGCTCGGTTTGGTAAGTGTCCAGCAGCCGGTCATGGGCCCCGTCACGCAGCACGGCCACCAGCTTCCAGCTGAGGTTGGCGGCATCCTGCAGCCCGGTGTTCATGCCCATCGCACCCGCCGGGGAATGCACGTGCGCGGCGTCACCGGCCAGGAAGACCCGGCCGACGCGGTACGCGGGCGCCTGCCGCTCGTCGCTGTGGAACCGCGACATCCAGCGGACCTCGGTGATGCCGTAGTCGGTGTTGAAGTTGAGCCGCAGCAACTCCTTGATCTCCTCGACGTCCAGCGGCGCGTCGTCGGGCAGTTGATGGCGCCGGTTCCAACCGGTCACCCGGTACATGCCGTCCCCCATCTCGCTGAGCAGCGCGAACCCGTCCGGGACGGCGTTGACCGTGAACGGCCGATCCGGCGCCTGACCGAGCTTGACGTCGGCCAGGATCAACGAGCTGAGAATCGACTTGCCGGGAAACGACAGGCCGATCGCCGACCGGATGGAGCTGTGCACGCCGTCGGTCCCGACCAGGTACGAAGCGCGGAACGTGGTGAACGGGCCGTCCGGATCCGCGTCCCTGCCGGCGACCGCGCTGGCCGTGACACCGTTCGCGTCCTGGTTCACGCCGACGACCTTGGTGTCGTACACGAAGACGACCCCGGCCTCCCGGGCCCGCCGCTCCAGCACTCGCTCCACCTCGTACTGCGGGAGGAACAAGACGAACGGGTAGCGGCTGGGCAGCCGGGAGGGGTCGAGTTCACCCCGCTCGAACAAGGCCAGCCGGTTGATGGGATGCCCGATCCTGACCACCTCTTCCGCGATCCCGCGGGCGTCGAACTGCTCCAGCACGCGGGCGTGCACGACCAAGGCGCGGGACAGATTGCTGATCTTGCGCGGGCGGGCCTCGACGAGGGTGACGGACAGGCCTGCTTCGGCAAGGTCACCGGCGAGCAGCAGTCCGGTTGGGCCGGCGCCCACGACCAGCACGTCGGCGGTGTGCGTGGCGTTGGGGTCGGCGACGGGGAGTGATATTCCGGCCATGGGGCGGCCTCCTTGAAGCAAAGGTCAACGCGTGTTGGTCAACGTCTGTAGGCATAACGTAAAATGCCTTCCAAGTTGTGTCAACGCCTGTTGGCCATCAATGTTGGCTTGATGTCCCAGATGACCACCGAGACCAGGCGCGCCGACGCTCCCCGGGTGATGCTGCCCGGGCAGGCGGCGGCGTACGCGCAGCCGTACCAGCTCCCGGAAGGGCGAACGCCACTACGACTGGGCGATGATCGAGATACTGGCCGACGACACTCCCGACGGGCACCAGGCAGGGCAGTCCACACTGCTGATCCGCCGGCACCGCCATACCGGCACCCTGTCGTTCTATCGGTGCTGGTCAGCCGCCAGGGCTGCAGCGGTCACCGTCAGGCGTAGTCGCGCTCGTCATACTTGCCCAGATCGAGAAGCCGGCGGATCTTTCCGGCCGCCGCCGATCCGTCGTGCTTTGCCGCCTGCAACACGTGCTGGATCACTCCATCGCGGGCGCCCGCGCGCGCGGCACGGTGCCAGGAGTCCTGGGCCCTGGCGGACTCGGCGATGAGTTGCCGGATCGGCATGCGTGCGGCCGAGGGCCATCGGACGCTCCGCAGCCCGCGCATGTGCGTCTCATTCGCCGAGGCGACTCTGGCCGCGAGCGTCCTGAGCGTCGTCGCCGGCCGGCCGCTGTTGATGGCCGTCTCCAGCCGCTCGAGCGCGAGGTTGTACGGCTTGACGATCGCCAGGTACCGCTTCGCGGCCTGTTCCCGGGATATCGGTCGCGGACCGGGCGTGGCGGAGCTCCGCGGCGGCGGGCTTGGACTCGTCGTATCCTCGGGCGTCGGTTGAGCGGATGGTGCGGGCGGGGAGGTGCCGAAGGTCTCCGCGGCGGGCGCGGCCGAGCATCCGCTCACGACAAGTAAGGCAGCAAGGGAGACCAGGATTTCCCGCATGCCAAACACCTTCTCTCAGTCAAGATCCAGCCAACCCTAGCCGCGCTGCCGTGCCTGGCCGGACGATCGTGCATCCATCGCCGCCGAGTTGACGCGCTGCCGGCTCCGGCTCAGAGGACCTCCCAGTCGACCTCACCAGCGACCACCTTGGGCTTCCAGTAGCCGATGGAACGGCCGGTCTCCAGGGCGTCGGCGGTGGCTTTGAGCAGGGCGTAGTACGAACGGATCCGTATCCCTCCGGGCGTGAAGCTCATACTGCCCTCGTGATCGGTGTCGCCGACGTCACGCTTCACCGAATCGACCACGAGATGATCGCCCGACCCGTTGGCGCCGAAGGGCACCATTCGCCCGTCCCACCACTCCGTTCGCGGATCGGAGAGTTCTCCACCACCGTCGTCTTCTCCGTCGATCTCGCACAGCCCTCGCCACGTGTCCCGGATCTGCCGGACGCTCAAATTCGAGTCGCCCAGGAAGCCGAAGCCCCACGTGTCCTTCACGAAGACGGTCCCATCGTGCCGCAGCAACGACGCCCGCAGGTCATCGGGGAAATGCAAGCCCATCTCCGCCTCGGCCGCCGCAATACTCCCCGCCTTTCCGGGCTTGCCGAGTGTGCGATGAGTTCTGGGGGCGTTGGTCTTCAGCCACGCCTCGATCCGCCGCCACTGCCGGTTCACGGCGCGCGTCACTTTCGCGCTGAGTTCCCGTACGCGTGGTTCGGCACTCTGGGGTCGGCAGTCCGCGTCAGCGGTCACTTCATGAGTCGGGGCAACCCCTTGCGTCTCCCCGTCTCGAGTGGGTTGAGGGACGTAATCACGGTCCGGAACATTCCTCAGCTCATAGACCTCGTACAAGCAGGTGACGCGGAGACCGGCGGCGGTCTCGTCACATGGCTCCTGCTGGATCTCATATGGGTACCCGACAGCCTCCACCCCCGTCCCCTTGGAGAAGACCGCGGATTCAAGGGCTTGAGCCCCTGCAGCCAGCAGGAGAAGCGCCAGCCCGGCCCCACCCCAGCGGGTGAGGCGGCGCCGAGCGGCATTGTCCAGGGGTTTCCTCGGCTCGCGGCTTCGGAAGACAGCGGAAGACGCGAGGCGGTCGAAAACAGAAGGCCCGGCGGTGGCATGGCGCTTGAGTTCCTCCGCGGTCGGGGTGCCGAGAATCGGAGCTGGAGGCCACTGCGATACAGGTCCGCTCTCTGCCGGGACCTGAATGGGAAACGAGGAATCCGCCTCGTCCTGCAGGACTGAACGCCGTGCCGACTCCCGCCGCCGAGAACGCATGATCATAGCGACCGTCGCTGCCACTACCGCGGCCGAAAACGCCAGCCATGCCATTCGGGACGTGATCACTCGCCGCACGTCCGGCAGAGTACCGGGAACTGTCGGTGCCGAGTGCTTGGGTGGGGATATGCGTTACGGCATCGACGTCGCCATCCTCGGTGACCTCGCGGAGCCATCACATCTGGTTTCGAGCCCGGCTCCTCGGTGAAGCCCTACGCCGACGCGGGCGCCACCTGGTGGCTGGAGCACCTCCACGGATACCGAGGCTCCATGGAGCAGCTCGTCCAGCGCATCAAGGCAGGCCCACCACGCGGCGCTTAGTCGTCGCCGAAGCACCACCGAGCTCCGCATCCGCGCCCGCGACACTCGCCACACCCGCGTCTCAGTGCCGGCGGCCCTCGGTGTCCACCCGCGTTGTGGCGATGCGCATCCTCCGGCACTCGCAGATCTCGGTGACCATGAAGCTCTACACCCGGATCGCCAGCCCGGAGACCCGCAATGCCTTCAACCGGCTTCGTCCTCGGGGCGTTCGACGAGTTTGCCCTTGCGGAACTTACGCTTGTTCGAGAAGCCGCTCCGAAGCATCGGTGAGATCGACCCGATGCCCCTTCATCGCAAGCGTGGCACGCGTGACGCCCCTTCCCACAGCCTGCGTCGCGTATGGACGCGCAGGCGACCCCGGAACGGGCCAGACGACCGTGAACCGCGTCCACCCAGGATTACCTGGGGTGCCTCAACCTCATTTTTGAGTCAGTCCCAGACCAAGGTCCCGCACGCTGCGACCGACGGCGTCATCAAGTACGTCATCACCCAGTTCGCCTACGACGAGGTCGGCAACAAGACCAAGACCATCACCCCGCGCGGCGTGGAAACCGCCGACGACCCCGGCGACTTCATCGCCGAGACCCGCTACGACAAGCTGAACCGCCCCATTGAGCAGATTTACCCCTTCGACAAGGACGACCCGGTCTACAACACCCCGGACAGCGTCCTGTACGCCTACGACGCGGTCTCCCGGCTGAAGGAGATCTCCCACCCGCCCTCGCACGGGCAGACGATCCGCAACGTGTCCACCATGTCGTACTGGGACAACGGCTGGTCCAAGACCACCACCGACCCGTGGGACATCAAGACCACCTACCAGTACAACGACCTCGGCCTGCAGACCAACCGCACCGTCACCTCCGCGGGCGGCTCCTCCCAGCGGGCGCTGGACTGGGACTACTACCCCGACGGCAAACTCAAGACCCACTCCGACGATGGCGTCCCGCTCGGCCTGGACGTCGTCCTCGGCGACAACTCCGACACCGGCCAGGTCACCACCACCGGCACGTGGACCCTCGCCTCCGGCGGCACCTCCGCGTCGAACATCGTCGGCCCCCAGGTGGAGGCGGCCACCGGCTTCGTCGGCTACGACTACGCCACCGCCCCCGCCGGGACCGGCAGCAGCAACTTCACCTGGAACCTGACCACCCCGACCGATGGCACGTACAAGGTGCAGGTGCAGTACCCGTCCGGGGCGACGGCCACCAACGCCAAGTACACCGTCAAGCACCAGGGCGGCGAGGCGAACGTCACCCGAGACCAGACCCAGACCCCCGGCACCTGGGTCGAGCTCGGCAGCTACACCTTCACCGCCGGCACCACCCACAGCGTCACCCTCACCGACGACGCCAACGGCACCGTCGCGGCCGACGCGGTCAAGCTGGTGCGCGACAACGCCGGCGACACCGACATCGAACAGACGGACTTCACCTACACCTACGACGCCAACGCCAACCTCACCCAGATCAAGGACGCCTCCCCGACCGCGAAGATCGACCTGTGGGACATCGCCTACACCAACCTCAACCAGATCGAGCAGATCCTGGAAAAGGTCGACCAGGACGGCACCTGGACGACCAAGAACACCACCGGCTACCTCTACAACGAAAACAGCGCCGTCACTACACGCACGCATGACAAGACGGTCGCCACCTACCGCTACGACGTCCGCGACCTGGTGGATGAGGTGGTCAACAAGAAGTCGGCCACCGACACCGCGCCGAAGACCACCCGCTACACCTACACCCCCCGCGCCGAACGCCTGACTGAGACCAAGGCCAACGGCAACACCGCCACCTACGACTACTTCCTGTCCGGCGTGCTCCGCCACTCCATCGAGAAGAAGCCCAACGCCACCGTCGTGGCCGAGCACACGATCGGCTACCAGGGCAACCTGCACCGCGTGAGCGACCATGCCAAGATCCAGAACGCCGACAACCCCGGCGCCTACCTCGACCACACCTACGCCTACACCTACGACCCCCGCGACCGCATCGCCAAGACCGTCAAAACCCCGACCGGCGGCGGCACCGCGGAGACCGAGACCTACTCCCACGACCCCAACAGCAACGTCTGGGAGGAGGAGGTCCTCGGCAAGAAGACCACCTTCACCTACGACCGCAACCGCCTGATGACCTCCATCAGCGGCGGCCAGACCTCGACGTACACCTACGATCCCTACGGGCGGCTGCGCACCATCCAGGGCGGCGGCAAGACGTGGGAGAAGTACACCTACGACGGCTTCGACCATGTCACCCGGCACGAAAAGCTCGGCGCCGACGGCACCACCAACACCGTCACCAGCTACACCTACGACCCGATCGACCGCACCACCAGCAAGACCGAGAAGGAAGGCACTGCCAACGCCAAGACCACCACCTACTCCTACCTCGGCCTGTCCGGTGAGGTCTTGGACGAGGAGGTGGCCGGCAAGCTCACCAAGTCCTTCCAATACAGCCCGTGGGGCGAGCGACTGTCGCAGGTGAAGGTCAACGCTGACGGTACGGAGGAGAACTCCTACTACGGCTACAACGCCCACTCTGACGTCGAGCAGATCACCAGCGACGCCGGTGACACCCGGGCGACCTACGGCTACACCGCCTACGGCAAGAACGACGACAAGCTCTTCACCGGCGTTGACAAGCCCGACCCCGTCGATCCGACGGCCAAGGAGGAGTACAACCCCTACCGCTTCAACGGCAAGCGCTGGGACAACTCCACCGGCATGTACGACATGGGGTTCCGCGACTACAACCCCAATCTCAACAGGTTCCTCAACCTCGACAGCTACAACGGCGCCCTCGACGACCTGAGCCTCGGCCTCGATCCCTGGACCAGCAACCGCTACGCGTTCACCGGCGGCAACCCCATCACCGGCATCGAGGTCGACGGCCATGAGCCGCGTCCATGGCACAACCCGGATTACAAGCCGTCTGATTGCTGGGACAACGCCAGCATCGAATGCAACCCAGGCTCCGAGGGCAAGAGAATTCCCGTCTCCCACGCCCATCCGAGTTACAGCCCGGCGATGAAGGACGACAACAAAGACGGCGAAATCGATGCGTGGGAGGCAGCTCGCGCCGGAATATCTCTGGACGGAGACACGAGAAACGGGCGGCCTCCCGGCGAGAAGGAACTCGAATTCCTTAGCTATCTTCCCGTCGTCGGTACTCCGGCCGACATCGCCCTCGCCATCAAGAGCCTGAACGAGGGGGACACCGAAGGGGCGATATGGGGGCTGGTCGGACTCGTACCCATTGGCGGCGACTCCGGCAAGTTCATCGCCAAGCTGATGCGCTGCAAGAACAGTTTCACGCCGGACACGGAAGTGTTGATGGCCGACGGTTCAACCAAACCGATCTCGGAAATCGAAGTCGGCGACGAAGTGCTCGCCACAGATCCGGAAACTGGCGAAACCACGGCCAAGCCCGTCATCGCTCTCATCATCGGAGAGGGTGATAAGAACCTCGTCCAGATCACCGTTGACAGCGGAGACGAATCGGAGGAGGAAGGCCAGGACGGGATCGTCGTCGCCACGGACATGCACCCCTTCTGGGTGGCCGACCTCAACCAATGGATACCGGCGACCAACCTGAGAGCCGGCATGTTGCTGCGCACCTCGGCGGGCACTCTGGTCCAGGTCAAGGCGATCCAGCGATGGACCACACAGCAGCGCGTCCACAACCTCACGGTCGCAGACCTCCACACGTACTATGTGCTCGCGGGCGCCGCTCCTGTCCTCGTTCACAACTGCGGGAATGGGGCCATCTCAGATAAGGTAATGGATGAGCACATCCTCCCGAGGCATGATCCGAACCACCCGGATTCCTGGAAATGGGAAGGTAAGTCCAAGTTCGAGGATTGGGTTACACCCGACCACGTCCGTAACTGGGCCAGGCTGGCGATGAAAAAACCGATGGACAACATGAATCTCGGCACCGGTTCCGCACATCGACATGTCCTTTACATCAAGAGCCGCCACCCGATCGGCTATGACGCGGATGGGAATGCTCTATTCAACATCGCCGTATGGGTGCGGGGCGGCGAGGTCGAGAGCGTCCACCCGGACTGACGAGGTAACTATGATCAATGTCCAGGTGCGCACGGAGAGTGGCGAAATCGTGCTGCGCGGATCCTGCAGGATGGATTGGATAGCGACGCTCCAGCACATAGATGAAGACAAGTTTCCGTTCTTGGGTAGCTTGCTGCCCTATGCGGACACAATGTTCAATTCGCGACAGGCCGAAAGGCTGCGTAAGGAAATCGCTAACCAGTCCGTCCGCGAGATTCTCGGGGAAGATTCGGTGGCAGAGATCGAACGACTCTGTTTGGAGGTAGAAAGTAGATCACACCTCTATCTGTGGTTTCTGGGTGACTAGAACGTAACTGCTGCGCTGTTTGGGGCAGCAAAAAATGAAGCCCCGCCGGCTGTCCTGGCGGGGCTTCTGCGTGAGGTGACGGCAATCGTCCGCGCCGTGCGCAAAGGCGTCGGACTACGAAAAATGCATCCGATATGGCGACGATACGGAAGCGTATCTGGAAGGCTATTTCGCGGGTGCGGGTAACCCCGATTCACCCTACACGGGTGCACCGGTTGTCTTCCCTGGCGGTCCAATTAGAGGTAATAAGGCCTTCAAAGGTACCGGTCCAGATAGAGGCGTTATCGAGGTAAGTAGTCGAGCGACCTCGATTAAAGCTTTCGATAACCTGCGGACGGTGGCAGGCCGAGACTTCGTCTTCGATCCGGGTCACGAAGAGGTTCGGAGTGCTAGGCAAGAAGTGGAAGAGCTTCTCGTTAGGGCACAGTTACATCCGCCAAGTGCTGGGAGCCAAGGGCGAGAATATAGTAGGCGTTAGAATGATGCGAGGGCCCGGCAACACCATCTATACCAACGAGCACTCAGGTCACTACGGCGGACAATGGACGCCTGAAATACTTAAGCAGTTCGAGTAATTCATGAAGCAATATGGATACGAAGTCAAACACACCTCTACGTGGGGCGATTGGTAGCACTTGAATAATCAACGGTCGCCATTTCGCGAAGTTATGTCGAAGGTCCCGAGTGAACTCTGGGTTCACTCGCCGGGCGCCAGCCATGGACCGCTAACATGGGCGCCACTCGTGCAAATCACAGAATCAGGCATATGGATAGGGACGACGGCCCGAGGGTTCTGGGCGATCGGTAGGCCAGGCACAACTGCGGAATCACTGGAACAACGCATATCCATCACGTGGCTAACCCTGCTGGAAATTAGCCAACAAGAGCTGATGGAGAAGCTGGAGGACATGAGCAGGCGTCTCGGGTTTACAGGCGAAATCGGTCGTATAGCTTCTTCTCTACCATTAGGGGAGGCTATATATATGGCACTTAATGGCAAAAGCCCATACTGGGCAGAAAAGGCGGTGCAGAGACTGTATGATCCAAGGGGCGGTGTAGTACTAGAACGTCGATTTATCGAGCTGCTCGAGCAAATAGCTAGCTCGCATGTCCTATCGCAGCAAACAAGACACCGAGCTGCTCGCCTGGTGCGCGGATTCGTCGACGTTCCGCGCGAGAACAATGAGCCGCCAGCTGAGTAGCTAATTCACGAGACGGGCCAAGCTTCGCCCCCTTTGAATAACAGGAGGGGGCGAAGCTATTAGCGCGAGTTAACCGCGCATCTACAGTAGGTCTGCCTGTTGACCTTCGCGGCCTTTGGAGGCCGGAGCCGCCTCCAGGCCCGGCACGCCAAACGCCGGAAGTGCGAAGGAAACGAACGATGCTTCACGCGATCAATACCGGAAAAATCCAAGCCGGAGAGGCGGGTGTGGGGCTCATAAATAGGGTGCAGTGTCTGGTGATGCTCGCCATTGCGGATTTCGAAACCCATTCATATGGCGCGCGCCCGAGAGCGGCCGCTGCCAGAGTCGTCATCTCGTCCGAAGAAGTCACCTCTTGGGAGATGGCGCTGCGACCCGGCTAGCGAATGGCAAGCTTGCGGTCCGGCCTTTGTTGTAGGGTGGGGTCCGCGTGTAAAGACGATAGGTAATGTGAAGCGGTTGCAGGAGGTAGCGGTGACGTACCGGCAGTTCGATGTCGAGGACCGGGCCGAACTGGCGGCAGCGGGCCTAGAGCCGCAGCCTCTAGAGGGCGACGAAATAGGCGGAGTAATAAGTTGGGAAGGGAGCGGAAAGCAGGTCGAATTGAGCTATGACATACCAGGTCGTTCGGTGCGCATTAAGATATTCAACGATAATCGACAGTTAGAGTTGGATATCTTCCGAGAAGGAGCAGTGAGGCTGCGATCGCAATGGGAGGGAGAGAAACTCTGTTTGCAGATAATATTCGAAGTAGATGATCTGGCCGGGAAGATCGAGGTTGGCTTGACGCCGTTGATCTATATGCGAGATTCGATGCTCTTCGTTTAGCTGCGATAAGCAGGTTCGGGCATTGGTGTAGGGCAGGCCAGGTAGTGCTCGATATCTAGGCTTATCGCGACGTAGCGGATGTACCGGAATGCGACCGCCGCGGCACGGCGTGTTGTGCGTACGAGAGCGGCCACCGCCTCCATCTTCGGTGTTGAAGAGACGCCGGGGATCGAGGAGTGGCCGCAGATGTTCACTATCGCGGCCGAGCGCGAGATCAAGTAGGCCATCGGTGGTGCGGGTCGGTCACATCTTCGTCCCGTGATCGATTTCCATGCCGCCTACGCGAACGCCAGCGAGCGGAAGGCGTTGCGGATGTTGGTCAGTAGTTGGCGGTCGCGGCCGTAGTACAGCTTGTTGGTCAGGAGGACGGCCCAGCGGCCTTGTTTGGGAGAGATCCACATTCCGGTGCCGGTGAAGCCGTAGTGCACGTAGATGCCGTTCGTCGGATCGGTGCCCGGGGCGGGGTGCCAGGACAGACCCCGCGCCGGTTGGAGGTCGCCTGTGCGGACCTGAAGGGACTCCTGGACCCAGTCGGCGCCGAACCCCTTTCCGGTGCTGGGTTCGAGGAGGTGCTGCAGGAACGTCGCCAGGGCGGCCACGGTGGAGAATGCACCGGCGATTCCACACGCTCCGCCGAGCAGTCGCGCGGAGAAGTCGTGGGCGGTGCCTTTGAGATGGCGGCCGGTTTGCTCGTCGTACTCGATATATGAAGTGACACCTTGATCGATCTCAATCCGTAAGCGGACGATATCCGCCGTACGCGCTTGTGGGCCGCGTCATCGGAGATGGCCCATCAGGAGGGCGTTCCATTGCGCCGCTGCCACTCCGGCGCGCCACCGCTCGCTGTCCTCGATCACCTCAACCCCGTGCTCGTCGCGGCGGATCCGGCGAATGAATTGCAGGCCGCTCGCTTGGCGCAGTTCGTAGAAGACCCCGTCGCAGCCGCATGTCCACTCCAGGACACGCCCCTCAGGTGCCCACCGGTCCGGAAGGGTCCACTTCAACGGCTCGCAGTGGGACGTCGCCGGGCTTACATGAGGACTGAAGCAACGAGGCGGCCGGTCGCCCCGGCTGATCCACCCGGCCCCTTCAGTCTGCCCGTGCGGCGCCATCACATCTCCACTGCATAGACCGGCATATCCGGTATCCGGACCGGGAGTCGTCCGTCGTGAGCACTTCCGCCCATGTCACCCTGCCGCCCAGAGCGTTGTCGCCGATGCCCCAGCGGAGCGCCGTCTCTTCAACGATCTGCAGGCCGCGGCCCGAGCAGTCCATTTCGCTGGGCTCACGCACGTGGGGAACGGTCAGCCCACCGTCGTCCATCACGTCGATACGTGCCAGGCCGTCGCCGATCGCTCGGATGTCCACGGTGATCAGCCCGCCCGCCAGGCCCGAGGCCGAGTGCATCACGGCGTTCGCAACTAGTTCACTGACCACGAGTTGCACGCCGGTCATGTTTTGATGCCCCGCCGCTCTCAAAACGCCCTTGACGCAATGACGAGCGATCGGCACCGAACTGGGCACTCCCGGGAACACCAGCTCGGCGAGAAAGCGCCCGGTCACCGCCACCCCCATGTCACGACCCAGCTGCGCGCCCTATGTGCCACGCGCACCCACATGGGTCCTGACTTGCGTGAGATCTCTATGAACGGCTCTTGCCCTGAGGGGAGGACCACCGACAACTCCAAACCCCCCATCCGCCGTCCCAACGCCGCTCGTACTGGCTGCCTGACTTCTTCGTCTACCTGGATGAGTGCCGTCACAGCTCCGCCCTTCGCTGCCGTGCGCAGTCGCTGTGGAACTGCCCACCGTGCATTCATTACTTCCGAAGGCGATCCCAGTCTGACCCGAAGCTTGCCGCATCTGCATGCGTGGCACGGAGGAGCCGCCTCTCTGAGCTGCGGATTCGCCCAGAGAGCTCGGCTTCCGCCCACATCGCTTGCGCCTGACTGGGAGGCTTACAACTACGCCCAGTGTGCACCTCGCTACCCTGCGAATGCAAGGTAGTTAGATGCATACCTTGCATAAATCGAGAGGTTGGCCAAGATGCAAGCCCAGCCCTACATGCGCGATGATGTCCACGTGCCGCAGAGACGACAGCCGCCTACCGTCCGTATGCGCAGGTTGGCCGCCGAGCTTCGTCGTCTCCGCGAGGCTGCCGGACTCTCACAGGAAGACGTCACAGCCCAAACCGGCGTGAACGTCGCGACCCTGTACCGCATCGAGACTGGTCGCACCAAACCCCAGCTCAGAACCCTTCAAGCCCTCCTCACCGCCTACGGCGTGACGGGCGCCGATCGTGACGCACTGGTTCTCTTGCAGAAGGACGCTGGGAAACGAGGCTGGCTGCACACATCCGACTCTGACCTGACCGAGCAGTACACCGCGTACATCAACTTCGAGGCGGAAGCACGGGAGATCCTTAACTTCGAGACGATCTTCGTTCCCGGCCTTCTCCAGACGCCCGACTACGCCAGAGAGGTCATTTCAGGAGTCCTGCCCACCGCAACCGAGGAGCAAGTACAGCGCAGGGTCGATGCCAGGCTTAATCGTCAGCTGCTCCTGACCGTTCCAGACAGCCCTCACCTGTGGGCAGTCATTGACGAGGCGGCGCTGCATCGCCGTGTCGGCGGGCCATCCGTGATGCGCGACCAGCTTCGCCACCTAGCCACCCAGGCACGTAACCCGCAGATCACGATCCAGGTAGTCCCGTTCAAGGCCGGCGCGCATCCAGGCATGCCAGGCAGCTTCATCATCTTGCGCTTCGGCGCTATCGGCCCTGACATCGTCTACATCGACAGCATGGGCGGCGATCTTTTCCTCGAAGAGGAGGCTGAGCTAATCAGGCATAACATGGTTTTCGAGCATCTTCGCGCCGTAGCGCTCAGCCCCTCGGACACGGCGGCACTACTCACATCTCTGAGCGAAGATCTGGATTAAGAGGAGTCGCGATGCAGCCTGACGTTTCCGACCTCCCTTGGCGTACCAGCAGCTTTAGCGGGAACGGCGCAAGCTGCGTCGAGGTCGCGATCACCGAAACTGTGATCAAGGTCCGGGACACCAAGGATCGGGCCGGTGGGACGCTCACCTTCAGACCCGATGAGTGGGAAGCCTTCCTCGCGGGTGTGCGTCACGGTGAGTTCGAACTAGTGAAGTCCCCTGACCCGCGCTAAGGTTCCTCCGCGGTCGCATGGATCTTGTTCTTGCTCAGAGCTGAGCGTGGACAGCGGCGGCCAGGTTGGAGGCCGCGCCCGGGTCGTGGGCGGCCAGAACCGCCAGGCCGGGATTCCGCAGGCGGAGTTCGTTGACCATCTGTGTCGTGCCGGCCAGCTTGCGCTTCTCACCGACGCCCGGCACTTGGCCGCGCTCCAGCAGATCCGAGTCGTAGGTCAGGTCGCCGACCATGAGCAGCGGTGTCCGGCCGGGGCTCCGGACCAGCATCGACAGTGACCCGGGAGTATGGCCGGGGGTGGGCAGCAGCACCATGCTGCCATCGTCGAACAGGTCATGGCCGGTGGTGAAGGGGGCCAGGGCAGGGTCGGCAAGGGGCTCGGGAGAGATGCGGCGCCAGCGCAGTCCGGGCAGGTCGATGTGGGAGGACAGCAGGCCGCGCAGTTCCGGTTGCGGCTCGGCGAGGGTCTCCCACTCGCGTCGGCTGATCACGATCTGGGCGCCGGTCAGCTCCCGTAAGCCGCCGATGTGGTCTTGGTGCAGGTGGGAGATGACCGCGGTGTGGACATCGCCGATGTCGTAGCCGATGGCGGCCAGCTGGGCGGTGAGGGTCTGCTCGGGGCCGATGTCGAAACGGGCCAGCCGGTTGTACATCACCCCTGTGATGCCGCCGGGGAAGTAGCCGGGGTCAGTCACCGACGCGCGGTCCTGTCCGGTGTCGAAGAGCACCAGCCTGTCGCGGTGCTCGATCACGTAGACGTTGATGGGCAGTGGCCGGGTCCAGCGACGCGAGGTGAACAGCCACCAGTACATCGGCTTGCGGGTGGCGGACACGTGCTCGGGGTGGATCGACACCGATCCGGTGCTGACCATCGACACCCGCTTGATGCATGCTTCGTTCATCACATTCGTCTCCTTGATCGAATTCAATGGGCGACATCAGCCTCCTCGGCCTGATGTGGACCATCCACGCCGTCGGAGAACTACTGACCCGCCTGACCGAGCAGGTCTAGCTTGTTTCGAGGAGGGTTTTGAGGTCGGCCAGGAGTCGCGGCCAGCCGTTGGTGACGGCCTTCAGGACGGCGCTGCCGGGCTCGAAGTCGTCGTGGACCACGGTCAGTTTGACCGTCTCGCCGAGGTCCTCGAGGTCGAAGGTCACCTTGGAGCGGGGCTCGGCGGAGAAGCGGGCCAGGAGTTCGTCGCTGAACCCGCTGACCGCCGCCCATTCCGGCGTGAAGGTGTGCCAGGTGTAGGACAGCCGCTTGCCGGGATCGGACTCGAGCACGACCTGGGCCGGGTCGGCGATCGTCACGTCGTGCTCGGGGTAGCGCACGGTCACGGTCGAGCCGGGCTTCCAGTCCGAGTCGAAGGCCAGCCCGCGCCAGCAGCGCCGGGTGATGGCGGGGTCGGTCAGCCCCTGCCAGAGGCGCTCGGGGGTGGTGTTGATGTAGGTCGTGTAGACGAACTCGGGCTCGCTCATCGAGGTGTCCTTTAAGGCTGTTTCCAGGTCGGACAGGGCGCGACCGCGATGGGCCGGTGTGCTACCGCAGCCGCTCGGTCAGGAAGTCCTCCCAGGTCCGCTTGCCCGTAGCAGCCCCTTCGAGAGACAGATTCTCGCCGGCCCGGTAGGCGCGGCCGGCCTTGCCCGGCATCCGGACCGGCATCATCAGCCGGCGCTTGCCGCGCACCCGCAGGTATCCGCGGCTCAACTCGGCCATCCCGTACACCTTGGGCCCGGCCAGGTCGGGCACCAGGCCGGCCGGCTTGTCGAGCGTCAGCTCCACGAGCCGGGCCGCCACGTCGCGCGCGTCGACCGGCTGGAACCGCATTCCGCCCGGGACGGGTATGACCGGCAGCTTCGCCATCGCCTGCACGGTCTTCAGGGCAAGGTCATGGAATTGGGCGGCACGCAGCGTCGTCCACGGTACGCCGGAGCCGGCCACGGCTTGCTCCGCGCCCAGCTTGGAGCTGAACCAGCTCAGCGGGATCCGGTCCGCCCCGATGACGGAGATGTACACCAGATGCCGCACCCGGGCTCGCGACGCCGCCCGTGCCAGGTTCTCGGTCGCCTCGGTATCGCCCTTGGTGCTGCCTGCCAGGTGCAAGACGATTTCGGCCCCGGCTAGCGCGGCCTCGATTCCCTCGCCCTTGAGTAAGTCGCCGCTCACGTACTCGACGCCGTTGCAGGAGGGGCCGCCGCGGCGGCTGAGCACCCGCACGCCATACCCGGCGTCGTGCAGGAGCGGCAGTACCAGGCGCCCCAGGGTGCCGGTGCCGCCGGTGAGCAGGATCGATGACGTCATGGTCGCTCCAGATTCGTTGGATCCGGGGGTCGATCTCCCGGTCGGGCCGGACTCGGCCGAGCGCCGGAACGTACGTGATCTCCAAGCGGATAAAACGTAACGTAACGTTCGGTTGATCTCATTAAGGCAGGCGGCGGCGACGCTGTCAAGAACGAAACGTTACGTTCTCCGTGGTAAGGTGCCCTCGTGATTGGAAAGGCTGGCGGTGCGGCGCGATCGCGAACGGTGATTCTTCAGGCCGCCCTTGATCTGTGTGCGGAGCGGTCCTACGCCGCCGTGTCCATGGAGGCGATCGCCGCTCGGGCCCAGGTCGGCAAGCCGACGCTGTATCGCTGGTGGCCGTCGAAGGGCGCGTTGTATCTGGAGGCGCTCACCGAACGGGTAGGGGAGCCGTACTTCCTCATCCCCGACACCGGCGACCTCGAAGCGGACCTGCGCACCTGGATCCATGCCGCTACCAAGATCTTCACCGACGGCGCACTCCGTGGGCTTCTCGCCGGAGTGGTCGGATCAGCGCAGCATGACCCCGAACTCGCCAACATCCTCTACGAACAGGTCCACATCCCTCTCTCGAGCCGCAACCGCGAACGCATCCGCGCGGCGCAGGAGAGCGGGCAATTGGCCGGCTTCGATCCCTACCTGCTCGAAGACATGCTCATCGCACCGCTGTGGTACCGGCTGCTGATCAGCGGCCAGCCGATCACCCCGGAGTACGCCGACATGGTCGTGAGCGCCGTCCTCAGCTTGAACCCCACGCCGACCGGCAACGCCTGAGCCGAAAGCCGCGCCAGCCGTGCCGACGGTGCTCAGCGGAGCGGTGCAGCCCCGTTCAAAAGAGGCGGGCCCCGCTGGCGCCGGCTTCGAAGTCGAGAAGATGCTGCTTGGTCGCCAGGCCGCCGCCGTAGCCGGTGAGGTCGCCGGTGGCGCCGAGGACGCGGTGGCAGGGAACGATGATGCCGATCGGATTCTTGCCGTGGGCCGGGCACGCCCTCGCGGTCGACAAACGCATGTTCTCGGCCTTGGGTGGCACTACCGGGCAGCTCGGCCTGCAGTAGATCCCGGTGGTGATCACCGCGCCGGTCCGCAACCACCTGTCGGCCTGTATCGCCAAGACCGGTACGCGCAACCGCATGGAGGCGGTACGCGCCGCCCGCCACAGCGGCTGGCTCTAGACAGCGACCTTCGCGCTGCCGCGCCGCGATCGAACCTGCGGACACCGGGAGGGCGCCGTTCGCGCCCTGCGCAGGTCGGCCCACCGTGGCGCCGCTCGCCCTGTCCCAGCTCACAGCGCGAATGGCGGCCGCTCGCCGGCGGCCGCCATCAGCGGTCGGGGTCAGGAGTGCGGGCAGGTGTCGCGGTATTCCTCGATGGAGGTGCCGCTGGGGGGCGGGCAGAGGAACGGCTCGTAGCGGAGGTCGTCGTCGACCCAGCGCTTCAGCCAGGCCACCATCGACTTGGCCATCGTGGTGTTGGTGCTCAGCGGGAAGAGGTGGCTGGCGCCGTTCAGCTCCAGGTACGCCTTCTCCGACGAGGCCGGGATGCTCTCGTAGAACCGCTCCGAGTGGCTGCTCACCGGGGCGACGCTGTCGCTCTCACCACCGATGATCATCGTCGGGACGCGGATGCCCGACCACGTCTTCGTGGCGTGCCAGGGGGCGAACGGCACGGCGGCCTGCAGGGACGGGCGGTTGTTCGCGGCCTCCAGGCTGCCGCCGCCGCCCATCGAGTGGCCGGCCACCGCGAGCCGGGAGCCGTCGATGCGGCTGCGGACCGTGGCCGGACTGTCCTCGACCAGGTAGTCGAGCGCGGCCAGGAGCTGGCGGCCTCGGCTGTCGGGCTGGTCGTAGCGCGTGTTGGTCTCGATGCCGATCACGACGAAGCCGTGCGAAGCGATGCGCGGGCCGAGCCAGGACAGGGTGGACCAGCTTGCCGTGTACCCGGGCGAGATGGCGATCGCGCCGAACGTGCCCTGGCTGGTGTCGGTCGGGTAGTAGATCACGCCGCCGCCGAAGCCGCTGACGCTCAGCGAGGAGACGCTCTGCTGGGCGGTCGTGAAGGGGCCGCGACCGGCCTCGAGGATGGCGTCGGTGGGGGCGGGACCGCGCTCGTACGGGTCGGCCGCCTGGGCGGGGGACGCGGTCGCGATGCCGGCGGCCAGTAACGCGACCGTGAGGGCGAGTTTGGTCAACGTTCGCGCGCCGCGCCGGGGGGTGGAGAGCTGCACGTCGTCATACTCCCTGCTCGTAGGGGGGTGACTGCTGTCTGTCGCCATTGTTGGGATGATCAGTCAGCCGTGCATCGGTGAAATCACCGGTCTCCGCACTCAGGACATCAGCCTTGACAGCTCGACTCGGGAGCGGACGCCGAGGCGGCTGAAGATGTTCCTCAGGTGGTGCTCGACGGTGCGGCGGCTCAGGAAGAGTTGCTCGGCGATCTCCTTGTTGGTGGCGCCCTCGGCCACCAGACGGGCGATCTGCAGTTGCTGGGCGGTGAGCTGCTGCGATGTCGTGGTCGCGGGCGCGGGACGTACCGGCTCGCCGGACGCGCGGAGCTCGGTCCTGGCCTGCTCGGTCCACAGGCGGGCGCCGTACCGTTCGAACGTCTCCAGCGCGGCGTGCAGATGATTCCTGGCCGCGCCCGGGCGGCGGTCGCGGCGCAGCGCGCTGCCGTAGAGCAGCCGGGTACGTGCGGCCTCGAACTCGCACAAACCCTGCCCGTGCAGGTCGAGCGCCTCCCGGAACAGCTCCTCGCTCTCGCCGGGCGCGGCCAGCAGCGCGCGGCAGCGGGCCACCAGCGCACGCAGGTCCGGGCTGCGCGTGCTGCCGACCCAGCGCTCGAACACCCGAAGCGCCGAGCCGGCCCGCTCGTGGTCGCCGGTACGGGCGGAAGCCTCGATGAGGTGCGGGGTGGCCATGACCCGGATGACGACGTGGTTGTTGCGCCGCTCGGCCCGCAGCCGGTTGGCGGCGTCGGCGGGGCGTCCCGCGGCCAGGTCGAGGTAGGCCAGCGCCCAGTTGCCGATGGCGCCCGCGATGCCGAGGTCGTGGGCGTCGGCCAGGTCGATGGCGGCGTCGGCGCGTAACCGGCAGGTCTCCTGGTCGCCCTCCGCGGCCGCCGTGATCGCGAGCCAGGCCAGGTGCTGGGCCGCCGTGTTGAGCTGCCCCGTCTCCTGGGCCAGGCGCAGCCCCTTGGCCGCGGTCTCCGCGATGGACGGGTAGCGGCCCGTCCAGATCTCCGGGTAGATCATGTACTCGAGCAGTTGAGGCATCGCGGAGACGGCGCCGCGGGCGCGGGCGGTCTCCACGGCCCGGGCCGACAGGCGGTGCGCCGTGGCCTCCTCGCCGAGCAGCATGCTGGCCACGCACGCCCACACGAGCACGGCGGGGTCGCGTACCGACGCGGCCAGCTCGACGACCCGCCGGAGCGGGCCCGCCGCCTCCTGGTGCAGGCCGCTGAAGGTGGCGGCCATGCCGGCGAGATACTCGAACATGAGCTGCGTGGGCACCGTCTCATCGGAGCGGCGCAGCGCAGCGGCCTGGCGGGCGATCGCGATGAACGCCCGGTTGTCGCCCGCGCGATAGCTGGCGTCGGCGGCTCTGACGAGGGCGCGCACGCCGAGCATCCGGTGTCGGCCGTCGAGCAGCCAGCCCGCAGCCGACAGCAGTTCCTCGCGGGCGCTCCCCGTCTCGCCGCCCAGGAGCTCCAGGCTGCCGTGGAGGAGCTGTACGTGGCCGCGCAGTTCCTCCGGAGCGGTGAGCGCACGGAGCCGGGCCAGGAGAGAGCGGGCCACCCGGGGGCGTCCCGAGATCCACGCGTGGCGGGCGGCGGCGGCCAGCCGTTCCGCCTTCAGCGGGGTGCGTTCGGTGAGCTCGGCCGCGCGTTCGAGGGCCAGGTACGGCTCCGGGTGGCCGCCGGACGGATGGGTCTCGACCGCCGCCGCGGCCAGCTCGTCGGCCAGCCGCTCGGCGGGGCCGTCGAGCGCCCAGGCCCGGTGCCAGGCCCGTCGCAGCCGCTTCGGGCCGGTCCTGGCTCGGGTGTCGATGTTGTCCGTGGGAGAAGCGCCGTCGTCCGGCTGCATGTGGCGTGCCTCCTGCGAAGCGCTCTCCAGCAGGTTCGCCAGCAGGCGGTGGGCGCGGCGCCGCTCGGACAGGGACGCGGCGTGGTACGCCACCGCCCGCACGGCCGGGTCGCGGAACTCGTAGTTGTCTGCGGCAGAGCGCAGGATGCCTGAGCGCTCGGCCGGCTCCAGCACCGCCAACGCGCACGCGGGCCGGGCGGCCCGGATCAGGGTCGCGGTGTCGAGGCCGGGGTCGGCGGCGATCAGGAGCAGCAGGCGCCTCGCCTCCTCAGGGAGCGAGGCGAGGCGGGCCGCGTGCTCGCGCCACAGCCGGCCCGTCCGGTGGAGCGTCGTGGGTGGCGGGGCCAGGCCGGCGAGTTGGTCGGCGGTGAGGGAGGTGATGAGCTCGCCCAGCGCCAGGGGGTTGCCCCGGGCGATCTGGTCGAGCGTCGCCAAGAGGTCATCCGCCGGCCGCTCGGGCGCCAGGTCACCGGCCAGCTCCCTGACGGCCGCCGCGTCGAGCCCGCCCAGCACCCGGACCGGCACCCCCTCCGGTCCCCGCTCCCCGTCACGCGTCGCGAACAGCAGCGCGATCGGCTCGCCCGCCACCCGCCTGGCCGCGAACGCGAGCGCGTCGCGGCTGGCCGCATCCAGCCGGTCCACGTCGTCCACGCAGGCCAGGACCGGCTGGTCGGCGGCCACCGCGGACAGCAGGCCGAGCACGGCGGCGGGCAGCGCGAGCCCGCCGGCGCCCGTGCCGGACTCCAGCGCCGCCATCAGCACGCGGGCCTGCGCGTCCGGCAGCGACGCGATGAACGCCGCGACCGGTCGGAGCAGCCCGTGCAGCCCCGCGTACGGGAGGCGCGATTCCGACTCCACCCCCGAGACCCGCAGGACGCGGAGGCCGGGAGCCGCCCGCGCGGCGGCTAGGTCGAGCAGCGCCGTCTTGCCCATGCCCGGCGCGCCCACCAGCAGCAGCGCCCCGCCGCGACCGGCGCGGGCGCCGTCGAGCAGCCGCAGCAGTGCGCACTCCTCCTCGCCGCGGCCGCGCAGCACGGGTACGCGGGCGGGGTACAAGCCCGGGGACACGCCCCCCAGTGTTACGCGCGCATGTCGCCGCCGAAAGAGCATGTTCCGAAGGGGCCGGTGATTTCACCGATACCCGCGCGAGCACGGATCGTCACGGCCTGCCGCTCCGGGCCAGGCATGTTCCGGGGCGGGCACCACTCAGCGGGTCTCCACCGGCGGGTCGCTCCGCTTGCGCGACAGGCGGCCTGCGATGGCGGGCAGCAGCCCGTTCGGCAGGAAGAGCACGACCACGATCAGCACGAGCGCGTAAACCGCGTACGACAGCACGCTGGGCGCGTACGACGGCATTCCCGGCAGGTTGGCCAGGCCGTCGAGCCCCTGCACGAGCAGCGTGATCGCACCCGCTCCCACCACGGCTCCCCAGATCGTGCCGAGCCCGCCGACCACGGCCATGACGATGTACTGGATCGAGATCAGCACCGGGAACGACCCCGGCGCGACATACCCGGTGTAGAAGCAGTAGATGCCCCCGGCGAGTCCGGCGAAGGCCGCTGACAGTGCGAAGACGACCAGTTTGTAGCGGCCGACCGGAATCCCCGATGACGCGGCGGCGGTTTCGCTGGTGGCCAGGGCGCGCAGGGCGCGGCCGGGGCGGGAGGCGATGACGTTGTGGGTCACGAGCATCACCAGCGCCAATCCCGTCCAGGTCATGTACGCGTACGCGGCGGCGCTGCCCGCCTCGAACGATCCGGCCGAGAACTGCGGAATGGCCTGCAGGCCGATGTCTCCGCCGGTGATCTCCAGCTGCCCGGCCAGCGAGAGCAGGATGAGCTGCATGGCCAGCGTCGCGAACGCCAGGTGGTGGCCGCGCAGTCGCAGGAGTGGTGTGCCGATGACGAGTGCGAAGATGGCGGCCATCAAGGGGGCGGCGATCAGGCCGGCCAGGGGTGGGACGCCGTTGAGTGCGAGCAGTGCGGCGGTGTAGGCGCCGATGGCGTAGAAGGCGCCCTGGCCGAGCGATACCTGGCCGGCGTACCCCATGAGCAGCGACACCCCGACCGTGACCATGGCGGCCAGGCCGAGCAGGATGTACACGGCCAGCGCGCTGTCGTCGAGCACCGCCGGCAGCGCGAGCGTGATGGCGGCGGCCAGGAGTCCGGCCACGAGCTTGATCATCTCGGCTCCTGCCCCAGCCCGGTCACGTCGACTCCTGGGAGATCGCGGATCGGCGGCCGGCCTGGACGATCATGACGATGAGCATGAGGCCCAGTGCCACCTCCAGTTGGTGCGAGCCGTATCCGTAGCCGGCGGCCATGGTCTCGGCCACGCCCAGCAGCAGCGCCCCGATCAGCGTGATCACGGGCCGGGTGAGTGCGCCGAAGACGGCGGCGGCGAAGCCGTTCACGATGAGGGTGACGTCGGTGTCGAACGAGATCGGTCGCAGCGGGGTCACCAGCACCCCGGCGATGCCGCCCAGCAGGCCGCCCAGCGCGAAGGCCAGCAGCCCCATGCGCCGGGTGTCGATGCCGACGACCCGGGCGGCGTACGGATTGGACGCGCACGCCGTCAGCGCCTTGCCGAGGTAGGTGCGCCCGAAGAACAGCGCGAGCACGACGAATGTCAGCACGGTCACCGCGATCACCAGCAGGTGCTGCGTCTGGATCCGCGCCCCTGCCACGGTCATCGACCCGGCCAGGCCAGGGGCCGAGCGGGGCTGGTCGCCCCACAATACGATCTCCACGGCGTACGCCAGCACGCCCACCCCCAGCGTGACGATCAGGGACGACAGCGGCGTGACACCCGGCTTGCCGATGGCTGCCAGGCCGGTCAGCAGACCTGCGACGGCCGCCGCCAGGACGGCGGCCACCTCGCTCAATCCGTGCGGGAAGCCGAGCCCGAGCAGCGACGACGTGCAAAGACCGGCGACGACCGCGAACGTCCCCTGGGCGAAGTTCACCACGCCCGTGACCCGGTGGATGACGACCAGGCCGCTGGCGATGAGCGCGATCGCGCACCCGACGGCCAGCCCGTTGAGCAGGTACGTCAGGAACGCGCTCATGCCGTGCTCACCTCCCCGGCGCTCATGTGATCGCACCGCCCAGGTACGCGCTGGCCACCCGGGGGTCGTCGGCCAGGTCCGCGCAGTCGCCCTCGGTCACCAGCCGCCCTGACTCCAGGACATAAGCCCGCCGGCACAGGTCGAAGGCGAGCCGCGCGTTCTGCTCGATGAGCAGCACGGTGAGCCCCTGCGATCGGTTCAGCTCTACGAGATGCCCGGCCAGGTCGGTGGTCACATTCGGGGCCAGCCCGAGGGACAGCTCGTCCACCACGAGCACGGAAGGGCGCGACATCATGGCCCGCCCGAACGCCACCATCTGCTGCTCGCCCCCCGACAGCACGCCCGCCCGCCGCTGCGAAAGCTCCGCCAGCCGGGGCAGCAGGTCGTAGACGGAGGACGGGTCGCGCTCGCCGGAGCGCCAGCCGCCCAATGCCAGGTTGTCCGCGACCGACAAATCCGGAAAAAGCTGGCGGCCCTCCGGGATCAGCGCCAGCCGGCCGCCGATCTCCACCGTTCCGGAGGTGGGTTTCAGCAGTCCTGCGAGCGTGTTGGCCAGCGTCGACTTGCCCGCCCCGTTCGGCCCGAGCAGGGCGACCATCTCGCCCTTCCCGGCCGTGAGCGTGACGTGGTCGAGCGCGGTCGCGGTGCCGTACGAGACCACCAGGTCCCTGACGTCGATCATGAGGCCTGTCCGAGGTAGAGGGCGGTGGTCATGAGGCCTGTCCCAGGTAGGCGGCGAGCACCAGCGGATCCGCCCGCACCTCGGCGGGCGGCCCGTCGGCGATGACCTGTCCGAGGTCGAGCACCACGATCCGGTCGGCGAGCCGGGTCACGAACGCGACATCGTGCTCGATCAGCAGGATCGTCAGCCCGCTCGCGCGCAACTCCTCCACCAGCCCCGCGAGCCGCTCGCGCTCCTCGCCGCGCAGCCCGGAGGCGGGCTCGTCGAGCAGCAGCAGCCGGGGCCGCGCGCACAAGGCGCGGGCCAGTTGCAGCGCCCGCTGCTGCCCGATCGGGAGCCGGTCCGCGGGGCGATCCGCCCACTCGGCCAGGCCCACGCGCTCCAGAGCGGCATCCGCCGAAGCCGCGATGAGCCGTTCGTCGCGCCGGTGCCGCGGCAGCCGCAGCGCCGCCGACACGAACCCCGCGCTGGTACGCCCGTGCAGCCCCACCATGACGTTCTCCCTGACCGTCATGGCGCGGAACACCCTGGCCGCCTGGAACACGATGGACATCCCCAGCCTGGCCCGCCGGTGCGGCGGCAGCCGGTCCACCCGGTGCCCGAGGAAGGAGATCTCGCCCCGGTCGGCCGCCAGATGCCCCGTGATCAGGTTGAACAGCGTGGACTTGCCCGCCCCGTTCGGGCCGATGATGCCGCAGACCTCGCCGTCCGCGACGCTCAGCGAGACGTCGCGGACGGCGTAGACGCCCCCGAAGGAGCGGGAGACCCCGGTGACCGCCAGCACGCGCTACCCCGACGCGGTGACGGTCTTGGTGAGCTGCTCCTTGGCCCAGTCCGTCGGGACGAACTGGCCGTTCTGCACGGTGTTGACCGAGATGAACTCGGGGGAGAGCCCGGAATGGTCGGTGGGGGAGTAGCGGAAGCGGCCGTTCGGCGTGATCAGGTCCATGCTCTCCAGGGCCTGCTGGATCTTGGTCTTGTCGGTGCTGTTCGCCTTCCTGATCGCCTCGAACAGCAGCAGGCTCGCGCTGTAGCCGTCCTGCGCGAACTGCGGCGGCGGGTAGCCGTGCTTCTGCTGGTACGGCTTGGCCATCTGGTCGATGATCTGCTTCTGCTTGCCGGCCGGCAGGTGGTCGCCGACGACGCCGATGGCGCTCTGCACGGTCATGCCCTCGCTGGCGCTGCCCATCGGCTCCAGCCACAGCTTGCTGGCCTGGGACGCGGTCAGGAACAGCGGCGTCTTGAGCCCCGAGGCGACGTACTGCTTGGCGGCCGTCACGCCGGGCGCGCCCGAGCCCCAGAACACCAGCGCCTCGGCGGCGGAGTCGCGCACGTGCTGGAACATCGCGCTGAAGTCGGAGTTCGTGGTCTCGTACGGCTCGTCGACCGCGATCTTCACGCTGTACTTCGGCGCCAGCTCGACCATGGACTTGTGCCCGGAGACCGAATAGGCGCTCTTGGAGTCCCAGCCGACCGCGATCGTCTTGATGCCCTGGGCCTGGATGTACTGCAGGTAGCGCTCGGCGTACATGCTGGACAGGGCGGGCGTGACGAAGATGTACGACTTGATCGGCTCGACCTGCTCCTGCGCGGGCGCCAGCGACAGGTACGGCATCTTGTCGCGCTGCGCGAGCGGCTCGACCGCGAGCGCCGAGTTGGAGAACACCGGCCCGATCAGCGCGTCGATCTCGCCCTTGATCTGGTTGTAGGCCACGATGCCCTGGTCGGGGGCGGTCTTGTCGTCGCGGGTGACCAGCTCCACCTTGCGGCCCAGCAGTCCGCCCTGCGCGTTGACCTGCTCGACCGCCAGCTCGACGGCCTTCTTGTCCTCGCTGCCGAGCGGCGTGTAGTTGCCGGTCAGGGAGACGACGAGGCCCACCTTGATCGGGTCCTGGGCGCCGGACCCTCCGGGATTCCCGCCGCACGCGGCCAGAGCGAGCACCATACACGCCAGGGATGGAAGAAGCCTGCGCATCAGGACCTCCTGGACCGCTATGTGGCCCGAATGTAGGCAGGTACATTACGGCTGTCAATAGTTTGCCTAACATCCGGGGGGAGGGTCAGGTGCGGCCTCAGTCGGTGATTCTCACCTTTCTGGGAGATCACGTATACGGTCGCGGGATCTGCGTGTCCTCGGCCAGCTTCATCGAGGCGTTCGCCAAGGTCGGGATCTCGGAGGAGGCGACCCGCTCCACGCTGACCCGGATGGTCCGCCGCGGGCTGCTGCGCCGTCAGCCGTCGGGGCGGCGCATGTACTTCGGCCTCACCCCCACCAGCACCGAGGTGCTCAAGGACGGCGAGCGGCGCATCTGGCACAGCGGCGTCGTCAACGACGCGGACGAGGACCGGTGGACGCTGATCGGCTTCTCGCTGCCCGAGTCGTGGCAGCGGCAGCGGCACGAGCTGCGCTCCCGGCTGATCTGGGCCGGTTTCGGGCCGCTGCAGAACGGCTTGTGGATCGCCCCCGGCGAGGTGGACGCCGCGCGGGTGGCCGGCGGCCTCGGCGCGAACGTGAAGGTGTTCGCCGCCGAGCCCAGGTGCCCCACCGACATGCACGCCCTGGTCAGGGACGCCTACGACCTGGACGGGCTGGGCGAGCGCTACCGGGCGTTCCTGCGCCGCTGGGACCAGGCCGATCCGGCGCCGGGCGCGCCCGACGACCTGGCCCGCTCGCTGACGCTGCTCACCGGCTGGCTGCAGATCATCAGGACCGACCCGCGGCTTCCGCTGCGCTACCTGCCGCACGACTGGCCGGCGGAGAAGGCCCAGCGGGTGTGCCACACGCTGCACGAGCGGTTCCGGCCGGAGGCGGCGGCGGTCGCGGAGCGACTCCTCGACACGCTTCCCGACGAAAGTTCGGCAGAACGGTGACAGCCATCGCATCGTGGCCTAACTTGATGGCTTGAGCGGCAAGGAGCACCGATGCGCAACCAGGGGCTTGGGTCGTGGCCGGCACGCAGGGCCCGCATGACGCCCGATCGGGCGGCACTGACCTGCGGGGACCGCAACCACACCTACCGTGACCTGCGGGAGCGGACGTACCGGCTGGCCTCCGCGCTGGGCGTGGGGCGCGGCGACCGGGTCGCCTACCTCGGGGCCAACCATCCCTCGCTGGTGGAGACGTTCTTCGCGGCGGGGCTGCTGGGGGCGGTGTTCGTCCCGCTCAACACCCGCCTGGCCACGCCCGAGCTGCGCTTCATCCTGGAGGACGCGGACGCGTCCGTCCTGCTGCTGGGGGAGGGGCGGGACGGCGACGGCCTGCCCGGCCGGCACGTTCCGGCCGCCGGCTACGAGGAGCTGCTCGCGTCGGGCTCGCCCGAGCCGATCGACGAGCCGGTGAGCCAGGACGACGTGTGCCTGATCATGTACACGTCCGGCACCACCGGGCGCCCCAAGGGCGCCATGCTCACCCACGCCAACCTCATCTGGAACACCGTCAATCTGCTGGTCGACGTGCCGCTCGCGCACGACGAGGTGACGCTGATCAGCGCGCCGCTGTTCCACATCGCCGCCCTGGCGCAGACGCTGATCCCGACCGTGCTCAAGGGCGGCCGGGCCATCCTGGAGCCGTCCTTCGACGTGGATCGGACGTTCGACCTGATCGAGGCCGAGCGGGTCACGGTGATGTTCGGGGTGCCGTCGATGTTCAGCGTTCTCGCCCAGTCACCGCGCTGGGCCGGCGCCGACCTGTCCAGCCTGCGCCACCTGCTGTGCGGGGGCGCGCCGGTGCCCGAGCCGCTGATCCAGACCTATCAGGAGCGCGGGCTGACGTTCCTTCAGGGGTACGGCATGACCGAGACCTCCCCCGGCGCCCTCTTCCTCGGGGCCGAGCACTCGATCGACAAGGCCGGCTCGGCGGGCGTGCCGTGCTTCTTCTCCGACGTCCGCCTGATCACGCCCGAGGGCGCCGAGGCCGCCCCCGGCGAGCCGGGCGAGGTGTACGTCCAGGGCCCCAACGTCATGCCCGGCTACTGGCGGCGCCCCGAAGAGACCGCGAAGGTGCTCTCGCCCGACGGCTGGCTCCGCTCCGGCGATGTCGGCGTCGCCGACGAGGACGGCTACGTTCGCATCTCCGACCGGCTCACCGACGTGATCATCTCGGGTGGCGAGAACATCTACCCCGCCGAGGTCGAGAGCGTCCTGTACGACCACCCCGCCGTCGCCGAGTGCGCGGTGATCGGCGTGCCCGACGACCGGTGGGGCGAGGTGGGCAAGGCCCTGGTCGTGCTGCGGCCGGACGCCACGGCCGGCGTCGACGAGCTGCTGAAGCACCTGGACGGCCGGCTGGCCCGCTTCAAAATCCCGAAATATCTGGAATTCGTTCCCGAACTCCCCAAGAACGCGGCCGGCAAGCTGCTCAAAGCCCCCCTCAGAAAGCTCTACGGGAGATGATCCGCCATGCGCACCTCACCCCCTTTCCGCGCCGATCACGTCGGCAGCCTCCTCCGCCCGCCCGCACTGCTCCGCGCCCGTGAGAGCCTCGCCGGCGACGAGCTGCGGGAGGCCGAGGACGAGGCCATCAGAGAGGTGGTACGCAGGCAGGAGGAGACCGGCCTGCAGAGCGCCACGGACGGCGAGTTCCGGCGGGCCTCCTGGCACATGGACTTCATCTACCGGCTCGGCGGCATCGGCCAGGCCGCCGACGAGCGCATCACCGTCCGCTTCCACAACGAGCAGGGCGACATCGAGTTCACCCCGGCGGCGTTGAAGGTCCACGACCGGATCAAGCTGAACGAGCCGATCTTCGCCGACGACTTCATGTTCCTGCGCGACACCGTGACCAGCCGTGGTGGCGGGGCCGTGCCGAAGCTGACCATCCCGTCGCCCAGCATGGTCCACTACCGCGGCGGGCCCGCCGCCATCGAACCGAAGGTCTACCCGGACGTCGAGGAGTTCTGGCGCGACCTGAGCGCGGCCTACGCCGAGCAGGTCCGCAGGATCGGCGCGCTGGGCTGCACCTATCTGCAGTTCGACGACACCAGCCTGGCCTACCTGAACGACCCGGCCCAGCGGGCGGAGCTGAGTTCGCGTGGCGACGACGCCGAGCACATGCACCTGCGCTACATCAAGCAGATCAACGCCGCGCTCGCCACCAAGCCGGCCGGGATGACGATCACGACGCACATGTGCCGCGGCAACTTCCGCTCCTCCTGGGCCGCCTCCGGCGGCTACGACTACGTGGCGGAGGCCTTGTTTGGCGAGCTGAAGGTGGACGGCTTCTTCCTGGAGTACGACGACGAGCGGTCGGGCGGCTTCGAGCCGCTGCGGTACGTGCCCAAGGGCAAGATGGTCGTGCTCGGGCTGGTCACGACCAAGCATGGGGAGCTGGAATCCAAGGACAGCCTGAAAAGGCGCATCGACGAGGCCGCCAAGTTCGTCGACCTCGACCAGCTCTGCCTGTCGCCGCAGTGCGGGTTCTCCTCCACGGTGGAGGGCAACCAGCTCACCGCCGACCAGCAGTTCGCCAAGCTCCGCCTGATCGTCGAAACCGCCCAGGAGGTATGGGGCTGACCGGCCCCGGTCTCCAGGCCCGCGCGCCCAGCCAGGCACCGCCGCCGTTGGCCGGGCGCCACCGGCGCGGCGTCGTCGGCGGTCAGTCGCGCCGGTGCCGCGGCAGCAGCAAGCTGACCACCGCGATGGCCAGGCCGAGCCCAGCCGCCATGAGGAAGACCAGGTCGTAGCCGGCGGCGAGGGCGGCGGCCGGGGAGCTCCGGCCGGCGGACCTCGCGCTGGGGCCGTACGAGCTGCTCGCTCGCGTGTCCGCGATCGGGCAGGCACAGCGCGACCAGAACGCTGATCGTGTGGAACACCAACCGTCCTCCCGGCCGCAGCAGCCGTGCGATCATGTCCGCTGTACGGGACCGGCTACGTCCGCGTAGCGGATGATCTGGGTCGCCAGGACCACCACTGCGGCCAGCGCGGCGGCCGAGCCGATCAGGACCACTGGAGTGTACGGGCCCAGCAGCCAGAGCAGGGTGAGGGCGGCCAGCGGGGGCGCGCAGAACGCGGCCAGGTCCACTGCCAGTTGTAGCCGCTTGCGGGAGGGGCGGAGTGGGTCCTGGCGGTGGTATCTCTCCCACTTGAACATGTCGATGTCACTGGAGCCGTCGTCGACGAGGCCGACCAGGTGCGGCCCCAGTCGGCCGCGGACGTACTGCCCGATGGCGGCGATCTTGTGATCGTTGATGACGTAGGCCCAGCCAAGCACCGTGGTGGCCAGCGGCAGCAGCAACAGCAACTCCAGCCGGCCGACGGTTGCGATGACGGTGGTGATGCCGGCGACCGCGGTGAGCATGGCGTACAGCAATTGGCCGTGCACGCCGATCCGCTGCCGCTGCTCCGCTTTCAGGGCGTCGTATTCGCTCAGCAGCGCCTTGACCGCGTGCTCTGGAGTTGCGGTGGTGTCGGTGATTGCGGGCATGATGCGATCCGCCTCCCTGATCTGTGGATTGGTGGGATGCGCGGGCGCGCATCACCGCGGGGTTGTCTTGGTCGATTGGCCGCGGTGATGCGCGCCCGTCTGGGTGTCCAGGCGGCGCCGGCTCGAGCGCCGGAAGGTCCGAATTGGTCACGGTGGATCGGGGGCAGGGGCGCCGGGCTGCACGCCTGGCCGCTTATCGCCGGATTCTCCCGCGTCCGTGCCATTCTGACGATATCGTCATTTATGGATAGTATCGCCATAAATGCAATGAATCGTCAAAAATGTGGTGAGTATCGCGTAACTCTTGACGGACCGCACTACTCTGGGACAGCGGAACACTACGACGGAGTGAGAACAGGCGAGGTCTTCGTGTGCAGCTTCCGGCTGACCGGACGCCTGCACCGCCGCCATCCCCAGCTCAGCAAAGTCCTGCTGGACGGTACTCGAGGACGAGATCGACTTGGTGTCCGCCAGGCACGAAGCACGTGCCTGGCGCTCACGCTGTTGCTGACGTTGTACACGGGCCATGGCCGGGCTTCTCACGGCCGGTCGGAGCCGCAACTGAGCATCGGGACCCTTGGCTGAGCCACATGCCATACCCGGCATGCCATGGCGCCATAGCTGTGGCCACTCGGACAACACCAGAGGCTCGAGTTGCTCTCTGCCATTCCTCCAACAGATTTCAGCAGCCAGGCACCGTCACCACTGCTCAGTCGATCTGAAACGAAACGAAACGTTCATGACCGTTCACGTGCCATCGACGGGCACTGCTACGCGGTGGCGTTGGGGAGAAGGCGGTCGAGCTCGGGCAGGGGGTGTTGGCAGATTTGGTGGGCCTCTTTGGCGGGGATGCCGAAGGTGCGCAGCAGGTCTTCGGCGATCTGGTCGGTGGCCTGGGCGTCGTCGCGGTCTGGCTGGGTGTGGAGCAGTTGGCCGAGGCATAGTGTTGCGCCTGCGGCCATCACGAGTGCGAGTTCCGGGTCGCCTACGGTGAAGCGCTCGGCTTGGATGCCTGCTTGGATGTCGCGTCGGGCGCGCGGGGCAATGCCGTGCTCGGAGGTGACCAGGGCCAGGCCGGTGTTGAGCAGGACTTTGCTGAGCTGGGGATGGCGGCGGTGCAGGCGTCCGGTCAGCCGGAAGCTGCAGGCGAAGACTTCGGCGGGGTCGTCCATGCCGCGGGTCAGCTCATCCAGTGCCGCGCCGTGCCGGTCGAGGGCGTCTTCCACGGCGGCCTGGAAGAGTTCGTCCTTGCTGGAGAAGTGGTTGTAGAACGAGCCCATGCCCACGTCGGCGGCCTGGGTGAGTTCCAGGATCGCCACGTTGGTCTTGCCGTCGGCGATGAAGGTCTGGGCCGCGTGGATGAGCGCGGCGCGGGTGCGCGCCTTACGCCGATCCAGGCGGCTCGGTGCGGTACCGGCCATCTGTTCTCACTCCTGTCCCAGCTTTCCCTGTCTCACTGTAGTGGGTTCCGTCAAGAGTGACGGAATGCTCACCACTATTTTGACGATTCATTACATGAGTGACGGTATCGTTCATAAATGAAGAAATCGTCAGATATGAGACAGGTATCCGATGAGTGTGCATCATGATCCACGCACCCGCTTGCACGGTCGGCAAGGCGCGCTGAGGGGCGAGCACCCCGGCAGAGCGAGCAGCCCGATCAACAAGGTGCACGACGGACTTCCTCGCCCCGGCACTCGGCGACATC
Organism: Nonomuraea basaltis; assembly: GCF_005893125.1. GTDB lineage: Bacteria > Actinomycetota > Actinomycetes > Streptosporangiales > Streptosporangiaceae > Nonomuraea > Nonomuraea basaltis. The sequence continues at coordinate 72,587 of NZ_VCJS01000008.1, read as the reverse complement.
CCACCGAGGTCGTCACCGTGGCCGCCGCCGCGCGGAAGGAATTCATCCACGACGTGCGCGAACACAAGCATCCCGAGCGTCGCGGCAAGGTCGGCAACGCCCTTGCCGCCGTCAAAGAGGAGTTCGGCCTCGGCTGAGAGCACAAGCCACATTGCGGCATGCGCCTGCTGCCGCAGCTTCCCTTCCCCAACGGAGGAAACCCATGACGGACCAGCTCGCCACCGGCCTTCGCCCCATTCGGTCCCCGCGCGGGATCCCGATCCTCGGCCACACGCCGCAGATCCCCGACACCAACCCGGTCGAGTATTTCGGCGAGCTGTCCAAGCAGTTCCCCGAGGGCATCTTCAGCATGGACATCGCCGGCATGCAGAACGTCTTCGTCTATGCCCCGGACCTGATGGCGGAGGTCTGTGACGAGACCCGTTTCGGCAAGCCCATCCTCCCGCCGCTGGCCCACATCCGGGACTACACCGGCGCAGGACTGTTCACTGCCCACGAGGAGGACGACGGCGACACCTGGGGCATGGCGCACCGGATCCTCATGCCGGCCTTCAGCCAGCGGGCCATGAAGAGCTACTTCCCGCAGATGCTGGAGATCGCTCAGAGCCTGGTGGGCAAGTGGGACCGCAAGCAGGGGCAGCCGGTCAACATCACCGACGACTACACCCGGCTGACCCTGGACACCATCGCCGTGACGGGGTTCGGCTACCGGTTCGGCTCCTTCGACAAGGAAGAGCTGCACCCCTTCCTCCAGGCGCTGCTGAACGCGCTGACCGAGTCGATGCGGCGCTCCCAGGAACTGCCGATGATGACCAAGCTCCGCAAGGCCGACCACAAGAGGTACCACGAGAGCATCGCCACGATGCGGGACCTGGTCGAGCAGGTGATCAAGGAACGCCGCCAGAGGAAGACCAGCAGTGAAAAAGACCTGCTGGGTCTGATGCTGGAGGCCGTCGACCCGGAGACCGGCCGACGGCTGGACAACGACAACGTCCGGGACCAGGTGCTGACGTTCCTGATCGCCGGTCACGAGACCACGAGTGGGCTGCTGTCGTTCGCCACGTACTCGCTGCTGCGCAACCCGCACACGCTGGCCCAGGCCTACACCGAAGTGGACCGGATGCTGCCGGGCGACACGGTCCCGGACTACGACACGATCATGAAGCTGGATGTCATCCCGCGCGTGCTGGAGGAGACCCTGCGCCTGTGGGCTCCCATCCCGCAGATCATGAAGGCGCCGCTTGAGGACACCGTCATCGGTGGCCGCTACCACCTGAAGCAGGGCACGAAGACGAACCTGCTGATGTTCCCGCTGCACACCCACCCCAAGGCGTGGGAACGGCCGCTGGAGTTCGACATCGACCGCTGGCTGCCGGAGAACCGGGCCAAGCACCACCCGCACGCCTACAAGCCGTTCGGCAACGGCCGGCGTGCCTGCATCGGCCGCCAGTTCGCGCTCACCGAGGCCCGCCTGGCCCTCGCGCTGGTACTGCAGAAGTTCAAGTTCTCCGACACCAGCGACTACCGGATGGACGTCCGGGAGGCGCTGACGCGCAAACCCGGCAACTTCAAGCTGGTCGTGCGGACCCGGCAGGAGCACGAGCGGGCCGCGTTCGGTGTCTCGGCCGCGCAGACCGACGATGCGCAGCAGGAGGCCGCGGTCAGCGGCGTCGGGGTAGGCCTCACCGTCACCTACGGCTCCAGCCTGGGCAGCTGTGAGGATCTGGCGCGCACGATCGCCGACCGCGGCGAGCGTTCCGGGTTCGACACCACGTTGCTGAGCCTGGACGAGCTGGGCGACAACCTGCCCACTGAGGGCCTGCTCGTCGTCGTCGCCGCCAGCTACAACGGCAAGGCGCCCGACAACGCCCAGCGCTTCGACGACCTGATCGCCGCCGGCCTGCCCGAGGGCTCGCTGTCCAACGTGCGCTTCGCGCTGCTGGGCGCCGGCAACACCCAGTGGGTGGCGACCTACCAGGCCTTCCCCAAGCGGGTCGAGGCCGCCCTGCTGGCCGCCGGGGCCACTCCGGTCATCGAGCGCGGTATGGCGGATGCCGCCTCCGACTTCGACGGCATGGCCACCCGCTGGATGGACACCCTGTGGACCACCCTGGCCGAGGAGTACGCCGCCGACACCTCCGACGCCGGCGCACCGCGCTACCAGGTGCAGCTGCTCACCGAGGCGGACGTGCGCCCGGCGATTCTCTCCGAGCAGGCCTACCCGCTGACCGTGGTGGCCAACGAGGAGCTCGTGGGCGACCCGACCGGGCTGTGGGACGTCAGCATCGAGCCGCCGCGCCCGTCCGCGAAGTCCATCACCGTCGAGCTGCCCGAGGGCGTCACCTACGCCACCGGCAACCACCTGGCCGTCTTCGCCAAGAACGAGCCGCCGCTGGTCTCCCGCGCGCTGGCGCGGCTCGGCGTCGAGCACGACCAGGTACTCCGGCTCGACCAGCCGGCCGGCGGCAGGACGCACCTGCCGGTGGGCACGCCCGTCACCGCCGGACTACTGTTCACCGAGTTCCTGGAGCTGCAGGACGTGGCCACTCGCACCCAGGTGCGTACCCTGGCCGAGCACACCCCGTGCCCGTGGACCCGGCCGCAACTGGAGGCCTACACGGCCGACACCGAGGAGGCCGACGAGCGGTACCAGAAGGAGATCCTCGGCAAACGGGTCTCGGTGCTCAACCTCCTGGAGCGCTTCCCCGCGGTCGAACTGCCGCTGGCGGTCTTCCTGGAGATGATGGGGCCCATCCGTCCCCGCTTCTACTCCATCTCCTCCTCCCCGCTGGCCCACCCGCGTCAGGCGCGCCTGACCGTCGGCCTCCTCGAAGGCCCCGCCCTGTCCGGCGACGGCCAGTACCGCGGCACCTGCTCGTCCTACATCGCCCGCCTTGAGCCCGGTGACGTTTTCTACGGCTACGTGCGCGTGCCCTCCCCGACCTTCGCCCCGCCTGCCGACCCCGCCACACCGCTGATCCTCATCGGCCCCGGCACCGGCATCGCACCGCTGCGCGGCTTTTTGGAGGAGCGCGCCTGTCAGCACGCCAACGGCACGAAGGTGGGCCTGTCCCAGGTCTTCGTCGGGTGCCGCCACCCACAGCACGACTACTTCTACCGCCAGGAGATGGAAGCCTGGGAGGAGGCCGGGATCGCCCAGGTGCACACGGCCTTCTCCGCGATGGTCGACCATCCGGCCCGGTACGTCCAGGACGCCCTCATCGCCGCCGCCGACACGGTGTGGCAGGCCCTGCAGGACGGCGCGTACATCTACGTCTGCGGCGACGGACGCCGCATGGCACCCGCCGTACGGGAAGCGCTCGCCGCTCTGTATCGCAACCACACCGGCGCCGATGACGAAGCCGCCCAGCAGTGGCTCGCCCAGCTCGAGGCCGACGAGCGCTACCAGCAGGACGTCTTCGCCTGATCTGCCCGCGCTGCCCGCCCGGGCACCGGGCGGGCGGCCACCACCCAAGGAATGTGTGATGTTCACCTACGAGCACAGGCCGCCCCTTGAAGACCTGGCGGTGTGCGCCATGCGCGCAGAGCGGAGCGCGGCCGCTCGAGCCAGGCTGTTCACCGACGCCCAGCTGGCGAGGTGGCAGCTGCCCAAGGAGGTGGCCGACGCGGCCCGCCTCGTGGTCTCCGAACTGGTCACCAACGCCGTGCTGCACAGCGGAGCCTCCGAGGTCAGTGTGCGGCTGGTCCGCTCGGCGTCCCGAATCCTGATCGAGGTCCTCGACGACGGCACCTGGCGGGATCCCGCCGCCGATTCGGCCGACCTGCCGGAAAACGGCTGGGGACTGCGCCTGGTCCAAGCCCATGCCGTCGACTGCGCAGTGTGCCCGACACAGGCCGGCACCATCGCCTGGGCCCTGCTGTCCTCGGGCCGGCAGGACGACGGCCACTTTCCGGCTCCGACCACATACTCGCGCGCGAGGTCAGGCACTCAGACAACCCCTAAACCGCCATTCCCCGGCTGCGCGCCGGGTGTACGGAACCGATCGACACCCCCTGCAAAGAAAGAGAGATGATCACCATGGACACCATGCTCGCCGGACGCTTCCATCTGGACACCCAGAAGTTCGTCGTGGAGGAGGTCCCCGTCCCCGCGCCCGGCCCGGGCGAGGTACTCATCGAGGTCAAGGCCGCAGGCGTCTGCCTGTCGGACGTCCACCTGATCGACGGCACCCTGCCCCCTCTGTTCGCCACCTCCGACGCTGTCACCGTCGGCCACGAGGTCTCCGGGGTGATCCACACCCTCGGCCCCGGCCTCAAGCGGGGCCTGACCGTAGGCACCCGCGTCACCCTGGAGGCCGGACAGAGCTGCGAACAGTGCGATGACTGCGCCCGCCGCCGCCCCTGCACCCAGGTCCGCACCCGCGGCATCGACTACGACGGCGGCTGGGCCCAGTACACCATCGCCCGCGAGGACACCCTCATCCCCATCCCCGGCAACCTCCCCTTCGACCAGGCCGCGATCATCCCTGACGCGGTCTCCACCCCCTACGCCGCCATCGTGGCCACCGCCGGGGTGCGCCCAGCGCAGTCCGTGGGCGTGTGGGGCGTGGGCGGAGTGGGCGCGCACAACGTCCGCGTCGCCCGCCTGGTCGGCGCCGCCCCGATCATCGCCGTCGACCCGCTGCCCGGCGCCCGGGAACGCGCCCTCGCCTTCGGAGCGGACATCGCTCTCGACCCGGCCGCCGACGACTTCGCCGACCAGGTAAGTGCGGCCACCGCCGGACGCGGCCTGGACTTCGCCTTCGACTGCGCCGGTGTGCCCGCCGTCCGCGAGCAGGCCGCCGCAGTGCTCGGCCTCAACGGAGCCCTCATCCTGGTCGGCATAACCCCCAAGCCGCTCACCATCAGCGAAGGCCTGACCTTCAACTACATGCGCAAGCAGGTGCGCGGGCACTACGGCGGCTTCCCCGAGTCCGTCTCCGAGCTGGTGCGGCTGGTCTCCAACGGCCGACTCGACCTGGCCCCCTCCATCACCGACCACATCCCGCTTGCCGACGCCGCCGAGGCGATCCACCGGCTGGAGCACAAGATCGGCGACCCGATCCGCCTCATCCTCGTTCCCTAGCGGCTGAGGACTACTGGCCACACGTTGTCGGCGCGGTCACCGTGCGAGGTCGTGATGTCGCGCAGAAGGAGGCGCCGCAGCGCTGATGAAGGACAGCATCCTCAAGCTCTACGGCTCCGCGGTGCGGATGGGCAGTGAATGGGAACCCGATCCGGCGAAGGTGACCGCACCGGGCCTGGTGTTCTGGGGCTCACGCGACGCCGCCTGCCAAGTCGCGTTCGCCGACGAGCTGGGCCGTGCCATCCGGGCGGAACGGGTGATCGAACTCGACTGCAGCCATTGGACGGTGCTGCAGCGGCCTGCACAGGTCGCCCGTGCCCTCGAAGAGCACTGGCGGTGTCACGAAGGCACCTGGTCCGCAGCGCCCCTGTCGGCGGCCATTGCGCCCGGTCGTGCCCGGCGGACGCACATGTGCCGCGCGCCGCGCTCGCCTCAGAACACTGCGCTGGGCGACGGGCTGACGAGGTCATCCTCATCACGTGGCAGTCTCGCCGCTGTGGCGGTCCTCGGCGCGGCGAGGGGGCGTACCACAACACGAACGCGTGCCACGGACAGCTGCCCCGGGCCACGCCCACACCCGGAACGGCAGCCGCACTCTAACCCCGTTGACCATCTGCGCGACCACCCGGCCGCGTGGTGACCGGCGACGACACCGTCAGCCCGGCGACGGGTGTGCCGGGTCTCGTCGAAGTCGGGGCCTCGTCCACGGTGGCGCGGTGTGCCGGCAGGGCCGGCGGTGGTAACGGCACTGGTCTCGCCGCGGATAGCGTGGTGGTCGCGCACCACCCACCAGCCGTCTGTGTGCGTGTGACGTTGGGGCAGCGGCCCAGCTGCCGTCAGTCGGCCGCCGAGGTCCGGGGCAGGCTTGCGCTGAGCGCCAGCGGATCACACCCCGTGCGCAGCACTGTGCCGTCGGGGCGGACAATGACTGCGTGTGCGCGGCCCTTCCTCAGCCATCGGTGGAGTTCGCTGCCCGGCCGGGCAGCGATGAGAGCTGTTCCGCGCCGCTCGACTTCGACTCGTTGCGTGGTGGACGGCTCGGTGAACGTGACGATCGCGAACCGGCCCGCGGCCACGTCGTCGAAACGCTTACCGTCGTCGAGGATCGCGTTCGGGCACAGCCGGCCCGCCAGGGTGCGGCGCAGGCGTGGCCGTACCACCAGGCCGGACCGGCGCAGCGCCGGTGTCTGGCTGCTCAGGATCCGCTGCTTGAAACCGGGCATCAGATGCAGGCGCGGCGCCAGGACGGCGCGGACGAGGTTGCCCAGCTCGCCGCCTCGTGTCATCGCCGTCCCGACGAGCTTGGCCATTCGGATCAGGGCGCGTACGTGGGGTTTTCGTTCCGTTTCGTAGGTGTCGAGCATGCGCTCCGGCAGGCTTCCGTCGAGAACGCCCGCCAGTTTCCAGGCGAGGTTGGCCGCGTCCCGCAGTCCGGCGCCCATGCCCTGTCCGATGAACGGCGGGGTGAGGTGGGCGGCGTCGCCGAGCAGGAAGATCCGGCGGTCCCGCCACCGGTCGGCGACCTGGGCGCGGAAGGTGTACTCGGCCACCCGCAGGAGGCGCAGCTCCTCGACCGGTATGTCCCGGGGCCAGGGTGAGAGAAGGGGATGCAGTCGATCCATCGCCTGGAAGTCGGCGGCGCTCTCGTCGTGCCGTAGGCGGAACTCCCAGCGGTAGCGGGTGCGTCCGATGCGCATGTAGGTGGCGGCGCGGTGCGGGTCGCAGACCTGGTGTACGCCCTCCCACGCGGCCAGATCCGCGTCGGTGGCCACGTCGACGACGAGCCAGCGTTGTGCGAAGCGCAGGTCCAGCATGGCGGCGCCGATCGCGGCGCGGGTCAGGCTGTTGGCGCCGTCGCAGCCCAGCACGTAGTCGGCCAGGACGCGGTGGTGTTCACCGGTGGACCGGTCGGTGAAGTCGATGCTCACCTGGCCTGGCCTGTCCTGGCGCAGCGCGGTGACCTCGGCGTTGCCGCGGAGCGTGACGGTGGGGTGCCGATGCAGGTTCGCGCGCAGGAGCGCTTCCAACTCTGGCTGGTCGAACATGTTGGCTTCGGGGTAGCCGTTCCGACCGATGGCGGTGCCGCGGCGGAACTCGGCCAGGACCCGCATGCGCCGGTCGACCAGCCGCAGGCCGCAGGCGGGCCGGGAGATCGCGGCGAACTTCTCGCTGAGCCCCAGCCGGGCCAGGATACGGTGGACCTCGTCGTCCAGGTGGACGGCCCGCGGCTGCGGATGGATCGACTCCCACCGCTCGAGCACGAGGCAGGTGACGCCAGACCGCGCGAGCAGTGTCGCGGCGGTCAGGCTGGTGGGACCCGCGCCGATGATGACGACCGGAACAGCGTCCGGCTCGCGGTGGTCGCTCATGACGTGCTCTCGAGATAGCTGGCGCCGTAAACGCGCTCGACGGTGATCTCCAGGACGACGCGGTTCATCGCGGCCAGCTCCGCATCGCTCAGCGGCTCAACGCTCTGGCCGCCAATGCGGGACCAAACCCGTGCGGTGTCCGCCCCGATGCCGGCGCTCCGGATCCGGGCCGCGCCCTCCAGCGTGACCGACGGGTACGGGGACGCGCCGCCGATCACGCACAGCGAGGCCCGGCCGGTGCGCTGCACGTCCTTGGCCTTGGCGCGGCCAGGTTCGGTGGAAATGAGCACGCGGTCGCCGTCCAGGGCGAAGTAGACCACCGACTGGCGCACGGTGCCGTCGGGCCGGGTGGTGGCGAGTACGCCCGCCGGTTGCCGGGCGAGGAAGTCGTGGACATTCTGGTCGATCATGAGGTCACCCTGCGGTAGCGGATCTGGTAGCGGTCGAGCGCGGCGGCCAACTGCGCATCCGCGCCGATGAGGACGACCGGCCGCCCGTCTTCCAACACGACCTCGGCTGTGGCCTGGGGGTCGAGGCCGGCGAGGATGCGGCGGACGGCGTCGGCGACCAACTCGGGTTTGTACAGCTTGCCGACCGTCGTGGTGGGCAGGGATGCGATGATGTGCACGGCTTTGGGGACGGCGGCCGGCTCGATGGCGTGCGCCCGGGCCCAGGCCAGCAGGTCGTCCTCGCCGGGCTGCCCGGTGACGGTCACGTAGGCGACGGGGACTTCGCCGGAGTGCGGGTCGGGGCGTCCCACGACGGCGGCGCCGCTCACGGCGGGGTGCTCCAGCAGCGACTCCTCGATGGGGCGCGGGTCGATGTTGTGGCCGCCGCGGATGATGAGGTCCTTGGCCCGGCCGGTCAGATAGACATAGCCGTCTTCGTCCACGTGCCCGAGGTCGCCGGTGACCAGCCAGCCGTCGAAGATCTTGCCGGTCGGGTCCGGGCCGTCCGGGCCGAGGTAGCCGGGGAAGACGGCCGGTCCGCTGATGGCCAGCACCCCCGTCTGCCCGGGCGGGCAGTCGCCGGTCGGCCGGTCGTCGGCGTCCACGGTGACGGCCTTGATCTGCTGGTACGGCAGGCGCAGCCCGACCGACCCGGCCCGGAGCGCGAAGGCGGGGGTGGTGGCGCTGGCGCAGGTGGCCTCGGTCAGCCCGTAGCCCTCCAGCATCGGCACCTTGACCGACTGCTCGAAGCCGGCGCGGACCCGGCCGGGCAGCGGTGCGGCCCCCACCACGCCGGCTCGCAGGCTGGAGATGTCCACCCCGTCCGGCACCGGCGGCAGGCTCGCGTACACGGTCGGCACAGCCGAGAAAGCGGTGACCCGGTAGCGCTCGATGATGCGCCAGAAGTCGCCCATGAGCGTCTCGTCCCGGTAGCCGAGCGGGCCGAGGCTGACCACGCTCGCCCCGTGCATGAACGGCGCCAGCCCGGTGACGTGCAGGGCGTTGACGTGGAAGAGCGGCAGCCCGGCCAGGGCCACCCCGCCCCCTGCGTAGGCGCCCGTGCAGCCGAGCGCCCAGGCCATGTAGACCTCCATGGCGTGGGTGTGCGGTGCGATCTTGGGGGTACCGGTGGTGCCGCCGGTGTGGAAGTAGGCAGCCAGGTCCCGCGGCCCGGACCGATGCCGGGAGATCAGCCTGTCACCTGGCTGCTCGGCGGCGAGCCGTTCGAAGCTGCCACCAGGAGGGGTGGACAGACCGTTGCCGCCCACCACGAACAGCGCACGCAGGCGCGGCAATGCCTCGGCGACGCGTACCGCCTTCTCCCAGAGTCCCGGGGCCATCGACGAGCCGGCCACCACCAGGATCTCGGCCTCGGTGAGGATGAAGATGTCGATGATGTGCTGCTCGGCCAGCATCGGGTTGACCGGGTTGGGCACACCGACGGCCTGGGCGCCCAGCAGCGCGGCGTAAGTGTGGCCGGTGTTGGGCAGCAGCAGCCCCACTGTCCCGCCGGGCCGCAGGCCGAAGCTGGTGTAGAGGTTGGCCGCCTGGTGCACGCGGGCGAGCAACTCGCCGTAGCTCCAGGTGACCTCCTCGCCCTCGCCCAGCAGATGCAGGGCGGGTGCGTCCGGCGTCGCGGTGGCCGTACGGCGCAGCAACTCGTAGGTGGACGCAGGCAGATCGCGTTCGGCCAGCGGCACGGCCTCCACCAGCGGCAGGTCTTCCGGGACCAGGATCAGGGGACGGTCGCCCTCAGCGTGGTGCGTCATCGTGCGTACCTCACCACCGTGCGCTGGGTGCCCAGGTCGATCGCGCCGTCGCCGGTGGCCACGCCGACCTCGATGACATCGCCGTCCTTCAGGTACCTGGGGTTCTTGGCCTGGCGGTCGAAGAAGAGCTTCCACTTGACCGCGGGCGGCAACAGCGAGGCGAGGACCTCGACCGGCTTCGGGGGCGCGCTCAGGGCCGTGCCGACGGGGGTGCCGGTCAGCAACAGATCGCCGGCGTCCAGCCGCTGGAAGCGGGTCAGCGCCTGCAGCGCCTGAAGGGGCTGATAGATCATGTCGGCGACCGTCATGTTCTGCCGGAGCTCGCCATTGACCTGCAGCCGCAGCCGCAGGTCGGTGAACCGCTTGAGCTCGTCGGCGTCCAGCAGCACCAGGGCCGGGCCGACCGGGGTGAAGGTGGGATAGGACTTGGACTCGTAGAACTGCGTCTTGGGCAACTGCACGTCCCGCGCGGAGATGTCGTTGGTGACGACCAGGCCCGCGATGCAGCCGGGCAGGTCGTCGGCGGTGACCGCCGTGCCGACGGGCATCTCGCGGCCGATGACCAGCCCGATCTCCACCTCGTAATCCAGCAGCCGCACATGGGCGGGCCGGATGACCTCGTCGTACGGCCCGCTGATCGAGCCGGAGGACTTGCGGAAGAAGGTCAGCGGGATGGAGGCGGGGTCCATGCCCGCGTCCTTGACGTGTGAGGCGAAGTTCGTCATCTGGGCGACGACCCGGCAGGGCGCCGTCACCGGCGACCACAGGGTCAGGCTCTCGACGGGCACCGTGTCGGTGCTCGTGGCGGCCGCGGCGATCGCCTGCCGGTCGGCCAGCAGCTGACCGGTAGTAGCGGCCTCGGTGGTCACCTTGGCGGCGCCGGCGGGCGTGGCCACCCACCAGGCGTCGGCGGTGCGGAGGATGGAGGTGCTCATGAGCTGGCTACTTTCAGCAGGCCGCGCAGGCGGTGCAGGTCGAATTCGTTGTCCTCGCGCAGCGCGCGGACGATCCCGCGCAGCTCGCGCAGCGACTCCCTGCCGGGCGCCAGGCCGAGGAAGTCCTTGCTCGCCGGAGGGCCCCACTGGGCCAGGCCGGAGGCGGTCATCGGCGCCCACCCCGGCTCGAGCGAACAGTCGAACAGGTCGCCGTCGCTGAAGTGCTCGACCAGGAAGCCGTCCGGGTCGCGCCAGTAGTCGAAGATCTGGCTGCCCTGGATGTGCCGGCCGATGCCCCACGAACGCCGGTAGCCCTCCTCGAGCAGGTAATGGCCGCCGGCGGCCAGCGCGTCGAGGTCGGCGACTTGGTAGGCGGAGTGCACGTAGCGGTCGACCGGGCCGAGGGTCATCGCCAGCGTGTGATGGTCGGTGGGCGTCATGCCGCGGTCGCAGCGAATGAAGCTCATCACCGGCCCACGTTCGCGCTGCCCGGGGTAGTACAGGAAGTCGCTGACGATCAGGCCCAGGTGCTCCAGATACCAGTTCAGCGTCTCGATGTAGCGCGTGGTCTGCAGCACCACGTGCCCGAGCCGCTGCACCTTGGCCGGTTCACGCGGCGGCCGCTGGGTGGCGTTCGTCCGCACCGTGTCGTGCCCGAAGTTGAACGTGAGCGGCACCTGCGCCGGTAGCGCGGCCAGATCATGCGTGCCCGAGACGACCCGTACCCGGTTGCCGCCCGGATCGGCCAGGTCGACGGCGAGCCCGCCCAGGCTCTCCGGCAACGGCACGACCTTCCGTCCGATGGCCTCCGCCAGCCGCAGCACATCGCTCGGGTCGGCCGCCTGAAACGCCGGGCCGATGAACCTCGACCGAGGCCCCTTGCGGATGAGCACGCACGGGGAACCGGCGTCGGTGCCGCGCAGGTGGAGTTCGTCCGCGGTGTGCAGCGCCGTGGTGAATCCGAAGGCGTGCGCGAATGATTCCGCGCGCTGCAGATCCGGCTTGCAGAACTCCAGCCACGCCAGATCGTGCACCTTGATGAGCGGATTGGCCGCCCTGCCCGAGTGCTCGCCCTTCAAAGTGCCCTGCTCACTGTGCAGGCCGGTGTGAGGGTCATGGTGGTTGATCACAGGCCACCTCCTTTCACCATTCTGACACTATCGGCATACATGACTATACCGTGCATATCTGATGATTACGTCACTAGTGACGTGAGGCGCTAAGTCAAGGTCCGCGTCCGGAAGAGGTGAGCAAACATGGCCGAACCGGCCAGCGCGGCGCCCAGCCGCCCGGATCGACGTAAGTCACATACCCGCGCCGCGCCGCGCCGGTCCGCGCAGCTCAGGCCTCATAGCGGCAGGAAGGTCGAACGTTGGGATCCTGGAGAGCACCCAGGCGGCCTCGTGCTCGTGTGCTCGCCGAACGGCGTGCTCATCGCAACGGACCGTCGCCCGGCGGAGGCTGGAGCGCAACCCCGCTGGGTCTGGGGCTCGTGCGCGGCTGGGATTTCGACTCGGCGGGCAACGCCACCAACCCGCTGGCCAACTATCCGGCGACCAACCGCCCGTATGACACCTGGTACCAGGACCTCCTCACTCGATCCGGTGCCATCGAGTGATCCGGCCGAGGTTGCCGGTGGGGTGAGAGGTCGCGCCGAGAAAGGCGAGGAGCCGCCGGTGAGCCGGGGTGGCCGGCCGGGCGGGGAGTTCGGGGCCGAACATGCCGAGGCGGCGGGCACACACCGCGGGCCGGGTCGGCGCTAGCCCGAGTTTCCCTCTTTTCATGATCGACGTGTTGGGGATCGGGGGTTGAGCTGGACTTTCGACCCGAGGTCACGTATTACCCATAAATGCCGTCGCTCGTGGGGAAGGGCGCGCAGCCATGCATCACGTTCCGCCACCCGACAGCATCTCCTGCCCCCGATCCGGCCGTTTAGGGCAGGTATCGACGAACTGCTCAACCATCGTGCGGCCGTGCCGCGGTACCGACCACCCCGAAGATCTACGCACATATATGCTGGTCGCCGAAGGCCAAGTCACGGTATACGAGGGAGGCAACCGTGGGGGTCTGCATCTACATCGACGTCGTCAGGGACGGAAAAAAGCTTGGTAGCTGCGACCTCGACAAGAGCGCGTACTACCTCCACGTGGGGCTGGAGGCACTGGGGCTCGACGGCGACGAGATCGTTCACGGGGTGGGGGGTCCGGACGGCGTCGACGCCGAGGGGTCGGAGGAAGGATTCGTGGGCCGACTCACCCCCGAACAGGTCAGGGCCTTCTGGGAGCGCCTTTCTCCCGTCACTGTCGAGCAGTTCATGACGGGCCTACGGACGACCGAGAACGTCAACGGCGACGACGAGGAGTACTTCACGCTGTACTTCACCGACCTCAAGGAGACGTACAGCGCGGCCGTTCGCGCGGACGCGGGTATGACGATGTCCTGGTACTGACGGCCCGCGCTAGTCCGAGATCCCTTTTCATGGTCGACGTGTTGGGGATCGGGGGTTGAGCTGGACTTTCGACCCGAGGTCACGTATTACCCATATATGCCGTCGGTCGTGGGGAAGCGTCGCGGAAACCAGACCTACTACTACCTGGTCGAGTCCGCCCGGGCGGATGGCAAGCCGCGGATCGTCTCGCAGCAGTACCTGGGCAGCGCTGAGGAGGTGATGGCCAGACTGGCCGGCGGTCTGGGCGGTCAGCTGATACGCAGCCAGCATAAGCGGTTTGGCGATGTGGCTGCGGTGTGGTCCATGCTGGAGGCCCTGGACGTGGTCGGGCTCGTTGATGATGTCGTGCCCCGCCATGCTCACGCGGGCGCGTCGGTGGGCACCTACCTGGCCCTGGCCACCCTCAACCGGGTAGTCGACCCGTGCTCGAAGCGGGCCTTCGTCGATTGGTGGGCCACCACCTCGGGACCGCGGTGGGTGAAGCTGGACGCCCAGGCCCTGGACCACCGCCGGTTCTGGGACGCGATGGACCTACTCGGCGAGGATGACCTTCGGACCATCGAGACGTCGGTCTACGGCGGCATGATCGACCGGTATGGGCTCGACCTGGCCAGCGTCGCCCTGGACATGACGAACTTCGCCACCTACATCGATTCCACGAATGATCGGGCGCCGATCGCGCAGCGGGGCAAGGCCAAACAGAAACGCACCGATCTGCGGCTGGTCGGCCTGGCCCTCGTCGTCACCCGCGACGGCGGCATCCCGATCGTCTCGCACGTCTACTCCGGCGACCGGCCCGACGTCACCCAGTTCTCCACCGTGCTGGACGAGTTGGTCGCCCGATACCGGCCCCTGGTCGACTCGATCGAGTCGCTGACCGTGGTCTACGACGCCGGGCAGAACTCCCACCACAACCATGAGCAGGTCGAAGCCGCCGGGATCGGGTTCGTCGGGTCACTGCCGCCCAGTGACCACCCCGACCTGCTGGACATCCCGCGCAGCCGTTACGAGGCCGTCGACGCCGACCGGTACGCCGACCTGGCCGCGGTCGACACCACGGTCACCGCGCTCGGCGTGACCCGCCGCGCTGTGCTCACCCACTCACCTACACTGCACGCCGGTCAGTCCCGCGGCCTGGACCAGACCCTGGCCAAGGCCCGCACGAAGCTGGCCGAGTTGCAGGCCCGCCTGCACCGCGGCGACACCCGCCGCCCCCGCGGCAAGGTCGAGGCGGACATCGCCGCCATCCTCAAGCCCCGCTGGGTCGACCAGATCATCAACGCCACCCTCACCGGCGACGATCCGGCCACCTTTCGACTGTCATGGCGCACCAACACCCGCGCCCGCGCCAAGCTGGAAGACCGCCTGTTCGGCAAGCGGATCCTGTTCACCAACCGCGATACCTGGCCGGTCGCCGACGTAGTCGCCGCCTACCGCTCCCAGTCCAACGCCGAGTTCGGGTTCCGGCAGTTGAAGGACCCGCAGGTCGTGTCGTTCAGCCCCATACACCACTGGACCGACCAGAAGATCCGCGTACACGTGTTCACCTGCGTGCTCGCCCTGGCCGTGGCGCACCTCATGCGCCGCCAAGCAGCCCAGGCCGGCCTGCACCTATCCGTCCGCGAGCTGCTGGAACAGCTCGAAGGCATCGGCGAGACCGTGCTGCTGCACCACGACGGCGGCAAAGGCCGACCCCGCGCCCAGCGCCTGCTCACCGACATGAGCGACACCCAACGTCGCCTGTTCGACCTGTTCGGACTCCAGCGCTACGCCCCAAACCGCTGACCAGCACCGCCACCCAGCCTGGGTAATACACCCGAGCCCTCACCAAACACGCTTCTACCAGAACAAACACAAGAGTCGATCACGAAAAGGGGGAAACTCCCGCTAGGGGGTTAGAGCCACAGCCACAGGGCGAGGCCCGCGAGGGCGATGATGATCGACGCGCCGATGAGGACCTTCACGAGGGCGGAAGCCGGTTTCGGCATGCCCGAGGTGGGATCGAGTCTCTGGAAACGTCTGCGAGGTGACGTACTCCGGGCGTCGCCGTCGTCCTCGGGGGCGGTCATCCGGTCGAGGCCGGCTGTGATGTGGCCGGCGACGGGCCTCCCGGCCAGGCCCAGGCTGCGCACCGTGCTGCCCGCGAGCGTGTGGAGCAGCGTCGCGGCCGTTCCGGGTGCGCTCTCGGCCACGATCGCGAGCAGGAACGTCTGGGGAGGGCGGTCCAGGTCACCGAGGATCTCCTCGATGTCGGCCGAGGTGAGCTGCCCGCGATAGCTCACCCAGAGCACGTTCTGGTAGTAGATGATGCTCTCCTCGGCGGCGCAGATGGAGCTGATCGCCTCGATGAGGTAGCGGTGCCGGGTCAGCGCGTATTTGACGGCCTCCATGGCCCGCGGATCGGTGGGCACGGCGCGGTGCTCGGCCTCCGCCATGGCGACGTCCAGCACCCTGCGGTTGCGGGACTGGACGGCGACGCGGAACAAATCGTCCTCCGACATGCCGTCGAGGATGCTGTGCAGTTGCTCGCGGCCCAGCAGGCTCGCGATGAGCAGCTTGCCCGAGGGGGCGCAGGTGGGCAGGATCCGGCGCATCGCGGCGAGCAGCGCCGGTGGAAGGGCGGGCTCCTGACGGAACGGTCCACCCAGGTCGACCAGCATCTCCTCGACGTCGGCCGCATGCATCGCCGATCCGTACAGCAGCCGTAGCAGGATCTCGAAGAAATGCCGCACGGCGGACGAGTCGGCCAGCCGTTCGGGTGGGCGGATGGGGTTCGCTCTGATGAACACGCGGTAGGTCTTGCGATCGTGGTCCGCCACACGACCTCGGGCCCGCTGCGCCAGCTGCGCGTTGAGGACGGTGAGACGCTGCCCGTCGGCGTGCACGATGCTCTCACGGCACTGGTGCAGCAGCTGCTCGACCGAGGGCAGGGCGGCGGCGTGCGGCTCGGCCTGCGCCGGCAGCCCGGGGGAGGGACGGCCGCGGAGCAGCCTGGACGCCGCGGCACGGTGGGAGGCGTCGTCGAAGTCGCCCGGTTCGGCCGCGGTCGTGAGCCACCTCATCAGCTCACAAAGGTCATCGCCCTGATAGCGCTCCAGTTCCCGCTCGTAGAACAGTGCCTGGGGCGGGATCGTCCCGCCCGGGTCGTCCCACGGCAGCTCCCAGACCCCGTGGGTGGGCGGCACCTCGGCGAAGGAGAGGCGGATCCGGTGCCGGGAAGCGCTGTTGGTCCAGGTGGAGGCCGCCAGCGTGTGGCGGAACCCGTACGGGAGCAGCGCCGCCACGGTGTCCAGGAAGTCCAGCCGCTGGTCCAGCGAGAGATGGCCGGCCCGCACCAGGCAGACGGGTTGTCCGGTGAGCAGCAGCGCCGCCGCCCGCCGTGCCGTGCCGTTGACCTGGCCGGCGAGATGGCGCTCGTCGTACGCCGCGGGGGAGAGCCGGAAGGGCGCGTCGCCGGAGAAGTTCTCCTTCAGCAGCGCCTCATACAGGGCCCGGTACGTCACCCTGGTCGACTCCGAGGCGACGTCCGCCCAGCGTACGCAGACGTAATACGTCATCGCGTACGGGCGTTGGAAGCCGTCCTGGGAGTCCGGTTCGGTCTTCTGCAGGGACAGCCCCAGCCAGGGCTCCCCGTCAGCGTCGGAGAAGTAGCTGGTCGCCACCCGCGGGAGGGCCTTGGGCTCCATGGTCCCGGAGGTGAACGCCTTGAGCCACATGCCGAACTCCGCGCTGGTGATCGCTCCCGTGCTGCAGCCGATCACGCTGTAGTCGTCCAGGCTCTCCGGTGTCTTGCCGAGGATCGCCCAGTGGGCGGTCAGCCGTCCCATCGTCTGCTCCTCATCGCGCCGGGCCGGAGCATGCGGCCGAGCCAGATCACGGGCTCCATGACGTTCATGGGCCGGATGGCGCCCCGGATCGTCAGCCCGCCGCTCGCGTTGTCGATGACGTTCAGGGAGTCGTCCGGGTCGAAGCGGCCGAGGTCCTCGTCGATGAACAGGCCCACCGACGAGGTCACGAAGTACTTGATGCGGTCCGCGTGGAAGAAGGCCTCGATCAGGTCGAGGATCATCTCCGTGTTGTGGTCCTGGGCGTCGCGGCACAGCAGCCGGAAGAAGTCGCGGACCCGCTCCTCGGGCACACGGGGGATGCGCAGCTCGTCGCCGGGATCCCGCTCGGTGAACCCCTCTTCGATCGCGGCTCGCAACACTTTCGGGTCGTCATACTTGGTGATGCAGACCGCGATGAAGTGGGGGAGTTTGCCGTCCTCGTACTCGTCGCCGACGAGCATCCGCCCGGCGACCTCATGCAGAGCGGCGTCCAGGTGTTTGAAGGCGTCACCCACCCGGGCCTCGCGGTCCGGGTCGAACATGTAGATCAGTCCGCGGCTTTTGACCAGGCTGTCGACCAGGGCCTTCTTGTCGATGTTCGACTCGGACTCGGCGTACAGGTCACCGCGCAGGTCCAGGAAGTCGAGCTTGATCTTCGGCGCCTTCCCCTCACGCGTCTTCCACGGCCACCACCATCGTCTGCGCGGCGCCTCCGCCGGGCCGATGACCAGCCAGCTGTAGTGGGTGAGGGCCTCGGTCGGGGCCGGGAACGTCCGCGTCTGCAGCAGCGTCGTACGCATCTTCGCCAGCTCCGTCCGGGACACCGGGTTCTCCCCGATGAGCCTCCAGCCCGCGTCGGGCGCCTTGTTCAGCGCGATGCTCAGCGCCGCCAGAAAGGCGGTCTTGCCGCTGCCCGAAGCACCCCACATGGCGATGTCAGGCTCGCGATCGCGCTCGAAATCGCCGGGGGCGGAGTCAGTGTCGACCACCGATGTCCTCATTCTGGGAGACGAAACTCTGGGAGACGAAGGGGAGCGAGAGCGCGGCGCCAGGCGCTGTCATCAGGCCGAGCCGGAGCGCGAGTTCTTCCGCGTTCACCGCGTCCACCTGGAACAACGCGGCCGAGCCGAGCCGATGCCAGGGAGACGAGGGGGCGGCGGGCGCACTGTCGCAGATGACCGCGCTTCTCAGCTCGTGGCGCTGTTCCATCTCGCGCAGCAGCGCCAGCCAGTCGTATCGGGCGGGGCAGGGGGGCACGCGGTCGAGGCCGGACCGAGGCGGATGCGGTGGTCGCGCCCCGATGGTGAGCAGCGCCGTCCGCGTGTTGCTCGGCTGGGGGAGCAGCCGGGTGCTCACCTCCGCGAGCACGTCCTCGAGCTGGGCGGCGTTCGGGTAGGTCGGCGTGGTGGGCTGCAGAGACTCCAGGGCGGCCCGTGCCTGCGCCGCGGACGCCGACCAGACGGCCAAGTTCGGCCGGGTACGGTCCGCGTGCCGGGTGCCGAACACGTGGGTGCCGTATCCCACGACGGACACCTGGAGCTGCTGGAGATCGAGACCGCGTTCGGCGAGCAGGTCGATGACGTAGCCGGCCCAGTGGCAGCGCGCCTCGAACTCCTTCGCGGTCCCCGACGTCTCTATGGCGCACACCAGGTGCGCGGGCCGGGACGCGGACTGCAGCTGCGGCGGCAGCGTGGCCACCACGTCCGCCCATGCCCGGGTGTCCGGCCGGAGGCCCGGGATCCCGGGAAAGCGGACGACGCCGGGCCGCTCCAACACCGCCCGCAGCAGATGTCGTCCGGGCGAGAGCGGCGCATGGTCGACCGACACCAGCTCCGAAGGCTGGAGCGGACCCGCCCAGGCGGAGATCGCGAGCAGCATGCCTCCCGCGGCGGTGCAGGTGACGGCCACCTGGGCGTCCTCCCCCGGCTTCGCGCCGGGGCCGAACAGCCGCCGTCCCACCAGCTCGAGTCTGCCGTCGTCCGCGCGCTCTCGCGCCACGATCAGGTCGTACGCCTGGCGCAGGGGCGCGCCGGCGACCAGCTCACGGAGCAGCTCTCCGACCTTGACCCCGGACACCTCGACGACCTGGGCCGACGGGTGCGACTGCCGCAGCGCGCGCACGGCCGCCTGCTGCTCCTGCCCGTCGGCGGACCGCAGCACCACCACCGGGTCTCCCTCGTCGGCGGAGATCAGATCGCGGGCGATCCGGTGCACCGCGTCGTGGACGTCATCGCCGGCGGCGGTCAAGGTGGACCATTTGGCGGCGGCCCTGCGCGTGTGGTACGTCGTGCCGACCTCGTCGACGCGGACCTCGAAGATCCGTGTTCCGGCGGCGTCGATCTCCACGATGACCAGCCGTTCCCTGAACGAGGCGATCAGATCGGCGAGATCCCCTCGCAAACCACCCTCTGCGAAATTGCTCAAATCTCCCCACCCGTTGTCGAACCCTTATTCGGTGCGAATCACTCTCTTGAGGCGGAGTAAGTGGCCGTAAGGGTGGATTGTCAAGATTTTGTCCGTTTCCGGGTGGTTTGTGATCCCTTGTGGTAGCTGCAGCCTGGCGGGGCGCTCAGATTCTCTTGTTATAAATCAGGATTGCCGATTGTTTATGGTAGTCAGTGGATTACCCACGGGGTAGGGCGTACAGCGTCCTGGTCCCTTCCTCCCGGAGCCGCGCGTGGTCGGTAGATGGTTGATCGTCTTGTCAGGTGCCCGTCCGGACGTGCTGGACGAGTACAAGGGGGAGCGCGCCAGGTTCCACGGTCTGGGTGGCGCCATCCTGACCACGGCCTGCATCGCCGCCATCTCCATGACGTTCGCGTTAGCCTCGGCGCTCAAGGTGTTCCCGGTCCTCGCCGTCCTGATCGGCCTCGTCTGGGGCGTGGCGATTCTGAGCCTGGACCGCTGGCTCGTCACGTCCCTGCCGGCCCGAGGCGGAGGACGCTTGGGGCTCGCCCTCCCCCGGGTGCTGCTCGCGTTGCTCCTGGGAGCCGTCATCTCCACGCCGCTGGTGCTGCAGATCTTCAAACCCGAGATCGATGCCGAGATCGTCGACATCCAGCAGGAGAAGGCCGACGCGTTCACCCGCGCGCAGCAGGGCGGCGAGACCGGCCGGCGCATAGCCGCCCTGGAGAAGTCCGCGGCGGCCCTGGGGGCCGTGATCGCCTCCCGCGGGGAAAGTCCGCTCGACCCGGCGGCCGACCCCCGGATCCAGGAATTGAGCAAATCGCGTGAGCGGGCGGTGAAGCAGCGGGACGCGTTCTACCAGGAATGGCAGTGCCAGCTGTACGTCGGGCCGCCCAAATGTGCGAAGAAGGGCTCCGGGCCTCTTGCGAAGGCGGCGGAAGAGGCATACAAGACGGCCCGTGGCCGGGTGAATGACATCGACCGGCAGGTCGAGCAGCGCAGGAAGCGGCTCAGTGACACTCAGGAGGCCGGAAAGGCGAGCAGGCTGGCCCAGGCGGAGCAGGACCTGCGCAGCGTACAGACGGAGCTGGGCAAACTGACCGAGGGGCAGGCACGGCTCAGAGCCGGCTTCGCCGCCGAGATCCAGGGATCCGACGGCCTGCTGCTGCGGCTGGAGGCACTCAGCAGGGTGTCGCAGGACAACCCGACCCTCAACATGGCCAGGATCTTGCTGTTCCTGTTCATCCTGCTCATCGAGTGCCTGCCGGTCATCGTCAAGCTGATGCAGCGGCCCGGCAGTTACGACACGATCGTGGCAGCGTTGGAGAAGCGTGAGGTCAACTCCGCCATCGACCAGATCTACGAGGCGGACAGAAGGCCACCGCGCGGGGCCTGGCGGGACGGCACGACCCGGCCGTACGCCGCGGACGAGCCGCGTACCGGAGTCTTCTACGACACCGGCACGTCACCCCCGCCCCCGCAGGAGCGCCACGAGGGCAGGAGCTTCGAGGACGAGTCGCTCCGCAACCTCCGGGACAACCGCGCCACCCGGGCGGCCGGGACGGGCGACCGCCCGCGGGCCGAGTACGCCGGACCGAATGATGATTGGTGAGCACGTCGCCGGCCGGTTCGCCATCGAGGCGCAACTCGGCAGCGGCGGCATGGGGCGGGTCTGGCGCGGCCGCGACCGCAAGCTCGACCGCGTGGTGGCGCTCAAACAGGTGCGCGCGGACGTCGGCCGCCTGCCCGAGCTGACGGCGCGGGCAGAACGCGAGGCGCAGGCGCTGGCCCGGATCGACCACCCGGGCATCGTCCGGGTGCACGACGTGCTCGACGCCCCGGACGGTCCATGGATCGTGATGGACTACGTGGAGGGCGCCGTGCTCGGCGAGCTCATCGAGAGGGGGCCCTTGTCCGAGCCCGCCGTGGTGCGGATCGGCGCCCAGGCGCTCGACGCGCTCGCCGCCGCGCACGGGGTGGGGGTGCTCCACCGCGATGTGAAGCCGGACAACATCCTGATCACCGCTGCCGGCGGGGTCGTGCTGGTGGACTTCGGGATCGCCGCCATCGAGGGTCACGAGCGCATCACCATGCTCGGTCATGTGATCGGCACTCCCGACTTCATAGCCCCCGAGCGGCTGCGGGGCACCCCGGCAGGCGAGGCGGCCGATCTGTGGTCGCTCGGCGCCACGCTTTACACGGCCCTGGAGGGACGTCCGCCGTTCCACAGGGGCACCGAGGAGGCCACCAGGTTCGCGATCCTCACGTTCCCCCCGGACCCGATGACCCGGGCGGTCAGGCTCAAGCCGACGATCAACCGGTTGCTGGCCAAGAGCCCGGACACCCGGATGACGGCCGGTGAACTCGCGCGGATGCTGGAGCAGGCCGCCGCGCGCGTTCCCGGGGTGTCGCAAGGCCCTGTCACGAAACCGCCTCCGCCGCCCCGGCCCCCGGCGAACGGGGCGGGAGGGGGCGGCGCGAGCACGGGTGGTGGCGTGGAGGCGCAACGAGTGCGTCGGACGCTCGCCGGCGCCGGCGCCGCGGAAAGAGGCTCGATGGCCCTCGCACTGCCCGCCGCCGAGGCGGCGGTGCTCCTCGCCGAGCAGTGGCAGCTGTTCACGACCGCCGCGGTGGAGGAGATGTGCCGCCAGGCGACGAAGAGCGCGAAGATCCTGCAAATGCTGCTCCCGCGTCGCGTGGGCTGGCTGCTGGACCAGGTACGTGACCCGAGCCTCGTGGCCGGGGTCGTGCTGGCGATGGACCCCCATCACCGCGGACGCGTGCTCGGCCACATGCACGATCGGCACTCCGCGGCGGCCCTCGAGGCGATGGCGGCCATCGACACCCGGCAGACCGGCCTCGCCGTCGCCGCGATGCCGGAGGACCCGGCCGGTCAGGCGCTGAGCCGCCTTCCGTCCGCTACGATCGCCGGGTTGCTCGTGCATTGCCCGCCTTCGTGCCGCGACCGCCTGCTGCCCCTGTTGCCGTCCGCGACCCGCGAGGACGTCGCGCGGAGAGTCGCCGCCCAGGGCTAGCCGCGGAGGTCGAACGCCTGGAGGCGGGCGCTTGCTGGTGTTCGTCCGATGCGGTCAGTGGGCCGGGATGCCGGGCCGGGGGCCGAGGGTGACGACGGAGCCGGTGAGGCGGGCCTGTTCGGCGGCCCAGACGACGCGGTGTGTCATCAGGCTCTCGGCCGCGTCCGACCGCAGCAGGGCCGGGTCCCCTGACGACACGGCGGCGAGGAAGGCGTCGGTGAGCCCCGCGTCGCCGCCGCCGTGCCCCCCGGCCGCCGAAGCCCCGCCGGCCACGTCCGTGGCGATGACCTCCTCGTCCCCGGTACGGAAGTCGACCACCCGCAGCGTGCGCCCGTCGCCGTCGATGTAGCCGTGCGTGCCGAACAGCCGGGTGCGCCGGTGCTCCATGGGCGTGAACGCGCTCATCGTGAACGTGCACGTCGCCCCGTCGTCGAACTCCATCATCACGTCCTGGTGGTCCACGACGTCGTTGTCGCACGCGTACACGCACCGCCCGTACGGCCCGGTGCGCAGCGCCTCCAGCACGTCCTCCTCGGTGCGCCCCGGCGTGACCGCCGACAACGGCCAGAACTCGCGGCGCGGATCATCCAGGCAACCCAGGTAGAGCCGCGGCGCGGAGTACGGGCACGACGGTTCGAGCGTGCAGTCGAGGCATCGGTCGGCGGCCTCCGAGGGCCGCTCCTCGGGGCGGAAGTGCGACAACGACCCGAACGACGAGACTCGCGCGGGCGGCCGCCCGAAGAGATGCACCAGCCAGTCGATGTCGTGGCACGACTTGGCCAGCAGCATCGGCGCGGAGGTGTCCTGCCGCCGCCAGTGCCCGCGCACGAAGGAGTGCGCCTGGTGCCACCACCCGACGGGCTCCAGGTGCTGGGCGTTGACGAGCCGCCCGATGCGCCCGGCTTCGAGCAGCTCCCGCACCACCCGCGTGTACGGCGTGTACCGCAGCACATGGCAGACGGCCAGCATGATGCCGTTGCGCCGGGCGGCCTCGGCGATCATGGCCGCCTCCGGCTCCGTCGTCGCCATCGGCTTCTCCAGGAGAATGTGGTAACCGAGATCGGCCAGCGTCACCGCGGGATCGGTGTGCAGCCGGTCCTGCGTCGCGATGACCACCGCGTCCGCGACCCGCCCCGCCGCCGCCAGCTCCTTCCAGCCCAGGTGCGCCGCCTCGGGCGCGATCCCGAACTCCGCCGCGAAGATGGCGCGGCGCCGCGGGTCGGGGTCGGCCACCGCCACCACCCGGCCCGCGCCGGTGGCGTGCGCGTGGCGCGCATAGGTCAGCCCTCGCAGGCCGCCGCCCACGACGGCTAGAGTCACCTCGGTCATGGAGCCCTTTTCTCTCGAAGAAATATCATGGAGAGCATCATTATTCGGTCTTGGAAAGCTGACAGCAAGGGGGGCCGATGGCCGGGGAACCGAGTGGCGGAGATCTGTCGCGCCTGAGGCAGCTCAACGCGCTCGCCGTGATCAAGGTGCTCCAGGGGCAGCCGTCGCTCACGCTCACCGAGGTCGCCAAGCGGACCGGGCTGTCGCGCGCCTCCACCGAGGACGTGGTCCGTGAGCTGCTGCGGAAGGGCTGGGTCGCCGAGGCGGGCGCCACCTCGGGCGGGGTGGGCCGCCCGGCCAGGCGCTACCGCTTCAGGGCCGACGCGGGCCGGGTGCTCGGCATCGACATCGGCGGCCACAAGATCCGCGCGGTGGTAGCCGACCTGGACGGGAACGTGGAGAACAGCGCCCGCGTCCCCGTCACCCCCGAGATGGGCCGGGCCGAACGGCTGGCGGCCGTGGACCTGGCGGCCGGGCAGTGCCTGGAGGAGGCGGGGCTGACCGGCGGCGACGTGTGGGCCTCGGGCGTCGGCACGACCGGCCTGGTCGACGGCGCCGGCCGGGTGATGCTGTCGGAGGCTCTGCCCGAGTGGACGGGCGTCGACCTGGCCGCGCACGTGCGCAGGCTGGCCCCCGCGCCCGTGCTCGTCGAGAACGACAGCAAGCTCGCCGCCCTGGCCGAGTGCTGGCGCGGCGTGGCCCGCTACGCCAAGGACATGGTGTTCCTGCTGGCCGGGCTGCGTACCGGCGCGGGTCTGGTGATCGACGGCAAGCTGCACCGCGGCTTCGCCAACGCCTCGGGGGAGATCGGCGCGTTGCCCGCGCTCGGCTGGCTCCGCGCCCCGGAGCATCTGCGAGCCGCCGAGGGCGAGGCCGGCGACGTGTTCGCCGCCGCCCGCGCGGGCGACAAGGCCGCGAACACGGCCGTGCGCCGCTACGTCAGGGACCTGGCGCTCGGCGCGTCGGCGCTGGTGCTGGCGCTGGACCCGCAGATGGTCGTGGTCGGCGGCGGCTTCTCGCGCTCGGCCGACGTGCTCATCGAGCCGCTCAGGCGCGAACTGGACCGCTGGTGCATCCGCACACCCGAGGTGCGCGTGTCCGCGCTCGGCGACGAGGCCGTGGTGCTCGGCGCCGTGCGGCTGGCGCTCGACGACGTCGAGCACCGCGTACTCGACGGCCGCACCCCCGCTCGTGAGCCGTCCTTGACTTCCTAGCGAGAGCCCGGGCGGACCCTGCCCGGGCTCTCGCGCTCATCAGCGGATGACGACGGTGGTGAGCGCCCGCGGCTGGAGCGTCACCGTGCGGCCGGTCACCGCTGAGGGGGTGAGCGAGTTGGCGGTGTCCGTCACGTAGGCGGTCGCCTTCCCGTGCACGCCCTTCCACGTGACCGGCGCCGTGCCCGTGTTGAGCGCCACGATCACGCGGGAGCCGTCGGAGTTGCGGAACGCCGAAACCTTCAGCGCCGGATCGGCCGCCGAGGCGTCCATCCTGACCGCGCCCGGCCGGATGAACCGGCTGTAGGCCGCCATCGCCCACAGGCGCTTGGACACGCTGTACGTCTTCGCGGCGTCGTCGATCTGCATGAACGCCCTGGTCGTGCCGCGCGAGGCGCCCAGCCAGTAGACGTAGGCGCTGACGTTGCCGAGCGTGAGCGAGTCATGGATCGCCTGGGCGATCGTGAAGCCGTCGTACCCGCTGCCGTCGTCCCAGGCCTCGTTCCAGGTGTTGCCGTTCGGGTTCCACTCCGACATCCACGTCTTCCTGCTGGTCGGCAGCGCGCCGTCCACGGGGCTGGCGTACGTGTGGGCCGTGTGGGTCTTCACCCAGCGGCGGGCCTCGGGGTCGGCCTCGATCGCGGCCGTGTACGCCTTGCCCTGGGTCCAGCCGAACGAGTCGCAGCACGCCAGTTTCACGTCCCCGGCGACCGGGCCGAGCACCTTGACGAACTGGGCGGCCTGCTCGGGGGTGAAGCGCATGGAGGCGTACGTGGCGGTCCAGTCGGGCTCGTTCGTGAACCCCAGGTCGGTGATCTTGATGCCTTCCTTGGCGTAGAACTTCGTGTACGCCACCAGGTAGTTCGCGTACGCGCGCTGCCACTCCGGCAGCAGGGTGCCGCCGTTCTTGTCGTCGCCGTTGTCCTTCATGTAGCCGGGCGCGCTCCAGGCGTCGGCGAAGAAGCGCCTGGCCCCGTACGCCTTCGCCTCCTTGGCCACCCAGACCTGGCTGTTGTCGTCGCCGTCCCAGACGTACTTGGGCGGCGCGTCCGGGCCGCCGGGGTTCTCCGGCTGGATCGACACCATGTGGTCGTACGGGCTGCCCGCGGGGGACGAGCCGATGCCCAGGCGCAGGATGCTCAGCCCGGCTCCCTTGTTCCGGTCGAACCACAGGTCGAGGATCTCCCGCTGCTGCTGCTCCGACAGCGCCTTGAGCAGCTCGTTGCGCCGGAACGCCTGGGAGACGCCGAAGCCGTCGATCTCTTGGTGCCTGACGCGCTCGTTCACGGTGATGGCCGGTGGGTCCGCGGGATGCGTCGGGGTCACTGCCGGGAGGCCGAGCAGGGTGATCGCGACAACTACTCGTGACATGGCGCCTCCGAAAGTTTCGGAAATATGACGATATGTTTCGCCATATTTCCGGAACCGTAAACGCCGGAAAGGTCTCCCGTCAACACACCCGCGGGGGGCAAGCCCCCCGCGTTCCCCCCAAAAGCAACACCCGCGGGGGGCAAGCCCCCCGCGTTCCCCCCAAAGCAAGGAAGAGGCGTTTGTTCTCCCGCGGGGGCAAGCCCCCGCGGTCAGCGGGTGGACTCGGCGCGCTCCTTGATGGTCAGCAGCTGCCGGCGCATCGTCACGAAATCGGCCAGGTCCATCCGGGCGAGGTAACCGGTGCCGCGCAGACCGGGCTGGGCCCGGATCCGGACGCGGAACACCATCCGGGTCCTGCCGTCGATCTCGCGCAGGGAGACGGAGCAGGTGGTGGTGGCGTCGGGGCCGCGCAGGGCCAGCACGAGGGTGTGCGGCGGGTCGACCTGCTCCACGACGAACCCGGAGCCGTCCGGCGTGGAGTGCAGGGTGTCGCCGACCTTCAGCCCTTGCTGCTCGGTCGTGGCGCCCTCTTGAGCGGCGCCCTCTTGGGTCGCGCCTTCCTGAGCGGTGTCGCCGGGTGGGGCGGTGCCGCCGGGCTGGGCGGTGGCCGCGGGGGTGACACCGGGGGCGTAACCGCCGAACTCAACCAGCCAGGGCCAGACGGCCGCCGGAGGCGCGTCGACGGTGACGGCGCGGGTCGCCTGGTACTGCGGCGCGTGGACGATGTCGTCACCGGCCATCTCGCCATAGACCTCGCCGTCATCGGCACCCCAGCGCAGGTGCCATGGGCGTACGGCGAGCAGGTAACCCGCCGCCGCCCCTGCCGCGAACCTGAGCATCGAACGCGTCATGTACCGCGCCATGAACATCGCGTACTCCTTCGCATCGGGTTGGAACGCCCAGTCTCCGACGTCACGCCGAGCTTGGATAGGGGTCCGGTGCGGACAGGGCCGGCGTGGACGGCTACTTTTCTAACAGGTGTGAATTTGGGGTGTGCGCCGTTAATCGCACGCTTGGCGTGAAAAGTTCGCATATGTCGTAAATATGGGAGTCGTTAAATCGTGCTCGGCTTCCACTTGGTGAGGCCGTGCGTTTCCGCGAGGGGGCGCCACGCCTTCGCGAACTGGGCCTTCGCCATCTGCGCGGCCTTCGATCTGTCCACGCCGCGTTTGAAGTCGCGGTCCTCGGCGACCGGGCCGGCGCACTTGCCACCGACGTGGTGCCGGGCCCACGAGAGGAACGCGGCGTCGGCGTCATAGGAGGCGTCGAGCGCGTCCACCAGGGCATCCTTCAGATCCGCCCCGCCCGGGATGGCGCTGACGGCGAGCGCGTTGGCGGCGGCGAGCTGGTCGCGGCGGCTGGCGGTGATGTGCTGGATGTCCTCCACGCCGCCCCGCTTGCACCGGCTCGCCCGCTCGATGGCGACGGAGAGGTCGGCGCGGGAGGAACTGCTGCTGGACAGCAGCTCGTCCATCTTCCCGGCCTGGTGGGCGGCGGATGCGCGGGAAAAGGTCATGTCGTCGGTGGCGGGGTCCGTCAACCACTCGTCGCCGGTCTCCTCGGCCCCCAAGGTGCCGCTCTCGGGGGCACCGGTCTCCGGGGTGCCGCTCTCGGGGGCGCCCGAGGCCAGGATCGGAGACTGGCCCAGGCGCCCTTCGGCGGCTTCGCCCGGAGCGGAGGGGCGGCCGGAGGCCGGCCACCAGATCAGGGCGAGCGCGAGGGTGGCCGTGACCAGGCCGATCAGCACTGATGGCCGCAGCCAGACGGGCATCGGTCGCAGCGGCTCCTCGAGCTCCCAGTCGCCGTGCGGCGATCCGGGAGCGGACGGCTGCGCGAGCGGGACCCCGCAGAGCGGGCACTGGGGGAGGCCGCTGACGTGGGAGCCGCATCGCTCGCAGAGACGGTCGGAGCCCGGTTCATACACCAATACACCCTCCCGGAATATCCCAATAAACAGGACAAACGCTGCAAGTTGCTGGTCTGGACTCTCGTCCTTGAGGAGACTATTTGATAACAACGTTCCCTTGAAGCACTAATTGTGACTAATTTCGCATAGGCCCCGCCACCCACCTGAAACCACGGGAGAGGGTCGTGGTGGGGGATCGCGTGAGAGGCGCTGAAGCCCTGAGCCCGGCTCGGCGAGCACGAGGGCGACGTGGCCGCGCCTGCGAAGGGACGCGGCCGGCATTCCCCGGCGCCGCCCTCGCCGGCTACCGCCTCAGCGGCCGAAGCAGACGGTACGGCCCGCGTGGACGCGGTCGGCCTTGTAGGTCACCTGGTCGATGGTGTTCCCCCGCGGGTCCACGAGGACGATGCCGTCACCCTGGTTGCCGAGTCGCAGTGCCCCGTCGAGCGCCACCCGCAGCGTGGTGCCGCCCGCGACGGCGCCGCTCAGGTCCTTGCGGCCGTTGGCGTCGTCCGACAGCCACCAGCCCGCCAGGTCGATCGGGTCCGGCGTGACGTTCAGCAGCGTGACGGACTCGTTGCCGCGGTCGGCGCCCACCGGGTCCGGCAGGGCGGCCACGATCAGCAGGTCGCCCACTGCGATGAGCGGCGGCTTGACGGTGGAGCCCGGCGGCGCGGGGTCCGGGTTGATGATGAACCGCTCCGGCCACGCGGTCAGCTGGATCTGCTGCCCGGAGGCCCGGACCACGTCGTGCAGGTTGCCCCGTTCGAGCTTGTCGATCAGGAACAGCTCGTCGTCCCGGTGGACCGGGTCGGCGCGCAGCCAGGCGTCGAAGCCGTCGAAGTCGGGGAACCCCTCCGCGAGGTACGGCACGATGCGCCGGAACAGCTTCGGCCACATCACCAGCTGCTCGGCGGCGGCCAGGTCCGGGACGGTTGCCGGACCGCCGGGGTCGGCGGTGGAGCGCGGCCAGATGCCGGTGGCCGGCGCCTTGTCCCTGGCCGCGGCCGACACGTCCGCCAGGTGCGTGCGCAGCTCGGCGGGCAGCGTCGCGTAGAAGGCAGGGTAGGCCAGCCCGGCGGCGAGCAGGGCGGCGTTCACCGAGCCGTCGGCGAGCGGCCCGTCCACGAACACGCTGGAGCCGTCGGCCCCCGGGTGGTCCCCCGCGTAGGCGAACGCGATCAGCCGCCCGTTGGCGTCGATCCCGTTGGTGAGCACGTGGCCGCGGATCGAATCCTGGTTGGCGGAGCGTACTTTGTTCGGCAGATCGTCCCAGAAGACCACGTTCGTGAAGCCGAGCAGGCGCAGCAGCTCGTCCCGCGCCGCCATGGCCCCGGCCGGCTCCTGGTGGGTCTCGGCGAAGTGCGTCTCCAGCGCGTCGATGGCCTCCAGCCGTACGGAGACGCCGCGGCCGTTGATGTTCGGCGGCCGGCCGGAGTGCCGCGGCAGCGCCTCGACCAGCGCGGGTGAGTCGGGCAGGAACTTGACGGTGTCGCCGTCGGGCTCGGGGCCCTGCCGGGGTAAGTCCGGGTACCGGATGACGAATTCGCCCCGTAACAGCGTGTAGCTCATGGTTGCCCCCCATCTGTTGGCCAGCGGAGCGTAACTCGCGTTCGGGGCATCGTCTACGTACCATGACAAATCACCGAAAGACGGCCATGGCCGCCTTCGTGACCAGCGTCTCGACGACACCGACCACTTGGGTGATCTCCCGGGAGCCGGCGTCGGCGATCTCGCGGAGCTGGGTGACGAGCCGGCTCGGCGGCTCGTCGAGGCAGAGCTCCTTCTCCAGCCGGAGCACGGCCATCAGCCCGGACATCGCGGCGCACCGCGTGTCCGGCTGCTTCCAGCCCCCGACCGCGGAACGCACGCCCGAGGAGGCGCGGAGGACCGACGCGATCCCGGCGGGCTCGTACCGGGTGGACGGCAGCAGCCCCATCCTGCGCTTGGTCACCCGCAGCAGCACCCCGGTGGAGACCAGGGCCGCCCGGGTGCGATCGTAGGCGTGCTCCGCCGCCTTCCTGATCGGGATGCTGACGTCCCCCGGGGTGGCGGCGATGAGCGCGAGGAGACCGTCGGCGACGGCGTCGCCGGTGCGCTCGGCGGGGCCGGAGACCGCGACCCTGCCCCGGGCCACCGCGACGCGACCGTCAAGGGCCAGCTCCAGCAGGGCCGCTGCGGCCAGTCCGAGCGCCATCGGCGACCGACGGATCAAGGGCTTGCCGGACTGGCCATGGGCGATGAGGTACAGGTCATGGTGGAGCGGCAGCGGGTTCGCTTGGAACGATTCGATTCGGTGATCCTTCCGTAGCGCGAGGCCACGTCGCAAGATCTCCCGGCGTGATTCGCCGCGCGGAATCCGTTCCCGGACCGGTGGACGGCTCCCTGAGGTCAGCCCGTGGCGCGGAGACGGGCCTCCAGGCCGTCGAGGATGCGCTGGAGCCCGTACTCGAAGGCGTCGTCGTTGTCGCCGGACAGGTCGCCATCGCGCTGTGCGGCGTAGCGCGCCCGCAGCCGGGGGAAGCCCTGGACGGCCTGCTCGGCGGCCGGCCACAGGCGCTCGGCCCACTCCTGCTCGCTCTGGCCGCTGCGGGCGACCATGGACACCCACGCCGCCTCGGTGGTGGAGACGCCGAGCACGTAGGCGGTGACGGTGTGCTCGGCCCGGTCGGCCTCCTCGAGCGAGAAGCCGGCCGCCTCGAACAGGGCGAGCAGGTGCTCGGAGCGCCGCAGCACGTTGGGCCCGAGGTAGGCCAGCCCCACCTCGCCGAGCTTGGCGGCGATCCAGGGATGGCGCAGGATCGTCGCCCGCAACCCGTGCGCGACCTTCGCGAGGGAGGCCCGCCAGTCGGCCGGATCGCTGATCTCGGGCAGGGCCAGCTCGCCGTAGACCTCGTCCACGGCCAGCTCGAACAGCTCGTCCTTGTTGGCCACGTGCCGGTAGAGCGAGGTGGCGCCGGCGCCGAGCCTGCCGCCCAGGCGGCGCATGCTCAGGGCGTCGACGCCCTCTTCGTCGAGAAGCCGCACGGCCTCGGCCACGATGTGCTCCCGGCTCAGCACCGGCTGCTCCCGCTCCTTGCGTGGCCGTGCCCACACCGAGGGGAGCGGCTGCTTGTCTGCTGACATGCGGCCTCCTTGTCAGCCTGCACCTTACCGCTTGCGCACGACGTGCGCAAGAAGGGCACGCTGTACGCAACCCGGGCGCGCCGGCATCCGGCCGAGGTCGAGTACCTGGACCAGGCGGGCGCGCCAGGACCGGCCGGCTGCGGCAGGACGATCTGGAGGGCGGCGTCCTGACCGTGACAAATCTCGGCATGTACGACGTCGAGCGTACGCATCCTGGCCTGAACCGCCCTAGGCCACGTGCTCCTTGATCGCCACGCTGGTCAGCGCGAGCAGCAGGTCCAGATCGGGCGCGGCGTCCACCTGGACGGCCACCCAGGCCCGGTCGGAGCACGCCTGCACCTGGTCGCAGTCCCGCAGGTACGGCTCCAGCCGGTCGATCGCCGGGGCGGTCAGGCGCACCCGCACCTCGTCACCGCCCGTCAGCCGCAGGATCTCGGTGCCGCGTACGGCGAAGGCCACCCCGCGCCGAGTGTCGCTGACCGCCAGCGCCGGCCAGGACCGCAGCTCGGCCAGGGCGCGGGCCACGTACGGTCCTCGGCGTTCAGCCGTCCGTCGCCAGACGGTAATTCCTGCCACACCTCCATGCTGC
The DNA here is from genome assembly GCF_005893125.1 of Nonomuraea basaltis. GTDB lineage: Bacteria > Actinomycetota > Actinomycetes > Streptosporangiales > Streptosporangiaceae > Nonomuraea > Nonomuraea basaltis. The sequence goes on along the minus strand of NZ_VCJS01000008.1, from coordinate 40,727 downwards.
GCTACGGCGGACCTTCGCGTCACCGGCCGTTCCGCAACCGTTATCAACGGTCAGCGGTGCACGATGAGCCAGGTCGCGACGGCGGTCACGGTGTCGGAGCGGTTGCCGATGATGTGCGGGCGGCTGCACGGGAAGGTGATCGAATCGCCCTTGGCCAGGGTGATGACCTCGGACTCGAACTCGATGGTCAGCTCCCCGGCCGTGACCGTGCCGACCTCGTACCCCTCGTGTTTGAGGAACTGCCCGTGGGCGGTGGAGATCGCGCTCGGCGGGTAGGTCGACTCGAAGAACTCCACGTCCGGCGCCGCCACCGGCGACAGCCTCCGGAACGTCACCCCACCGCTGAGCTCTATCGGCGCGACCTCCCACGCCCGCCTGATCGCGAAGCCCGGCACGGCGTCGTCCGTCCGCGGCTCCTCCGGCGTGTCGAAGACCGCCGCCAGCGGCACCCCGATGGCCGAGACATACGCGATCAGTCTGCTCACCGAGGGCCGCATCGTGCCGCGCTCGATCTGCGACACGGCGCTGGCCGAGATGCCGAGCTCGCGTGCCACCGCGCGCAACGACTTGCCCGACCGGGTGCGGAGCTCGCGGAGCCGCTGGCCGAGATGCTCGGTGCTGACCGCTTCCAGGTCCGTACGGCTCTCCATGGCCTCCATACCAGGTGTCACAGGGGATTAACACGGACGCAATGGACGCCCGCAATGTCAAGGCATAGGTTGACGCCAACTGTTAAGCGGGAGCTTAACGCGCTTCGTAACCTACCCCCCAAGGATGCCGCAATGTCCGAACCCACCGCGTCGATCGCGCAGGCTCCACCCCCCTCCTATGACCCCCGGCTCACCAACGAGGACCTGGCGCCGCTCAAGAAGCAGAGCTGGTCGTCGTACAACATCTTCGCCTTCTGGATGTCCGACGTGCACAGCGTCGGCGGCTACGTGACGGCGGGCAGCCTGTTCGCGCTCGGCCTGGCGAGCTGGCAGGTGCTGTTCGCGCTGCTGGCAGGCATCGTCATCGTCAACGTCTTCTGCAACCTGGTGGCCAAGCCGAGCCAGGTCACCGGCGTGCCGTATCCGGTGATCAACCGGGCCGTCTTCGGCGTGCTGGGCGCGAACATCCCCGCCATCGTGCGCGGCTCCATCGCGATCGCGTGGTACGGCGTGCAGACGTACCTGGCCTCGCAGGCGCTCATCATCGTCTTCCTCAAGTTCTGGCCGGCCACGGCCGCGCTGAACGAGCCGACCTTCCTCGGCCTGTCCGTGCTCGGGTACATCTGCTACGCCATCCTCTGGGTCGCCCAGGCGGCGGTGTTCTGGCGGGGCATGAACGCGATCCGGCGGTTCGTGGACTTCGCCGGGCCGGCGGTCTACGTGGTCATGGTCGTGCTGGCCGTCTACCTGGTGAGCCAGGCGGGCTGGGAGAACATCAGCCTGGACCTGTCGCAGGGCGAAAGCCTCGGGTTCGCCGAGTCGATCCCGGTCATGCTCAGCGCGATCGCCCTGGTCGTGTCGTACTTCTCCGGGCCGATGCTGAATTTTGGCGATTTCTCGCGGTACGGGCGCTCGTTCCAGGCGGTCAAGACCGGCAACTTCCTCGGCCTGCCGATCAACTTCCTCTTCTTCTCCATCCTGACGGTGATCACGGCGTCGGCCACCGTGCCCGTGTTCGGCGAGCTCATCACCGATCCGATCCACACCGTGGAGCGCATCGACACGCCGTTCGCGATCCTGCTCGGCGGCCTCACCTTCGTGATCGCGACCGTGGGCATCAACATCGTCGCCAACTTCATCTCGCCCGCCTTCGACTTCTCGAACGTCAGCCCGCAGAAGATCAGCTGGCGCACCGGCGGGATGATCGCGGCGGTCGGCTCGGTGGTGCTCACGCCGTGGAACTGGTACGGCAACCCGGACGCCATCCACTACACGCTGGGCCTGCTCGGCGCGCTCATCGGGCCGCTGTTCGGCATTCTGATCGCCGGCTACTACATCTGCGCTCGGCAGCGCGTGGCGGTGGACGACCTGTTCACCATGGACCAGTCCGGGCGCTACTGGTTCAGCAAGGGCTACAACCCCAACGCGATCTGGGCCACCGTCGCCTCCGGCGGCCCCGCCATCGCCTCCGTGCTCGTCCCGAAGATGCTGCTCGACCTTGGCGTCACCACGACGGACATGACGTGGATCGCCAACTACAGCTGGTTCATCGGCTGCGGGCTCGGCTACGTGGCGATGATCGCCCTGGAGCGACGCTCGCCCCGGATCACCGCCGTATGACTCACCTCAAGGTGATCAACCCGAACACCGCCCTGGCCATGACCGAGTCCATCGGTCGCTGCGCCAGGGCGGTGGCGTCGTCCACGACCACGATCACGGCCGTCAGCCCGGCCATGGGCCCGGAGTCGATCGAGAGCCACTACGACGAGGCGCTGGCCGTGCCCGGGCTGCTGGCCGAGGTCGCGGCGGGCGAGCGGGAGGGCGTGGACGGGTACGTCATCGCCTGCTTCGGAGACCCCGGCCTGGACGCGGCCCGCGAGCTGGCCGCCGGCCCCGTGATCGGGATCGCCGAGGCCGCCATGCACGCCGCCACGCTGGTCGGGCGGAGCTTCAGCGTGGTGACGACGCTGTCCAGGACCGTCGGCCGGGCGTGGGACCTCGCCCACCGCTACGGCTTCGCCGCCGCCTGCCGCGGCGTGCACGCCTGCGACATCCCGGTCCTGGACCTCGACGACCCGGCGGCCAGGAAGGTGGTGATGGATCTGTGCGCCATCGCCGTCGAGCGCGACGGGAGCGACTCGGTCGTGCTGGGCTGCGCGGGCATGGCCGACTTCGCGGCCGAGGTGTCGCGCGAGACGGGCGTCCCGGTGATCGACGGGGTGGCCGTGGCGACCAAGCTCGCCGAGTCGCTGGTCTCGCTCGGCCTGCGGACGAGCAAGCGCGGCGAGTACGCCAGGCCGGGACCGAAGCGCTACTCGGGACTGCTGCGCGAATTCACGACCTGATCGCATGTATTGACGCCTTCGCAGGCAGAGGTTAACGTCGTCTCACAACTAAAAGGAAACTTTCCTAATAGTTTCCTGGCATCCCACCCCCTGTACACCCCCCAACCGGATGTCGGAGCATCATGAGACACACGATCCTGAGCAAGGTCCTCGCCTGCCTGGCGGCGTTAGCGCTGCCCCTTACCGCCGTGGTCATCGCCCCGCCTGCCGCGTACGGCACAGCCATGGTCGCCTTCGCGGACTGGGCGCCGTGGACGGCGTACGCGACCGGCGCCCGCGTCACGTACAACGGCGTCGAGTACGAATGCATCCAAGCCCACACCTCCCAGCCCGGCTGGGAGCCCCCGAACGTACCGGCCCTGTGGAAGGCCGCGACCGGCGGCGGCACCGACACCACCGCCCCGACGGTGCCCGGCAACCTCCGCTCGACCGGCGTCACGAACACCAGCGTCTCGCTGGCCTGGAACGCCTCCACCGACAACGTCGCCGTCACCGGCTACGAGGTCTACCGTGGCGGCACCCTGGTCACCACGGTCACCGGCACCACCCACACCGACTCCGGCCTGAGCGCGAACACCGCCTACACCTACACCGTCCGCGCCCGCGACGCCGCCGGGAACCGCTCCGCCGCCGGCACCTCCGTCACCGCCACCACGACGGGCGGCGGCAGCGACACGAGCCCGCCCACGGTGCCTGGCAGCCTGCGCTCGACGGGCGTGACCGGCTCCAGCGTCTCGCTGGCCTGGAACGCCTCCACGGACAACGTCGCGGTCACCGGCTACGAGGTCTACCGTGGCGGCACCCTGGTCACCACGGTCACCGGCACCACCCACACCGACTCCGGCCTGAGCGCGAACACCGCCTACACCTACACCGTCCGCGCCCGCGACGCCGCCGGGAACCGCTCCGCCGGCAGCAACAGCGTCACCGCCACCACGACGGGCGGCGGAGGCGGCGGGAACAAGGTGCTCGGGTACTTCGTCCAGTGGGGCGTCTACCAGCGCGGTTACCACGTCAAGAACATCGACACCAGCGGCTCGGCGGCCAAGCTGACGCACATCAACTACGCCTTCGGCAACGTACAGAACGGGCAGTGCACGATCGGCGACAGCTACGCCGACTACGACCGCTTCTACCAGGCGGGCGAGAGCGTGGACGGCGTCGCCGACACGTGGGACGCGGGCGCGCTGCGCGGCAGCTTCAACCAGCTGCGCAAGCTGAAGAAGAAGTACCCGCACCTGAAGGTGCTGTTCTCCTTCGGCGGCTGGACCTGGTCGGGCGGCTTCACCCAGGCCGCGCAGAACCCGGCCGCGTTCGCCGACTCCTGCTACCGCCTGGTCGAGGACCCGCGCTGGGCGGACGTCTTCGACGGCATCGACATCGACTGGGAGTACCCGAACGCCTGCGGCCTGACCTGCGACACCAGTGGCCCGGCCGCGTTCAGGAACGTCATGTCGGCGCTGCGCTCCCGCTTCGGCTCCGGCAACCTGGTCACCGCGGCCATCACCGCCGACGGCACCAGCGGCGGCAAGATCGACGCGGCCGACTACGGCGGCGCCGCGCAGTACCTCGACTGGTACAACGTCATGACGTACGACTACTTCGGCGCCTGGGCGGCGCAGGGCCCGACGGCCCCGCACTCGCCGCTCAACTCCTACACCGGCATCCCGATCGCCGGCTTCTACTCCGACAACGCCATCCAGAAGCTCAAGAGCAAGGGCGTGCCGGCGAGCAAGCTGCTGCTCGGCATCGGCTTCTACGGCCGCGGCTGGACCGGCGTCACGCAGTCCGCGCCGGGCGGCACGGCCGGCGGGGCGGCTCCGGGGACGTACGAGCAGGGCATCGAGGACTACAAGGTCCTCAAGACCCGCTGCCCGGCCACCGGCACGGTCGCGGGCACGGCGTATGCGCACTGCGGCAACCAGTGGTGGAGCTACGACACGCCGGCCACGATCGGCGGCAAGATGAGCTACTCGAAAGGCCAGGGCCTCGGTGGCGCGTTCTTCTGGGAGCTCAGCGGCGACACCACCAATGCCGAGCTGCTCACGGCCATGAAGAACGGCCTGGGCTGACCTGACGGGCCGGCCCTCGAAACGGGGGCCGGCCCTGGACCAGCAATAGTCTGCCGGCAGCGCCCCGTCCTACCGCATGGGTCATGGGTCCAGAGCTTCGGGGGCAGATCATCCGATGTCAATATGATCCCCGCGTGCGGACGGGCAAGCGCGGGGAGTTCGCCCGGCACCACCACGGGCACCGGGATCAACCGGGGTCGTCCAGCTTCAGCAGGGCCTCGTTGCCTGCCCCGGGTCTGAGTAGAGGCTGAGCGTGTGAGTCACGCAGGCCCGCTCGATGCCCAGCCGGTCCATCTCACCCCGCAGGTCGTCGAACGGCACGGGACCGATCAGCCGATGAGCATCAATGACGAATTTCGGCACAGGCCGAAATTTGACCTGCTGTCCGCGCACCGCATCCGAGCGGGGGCTGTCGCGTGCACCTCGACGATCCCTTCGGCCTGGGCGGTGAGGAAGTGCCGCCAGGTCGGCCCCGCACGCCCTGGCGCGGGATCGACGCCGGCCTTGGTCAAGATCCCCCACAGTCGAAAGGACGATCCATCCATGATCCCTCGACATTAGCTGCACAGGGAGGCGTCAACGGGGGGAGATGGCGATGCGGATGAGGTTGCGGCCCTTGATGCCGTAGAGGGCCTTTTGCGATGGGTCGATGTTGAGTTTGGAGCCGCCGCCGAACCAGTCGCTGGCCAGGCCGGTCACGATCTTCTTCGCGGTCCAGGCGCGCAGGTCGATGCGGTAGACCGCGTCCACGTCGCTGGTGTAGGCGGTGAAGCCGGCGATGTGCAGGTCGCCGCCGCGGTTGTTCACCTTGAGGGTGCGGGTGATCTTGCGCTTCAGCAGGTGATACTCGAACAGCATGCCGGTGTTGGTGATGCCGTAAACGGCCAGCGGCGTGTGCTTGAGCCCCATGACGGCGGCCGCGCCTGGCACCGGCTCGAGCTCCCACGTCACCTTGCGGGTGCGCAGGTTGAAGGCGGCCAGTTTGGCCGTGGGGGTCACCGGCGGCGAGCCGAGGCCCTCCTGGGTGCTGGTCCCGAGATAGAGGGTGCCGAGGTAGGCGGTCACCGAGAAGACGGTCTGCCGCTCCACGACGGGGCGGTAGGTGTCGACCTTGCCGGTTCTGGGGTCGTAGATGTCCAGAGCGCCGTTGGGGTGGCCGGGTTCCGGCTGGGTGGGCATGGCGATGAGGCCCGTCAACGGGTCGTGGCACAGGTCCTTGGGGCGGTCCTGGTTATGGCCGGTGCGGAAGAGGAGCTTGGCCTCGGGGTCGCCCGCGTGGTGGGAGTAGAGGGCGGCCTGGGTGTAGATGCCGAGGTAGGTGGTGTCCTTGACGGTGATCATGGTCTTCGGCTCGCCGGGGATGGGGAGCCTGGTGACCTTGCCGGTGGCCAGGTCGTGGAGGTCGGCGCCGCTCTTGCCACCGACGTAGACGCGTGCGCCGTCGGAGTGCACGGACATCGGCGCCTCGGGGGCGGACCTGAAGCCCCGCTGCACGTGGCTGAGGTAGTCGACCTTCCCGGTCGCCGGGTCGTAGATGAAGATCCCGCTGTCCTGCAGGCCGTAGATCCGCCCTTCGAACTCCAGGATCCGGCAGGTGCCCGCCTCCGGGAAGGGCACGCCGAGCACCTCGTACTTGTCGTCGGCGATGTGGTAGCGGTAGAAGGTCCCGGAGGGACGGCCGGCGAAGTAGACCCAGCCGTCGTGGATCAGCACCGAGACGACGTATTTCTCGCCTGACGCCGTGGCCTTGACGACTTTGTAGTTGGCCGGGTTCGCCTTCTCCACCACGACCAGCTCGGCCAGCGACAGCACGCCGCCCGCGACATGCGTGTCGGAGCTGGACATGCTCGACACCCAGTCGCGGTCGGCCAGCTCGGCGGGGAGCAGGTCGCGCTTCTCGCCGGTTTTCCTGTCGATCGCGATGAGGTGGGCGTTGGTGCCGACGCCGGCGTATACGTGGGTGGCGTCGACCTGGATGCTGCGCACGTACGGCTCGCCGGCCACGGGCTGGCCCAGGTCGCGGCTGGCACCGGAGGCGGGGTCGTACTCCACGACCCGCCCGGGCTCCGACATGCCCATGTAGATCTTGCCGTCAGGCGAGGCGGCCATGGTCCAGATGAAGTGGTCCGGGTACTCGGCGAGCTTGGTGGTCGTTCCTGTGAGCGTGTCGATCTTGTAGAGGTCGGACTTGGAGTGGGTGCCGACGTAGACGTCGGTGCCTACCTTGCACATGGCCCAGATGCCCACGCCGGTGGGGATCTCGAAATGGGTGGTGACCGTGTCCTTGCCGAGGTTCCACGCGCCCACGACGTTGGGCGACAGGCCGCGTGAGCCCATGTAGAGGACGTTGCCGACGAACTCGCCGTTGCCCAGGGGGCTGGCGACGCTGGCCGGGCCGAGGTCGGTGATCGTGCCCTCTGGTTCGCCGGTGGTGGCGGCCGCGGGGATGGCCGGTAGGGACGCCACGGCAGCGGACGCGGCGGCGGCTTGGAGGAAGCGGCGGCGGGGGATCATTCGCGGTTCTCCCTTGTGAAGACTGGGCGCACGCTATAACGGCCTAGGCCGTAATGTCTAGATCGCAGAGTTGCCCGGCATTGCGCCACGCGATGCATGGGCGACGAAGCCGCACAACTCCTTCGACGTGCCCACCAGCCGATCGCCGGTCTTGGCGAAGCCGATCGAACGGGTGAAGCCTCGCACTCGCAGCGGCGCAGTGGGCGTTCCACCGTCGACGGGCTGCTCGATCCACGGCGACTCCTCGAAGAGGATGTCCGTACTCATGGCTGCACCCCGGTTGTGGGAACAAGAAGTCTGGACGACGAGGACGTCCCGGCGGGCCGAATGGCCTCCAGGGTGACGCCCTCTGACCCGGTACGGCGCTGGCCGCCGTGCTGGCCTACGATCTCATTCCCATCTCAGCAGGCGTGCCAGTGTGATGAGGTGCGAGGCGTTGGTGGGGGTGAAGTTCGTGTACTTGGTGGCGGTGAGCGTCCATATCTGCCTGTCGAACTCGGTGAGTTCCAGCCAGGAGTGCAGGTAGTAGTCGACGCCGTTGGGCGCTCCTGTGCCGTCGACGTAGAAGGTGAAGACGGGGGCGGTGGCGGAGCCGTTCCACATTTTGGTTTTGAGGGTGTTTTTGAAGGCGGTCATGTCTGTGGCCGTCAAGACTTGGCCGCGCCGGTAAAACTCCACGAAGGCGGACAGGTCCACGTTGCCGTGCGACAGGTCCTCTTTTTTGGTGGTGTAGGTGCCGTAGTTCCAGATGTAGGCGCCGGCGGAATTGGTGAGATTGCTTTTGGTCCATTGTGCGATCTTGGTGGCTCGGGACAGGTAGGTGGGGTTGCCGTTGATCTCGTGCAGGATCGTCAGCATGTTGGCGAATGCCAGGGACATGTTGAAGGGAAGATCGTTGTAGGTCCTCGTGTGACTGAAGGTGTCGACGTTGGGTGGCTGCTGATAGGAGGTGCCGTTCCAGGTGTTGCCGAGGTAGGTGCTCTGTTCCCAGCGGGGGATGATCTCGGTCTCCAGGAACGACTGGTAGGCGGCAGCTTTAGCGCTATATCCCGATAAAGTCGGATTTTTCGCGACGAGTCTGATGAATTCTGCGATCGGTATACCGATCATGCCGTCGTGGACGATGTAGGGGAATATTCCGCTGAGCCGGACGTCGTCGAAGTAGGCGGAACCGCTGACCGTGTACGAGGCGTGCTCCAGCCAGACCTCCGGAGACCGCCCCGCCGGAATGTCGCAGGTGGTCTGCTTCAGCGCCCAGGTGCTGGTCGTGTACTCCAGCATGCACAGCGTGGTGGACCCGTCGCGCAGCACGATGCGTCCGACGACCGAGCCGGTGCGCTTGCCCCAGCCTCGCAGGACATGTTTGGTCCCGCCCTCGTAATTTGCGCCGATCTTCTGCCGGAGCTTCTTCCACTTCGTCTGATCGGACACCACTCGCACGGACTGGGTGCCCGTGCTGCTGCCGGGAACATCCGTCGTCCGATAGACATGGCTTCCGGTGTCCTGGAACCTGCTCCAGTTGGCGGGCAGGGTGGCATCACCGGAAGCCGCCGTCTCAAAGCTCGCATTGGCCAGTTCCGGCGGCGAGTACTGGCTCGTGCTCCAGCCGCGGAAGCCGTCGCCGTCGACATCGTCGGCGTTCGCGATGATCGTGTCCGCATGCGTGACGATCTTGTCCAGCCAGGCGGTGTCCTGCGTCGCGGCGTAGACGTCGAGGTAGCTCCGCATGATGTAGCTCTCGCCCCACGCCAGGTTCGCGCTGTTCGGATCGGTGTAGACGACCTGGCCGATCTGCGCCTCGAGCGCCTTGTACTTGGTGAGCCACACGCTCTCGGCGGCAGCGGCAGCGGGAGCGGGAGCGGGCAGCACCAGGGCGGCGGCCACGATCAGTTTGCCCAGCATCACTGCCCCCTGCGGGCGTGCCAGTTGAGGTAGGCGACACAGCTCAGGTAGGAGCCCTGCTGCGGCTGCACGGCGCGTGCGTCGTAGATCGAGCGGGAGTGGCTGAACACCGTGTCATCCCACTGCGCCACCGCCATCCACCGGGGCGCCTGCAGGTACTGCCCGGCGCTGGTGGTGCTGCCGGTGCCGTTGACCCGCTGGTAGGCGGTCGGATGCCCATCGGCGCCGACGGGCGCGATCAGGTTCCTGCTGTAGGTGTGCGCGAACCTGGCCATGTCCTCGCCCTTGTAGAACAGCCGGTTACGGAAGACGGCCGCGGCGAACTCGACGTCGATCGCGCCATGGCTGAGATCCTCGACGCCGCGCCCCGGATTGCTGGACGGGGTGTACTCGGAGACGCTGTCCGCCTTGGCGAAGCCGTTGTAGACCTTGCCGAACTTCGGCCAGTACGGCCACACGTAGGCGTCGTCCGCGTCCAGCGTGAGCTCGCGGGCGAACGTGCGCGCCATCCGCTGCGTCCGGTCCCGGTAGAACGGATCCCCGGTGGCCGCGGCCAGCTCGGCGTAGGTCTGCCCGAGCGCGAGACTTTGGTTCGTGGGCTGCTCGGTGCCGTCGTTGCCCAGCGGCGTCCCCTTGTTCCACACGAAGTAGCCGTGACCGTCCTCGGTCTGTCGCCACTCGTCATCGTGGACCGCCGCAGCGTTCCTGGCCGCTTTGAGGTACTCCACCGCCTTCTGCCGATATTTGGGTACAGCCAGCAGCTTCGGACTACGGAAGACGACCTTTGCGAACGACGCCATCGGGTAGGTGATCATCCCGGTGTGCACGGTGAAGACCACCGGCTGGGAGGTGAACGGGGTCGCTCCCAGCACAGGGGAGGCGTTCCCCGACGGCATCGTCCTGAGCTCCCGCGCCGTCACCAGCGTCGGCGTCGGGTAGGCGTCGAAGATCCGGCGCACGGCATAGTCGGCGGCCGCCGGGTCCATCGACAGGTCGGGGAAGGTGGCGACCAGGTTCGTCCGGTGGTTCTTCACCTCAAGGGTGAAGCGGCCCTCGACGCTGCCTGCCCGGACCGTGGCGACCGCGTTGTCCGCATAGGTGAGGGCGGTCCGCACCTCCAGCAACGGCGTGCCGTCCGCGTCCTTCAGAGTGACGATGCCCGCCGTGTAGGGAGCCGTGGCTCGCCAGGCGGGCGATGACAGGCCCCGGTAGTCCTTGACCCCGCGCACTGAGTCGCGGTTGGCCAGCACCAGGTCGATATTGGTGATGAGCCGGTCGAGGTAGTAGGTGTCGTGGTAGGCCTCGTACATCCGGATGAACCCCGCCATGATGTACGACTGACCCCAGGCCAGCCCGCCGTGCTCGTTGTTGTCGGTCGGCTGGCCGCCGTTGCCACTCTCGTGGAAGACCTTGTCGAACAGGTCGAACGTCTCGCGCGAGGTGTAGTCGTAACCCGCGGTGGCGCGGGCCGTACCAGAGAGGGGTCCGAGGGCGCCCAAGGCCAGGGCACCGACGGTGAATTGCCTGCGGGACAGCTTCATTCGACTACCTCCGGGGGTGGAAGAACGGCGTCAGCCCTTGACCGCGCCGCGCATGCCTTCGAGGACGTGACGTTGCATGAGCATGAAGACGACCACGACCGGGATGATCGAGATGATCGTCCCGGCGGCGAGCGTGCGGACATCTGTGCCGGTGATCCCGGCGAGGTAGGCGATCCCGAGCGCGATCGGGTACTTCGAGGAGTCCTTCAGCACCACCAGGGGCCAGATGAAGCTGTTCCAGACCGAGATGAAGCCGAAGATGGCGAGGATCGCCAGGGTGGGCCGGGCGGCGGGGAGCATGACGTGCCAGAAGATCCGCAGCTCGTGGCAGCCGTCGGTGCGGGCCGCGTCCACGACCTCACGTGGCACGCCCGCGAACGTCTGGCGCAGCAGGAAGATCCCGAAGGCCGAGAGCAGGCCGGGCAGGATCACTCCGGCGAAGGAGTCGGCCATCCCGAGCTGGGAGACCACGAGGAACCTGGGGATGAGCATGACCTCGCCCGGCAGGAACATCGTCGACAGGACCGCGAAGAAGACGAGGTTCTTGCCGCGGAAGTCCAGATGCGCGAGCGGGTACGCGCACAGGGCGGAGACGAGCACGTAGAGCGGCACCATCACGCCGACGTAGATGACCGAGTTGAGCAGGTAGCGCGGGAAGGGGATGGCCGTCCAGGCCTCGGCCACCCAGGTCAGCACCGGTGGCCTGGGGATGATGTCCGGCGGGAAGGAGAAGACGGCCTGGCCCGGCGGCTTCAGCCCGGCGGAGAGCAGGATCAGGAACGGGCCGATGAAGGCCAGGGCGATCGCCGACAACAGGATGTACATCCCCGCGCGCCTCACGCCACGACCGTCCTTCCCCGGGTGATCCGGTGGTTGAGCACGGCCATGACGATCATCAGCACCCAGAGCACGATCCCCATCGCGCTGGCATAACCCATCTCGTAATGCTCGAAGGCCGCCGACCAGATGTAGTAGCCCAGGGTGAGCGTCGCGTCCTGCGGGCCACCCCTGGTCATCACGTAGATCGAGGTGAAGGCCTGCATGGCGTCGAGCATCTCCACGGTCACCGCGACCGCGATGTACGGCACCATCAGCGGCACCGTGATGTGCCGCAGCCGGTGAAAGGCCATGGCGCCGTCGACCTTGGCCGCCTCATAGAGGTTCGCGGGAATGGTCTGCAGCCCGGCCAGATAGATCATCATGTAGAAGCCCATGCTCTTCCAGCCCTCGATCAGGATGACCGCGGGCAACGCCCAGAAGGGATCGAGAAGGTACTGGATGGGCTCGTCGAGCAGCCCCGCCCCGGTGAGCATCCAGTTGAGCACGCCCTGCTGATGGAAGACGTACTCCCAGGCGACCCCCACCGCGACCATCGACGTCACGACCGGCAGGTAGTAGATCATCCGGAACGTCCTGATGCCCGGCAGCTTCTGATTGACCAGTACGGCCAGCAGCAACGGCACGACGACCAGCAGCGGGAACATCCCCGCCAGGAACAGCACCGAGTTGAGCAGCGCGGTCCAGAACCTGCCATCGCCGACGAGCCTGACGAAGTTGTCCACGCCCACGAAGACCGGCGGCGACACGACGTCGTATTCCAGGAACGAGAGCTGGATCGCGGTGACAGCGGGCCAGGCGAAGAACACGCCGAACAGGATCAGGGCGGGGATCGCGAACAGGTACGGCGTATGCCATCGCTGTCCCGGGATCCGGCTGGCGGCCATCGACACCACATCCTTAGTGACGTCCTAAGAGTCGATAAGGGCTGGCCATAATTTTGACGCAGCGTATAATCGGGTGATCGAGACGGTCAAGACCCTGCTCTTGACGAGATTGTCGCAGAGTGTCATTGTGCCGAAAGTCGGGGTAAAGGACGGCCATATTCTGCCTGGAGGTTCGCGGTGATGACCCGGAGTGTCTTATCGGCAGGCGCGCTCGCGCTGTCCCTCTTCGCCACCGGCTGCGTTGCCGGCACCTCGTCACAGGGGGCCACGGCATCCGCCGACGACCAGCCCTTTGAGGGCGAGGTCGAGTTCTGGACGATCAACCTGAAGAAGAACTACAGCGACTACATCACCGGCCTGATCAGCCAGTACCAGAAGGAACACCCCAAGGTCACCGTCAACTGGGTCGACGTGCCCGGTCAGGAGAGCGCGACCAAGCTGCTCGCCGCCGTGGCCAGCGGCGACGTGCCCGACGCGGTCAACGTCAGCTCGCTCGAGCTCGGCAGGTTCACTCCGTCGCTGACCCCGCTCGACGACTACTTCACCCAGTCCGACCTTGCCGACTTCCAGCCCAACCTGGTCGAGCCGCTACGGATGGATGGCAAGCTCTACGCCGTGCCGTGGTACAACGGCGGCGCCCCGGTGGCCATCTACCGCAAGTCCGTGGTCGGCAAGGCCGGCTTCGATGAGAAGGCGCCGCCGAAGAGCTATACCGAGGCGCTGGCCTTGGCCGGCAAGGTCTACGACAAGACGAAGGTCTACGGCACCAACGACGTCCCAGGCATCTCTGCGGTCGCTGTGCTGAAGTATTACGGGATCGATCTGCTCTCCGACGACAAGAAGAAGGCGTCCTTCAACACGCCAGAGACCGTCAAGGTCCTCGAAGAGTTCAAGAAGAGCTACGACGCGCATGGCATCGCACCGGGCGCGGTATCCAAGGACGTGCGCAACTACCCGCAGACGCTGGAGAACGGTCAGCTCGCCTTCACCGCGGGCACCTTCGGAGCGACGCTGCTCAACATCCAGAAGAACGCCCCCGACGTCTACAAGGACCTCGTGGTCACAGAGCCGGTGCAGACCGGCACAGGAGGGTATCTGCTGACCGCCCAGCAAGCGTTCTCGATCCCCAAGGCCTCCAAGCACAAGAAGGCCGCCGCCGAGTTCATCAAGTACTTCGCCAACGGCGCCAACCAGCTGGCCTTCTGCAAGATCGTGCCGATCTATCCGTCGACGATCTCCTCGACCAAGGATCCGTTCTTCGCGGAGACGGCTGGTGACGACCCGATGGCCGTAGCTCGGCGGGTGATCGTGAAGGGGCTGTCCAAGCTGGAGTACAGCCCGCTCGGCACCACCAAGGACGCTGAGATCAGCGAGTATCTCGCCGAAGAGATCAGAGGCTTCCTCACTGGTACCAAGAGCGCCAAGGAGGCGCTCGACGCCGCAGAGAAGCGGTGGAATGACGTTCTTGCCTGAGCTCCGTATCGGGATCGTCGGCGCCGGCCTCATGGGGCGCGGCCACGCCGAGGTCTTCGCCGCCCATCCCCAGGCCGAGATCACCGCGGTCGCCCGCCGTCCTCTCGAGCAGGCGCCAGGAGCCACCGTCTACCCCGGCTACCAAGAGCTGCTCGATTCGGGCACGGTCGACGCGGTGTCCATCACCACGCCCGACCACCTCCACGCCGACGTGATGGTGGCCGCGGCGGAAGCAGGCAAGCACATCCTGGTCGAGAAGCCGTTCACGACGACCGTGGCCGACGCCGACCGGGCGGTCGCCGCAATCCGGTCGGCCGGCGTGGTGGCCATGTGCCTGTTCAACCACCGCTGGGTGCCCGCCTACGCGCAGGCCAAAGACCAGATGGGCCTGGTCGGCGAGCCCGTCGTGGGCTATGCGAGGAAGGACGACACGATCCACGTCCCCACCGAGATGATCGGCTGGGCGGACCGTACGACGTGTGCCTGGTTCCTGTCCAGCCACGACATCGACCTGCTGACCTGGCTCTACGACGACGAGATCGCCGAGGTCTTCGCCACGGCCAGATACGGCAGGCTCCGCGGCCTGGGCATCGACACCCCCGACGCCATGCAGATCCAGGCCAGGTTCCGACGCGGCGCGATGGCCACCTTCGAGTCCGCCTGGATCTACCCGAACACCTTCCCGACCATGGTCGACAGCTACGTCACCGTGGTCGGCGAGTCGGGAGTGATCCAGCTCGACAGGCAGAAGGAGAACATCCAGCTCGCCACCGAGCACGGCTACGCCTACCCGAGGAACATGCTGCAGCGGCTCGTGCACGGGGTGCCCGCCGGGGCCTACCGAGACGCCATCCACCACTTCGTGGACTGCGCTCGCAGCGGCGCCGAGCCGCTGGTCAGCGTGGAGAGTTCCCGGCACGTGACTGCGGTCCTCGCCGCGGCGCACAAGTCGGCCAGGACGGGGCAGCCGGTGAAGCTCTCATGACCTATGTGGAGAAACCACCGCATGTGGACCCCGTCCGGATGCGGCACATCACCGACGAGGCGCTGCTCGAAGCGCTCGGCGCGGCAACCGTAGCGCAGGCCAGGCAGTGGCGGCGGCCCGAGCCGGTGTGGTCGGAACCCGAGCCGGACGCCCGGGCGCAGGCCGACCGGCTCCTCGGGATCCAGGTGGACTTCCTGGACAAGGGACACGGCAAGTCCAGGCTCTACGGCTTCCACTACCTGAGGTGGATGACGCCGCTGATCTCCGCGTACGCGGAAACCGGCGACCCGCGCTACGCCCGCGAGTGGGACCGGCTCTTCGGCGAGTGGTACGCGAGCCGTGACCTCGTCGAAGGCGACTGGCCGGGGCTGGACGTCATCTGGTACTCCCTCGGCGTCGCCTCCCGCTCCATGTACGTCACCAGGGCGCTGGCCGTCTTCGCTGACGAGCCCGCGCTCAGCGACGAGTGCTGGCTGCGAATGACGAAGACCGTCCTCGGCGGCGCCCGGTGGGTGGCCGAGGAGCACGACGAGTTCCGGCATGGCAACTGGCAGTTCGCCACCGTCTGCGAGCTGCTGCACGTCGCGCGGGTGTTCGCCGACCTCCCCGAGTCCGAGGAGTGGGCCGAGATCGCCAGGGCGCGCATCCTGGAGCACCTGGAGCGGGACGTGCGCGACGACGGCGGCCACCACGAGCGCTCGCCCGGCTATCACGGCATGTGCCTGGCGGGGCTCCAGCGGGCCGCGTCCGTCGATCCCGACCTGGTCGGGCACCCGCGCTTCCGGGCCATGCACGACTGGCTCGCCTCGCTCACGACCTCCGGCGGCTGGATCCCGCACCTGCAGGACAGCGGCGTGGTCTGGCCCGCCGAGCTGCTGCTGCGCGGAGAGCGGCTGCTGGGCGAGACCGTGGCGCCGGTCCGGGGGTCGCACCTCCTGGAGGCCAGCGCGTACGCGATCTTCCGCGCCCGGACCCTGCACACCGTGATCAACTACGGGCCGTACGTCGGGCACGAGCTGGAGCCGCACAGCCACCACGCGGCGGTCGACTTCGTGCTGTCCGGCTGGGGCACCCCGCTGGCCTGGGAGGCAGGCGGCCCACCATCCTACGACGACCCCCGCTACTACGACTGGTACCAGGCGACCAGGGGGCACAACACCCTGCTCGTACCCGGCGAGGAGTACACCGAGGACCGTAAGGCGGGCTGCGACCTGTTCTCGGCGGGTGAGCACGTGGACGTCTTCGCCGGACACCACCACGGCTACCGGGCCAGGCACGACCGCAGGATCGTCTTCGTCCGGCGCGAGCCGTCCTACTGGCTGGTCACCGACGAGATCGACGCGGAGGCGGTCTGGCAGTTGCACGGCACGTCGCCGTGGGCTGAGCACGGTTCCGGTTACGCGAGCAGCCAGGGCCCCGGGCTGCTCGTGGTGCCCGCCGAGCCGCCGGACGAAGTCCTGTTCCGGAATGGCCCCGCCAGGATCCCCGACCCCGTCACCCGGACCGCGGAGTACGGCGAGATCCACTCGCTGGGTTTGCGCCGTCGCGACGGCAGGTTCACCGTGGCGATCTTCCCGTTCACCGATCGCCCGCCGGCGGTTCGGGTGAGCGCGCGGGAGATCGTCGTGGACGGGGTGGTCGACAGGTTCTCCGCCCGCGGTTGGACGCGCGATGGGCTCGCGGAGCGCTGGGGCGGCGATGAGTGAGGGCCGTCCGGTCCTGATCGACGCCGACGCCATGCTGGGCCGCCACCCGCGCCGGGACGTGGGCGGCGGCACCGTGGCCGAGTTGCTCGCCGCGATGGATCGGGTGGGCATCGCCGAGGCGGTGGTGGGCAACACGACCTCCTGGCTGCACGACCCGGCACGCGGCAACCGCGAGCTGCTCGCCCTGGTCGACGGGCAGCCCAGGCTCAGCCCCTGCTGGGTGATGCTGCCCGACACGTGCGGGGAGACGGGCGGTGCGGCCGGGTTCGCGGACACCGCCGTCGCGTCCGGCGTGCGCGCCGTGCGGGCCTTCCCGCGCGACCACGGGTACGACCTCGCGGGCACCGACACGGCGGCGGTGCTCGCCGCCCTGGAGTCCGTACGCCTGCCGCTCCTCCTGGACGCCGGTCAGATCACCTGGGCGGCGGTGGAGCGGATCTCCTGCGACCATCCCGGCCTGCGGATCGTCGTCGGCGGCGCGGGATATCGGATGCTGCGGCAGATCGCGGGCGTCCTCGGCAGGACCGCCTACGTGTCTGTCGGCCTGGCCGACCTGTCCTCTCACCTGGGGCTGGAATGGCTGGCCGAACGGTTCGGCGCGGGCCGGCTCGTGTTCGGCACCGGCGCGCCCTATCGCGATCCGGCGGAGGCGGTGACCAGGCTGCTCTGGTCGGAGCTCGGCGAGGCGGAGGTGGCGGCCATCGGGGCGGGGAATCTGCGCAGGCTGCTCAGGCGGGAGGTCAAGGTCGCATGAACGAGCTCGTCTCCGCCGTGTGGGCGCGCCGCCCGCAGCAGGCGACCAGGATCGTCGACGCGCACGCGCATGCCGGGCCGTACAGTGTGTTCTTCATTCCTGAACCTGATCCCGGGGCGATGATCAAGGTGATGGATCGGTGTGGGGTGGCGCATGCGGTGCTCTCCAGTCATCTGGCGATTCAGCTTGACGCGGCCGAGGGGAATGCGGCCACCGCGGCGATCGTGAAGTCCGCGTCCGACCGGTTCACCGGGTACGTGACCGTGAACCCGTGGCAGAATCCGCGTGGCGAGCTCGACAGGTGGGGTGGGGATTCGCGGTTCGGCGGGGTGAAGATTCATCCCGACTTGCATGACTATCCGCTGACCGGTTCGCGGTACGCGCCGGTGTGGGAGTTCGCCGAGCTCACGGGGCGTCCGGTGCTCACGCATACATTCAGCGGCTCGCCGTACAACGATCTGGCTTTGGTCGGCGAGGTCGCGGGCAGGTATCCGAGGGCGACGATCCTGGCGGGGCATTCGGGGGTGACGCCGCTGGGCATCGACGAGGCGATCGAGGTGGCCGAGCGGCACGAGCGGGTGATCCTGGAGGTGTGCGGGTCGTACAATACCGGCGCCGACATCGTCAGGATGGTGCGCCGGCTGGGCGCGCATCGCGTGGTGTACGGATCCGACTTCCCCTTCATCGATCTGCGGATGTCGCTCGGGCGGATACTGTTCTCAGATCTCAGTGACGATGACAGGGCAGCGGTGCTCGGGGGCACGATCACCGCGCTGCTCGGGAAACCAGAGGCGTAGACGTGGACCGGCTACGATCCAAGATCGCGATTGGTGTCGTGGGCCCGCACGACCTGGTCGAGCAGATCGTGCACATCGGCGCGAGCATGCCGTCGGCGGCGTCGCTCCGGCTGATCGGCGCGCCACACGCGGGCGAGCGCGAGACGCCGGAGAAGCTCGCCAAGATTATCGGGACCATCGACGCGGTGCTGTTCACCGGCCCGCTCCAGCACGACCTGGCCAGGCAGTCGGGAGAGCTGCCGGTGCCGGCGACGTTCGTGCCGGTGAGCGGGGCCGGGCTGTACTCAAGCCTGCTGCGTGGCGTGCTGACCCAGGGCATCGACCCGGCCAGAGTGAGCATCGACTCCATCTCGCCCGCCGATGTGACCGAGGCGTACAGCGAGATCGGCGTGTCCATGGACGGCGTGCACGTCTCGGAGTATCACGAGCCCGACTCGGTGCGCGACTTCATCGACTTCCACGACAGGCTCTACCGCGAGGGCGCCACCACGGCGGCCCTGACCACGGTCCGCACCGTGGCCAAGAAGCTCGAGGCGGCCAAGGTGCCAGTGCTACGGATGATGCCCACCATGCACACGCTGCGGCTGGCCATCAACACCGCGGCACTGCTGGGCACCGGAAACCGCCTGGAGGAGTCGCAGATCGCCATCGTGCTCGTCGAGCTGGCGACCTCGGCCAGGCCCAGCCATTCCGGGCCGGGCAACTACTGGCAGCAGGAGCTGAAGCTCTCGCTGCACCGATCGCTGCTCGCCGAAGCGCGGCTGATGGGCGCGACCGTGGTGCCGCGCGGGGAGAACAGCTACGTGGTCACGGCGACCGTCGGCGCGCTGTCCCAGGCCACCGACGGGTTCAGGGCGGCGCCGTTCATGGACAGGGTCCGCGCCGATCTCGGGGTGGCTGTCGAGGTGGGCATCGGGCTCGGGCACACCGCCCGCGACGCCGACGCCAACGCGCTGATCGCCGTCGAACAGGCGCGCGCAGCCGACGCCAGGGCCGCCTTCCTCGTCGGCAGCGACGGCACCATGCTCTCCCTGCCGTTCAGGCAACGACGCCGGGCAGAACCGGTGACAGAGCCGGCTGCCGACTCCAAGGCGGTCAAGGTGCTCGACCGGCTCATCCAGCAGCTGGGCGACGATCCGGAGGCGATGGTGGTGGACGCGGAGATCGTGGCCGACGTGCTGGGCGTGGCTCCGCGGAGCGCTCGCCGGGTGCTGCAGAACCTGGTCGAGGAGGGGCTGGCCTGGGCGCTGCCTCCAGTGAAGTCGGCCCAGGCGGGGCGGCCGCGCCAGCCGTACCGGCTGGTGTCCCGCTAGAGGCGTCACCCAGGCGCAGCCCGTCACCGAAGGCGGGCCCGAGCCGGACCCCGGGGAGCCGCCGCATGACCTCCGAGGCCTCTTCCAGGCCCTGCCTGCCGATCCATAGGCCGCCGCCCGCGTGTGCGCTGACCACGTCGCCGGTGATCAGGACACGCCGGGCGCGGAGGGCACTGCCCGCCGTCCATCACGAGGTCCATGGGTCACCCCTTCCGGTACGTGCGCCGGTACTCGCTGGGCGAGCAGCCGACATGGCGCTTGAACACACCCCGGAACGCCTTCGCGCTCAGGTATCCAGAACGCCCGGCCACCACCTCGATCGGCAGGGCCGAGGTGCTGAGCAGCGAACGGGCGTGACGGAGCCGCAGCCCGGTCAGATAACGCAGGAACGTCGTCCCACGCTCCTCGGCGAACAGGTGCGAGATGTAGAACGGGCTGGCGGAAACCGCCTCCGCCACCGTCGAAAGGCGCAGCCGAGGGTGGGCGTAGTTCGTGGCCATGTACGCCTCGGCCATCGACAGGATGTCCCGCGTGCGCGGCGGCATCAGCCGCTTCAACGTCTCATCCATCCAGATGCGCAGGTAGGAGCGCTCGTGGATCTCGGTCAGTGAGATCAGCTCCTCGATCGGCAGCCGGGCGCACGCGTCCACCCAGTCGGTCGAGCCGCCAGAGAGCCGGCCCTTGTTGACCACGTCGACCACGAACAGCAGCTCGCCCACGAGCCAGTTGTGCAGCGTCGCCGGGGCGAGATCACGTTCCTGGGCACACCTGTCCACCCACCCGGCGAGCAGCCCGGCCACACCGTTGCGATCACCCGCCTGGATCCGGCGGGCCAGCTCGGCTTCGATCCGCACGGGCGGTGCCGCCTCACGGCGCCCTGCAGACGGCGCCGTGATCACCCTGTCGCCGCCCAGGAGCAGCTTGTAAGAGTTGGTACGGCGAGCCTCCCGCTCGGCCAGGGCCAGCCCGCCGGGCCCCGCGTGGGGCGTGCCCAGGCTGACCGTCACGGTGGCACCGATGATGCGGGCGCGGATCTCCTCGGCCATCGCGGTCACCTCCCCCATGAGCGTGTCAGGATCATCACCGGCCAGCGTGACGAGCCACTCGTCGGGAGGCAGCGGCGTGCAGCTCGCCGTCGGCCGCCCCCGCGTCGCCGCTCGTACGGTGTGGTCGGCCTGGTCGAGCTGCCTGCGGGCCCAGACCTGGCCGCGGGCCTGGGTCGAGGCGACATAGTCGTCGATGTCGATGAGCGCGCCGACCGCGAAGTCCATACCTCCAGCGTACGCCGATATCTATGGTTTAGGCGGGCCGAAATGGACACGGTTGACCAGGGTGCCCACGCCGCCCACCGTGGCCCGCATGACGTCACCGTCCTGGAGCGGTGCGATCCCTGCGATGGTGCCGGTCGCGATGAGGTCGCCGGGCAGCAGCGTCATCCCATCGGACAGGTCGGCGATCAGCCTCGGGATGCCGAACACCATCTGCTTGGTGTTCGCCCGCTGCCGTATCTGCCCGCGGACCTCCAGCGTGAGCTCCAGCCCCTGTGGGTCGGGCACCTCGTCCACCGTGGCCAGGTACGGCCCGGCGGGAGCGAAGGTGTCGAAGCCCTTAGACTGATCCCACGGCACGTTGCGGGCGATGTTCGCCAGTTGCAGATCCCGCGCCGTCAGGTCGTTGATCACGGTGTACCCGGCCACCGCCTCCCGCCAGCGCTCGGCGGGCAGGTCGCGCGTCACCGAGCCGATGACGACGGCCAGCTCCACCTCGTGTTCGAGATGTCTCGTGCGGGCCGGCGCCACTACCGGGCGACGGTGGCCGGTCAGCGCGGACGGCGGCTTGAAGAACAGCACCGGCTCTGGCGGCACCTCCAGCCCGCTCTCCGCAGCGTGCTCGGCATAGTTCAGCGCCAGGCAGCAGATCTTGGTACACGTGGCCACGGGCGGCTCGAACACCACCGACGATTCGTCAAGCAGCACCCCGGCGCCGGTCCACAGCCGATCCACGTCCTCGGTGAGCCGGTCCAGCCCGTAGTGGTTCAGCATCGCCACCGGGTCGGCGCCACCTTCGAGCCCGGCCAGGCTGAGCAACTCGCCGCCCTCGCGCCAGGCCACCACCTCGACTCGCTCGGCGGGGGATCGCCGGATACGCCCAAGAAACACGGCCAATCCTTCCTGGAGGTCGATGCCCAGCTCACCAGGACCAGGACAGGCGTCACAAGGACCCGTCCTTGCGATGGCGCCCCCTTGCTTGCGCTCCTGCTTGTGGGCGGGCCGTACCGCGGCGTTTGATGGCCGGCATGACCCGAAGCTTGCACGTCAGCCGCGCCTTGTACTCCGACGCGCAGCGCTACCTGGCCGGAGGCGTCTCCAGCGACGCGCGCCGGGTGGCGGGCGTCCCCCTGTACGTGGATCGCGCCGAGGGCGCGCGGCTGTGGGACGTGGACGGCAATTCCTATCTCGACTACGTCCTCGGCCAGGGGCCGGCGCTGCTCGGTCACTGCCCGCCGGCGGTCGTCGAGGCCATCACCGCCCAGGCCGCCCGCGGCATGGTCTACTCGGCGCAGCACGCCGCCGAGGTGCGCGTGGCCGAGCGGATCTGCGCGATGGTGCCGTCCGCCGAACGCGTCAGGTTCAACACCGTGGGATCGGAGGCGGTCCACGCCGCCCTCAGGCTGGCCCGCGGCTACACCGGCCGGTCCAGGATCCTCAAGTTCGAGGGCCACTACCACGGCTGGCTCGACCCGGTCCTGTACAGCGTGCACCCCGCCGTGGACGCCGCAGGCCCCGCCGACTCCCCCATCGCCGTCCCCGGCACGGCGGGCCAGCAGCCGGGACACGCCGACGACCTGATCATCTGCCCGTGGAACGACCTCGACGCGCTCACGCGCCTGATGGACCGGCACGCGGGCCAGATAGCGGCGGTCATCACCGAGCCGGTGCTCTGCAACACCGGAGCGATCCGGCCGGACCCCGGTTATCTGGAGGCCATGCGCAGGCTCTGCGACGAGCACGGCATCTTGCTCATCTTCGACGAGATCATCACCGGCTTCCGCCTCGCGCCGGGAGGAGCCCAGGAGTATCTCGGGGTCATGCCCGACCTGTCGGTGTTCGGCAAGGCCATGGCCGGAGGCATGCAGGTGTCCGCGCTCGCCGGCAGGGCCGCCGTCATGGACCACATCTCGACGGGCAAGATCGCGCACGCGGGGACGTTCAACTCCCAGCCGGTCGGGATCGCGGCGGCCGAGGCGACGCTGCGCGTCCTCGACGAGCGGCGCGAGGAGGTCTACGGCACGCTGTACGCCCGTGGTTCAGCGCTGATGGAGGGGCTCAGGGCGGCGGCGGACAAGGCCGGTGTGCCGATGCTCGTGGACGGGCCGGGCCCGGTCTTCCAAACCTACTTCACCGGCGCGCCCGCCGTACGGGACTATCGGGGTTTCGCGGCGACCGACCGGGCCATGATGGCCGGGTTGCACGCGGCGCTACTCGACAGAGGAGTCAACATCGTGCCGCGCGGCCTGTGGTTCCTGTCCACCGCGCACACCGAGGCGGACATCGCCGCGACCGTCGACGCCTTCGCTGACGCGCTCGGCGCGCTGTGAGCCCTAGCGCTCGGTTGTGATGACCAGCGCGACCGCCGTCGGCACCCCCGGCCCCAACGGCGCCGACCTGTGGTGGTCCGGCAAGCACAAACACCACGGCGGCAACATCCAAGTCCTGTCGGATGCCGACGGCTTCCCGCTGTGGAGGCACCGCACATACGTACGAGCCAGTCGGCTCGCGGAGCTACCCCTCCGGCGCCCGTACTCGCGCGGTACGGACGCCTGCTTATGGCGGTGCGATGAAGTCGCCGTGTCACGTGCGCTGGTGGCCGAAGCGGACCGGCTTGGGGCCGCGTAGGCGTACCTCGGGGTCAGGCATCGCCTGAGGGTGCCCCGGTCGGTCGACGGCTGGTTCGATGACGGGCTCGGCCTCGCCCGCCTCCACGATTCTGCGCACTAGCCGCCCCTTCAACTCCGCCGCCGTCCCGGCGTGCGACGGGAATCCCGCCAGGTTGACCAGCTCGTACGGGTCATTCGCCAAGTCGTACAGGGCATGCTCGCGGTAGCGCGACGCGGCCGGGTCGTCCCACGGGTCGGCGTCCTCGGCGACGGCGTAGTACTTCCACCGCGACGTGCGGATCCCGCGCCCCACCTCTGACTCGCTGACCTGGAAGAACACCTCTTCCGGCCAGTCCGCGCGGGCGTCGCGCAGCAGCGGCAGGAACGAGCGCCCCTGCATCTCCGCAGGCACGGGCAACCCCGCGGCGTCCAGCAGCGTCGGCGGCAGGTCGATCGTGCTGACCGGGCGGGAGACGGCGCCCCCGCCGTCGAAGCCGGGCCCGCGCAGGGCCAGCGGCACCCGCAGCGACGCGTCGTGGCAGGACCGCTTGTACTCGCCGTTGCGGGTCTTGAAGTGGTTGCCGTGGTCGGAGGTGTAGGCCACGATCGTGTCGTCCAGCAGGTCCATGCTGCGCAGCGCGTCCAGCAGCCGCCCGAGGCCCTCGTCCAGGCGCTTGACCTGCCCCAGGTAGCCGCCCATGTGCTGGTGCGCGGTGCCGCCGAGGGCGGCCAGGTCGGGCGGCATCCAGCGGCCCTGGTAGCGCTCCTCGTAGCCGTCGGGCGCCGGGTAGTTGTCCACCTCGTTCTGGTGGTGCGGCTCCAGGAACGACAGGAACAGGTAGAACGGCTCCTCGTGGTGGTCGGCCACGAACCTGATGGCCGCGTCCATGAGGGCGTCGGAGCGGTAGCCGGGCAGCAGGACGGGATCGTTCGCCTCGTCGTACACGATCGTGCGGTAGGCGTCGGAGGTGTGCTCCAGCGCGTTGGCCGCCAGCCACGACTGATATCCGCCACGCTGCTCGGATGGGACCGGCTCGCTGCCGGCCAGGTGCCACTTGCCGATGTAGCCGGTGGCGTAGCCGGCTGCGCCGAAGTGGTGCGCCAGCGTCCGCTCCTCGGGCGGCAGCACGCGGGCGTTGCGGTAGACGCCGGTCGTGGTCGGGTAGCGGCCCGTCTGCAGGGCGGCGCGGGCGGGCGCGCACACCGGCTGCGGGGTGAGCGCGACCGTGGCCTGCGTGCCGTTCCTGGCCATCCTTTCGAGGTTGGGGGTGAAGGGGCCGACGGTGTCCCACCGTTGCTGGTCGGTGAAGACGACGATCACGTTCGGACGCAAAGAAGGACTCCTAACGAACTGACTATCTGAGGCCGGTCAGCGCGATGCCACGCACGAAGTATCGCTGGGTGAGGATGAACAGGACGGCGGTGGGGACGAAGAGGATCACCGAGCCCGCGGCCGTCAGGTGCCACAGCGTGAAGTACTCCTGGTTGAACAGGGTGAGCCCGACCGGGATGGTGCGCATCTCGGGCGTCGAGGTGGCGACGAGCGGCCAGAGGAACTCGTTCCACTGGAAGACGAACGTGAACAGCCCGAGCACGGCCAGCGCAGGCCGCGCCTGCGGCAGGATGACGCTCCGGTAGATCCGCAACTCCGAGGCGCCGTCGATGCGTGCGGCATTGATCAGGTCGTCGGGGATGGGCTGGATGAACTGCCGCATGAGGAAGATCCCGAACGCGTCCATCAGGAACGGCGTGATCAGCCCCTGGTACGTGTTCAGCCACCCCATGTTGGCCATCAGCACGTACAGCGGGATCATCCGCACGAAGAACGGCACCATCAGCGTCGCCAGCAGCGCCACGAACAGCGTGTTGCGCAGCGGGAAGCGGAACTTGGCGAACACGTACCCGACGAGCGGGTCGAACAGCAGGTGCGCCAGCGTGATGGCGCCCGCCACGACGAGGCTGTTGACGATGAAGTTCCCGAACGGCGCGCGGGCGAACAGCTCGGCGTAGTTGCCCCACTGGGGCGTGTCCGGCACGAGCACCGCGTTCGCCGACAGCGTCTCGGCCTCGGTCTGCAGCGACAGCGAGACCATGTAGAGCAGCGGCACGACCGTCACCAGCGAGGCCAGCACGAGCAGCGTGTAGAGCAGCGGTTTGCGCATCAGTACGTGACCTCCCCGCGCCGCCCGGCCCGCAGCTGGATCAGCGTGAACGCGACGATCACGATCAGCAGCAGCACCGACTGCGCCGAGGAGTAGCCGAAGTCCCTGGTGCGGAAGGCGACGTTGAAGATGTGGAAGACCGACAGGTCGGTGGCGTCGCCGGGACCGCCGTTGGTGATGATGTACGCCTGCCCGAACGCCTGCAGTCCCGAGATCACCGCCATCACCGACACGAACAGCGTCGTGGGCGCGAGCAGTGGCAGCGTGATCCGCCAGAAGCGGCGCCACGCGTCCGCCCCGTCGATCTTGGCGGCCTCGTGATAGGTCTCGGGGATGCCCTGCAGCCCGGCCAGGAACAGCACCATCGTGTAACCGACGCTCTGCCACAGCGTGACCGCGGCGATCGTGAGCAGCGGCGAGGTGTTGAGCCACTGCTGCTCGGGCAGTCCCGTCGCGGCCAGCGCCCGGTTCAGCACGCCGAGCTCCGGGTCCAGGATGTTGCGCCAGAGCAGCCCGACGATCGCCACCGAGGTCAGGTACGGCACCAGCAGCAGCACCCGGAAGGCCACCCGCCCCTTGAGCGGCTGGTCGAGCGCCAGCGCCAGGACCAGCCCGAGCACGATCGACCCGGCCACCACGGCCACCGCGAACACCACCGTGACCACGAACGAGTGCCGCACCGCCGGGTCGGCCAGCGCCTGGGCGTAGTTGCCGAGCCCGTTCCACTGGTCGGCCTGCGGCCCGGTGCGCAGACTGGTGGCCACCACGTTGCCGATGGGCAGGTAGAAGAAGGCCGCGAAGAACAGGATCGCCGGAAGCAGGAACAGGTAGGCGGTCCTGGCATAGCGGCCCGAAAGGGTGCGGGGCCGCAAGATCATTTCAGGAAACCCTCCGCCGACTCGGCGAACTTCTTCAGCGCGTCGGCGGCCGGCTGGTTCTGGATCAGGATCTGCTGGTACACGATCTTGATCTGCTCGTCCCACTTGCCGAGCTGGCCAGTGAGCCGCACCTGCTGGGTGGAGTCCTTGGCCTGGGGCAGCGCGTCGGCGAAGACCTTGATGACCTCGTTCGACTGCACTTCGGGCAGCTTGGTCCAGGAGACGCGCGGCATGAGCATGCCGGTCTCCTTGGTGGCGGCCTGCTCGACCTCGATGGTCGTGATCCGCTTGATGAAGTCCCACGACAGGTCCGGTCGCGCGGCCTTGGCGGGCACGAACATGCTGACGCCGGCCGCCTGCGTGGCCTGGACCTTGTTCTTCAGCGGCGGCGCGACGCCCAGCTCGATGTCGGGGCTGGTCTTCCTGATCGGGTCCAGGTCCCAAGGGCCGGTGAGGATCATGGCGGCGCGCTTGGCCGAGAACAGCTTCTGCGGTCCTGAGTAGTCGGTGCTCGAGACCGGCACCGGGGCGACCTTGTGCTTGTGGATCAGGTCGGCCTGGAACTGCAGCGCGGCGACCGCGTCCTCGACCGGCGTCATGACCTTTCCGGTCTGGGGGTCGTAGGGAGTCACGCCGGCCTGCATGAGCCAGGGCCACATGTAGCCGTAGTCCTGGTTGAGCGCGACGCCGTACACGCCGTCCTTGGTCAGCTTCTGGGCGGCGGCGAGGAACTCCTCCCACGTGGTCGGCGGCTCCACCCCGGCGTCCCTGAGCATGCCCTTGTTGTAGAAGAGCGTGTTGCAGGTCAGGTGGAGCTGCACGCCGTACACCTTGCCCTGGTACGAGTTGCGCTCGACGGTCACCGGCTGCCAGTCGGAGGGGAAGCCCATCGCCTTGCCGTCGCGGTCGACGTAGTCCTGCAGCGAGCGGGCGTTGCCCGAGATGGCGAACTCCTGCACCCACCCGCCGGGCTCCTCGACCAGGTCGGGCACGGTGCCCGAGGCGAAGTCGGCCAGCAGCCTGGTCCGCAGGTCGGGCCACTGGTACTTCTGCAGGTTGACCTTGACCTTGTTGGCCTGCTCGAACTCGGCGATCACCTTGCGGTAGGCCTGGTAGTCGTGGCCGGCGTTCCAGTAGACGGTGAACGTCCCGGGCTCGGCGGACGGCGCGGTCGGGGCCCCCGCGCAGGACGACAGGACCGGTACGGCGGCGGCCGCCCCGGCCAGGCGAAGCAGATCACGGCGGGAGAGAGTGGGGGACATCTCGAAATTCCCTTCTAGGAAGAGCCCCGCCGCAGGAAGGTCCAGGAACGGACGATCTCGCGGGCGGGCAGGGCCTCCTCGGCCTGGAGGCGGTCGAACAGCAGCCGGACGACGTCGGTGTAGTCGTGCCTGAGCGGGCCGACGGTGCTGAGCTGCGGATTGGTGATGAGACCCTCGTCGATGTTGCCGGCGCCGACGATCGCGACGTCGTCCGGCACGCGCAGCCCGGCGTCCCTGGCCGCCCAGATCGCGCTGATCGCGGCCCGGTCGGAGGCCGCGAAGATCGCGTCGGGGCGGTCGGCGGAGCGCAGGAGGTCGGTGGCCGTCTGGTACGCCGCCACGCGGTCGTCCGCGCCCGAGGTGACGATCCGCTGGTCCACGCCGTGACTGTCGAGCGCCGTGGTGTAGCCGAGCAGCCTGCCGACCGGCCGGTCCCGGTAGAGCTCGTGGCGGTGCGCCATGAACGCGATGCGCCGCCGCCCCTCCGCCAGCAGGTGCTCGACGGCCTGCACGCACGCCTCGGTCTCCGGCGTGCGGACGACGTCGCAGCCCACCAGCCCGCTCTCGTTGCTCAGCACCACCATCGGCAGCCCGGTGGCGGCGAGCCCGCTGAGCAGGTCGTGGGTGAGGTGGTCGCCGACCACGTTGATCAGCGCGCCGTCGGCGATCCCGCCGCGCAGCACGTCGATCGCGGCGTTCGCGCGGGCCTCGGAGTAGACGGCCAGCGTGACCACGGAGTAGCCGCGGGCGTCGGCCATCTCGTGCAGGTCCGTGGCCAGCCGCTCGTCGGTCGGGACGCCGCCGAGCGAGCTCAGCACCAGGCACACCCGCTGGGTGCGGCGCTTGCGCAGGCTCCTGGCGGCCTGGTTGGGGGTGTAGCCGAGCTGCCTGGCGGCATCGAGCACCCGCTGCCTCGTCTCGGCGGCCACAGGGCGGTCCCGGCCGCTGAGCACGTAGGAGACGGTCGCCACCGACACGTTCGCCAGCTCGGCCACCTGTCGCGCTGTTGGTCTCATGTTAGTCGAATAACCTAGCATTTCCTACAGGAAAACAAGGTATCTCTCGATCCTGATCTCTGCGGATTGGCGGCATAGCGAGCAGTCCTCACATCGACGCTCTCTGAAGTGTTAAACGATTAACACCATATTTCGGGATGTCCCCCCGATCAACCCCCTGCGTGGCCCGGTGCTCGGCGGCCACCGCGCCCGCCAGGCGCTTTGATCGTTTGGCCGCGTTCTGTCGGTGGGGTCGGGTAAGTTCCCGGATCATTGATCGGCCGTTCTCGACGGAGCGGGCACTCCCGCCCGCAGTGGCGCGGGGCGGCCGGAGCAGGAGGTTTTGACGTCGTGGACGCGGACAGAACCGCGTGGGAGCAACGCAGCGTGATCCGGGTGATGGCGCCCGTCGAGCCGCGCAAACTGGCGAAGGTGCCGTTCGTCGAGCTGGCCGACGGCCGGCTCCAGGGCGTCGTGTCGAGCGGGTCCGACATCGAGCGGGTCTACGTCTCGTCGATCACCGCCGGCACCCACGCGATGAGCTGCAGCACCAACAACAACCGGCCGTGCGGCGCGCTGCACGGCTACACGTGCAAGCACGTGCGCATGCTGGCCGACGAGGCGGTGCTGCAGTACGGCCTCGACCGGGTGGCCCGCTACCTGCGGGTGGAGGTGCCGGAGGGCGGTTACCTGATGGACAGCATGAAAGGGCCGGTCGAGCGCACGCCGGCGGCCGTCGTGTTCAGCCGGTTCCTGCGCCACCTGGCCTACCTGGAGGTGCCCGACAGCACCGAGCCGCTGGCCGAGCTGCACTGGTTCCCGGCGATGGGGGCGGTGCGCTGATGACCGGCATTCAGCTTGGGCGGCTCGCGGAGGTGGAGGGCTGATGCTCGACGTACAGCTCGGTGAGCTGCTCGGCGGCGCGCCGTCCGGGGTCGACGAGGCGCTCGGCCTGGTGGCCGGGTTCGACGACGCGCTCGTGCACGGGTTCGCGCGGATCGGCGAGGAGCCGGCGGCGGCGCTGGCCGCGCTGGCGGGCGCCTTGGCGGCGAGCCCGCTGGGCGACCGCCTGGGCGAGTCCGTGGAGAAGGTGGTCGCGGGGTCGATCGGCGACGAGCACCTGGCGGCGCTGGCCGGCGGGCGGGCCGCGCTGTCCGGCGCGGTGCACGACGCCCTGCTCGGCCGGCTCGACACCGCCCTGGGCCGCACGCGAGCCCGCTGGGAGGCGTCCCCGGGCACAGCAGAAAGCCCGGACAACCTGCTCGCCGGGTGCCGGGTCTGGCTGCGCGAGCTGGCCATCGTCGGCTGGCGCGGCGTCGACCACGACCTCGTCTCCGCCTCCGACCAGACGATCGAGGCGCTGCTCGCCGTGCCGGAGCTGCGCGGCCTGGCGGTCCTGATGGACGGCCTGGCGGCGGAGCTGCGGGCGTCGAGCCCGGTCGCCACGATGGAGCGGCTGCCCGCCCGCAGATGGGCCGACCTGTGGACGCGCGCCCTGCTGCTGGCGCAGTCCGGCCCCTGGAACGGCGGCGCCGAGCAGGTGTCGGGCCGGCTGCTGATCCTCGGCGCCGACGTCCACGAGCACGCCACGGTCGTACGCGTCCAAGTCCACGGCATCCTCGAGCCCGCCGGCGGCGCACCCGCCAGGCTGGTACGCACGAGTGTGGCCGCGGCGAAGGTCGACACGATCGCGGGCCCGGCCGTGTGGCGGCTGATGGGCGGCCACCCGATGCTGCTGGGCGCGCTGGCCGAGCACCGCGGCCTGGAGCTCACGGACATGCCGCTGCTGGCCGGCGGCGACCTGGTGTGGCACGACGACCGAGCCCGCGCGGGCGAGGAGGCCGACCCGTTCGCGACCGCGCGGGTCCTGCTGGGCGCGGCGGAAGCGCCGCCGGTCTCGCCGCTCGACCGCCATCCCGTGCGCATCGCCGAGCCGGTGCTGATCGAGGGCTACAAGATCGCCGGGGAGGCGCTGGATCTGGGCGGAAACGTGCTCGCGCTGGACCTCGACCGGCTGCCGGCCGGCACGCCGCTCACGGCGGAGCTGGTGGCGTCGTCGTCCGCGTGCCTCGGCCTGCTGCGCTGGGACGGCGGGCGATGGCTGCTGCAGCCGCTCGCGGTGCAGGCCGCGGTCAAGAAGAAGCCCGTCGCGGTGCACACCGGTGACTGGGCCATGGGCCCCACCGACCCCAAGGTCGTCAAGGCCGAGGCCAAGAGCGGCGACGTGGTCGCCGTGCTGCGCGAGCGGGCAGGACGGCTGTTGCGGAAATGACCGACATCACGGAAACAGGCACTCTGGAAAGCGCCGACATGAACCGGCGGCAGGTGCTCTACTGGCGGCTGCTGTCCCGGCTCTTCAGCGCCGACGAGCAGCCCGCGCTCGAGACGGCCAGCGTGGCCATCGTCGACGACCTCGGCCTGCCGCCCGCGCTGCTCGACCCGGGCGTCTCGGTCGACAACCTGGTGCAGCGCTTCCCCGACCTGGGCACCGAGCTGCAGGACCTGATGGCGGACAAGGAGCACGAGGCCGGCGACGAGGTGCGCCGCGCCGCCCTGGTCTCCAAGCTGCTGCTCAACGTCTTCTCGACGGGCAGCGGCAACGTCACCGCCGGCCAGCTGGAGCGCTGGAAGCAGGACGCGGCCTGGTTCGAGAAGGGCATGGGCTGCGAGCCCGGCGGGCTGCGCCACAGCCCGGGCGGCGAGGAGGTGGCCGCGGTCCTCGCGGGCATCGAGGGTGACCTGGTCAAGCGCATGCACCTGCGCGAGGTGCTCGCCGACCCGGCCCTGGCCAGACAGCTCACGCCCAGCATGTCGCTCATCGAGCAGCTCCTGCGCGACAAGCACAACCTGTCGGGCGTCGCGCTGGCCAACGCCAAGGCGCTGATCCGCAGGTTCGTGGACGAGGTCGCCGAGGTGCTGCGCACGCAGGTCGAGAAGACCAGCGCGGGCGTCATCGACCGGTCGGTGCCGCCGAAGCGGGTCTTCCGCAACCTCGACATCGAGCGCACCATCTGGAAGAACCTCACCAACTGGAGCCCCGAGGACCAGCGGCTCTACGTGGACCGGCTCTACTACAAGCAGACCGCCCGCCGCACCACCCCCGCCCGGCTGATCGTGGTCGTCGACCAGTCGGGGTCGATGGTGGACTCGATGGTCAACTGCACCATCCTGGCCTCGATCTTCGCCGGGCTGCCGAAGGTGGACGTGCACCTGATCGCCTACGACACCCGGGCGCTCGACCTGACCCCGTGGGTGCACGACCCGTTCGAGGTGCTGCTGCGGACCAATCTCGGCGGCGGCAACGACGGCCCGGTCGCGATGGCCATGGCCCGCCCGAAGATCACCGATCCGCGTAACACCGTGATGGTGTGGATTTCCGACTTCTACGAGTTCGATCGCTCGCAGCCGCTGTTCGACGGCATTACGGCCGTCCACCGCTCAGGGGTGAGGTTCATCCCCGTCGGCTCGGTGAACAGCTCCGGCGTCCAGAGTGTCGACCCGTGGTTCCGCCAGAAACTCAAGGACCTGGGCACCCCGGTGATCTCAGGCCACATCCGCAAGCTCGTCTTCGAGCTCAAGAACTTCCTCGCCTAGGAGACCCGCGAAATGAGTGACGATATGCTGCGCGCCCCCGCAGAGGTGAAGTACGCCGAGGAGCTCGACTGGCTGGAGTCCATCGACGACGGCCCCAAGCCGTTCTCGTGGCGGCTCAGCCCCCGCATGATCAGGCTGTTCATCCTCGGCTCCGAGCGCTCCGACGGGCTCGACCGGGAGATCTCGCAGAAGTGGTTCGGCGACCGCAGCTTCGTCGAGCGCAGCATCGTGACCCTGGCGTCCGACCGGGGCCTGCTGCTGATCGGCGACCCGGGCACCGGCAAGAGCTGGCTGGCCGAGCTGCTGTCCGCGGCCATCTGCCGCAACTCCACCCTGGTGGTCCAGGGCACCGCCGGCACCACCGAGGACCACATCAAATACTCGTGGAACGTGTCCATGGTGATCGCCAAGGGGCAGTCCCGCGAGTCGATGATCCCTTCGCCGATCATGACGGCGATGGAGGGGGGTGTGATCGGCCGCTTCGAGGAGCTGACCCGCTCGACCAGCGACGTGCAGGACGCGCTGATCTCGATCCTGTCCGAGAAGTACGTCTCCATCCCCGAGCTCGACGACGACAACATCGTCTTCGCCCAGCCCGGCTTCTCGATCATCGCCACCGCCAACAGCCGTGACCGGGGCGTCAACGACCTGTCGTCGGCGCTGAAGCGCCGGTTCAACTTCGTCCGCATCCCGGTGGTGACGAACAAGAAGAGCGAGGCGGAGATCGTCCGCTTCCGTACCGAAGAGCTGCTGCGCCGGCACCGGATCGAGCTCGACGTGCCGCCCACACTGCTGGACATCCTGCTGCAGAGCTTCGCCGACCTGCGCTCCGCCGCCGCCTCGGCCACCAGCGACGACGAGAAGCTGGAGTCGGCGCTGTCCACGGCCGAGCAGATCGGCGTGCTGGAGGACGCGATCCTGCACAGCAACTTCTTCGGCGACCGCACGCTGCGCGCCCAGACCCTTGCCGGCTCGCTGGTCGGCTCGCTGGCCCGGCGCACCCCCGAGGACCTGGCGATACTCAACAAATACTGGCACGGCGTCGTCGAGCCCCGCAGCAAGAAGGACGGCGGGGAGTGGCCGGAGTTCCTCGAGGGCGGCCGCGAGGCCATCGCCACGCTCTCATGACCGGCCAGACGAGCCCGTTCGGCTCGCTCCGCGAGCAGCTCCTCGAGGCGGCCGCGGCGTTCGCCGGCGGCCCTGTCACCCTGTCGGACATCCTGTCGGGGCTGGTGGACGACGTCGACCGGGCGCTGCGCGAGGAGCTGGAGATCTTCCCGGTCTGCCACCACTCGCCGGCCTCGGCGCTGGCGATGGTGCGCCGGCTGCGCGAGAAGCAGCCGAAGGTCATCTACCTGGAGCTGTGCGAGGACCTGCAGCCGCTGCTGACCGAGCTGCGCAACTGCCGGCTGCCGGTGGCGGTGCAGGCGTTCGCGACCGACCTCGACGGCTTCCCGGCGTCATGGGCGCCGCTCAGCGTGGTGGCGCCCATCACGGAGGCGTCAGCCGAATACCAGGCCATCTCCTACGCGCTCGAGACCCCGGGCGTGGAGCTGGTGCTGGTGGACCGCTCGACCGACCACGTCTTCCAGTGGGCGCCGAAGGAGGAGCCCCAGAAGACGCACAAGGAGGAGGAGGCGGGCCTGCACGGCGACGCGGTCGGCGTCGAGATCGGCGACCTGCGGCCCCGCTTCGCCGAGCTGGAGGAGCACCTGCTGCACCACGGCAAGGTGCGGCACTGGTCCGAGTGGTGGGACCAGTACGTCGAGCAGCCGCTCTCCGGCGCGGACTACGACACCTACCGCCAGGTCATGGTGCTGATCGGCAGCCTGTTCCGCCGCCTGACCCCCGACGGTGACCGGCTCACCGTGGACGAGGACCGCGAGCGCTACATGTGGACCAGGATGCGCGAGCACCTGGCCGCCTCCGGCGCCAGCCCTGCCGACTGCCTGTACGTGTGCGGCGCCTTCCACGCCGCCAGCCACGTCGAGCAGTTCGGCCTGCGGTCCACCGCCCCCTACGAGATCACCCCGCGCACCGCCACCACCTGGCTGTACGGGCTCATCCCGTCCAGCCACTCGGCCATCGAGGCCCAGTTCGGCCTGGCCTCCGGCTCGGTGTCGATCGCGGCGGCGACCTGGGCCAAGGCGGTCACCCGGAACAAACTGACCCCGTTCCAGCTGGCCGGGCAGAAGGGCGCACGCAAGCGTGCCGTCAAGCTGCCCGCGCCGGTTTCCAAGGGCGAGGTGGCCGACAGGCTGACCGGGTTCCTGTCGAGGCCGCCCGCCCTCGACGAGCTGGACGAGGCCGAGCTGCTCGGCTGGTGCGTCGACATCGTCCGGCTGGCCCGCCGCAACGGCTACCTGGCCAGCACCGCCGACGCCATCGCCGTGTTCGAGACCTCGATCCTGCTCGCCGGCATGCGCAACCGGGCCAGGCCCACCCCGTACGACTTCCAGGACGCGGCCGTCACCTGCATCGAGAAGGACGTCGTGCCGGGCCGCCGCGACGTGCGCCGGCTGTGCGAGATCCTGCTCGGCGGCGACCGCGTCGGCGAGGTCGGCTACGACGCCCTGCCGCCGCTGGCCAGGAACGTCTACGACCGGCTCGCGCCGCTCGGCCTGGACCTGGAGAAGCGCACGATCCAGCGGGCGCTGCTCGACCTCAACGCCAGCCCTGAGCTGGTGCCCTGCTCCGACCTGCTGTGGATGCTGCGCTACCTGCTGCCGCACGACGCGGTCCGGCCCATCATGGGCGAGCGCCGGCTGGGGGAGCGGTCGATCCAGGAGAGCTGGGACCTGGCCTTCGGCAAACACCAGCGCTTCATCATCGAGCTCGGCTACGAGGGCGTCACCATCGAGCAGGTGCTGGAGCAGCGGCTGCGGCGCAAGGTCTGGGACCACAAGGCGACCGCGGCCGTCGCGCTCGCGGCGGTCGAGGACGCCGTGCTCTTCCTCGGCAGCAGACGCTTCGCCGACGAGCTCGGGGCGCGGGCGGTGGAGCTGCTCGCGGCCGAGCGGAGCGTGGACGACGCGCCGGAGGTGCTGCGCAGGATCCGGCGGCTGATGGCGTACTACCGGGCGAGCGAGCCGGAGCTGCCGGGCTGGTGCGAGGAGTTCGCGACCGCCGGATACGCGCACTACTGCACGCTGCTGCCGACGGCGTTCGTGGACGACGACACCGGCGTGCGGCAGGTGGCCGCCATGCTGGGGTTCCTGTTCTCCATGGAGAGCCTCGCGCTGGCGCTCGGCTGCGACCGGGCCCAGCTGGAGCTGGCCGTGCAGCAGTCGCATCCGGAGGCGCCGGCCAAGGTGGCGCTGCTGTGGGCCGCACGCAACCAGCTCGGGCTGCTGCCCCTGGCCGAGCTGCGCTCGCGCTCCGACGAGCTGCTCGCCAACCCGCTGGTCGTCCCGTCCTTCCCGCAGTACATCATGGGGTTCGTCCAGGCCCTGGAGCCCGCGCCGTCGCTGTCGGGGTTCGTGGTCGAGGTGATCTCCAAGGCGTTCGGGCGGCTGCCCGACAGCGTGCTGCTGCCGTGGCTGCCCAAGCTGATCACGACGCTGCGGGACCAGGCGGGCGAGCTGATGCCGGCCCTCGTACGCGAGGCCGGGCGGACCTTCCCCGGGGGCCTCGCGGCCCTGGACGCCTGGACGCCGCCGTGGTCGGCCCGGCCCAAGCCTGTCGCCTCAGGACCGGCGCCGGTGGCGGCGGGGCCGGTGAACGAGCTGCTCATGGGGCATCCGGCGGCCTGCGACGCGGTGGCCGAGCTGCTCGGGTGCGCGGGGGAGTGGCGCGTCCCTGAGACGGCG
Source organism: Nonomuraea basaltis (assembly GCF_005893125.1). Taxonomy (GTDB): domain Bacteria; phylum Actinomycetota; class Actinomycetes; order Streptosporangiales; family Streptosporangiaceae; genus Nonomuraea; species Nonomuraea basaltis. The sequence continues at coordinate 4,374 of NZ_VCJS01000008.1, read as the reverse complement.
GCCGGGGCGGATCACCGGGAGGTGACCGCGCTGCTGGCCGAGCACCCGGAGCCCGCCCTGGCGGTGGCGGGCCTGCTCATCTGAGCCGGGCTCGGCGGTCGTGTGCCTGCTCCCGCCGGTGTCGAACGCCCGGGGCGTCGTCATGACCGCCCCGGGCGGCACGTGGTGCCGGGCGGGGGCAGGCGCAGGCCGGCCCAGGAACGGCCGCATCTCCATCGTGCTGCGGCCCGTCCTGCGGTAGTGCCAGGGCTACCGCTCCGCGGTGATCAGGGCGACCGCCTCGACCTCCACGAGCTGGTCGGTGTAGCCGAGCGCGGCGACGCCGAGCAGCGTGCTGGGCACGTCATGGGCGCCCATGTACTCGCGGTAGACCTGCCACGCCTCCACCAGGTCGGCCTGCCGGGAGGAGGCCACGTACACGGTGGTCTTGACCACGTCGGTCAGCTCGGCGCCGGCGCCGGCGAGAGCCGTGACGAGGTTGCGCATCACTTGGTGGGTCTGGCCGGCGACGTCGCCCACGGCGACGGTCGCGCCGTCGGCGTCCAGCGGGCAGGCGCCGGCCGCCCAGATGGCCCGCACCGGTACGTCGGCGACGGCCGCGTACGCGTACTCCACGGTCTGGGCAAGCTCGGGACTGCGGATCAATCGGACACCGGTGGTCATGGCAGCTCCTCAGGTCATCACGCGCATATGCGAACAAGAGGCGCCGAGTCTAGCGAACCATGAATTATTGGGTAATAGTGGGTGTCTTTCTCATGACGGCAACCAGGAAAGTTCGGATGTAACTATTTGTGTCGCCTTTTCGAGTAATCCACGGGTTCTTTCTTAATCGTAGTATCCAGTGCTGAGACCCCGTGCTGATTCGAAGAGGTGGGCATTGTCGCGTCCGCGGCCCGGAGAAGACCTCGGGCAGATCTCCGGCTACCGGCTCACCGGCTTTCTCGGCGAGGGTGGGCAGGGAGTGGTGTACCGCGGCCTGAGCCCGTCGGGCGACCAGGTCGCGATCAAGGTGCTGCACGCCCGGATGTCGGAGGACGCCGAGGAGCGCCGGAGGTTCTTCAGACAGGTGGAGCTCGCCCGCCGGGTGGCCCCGTTCTGCACCGCCAGGGTGCTGGACATGGGGATGCACGACGACCGGCCGTACATCGTGAGCGAGTACGTACGCGGCGCGTCCCTCGATCGGGTCGTCCGGCAGGACGGGCCGCGGACCGGCGGCGGGCTGGAGCGGCTGGCGGTCGCGACCGCCACGGCCCTGGCCGCGATCCACCGCGCCGGGGTCGTGCACCGCGACTTCAAGCCGGGCAACGTCATCCTCGGTCCCGAGGGACCGGTGGTGATCGACTTCGGCATCTCCCGGGCCCTCGACCACGCCGCCACCCAGTCAGGGGCGTTCGGCACGCCCGGGTACATGGCGCCCGAGCAGGTGAGCGCCGAGCGGATCGGGCCGGCCGCGGACGTGTTCAGCTGGGCCGCCACGATGGTGTTCGCGGCCACGGGGCGGCGGCCGTTCGCGGGCGCGTCGGTCGCGGCGGTGCTGCACGCGCTCCTGTACGACGAGCCGGACCTGACCGGCGTGCCCGACTCGCTGCGGCCGCTGGTGGTGGCCTGCCTGGGCAAGGACCCCGGGCGCAGGCCCGCAGCCGAGGACCTGGTCCGCGCGCTGACCGGCGACGACACCGCCCCGGTGGCCCAGGCGCCCGAGCCCACGGCCCCCGCGCCGGGTCCCGCGTCGCCACCCGGACCTGTGCCCACACCCGCGCCCGGGCCTACGCCCGCACCGGCGTCTGCGCCCTCATCGGCGGCCGTTTCCGCACCCTTGTCCGCGCGGCCGCCGTCGTGGCGGGTGCCCCGGCGTGCACTGCTGGCCGTCGCCGTGGCCGTCGCGGCCGTGGTGGTGGCCGTGTCGATGTGGCCGGAGCCGCGGCAGCCGGACCCGCTGCGCACGACAGATCCGGTACGCACGACGGCGCCGGTCATACCGTTCGGCGGCGGGATCGGCGAGCCTCTGGCCGGCCACACCAACGACGTGCGGGCGGTGGCCGTGGGCACACGCGACGGCGTTCCGATCATGCTGACGGGCTCGGACGACGAGACCGCCCGCGTCTGGAACCTGCGTACCTCCCAGCAGCTCGGCCGGCCGCTCGCCGGGCACACGGAATGGATCAGGTCGGCCGCGCTCGACCAGCTCGACGGCGCGCCCATCGCCGTCACCGCCAGCGACGACGACACCGCCCGCGTCTGGGATCTCACCACCGGCCGGGCCCGCACCCTGAAGGGGCACACCGGCGATGTCAAGTCGGTGGCGACCGGCCGGATCGGCGGCACGCACGTCGCCGTCACCGCCTCCGCCGACGGCACAGCCCGCGTCTGGGACCTCCGGACGGGAAAGCAGCTGGGCGCGCCCCTCGCCGGCCACACGGGCGGGGTGTGGGCGGTGGCCGTCGGCCAGGTCGGCGGCGCTCCCATCGCGGTCACCACCGGCGACGACAAGACCGTGCGGGTGTGGGACCTGAACTCCAGGAAGCAGCTCGGCGCGCCCATGACCGGACACGCCGGATGGGTGCGGTCGGTGGCGCTCGGCAACCTGGACGGCACACCGGTGGCGCTCACGGGCAGCGAGGACATGACCGTGCGGGTGTGGGACCTGACCACCAGGAAGCAGCTCGGCGAGCCGCTCACCGGGCACACCGGCTGGATCTGGTCGGTGGCGATCAGCAACCTGGACGGCACGCCCGTAGCAGTCACCGGCAGCGAGGACGCGACCGTGCGGGTGTGGGATCTGAACTCCAGGAAGCAGCTCGGCACGCCGTTCACCGGGCACGCCGACTGCGTCTGGTCGGTGGCGATCGGCCTGCTCGACGGCCGGCCGATCGCCGTCAGCGGCAGCCGGGATCAGACGGCCCGGGCTTGGAGCCTCGGTCCGCCCTACCCCGCGGGAAGCTGAGCCGAATCCCCGGCCGGTGGCTGGGCGTCAGCCGACAAACCGGGCGACCGCCGGGATCCGGCGCAGCACGAGCCGGTCCAGCAGCAGCACCACCGCCAACGTGACGCCCGCCAGCGGGAACAGCAGCCCGAGCACCGCCATGATCCCGATCACCCCGTACGCCGTCCGCCGGTCGGTGGGGCGGGCGGGTGCGCCGACCCGGCCGCGTGGGCGGCGCTTCCACCACATCCACACGCCGGTGACCACGAGCGTGATCAGCGCCAGGCAGGCGCCGAGCATCACGACCAGGTTGGCGGGACCGTACCGGCGGCCCTCGTGCAGTGCGATGCCCTGCTCGACGAGCTTGGCCATGGTGCCGTACTCGGCCCAGCCGTACGACACCAGCACCTTGCCGCTGTACTGGTCGACGTGGAGCGTCCGCGCGGCGGACGGGTCGCGGCGCGGCTCGGCCACGATCGTGTACACGCCGGTCGCGCCGTCCGGGAGCAGGACCTTGACCTCGCACTCGCCGCACGCCTCGGTCACGGGCCGGGCGGCGGCCAGGGCGGCCTCGACGGGGAGGGCGCCGGACTGCAGCACGCCCCCGCCGCCGCCGTGCCCGGCGTGCTCGCCGGACTCCGGCACGGGGAGCCGTTCGGCCGCCCACGGCACCTTGGCGTCGGGGTTGGCGGACAGGTCCCCGGACAGGGGCGGGGTCGAGGTGTGCGGGAAGTCGTCGGCGCTCGGGGTGGTCGAGCCGGTGCCGTCCTGGATCCGCTGCAGACCGTCACCCCACACGCCCGACCACGGCAGTCCCGAGATGACGAGGAAGACGACCGCCGCGCCCGCGCCGACCCCGACCAGGATGTGCAGGCGGCGCAGCCGGCCGCGACCCGAGCGCGAGGCCTTCTTGCGGGTGCGGCGGCCGCTCCACCACAGGTAGGTGCCGGTGGCGACGAGGATCAGCGCCCAGCAGGCGGCGATCTCCACGATCCGGTCGCCGGTGGTGCCGGACATCAGCTCGCCGTGGATGGTACGGACGACCCGCATGAACGTGGCGCCGTCGTCGATCTGGCCGACGACGGTGGCCGTGCCGGGGTCGACGTACACCGAGATGCCCTCCGCCCACGGGCCGGCGTCGGCGCCCCGGAGGATGACTCGGGTGGTGAGGTCGGGGGACGCCGGCGGGATGACGGACATGACTGACGATCCCGGGCGGGCGCTCTGGGCGGCGGCGATCTGCTGAGTCAGTGGGCGGGCGGCGGCCACCGGCTCGGCGAGGGTGCGGACGTCCTGGTACCGCCACGCCTCGAACGGCTCCTTGAACAGGTAGATCGAGCCCGTCACCGCGAGGACGAGCAGGACGGGGGCCACGAACACGCCGGCGTAGAAATGCCAGCGCCAGATGGCGCGGTATCGCTGGGCGGAGGTGGCGGAGGTGGGGGTGACGG
>NZ_VCJS01000089.1 GCF_005893125.1 Nonomuraea basaltis | reverse complement strand
GTAGGAGGTGTTTAAGAGACAGGCCGCAGCCCCAACCGCAGCTTCCGGCGGTGTAGCCGCCGCTGGATGTGGCGTTGGCGGTCGAGGCGGTGCTCACTGCGCCCAGGATGCCGACGGCGCCGGTCATGGCACTGAGAGCGAGGCCCGTGACGACACTCTTGAACTTGGGCATTGGAATCCCCCCAAAGGTTCGATTGCCCTGTTCTGTAATTTCTCGATTGATCGGAAACGCAATGGGTGGACTTACTGATGCGTCATCCGCTCACATTGTTGCTTCCCGACGCTAATGTCACATAAACAGGCTTCGCGGTGTTTTGCTATACATCAACACTCTCATTGCTCTTATTAAGTACTATGAAATGAATTATGGTGATTTGTCTCTTTTGTGTGGTGGCCGGCCGCCGACTCTCTGGAGCCTGAGAACGCGTGAATGCGCCCTCGGCGGCGAATTGCCGAGGGCGCATATCGTGCGGTGGCGTCTATCTTGAGCGTTCGGTGGGCGTCTTCCTGGTCTGGCCCGTGAGTCGAGTGCCGGTGCTGCGCGTCCGCTGCGTCGGGTCATCGCTCAGCCGCTGCATGACCACTCTGCGAGCATCGGCCAGGGCTCACGTCAACCGGGATGCGTTCGCGCGACCGCCTTCCGATCGCTCAGGACCTTCCTCCCGATCGCTCCAGGTCACAACCTGGAGCTGTCAGTCGTCGTTGAGGAAGTTCCACGGGAACTGGCTCTGGTCCTGATCCTGATCCTGGTCCTGGCGCGTGGCCTGTGCCTGGCTCTGCTGGTTGTTGTTGTGGATGCGGATGCGGATCTTCAGCTTGTGGTGGTTGCGGCCCCACCCGCCGCAGTGCCGGCGGCAGTTCGTGAAGAAGCCGGACGACATCGTGGTGGCTGCGGAGGCGGTCGTCGCGTTGGCGGTCGAGGCGGTGGTCATTGCGCCCAGGCCGATGGCTCCACCGGTCATTGCCGTGCTCATCGCCAGCCCTGCGACCACAGTCTTGAACGTGGGCATTGAGTTACCCCCCAAAGGTGCGGTTGCCCTGGTTCCTGACATTTTCTGAAGGATCAGAGAATGTCGCGGATGACGACTAAATGTGTCATCCGCCGTTTTCATTTCCGGCGCGAGAGTGTCGCAAACGGGCATCGAAGTGTTTTGCAATACACTAACGCTTACATTGCTCTTATTAAGTATTTATGAAATGAATTGAGGCGATTTGTCCGTTTTGTCGTGAAGCGAGGCGGGCCGGCTCTTGTCGGCGATCCGCCCGCGAGGCACGGCCCGGACGTTGAGCCTGATCTTGACCTGCTTCACTCGATGCCTGTGGCCCGGCCGATCGTGGACGGCGGCGGCGCTCGCCGGGCTGCTGGTCTGTACGGAATCCAGGTCCCACCTAGGCGCGGTGGTTATCGTTAAGGGAACGGGAAGAAGCGTTCGAGCGACGACGAGGAGGACACATGGTGGCGGCGCCGATCCCGCACTGGCCGGGACGCATGATCGGCTCGGTGCACGTCCGGTCCACCCCCGAGGGGCCGGCCGAGCAGGCGGTGTTCGTGCACGGTCTGGCAGGTTCGGCCACGAACTGGACCGACCTCATGGACGAGCTCAAGGACACGGTCACCGGTCACGCCATTGACCTGCCGGGCGCGGGGTTCTCGCCCGCTCCCGAAGACGGCGACTACAGCGTCGCCGGGCACGCCAGGGCCGTGATCGGCCTGCTGGAGCGCACGGGCCCGGCCCATCTGTTCGGCAACTCGCTGGGTGGCGCGGTATCCGTCAGGGTCGCCGCCGCCCGACCCGATCTGGTCCGCTCGCTCATGCTCATCTCACCCGCCCTGCCCGACCTGCTCCCCAGGTATGGCCCCGTCCGCGTGGCCGCCGCCGCGGTGCCCAAGCTGGGCGAGTGGGTGGCGAGCAAGCTCCAGCTGGTCCCCGCCGAGCAGCGCATCAACGCCTCCCTGTCCATGGTCTGGGCCAACGCGAACGCCGTCCACCCGGTGCGCCTGCGCGATGCCATAGAGGAGCTCCGCAGGAGAGACGACCTCCCCTACGCAGGCGAGGCCATGATCGCCTCGGCCCGGGGCATCGTGGCCGAATACTTCCGCCGCGGTGAGGACAACTTGTGGCGCCAGGCGGCCAAGGTCCAGGCGCCGACCCTGATCGTGCACGGCAGGCACGACCGCCTGGTCCGTCCCGCCATGGCCGCGAAGGCGTGGCGTAGCTTCCCTCGGGTCAGGCTCGTGCTGCTGCCGACGGCGGGTCACGTGGCGATGATGGAGATCCCGCAGGTCGTGGCGGCCGAAGCACGCGGCCTGATCGGTGAGACTCGATTGGGGAATGCCCCACTCGCCAGCTAGGTTTCAAGGTGAGGATATGACCCCCTGAAAACGGAGCTCCGGGAGCGTAGAAAGTGTCGTTGCCACCGCTGGTCGAGCCGGCCACAGAGCTGACCGTCGACGAAGTGCGCCGCTACTCGCGCCATCTGATCATCCCCGATGTGGGCATGGCGGGGCAGAAGCGGCTGAAGAACGCCAAGGTGCTGTGTGTGGGCGCCGGGGGCCTGGGCTCGCCCGCGCTGATGTACCTCGCGGCGGCGGGCGTCGGCACCCTCGGCGTCATCGACTTCGACGTGGTCGATGAGTCCAACCTGCAGCGCCAGATCATCCACGGCCAGTCGGACGTGGGCAGGCTCAAGGCCGAGAGCGCCGCGGCGTCGGTCCGCGAGATCAACCCGCTGGTGGACGTCGTGATCCACAACACGGCGCTGACCACCGAGAACGTCATGGAGATCTTCTCCGGCTACGACCTCATCGTCGACGGCACCGACAACTTCGCCACGCGTTACATGGTGAACGACGCCGCGGTGCTGCTCGGCAAGCCGTACGTCTGGGGCTCGATCTACCGGTTCGACGGCCAGGCGAGCGTGTTCTGGGCCGAGCATGGACCGTGCTACCGCTGCCTCTACCCGGAGCCCCCGCCTCCCGGCATGGTGCCGTCGTGCGCCGAGGGCGGCGTGCTCGGCGTGCTGTGCGCGTCGATCGGCTCCATCCAGGTCAACGAGGCCATCAAGCTGCTGACCGGCATCGGCGACCCGCTGGTCGGGCGGCTGATGATCTATGACGCCCTGGAGATGAAGTACCGCGACGTCAAGGTCCGCAAGGACCCTGAGTGCGTGCTGTGCGGCAAGAACCCGACGGTCACCGAGCTGCTCGAGGACTACGAGGCGTTCTGCGGCGCGATCTCCGACGAGGCCGCCGAGGCCGCCAGCGGCTCCACGATCACCGCGCTGGAGCTCAAGACCATGCAGGACAAGGGCGAGAACATCTTCCTCGTCGACGTCCGCGAGCCCAACGAGTACGAGATCGTCTCCATCCCCGGCGCCACGCTGATCCCCAAGGGCGAGTTCCTCAACGGCTCGGCCCTGGAGAAGCTGCCGCAGGACAAGCGCATCGTGCTGCACTGCAAGTCGGGCGCGCGTTCGGCGGAGGCGCTGGCGGTCGTCAAGAACGCCGGATTCTCCGACGCCGTCCACGTCGGCGGCGGCGTGCTGAGCTGGGTCAAGACCGTCGATCCGAGCCTGCCCAGCTATTAAGGGGTTTCCACCGGGACGTCCCGGTTAAGGTCGTTGGCGTGAACTCTGCACGCCCATGGCCGACCCTCGTGGTGGCCTCCGCGCTGACGCTGATCTGCGCGGTGGCCGCCGGCGTTGCGGGCAGCGCGGCGGGCACGGAGCTCACGCGCGGCCCGAGCACCGCCGAGCTGCGCGCGGCGGCCAAGCGGGAGGTCGCCGAGCGCTGGCGCACCTGGCCCGCGGGACGCATCTTCCCCGCCACGGTGCCGTACTCCGCCGAGCAGGGCGGGCAGGAACGTGCCAGCAGGATCGGCATCTCGCCGTCGACCTCCTGCGACTCCGTGGACGCCAAGGCGGCCACGGCCCTGCGCGACGCGGGCTGCCGCGGTCTCCTGCGCGCCACCTACATCGACGCGCTCCGCGGCGTGCTCGTCACCATCGGCGTGGTGGCCCTGGCCGACGAGCTGGGCGCCGCCCGCGCCAAATCCGCCTTCGCGGCCGGTGGCAAACCCGTGCCGGGGCTGCGTCCGCTGGCCTTCCGCGGCACGGTCGCCCACCGCTTCACCCCTGGCGGACGCCAAGCCGGCTCGGTCCGGCAGACGGGGCCGTATCTGGTGCTGACCACGGCCGGCGAGGTAGACGGCAGGCCCGGGGTCGCGGTCGGTGAGCAGCGGCCGGCGGCCTTCTCCTTCGCCGCCGAGATCTCCGAGCACATCCTGACCGGCCTGAGCACGCTCAAGATGCCCGATTGCACCGCCAAGGAATGGCAGTGCTGACCGAGGGCACTCCGGGAAGGGTGCTGAGACAGGTGGTGGCGGGCGCGGCGGCCGGGGCGCTGTTGCTCACGGCCCTGCCCGCGCAGGCCGACGACGTGCGCGGCGGGCAGCGGCAGGTGATCAAGACGCTTGCGCTGACCCAGGCCTGGGCCGTCAGCAAGGGCGCCGGCGTCACGGTGGCGGTGCTGGACTCCGGCGTCGATCCGAGCCATCGCGACCTGGCCGGCTCGGTACGGGAGGGCAAGGATTTCACCGCGGGCGCGAACCCGCCCGGCGTGACTCCGAGCAGGTTGCACGGCACGTACATGGCCTCGTTGATCGCCGGGCACGGGCACGGCCAGAAGGGAAAATTGGGGATCATCGGCGTCGCGCCCGAAGCGGACGTACTGTCAGTAAGGGTCATCCTTGAGGACGAGGAGCCGGGTTTCCGGGAGTTCAACTCGGCGGAGCGCTTCGAGAACGTGGTGGCCCGGGGCATCCGGTACGCGGTCGACGAGGGGGCGGACGTGATCAACATGTCGATCTCCAAGGAGCTGGCGACCAGGGAGGAGCGGGCGGCCATCCGCTACGCGATCTCCAAGGGCGTCGTGCTCGTCGCCGCCGCGGGCAACGACGGCGACCGGAAGATCGACGGCGACTTCGCGCCCTACTCCTACCCGGCCGCGTTCCCCGGGGTCGTCTCCGTGGGGGCGACGGACCGGCGGCTGCGGCGGGCCACGTTCTCCAACTGGAACTCCTCCGTGCAGGTGGCCGCGCCCGGCGTCGACATCATGGGCGCGGGTCCGGGCGACGAGTACTGGATCGGCCGGGGCACCTCGCAGGCGACGGCACTGGTGTCAGGCGTTGCTGCCCTTATTAAGGCGAAATATCCGAAAATGTCGACTCCGCTCGTCGCGCAGGCCATGACCGCCAGCGCCACCGACCGCCCGCCGGGCGGCTACGACATCGCCACCGGCTTCGGCGTCGTGAACGCCGCCAGAGCCCTGACCGAGGCCGCCAGGCTCGCCGGGCACACCGAGACCGCCTCGGGCGCCGAGGCCCACGACCCCGCCAAGCCGCTGGCCGGTGGGCAGGCCGGCCCGATCAAGGTCATCGTCAGGGACGAAAAGCGTGTCACGGTCTCCGCGGCCATCGCCGCGGCCGCGGCCGTCGGCGCGCTCGCGTCCCTGGCCGTCATATTCATCCTGGTCAGGCGCGTACGCCGGGCGCCCAGCTCTCAAGACGCATGATCTGCCCTCCTGGGGGGACGAAATAGACACAAAACGAACGCGGGAACGAGGCGGTGGTGGAGGCACGTAGGCCAACCTCAGGGCTGCCACGCGCCGGGGGAGAAACCACGCCGGGACGGAGAAATCCGCTCGGCGCCACCACCGGCCGCCGGTCACGCGTGCGTGCCTGGCCGGCGGCGGACTCCCACAGGCGCACGGCGGCCAAACAGCGCGCCGAACTGGACGCGCTCCAGCAGGGCATCCGCTACCGGCGGATGTTCGTGGCGCTGCTCGGCGTCATCGTCGCCGTGTCGGCCGCCGTGGTGCTGCTCGGCACGATCGGGCTGCTCAGCGAGACCCGGGCACGCCCGCTGACCCCCGCCGAGCAGAACAAGTACAAGCAGGAGGAGATCGCCAGGCGCTGGCAGGCGTGGCCGGCGACGGGCGTCTTCCCCGAAGAGGTCAAGTACCTCGGGCTCGACCGCGCCCAGCAGTACGCCAGGCGCGTCGGCATCGCCCCCGAGACCGAGTGCGGCAAGGGTGTGGACTCCTCCGTGGCCGGTGTGCTCGACAGCCACGGCTGCGTGACCATGCTGCGGGCCACCTACATCGACCAGACGGCCTCGTTCGTCTTCACCGTCGGGGTCGCCGTGCTCAAGGACGAGGCGTCCAGGGTCTCGGCGACCGAGGAGCTCACCCAGGACGACCGCGTGGGCGTGCTGCCCGTGGCCTTCCCCGGCACGGTGAGCGAGCGCTTCGGTAGTGACCAGCGGCAGCGTACCGGCTGGGTGGGCGCGGGACCGTACATCGTGTTCTCGACCGGCGGCTACGCCGACGGGCGGACCAGGGCCGCGATCCCGCCCGAGGAGATCCTGCACCCCGAGCTGTGGCCGGCGGCCAAGTCGATCGGCAACCAGATCGCCTACTTCCTGGCGGACCCGCCCAAGGTGCCGCCCTGCACCCAGGGGAACGTGTGCTGACCGTCGTGCGCACGTTCGCGGCCGCGCTGCTCCTTCTCGCGGGCCCCGCCGCCGAACCCGTCAGGGATCAGCAGCAGTGGGTGCTCGACGCGCTCAACGTCGAGCAGGCGTGGACCGTCACCAAGGGCGCGGGCGTCACCGTCGCCGTCGTCGACAGCGGCGTGGACGCCGAGGTCAAGGAGCTGCGGGGGCGCGTGAACAAGGGGCCCGACATGGCCTCGGGCGCGGTGACCCGCGAGGCGCAGCCCGGCAGGCACGGCACCGCCATGGCCGGCCTGATCGCCGGCTCGGGCGAGGACGACGGGCTGATCGGCATCGCGCCGGAGTCCCGCATCCTGTCGCTGCCCCTGGTCATCGACGACGAGCCGGGGCTCGGCGTCCCGCCGCTGGAGGACGAGGAGACGCGGACCTCGGAGAGCCCGCTCGCCCGCGCCCTCCGGTACGCCACCAACCACGGCGCCCAGGTCATCAGCATGTCGATCGGCTCCTACGGCCCGCTCAAGTCCGAGCGGGAGGCGGTCTCGTACGCGCTCGGCAGGGGCGTCGTCCTGGTCGCCGCCGTCGGCAACGACGGCCTGACCCAATACGCCAAGGACAAGGGCACCTCCTTCTGGAGCTTCCCCGCCGGCTACCCCGGGGTCATCGGCGTGGCGGCCACCGACAAGCAGGGCAGGAGGGCCTCGTTCAGCAGCGACAACCTGTCGGTGCTGGTGGCCGCGCCCGGCGTGGACGTGCCCGTGGTCAAGCGCAAGAGCGGCTACGAGCTGTCGGAGGGCACCAGCTCGGCCGCAGCGCTCGTGTCCGGCGTGGCCGCGCTCATCAAATCGCGCTACCCGAACCTGCCGCCCGAGCAGGTCGCCCAGGCGCTGGCCTCGAGCGCAAGGGGCCGTCCCGCCGCCGGGTACGACGACAAGTCCGGTTTCGGCGTGGTCGACGCCGCCGCCGCGCTCAACGCCGCCGAGCGGCTGACCGGCGTCCAGCGCAGCGCGGCCGGGCCCGGCAAGGAGCACTTCGGCCAGGGCGAGGACTCGCCCGTGCCGTCGCGGCCAGGACCCGATCCGTGGCGGCTGTGGCTGTTCGGGGGTGGGGCGCTGGTGGCGCTCATCACGTTCTGCGGCGCGATCGTCGTGCTCAATCAGCGTAAAGAGTGAAGATCCGCTATGGTCCCCCGTCATGGGATACGAGCTGCGGGTGGTGCGCGAGTCGCCACTCGCCTTCGCGGAGCTCGCGAAGGCCATAGCGCCGGCCGGTTTCGGGCTGCGCGGATCTGACGAGATCGTGGCCCGCCACGCAGGCGGCACGCACGCGGTGGCGCGCTGGGCGGGCCATCTGGTGGGCGAGCCGGGCTCCGACTGGCAGGTGGCACAGCTCCTGCGGCTGAGCGCCGCTCTCGGCGGCCGGCTCGTGGGCGAGGACGGTGAGGTGTACGCGGTGCGCGACGGCGTCATCGAGGTCGAGGCGGGTGGCAGCGTGGTCGAGATCGGCAAGTTCGACGAGATCATCGACGCCGGCCCGGCGGCATGGAGCCCCTGAACCCCTTCGCCGAGCGGGTGCTCGACCTCGTCGAGCGCATCCCGCCCGGCAAGGTGATGACCTACGGGGACATCGCCGAATACCTGGGCGAGGGCGGCCCGCGCCAGGTCGGCAAGGTGATGTCCACGTGGGGCGGCGGCGTGCCCTGGTGGCGCGTCGTCCACGCCGACGGCGGCGGCGCCGCCCCTGACCACCTGCAACGCTGCCTGGCGCACTGGCGCGAGGAGGGCACCCCCCTGCGTGGCCAGCGCGCGGATATGCGCCTGGCCCGCTGGGACGGACGCTCCGCGGAACGTGAGGAGCCTTCAGCGGATTTTCAGTAACCCTCTTGAACTGCGGTTTCGCCGAACCGGCGATTCTGTGCCATGTGACTCCCATTACCATGGGCAGAACACTTGATGGCGGCCCGAAAGGCGGTGCCTCCCCTATGGCCACCGGCGTCACAGCCCGAAGCCAGGGCGGCGATTCGCGCGCTGACCGCCTGAAGGCTGTCCAGGATCTCTGCGATCGTGGCGAGCCTCTCGAAGCGGTCATGAGAACGGTCGGCCCCGGCGGACGCGACGCGGCGTTCGACACCGAGGTGCTCAGCGGTGCCCTCGGGGGCCGCATCGACCTCGCGGTCAAGCGCGGCGCCGCGCGACGGCGCGAGATGCTCGCGCTCGTCCGCCCATACCTCGCGGGCGTGGACCCGGGAGTCAAGCGCGACCTGCCGGTCGCCCGCCGCGTCATCTGCCACCTGATCGAGCACCGCCCGGACGAGGAGCTCGTCGACGGCGACACGCTCACCAAAGTCGTGACCGCGGCGGCCGAGCCGTCCAAGCGCATCCGCAAGGGCCTGCGCTGGTACGCCGACCTGCCCTTCCGCGACGAGCTGCCGCCCGACCTCTACCGGCTGCGGCGCGCCGACATGGTGCCGGTGACCCACATCGACGACATCACCTGGGTCAACGGCAGGCTGCGCGTCACCGGCTTCGCCTACCTCGCGGGCCTGTCTGTCCGCAGCCGCAGGTTCAACTGGGCGACCGTGGTGCTACGCGGGCCGCGCTGGCTGCCGCCGATCCGCATGCGCACGCGCCGCGTGCTCGCGCCCGAGGCCACACACGGCGCGCGCGAGCCCGGCTGCAACTACGACTGGTCCGGCTTCAGCGCGGAGCTGAGCCCGTGGTCGCTGCGCTGGCGCGGCTCCGTACGCTGGATGGTCTCCGCCGTGCGCCGCCGGATGCGGCACCGGCCGTCGGTGCCCGACACCACGACGTGGCGGGCCGAGATCGTGTTCTGGAGCCGGGGCGCGCGGGCCACCGGTCTGCTGCGCGGCTCCTCGCTCGGCCGTCCCGAGCGGCCGACCGGGCTCAAGCTCAAGCCCGGCTTGTGGGTCAGGCCGGTCTGGACGTCCGACCGCGCGCTGCAGGTCGTGCTCCAGCCCAACCGGGCCGAGCTGACGGGGGTGTCCCTCGACGGCGAGCGCCTCGAGCTCAAGATCTTCCTGCCCGGCCGCACCGTGACCAAGGGCCACGCCAGGCTGGGCGGTCACCGCATCGCCGCCGACTTCACGCCCTCGGGCGACGGCACGCAGGTGCTGGTCGGCCTGGCCGTGCCCACCCTGCTGCAGGAGAAGGACGGCCGGCGGCTCTGGGTCGAGCCCAAGGGCGACCCGGCGGCGTCGGTCATGCTCGCCGACCTCGTGGAGACCCGCACGGCCGTGGGCGACCGCGAGATCACCGTGCTCGGCGACCGCCGCGACCGCGTCGTGGTCTCCGCGCACCGCATCCGCCCGGTGATCACCTCGGCGGTCTGGGAGGGCTCCTCCCTCCTGCTGCGCGGCCACTACCCGGACGCCCCCGGCCCCCGCTCGCTCACGCTGCGGCACCGCTCCGGGCTTTCCTACCTGCTTCCGATGGAGCGCTCCGGCGAGGACTTCTCCGTACGCGTCGAGCCCGCCTCCATGGACCGCTTCGGCGAGGCGGTGCCGCTGTCGTCGGGCACCTGGAACATGTCGCTCCGCCACCCGTCCGGCGAGATCGTCCCGCTGCGCATGGACCACGCCGCCCTGCCGGGGCTCGACGAGGAACCGCGTACGTTCGACGGCCACACGTTCCGCATGATCTCGACGCGCTTCGACGTCCCCGTCGTGACCGTCGAGGAGGACCGCCCGGCGGACGAGCGCGGTGTCGCGGGCACCCACGTCCTGCGCCGCGTCTTCTACCCGGCGCAGCGCACGGAGCCGCTGACGGACGCGACCGTCTACGTCGTCAACGACGGGCGGCTCTACGCCGACAGCGTCCGCGCCATCTACGAGGAGCGGCTGGGGCGGGGCGACGACCGCGAGCACATCTGGATCGTCAAGGACGGCGCGTTCGTGCCGCCGGGCGGCGCGACCGTCGTCCGCGCCGGCAGCCGCGAGCACCACGCCGCCCTGGCCAGGTCCCGCCACATCGTGACCAACGCGTTCCTGCCCGTCTGGTTCCGCGCCCGCGAGGACCAGGTGGTCGTGCAGACCTGGCACGGCACCCCGGCCAAGCGCATCGGCAACGATCAGCCCCACATGAACCGCGACCCCAGGCCGCCGATCTGGCACCGCCAGGCGGCGGAGGTGCGCGGCTGGGACCTGCTCCTGTCGCAGTCCCCTTGGGCCACTCCGGTGCTGCGCAAGGCGTTCGGCTACAAGGGCGAGATCCTCGAGAGCGGCCTGCCCCGCAACGACGTGCTCAACTCACCGGACCGCGACGAGCTGGCGGCCGCGGTGCGCGAGCGGCTCGGGCTGGTGGAGGGCAAGCGGGTGGTCCTGTACGCGCCGACGTGGCGCGACTACGACCGCAAGAACGCCATGGTCAAACTGGACCTGGCCAAGGCGCGGGAGGCTCTGGGCGCCGACCACGAGATTCTGGTCCGCGCGCATCCCATGCAGGCCATCCCAGCCGTTCCCGACATCGCCCGCGACGTCACCACCTACCCCGACATGGCGGACCTCCTGTTGGTGGCCGATGTCCTGGTGACGGACTACTCGTCGGTCATGTTCGACTTCGCCTGCACCGGCCGGCCCATCGTGATCTACGGCTACGACCTGGCGAAATACTCGTCGAAGCGGGGGCTGTACATCGACCTGGCCGAGCAGGCGCCGGGGCCCGTCCTGTCGACCTCGGCAGACGTGATCGACGCCCTCCGCTCGATCGACACGGTGGCCGCCGCCCACGCCGACCGCTACGACGCCTTCCGCGCCACCTTCGCTCCCCGCGACGATGGCAAATCCACTGCTCGGGTGGTCGATCACCTCTTCTCGTAAGTCTCGAAAACCCAAGATCTTCCTTTTCTACGGTGGCCCAAGGTCACCGCACGCGCCGACGTCGGTGACCGGCTGTCATGGCCGGTCGTGAAGGCTCACGGGTTGCTCGCCGTGACGAAGCGTCCTCTTGACCGACTACGGGGTAAGGCGCGTGCGGTGGTCAGATTTGGAGCCCGGGAAAGTCGCGCAGAAGGATCGGGCGGGTGGGGTCGAAAGTGGTCTCGAAGCCGAGGGCGGGTCCCGCGGTTGCGCCCCCGGGCGGCAGGCAGTCGATCAGCAAGTACAGCAGGGACGACAGACTGGTCCCGCACACGATCTCACCGTTGTCGATCAACCTTCGGATCCGGGACACGGGCACCCATTCCACCCGGTCCGCCTCCCTCGGGTCCGAAGGTGGCCCGATGTACGTGGCCGACTCACCCCGGTACACGTGATGCAGGTTGTCGGAGATCCCGTTGGCCGGCTGGACGGCGAGCAGGGGGCGCAGGAGGCCGGGGCGCCAGCCCGTCTCCGCCTCCACCCTCCGGGCGGCGGCGTCCTGTGGCATCTCGCCTTCATCGATCTGGCCGAGGGGGATCTCCCAGCCCCAGCTGTCGGTGATGAAGCGGTGCCGCCAGATCAGCAGGACCCGGTCCTGGTCGTCGGTGACGACGGCCCCCGCCGTGGGTGCGGTGCGGATGAGCCGGTGATCGAGATGGCGCCCGTCGGGCAGCTCCACATCGGCCACCCGGACGTCCACCCACGGGTCGGCGTACAGCGTCTTCTCCGAGTGGACCTGCCAGCGCATGCGATCGACCCCCCGCACAGGGCGTAAATGTTGACCCTACGTTACAAGGTCAAACGCTCCGTATGCATGGAATCTCAACGGTCACTTCCGGAGGTCGACGTCCAGGGCCAGTGGCGACTGCTGGATCTCGTACGTACGGAACTCGGTCTGCGCGATGAACGCCTCGAACTCGCTCTTCGTGTACGCCCGCCGCGGCAGGAACGACCGCAGCGCGAATCTGGTGAACGCCCGGGAGAGCGCGCCGAGGCCCATCCGCGCCACGTCCGTTTCCACAGCGTCTCTGATTGGCTTAGCGATCCTGAGCGTTGCACAGGATCAGGACACAACGAGGTGCCCGGCATCCACCAATCGTCTTCGTGCCCTGGTACCGGCAGCGAGGCCACCGGCCCGTTGAACACGTCCCTCCGGACGCTGACCGGCCAGACACGCACGGCCTGACCGAGGAGGGTGCCCGACGTCGCCTGGGCGCCGGGCGTGCAGTGACACTATGCCACATGATAACTACGGTTGGCTAACCCCATCAGCAACCCTTGCCGGTGTTGGCGGCGTACCAGCGGGCGATCGGGCCCTCCATGCCGATGCCCTTGTATCCCTTGTTGGTCTTGGTCATGGCCATTCCCTTCCGTTCAGTGGCCCCCACCAACACGATATGTCGCGTTCATGCGAAGTCAAGATATATCGCGCTTTGTCTGGAAGTGGGCGCGCGGCGTGTCGCCGGAAAACCAGGGATTTGCCCCAGTACGGTAGGCGGATCGCGTGGGGAGACCGGGCAAGTCGGCACGATCTACCCCTGTGGTCTGGTGGAATCTAGTGCTGTGAGTGGTCAGACCTGGCGGTTGGTACGGCGTGGCAACGGCGTCCCTGTTGTGCCCCCTGTGCTCGATGAGCACCAGCGTGCCGTGGTCGAACACCAGAGCGGACCCCTCCTCGTCCTCGCAGGTCCGGGCACCGGCAAGACCACCACGATCGTGGAGAGCGTGGTGGACAGGATCGAGCGCCGCGGCGTGGACCCTGAGCGCGTGCTCATCCTGACCTTCAGCCGCAAGGCCGCCGAGGAGCTGCGCCAGCGCGTCACCGGCCGCCTGCGCCGCACCACCCGCACCCCGCTCGCCCTGACCTTCCACTCCTACGCGTACGCCCTGCTGCGCCGCGAGTCGATCCTCGACGGCAAGGCCCCGCCGCGCCTGCTCACCGGCCCCGAGCAGCTCCTGGAGATCCGGCGGCTGCTGCACGGCGAGCTGGAGAACGGCGCACTCGACTGGCCGGTGTCGCTGCGCGAGCCGCTCAAGACGCGCGGGTTCGCCGAGGAGCTGCGGGACTTCCTGTCGCGGGCCAACGAGCGCGGGCTCGACGCCGAGCGGCTGGTCGAGCTGGGCAGGCGGCACGGGCGGAGCGACTGGGTGGCGGCCGGCCGGTTCGCCGAGCGCTACCAGGACAGGTTCGACCTCGACCCGGAGGAGACCTACGACTACGCGGAGCTGATCGGGGCCGCCTCCGCGCTGCTGGCCAGGCCGGACGTGCGCGAGCGGGAGCGGGCGGCGCACGACGTGGTGTTCGTGGACGAGTACCAGGACACCGACCCGGCCCAGGAGGCCCTGCTCGCCCAGCTCGCGGGCGACGGGCGCGACCTGGTGGCGGTGGGCGACCCCGACCAGTCGATCTACGGGTTCAGGGGGGCGGACGTACAGGGAATCATGAAGTTCCCCCAGCGGTTCCGGACCCTCGACGGCCGCGACGCGCCGCTGCTGGCCCTGCACGTGTGCCGCAGGAGCGGGGCCGGCCTGCTGGAGGCCTCCCGCCGGGTCGCCGCCAGGCTCCCCGTGGCCCCCGGATTCGACCACCGGCACGATCACCGGGACCTGGTCCCGCTGCCGGACACCCCGGACGGCGACGTACGCGTGCTCCTGGCCGACAGCACCAGCCAGGAGGCCGCGATCGTGGCCGACACGCTGCGGCGGGCCCACCTGATCGACGGCGTGCCGTGGCACCGCATGGCGGTGCTGGTCCGCTCGGCCAAGCGGCAGGTGCCGCTGCTGCGCCGCGCGCTGGTCAACGCCGGGGTGCCGACGATGATCGCGGGCGACGAGGTGCCGATCGCCCAGGAGCCGGGCGTGCGCCCGCTGCTCACCATGCTCAAGATCGCGATGGACGCCGCACAGCTCGACGAGGGGGTGGCCGAGGAGCTGCTGACGGGCCCGCTCGGCGGCACGGACATGATCGGCGTACGCCGCCTCCGCCGCGCCCTCAAGATCGCCGAAAACGAGGCGTCGGAGGGCGGCGACGCACGCTCGTCCGGTGAGCTGCTCGTCGGGGCCGTGCGGGACGCGCGCGAGCTCACCCGGATCGAGCCCCACGTCGCCCTCCCCGCCGAGCGCGTCGCCAAGCTGCTCGCGGTCGCCAGGGAGTCCGTACGCGACGAGGGCACCGCCGAGGACCTCCTGTGGGCCGTGTGGGACGCCAGCGGCCTGGCCCGGCGCTGGACCGAGCTGAGCCTTGGAGGCGGCCCCAGGGGGGCGCAGGCCGACCGCGATCTGGACGCCGTCGTGGCCCTGTTCGACCAGGCCGCCAAATTCGTGGACCGGATGCCGAAGGCGGGCCCCGAGGTGTTCATCGACGACCTGGCCGCCCAGGAGATCCCCGGCGACACGCTGGCCGACCGCGCCCCCGACGGCGACGCCGTGCGCGTGCTGACGGCCCACCGCTCCAAGGGCCTCGAATGGGACGTCGTGGTGGTCGCGGGCGTACAGGAGGGGGTCTGGCCGGACCTGCGGCTGCGCGGGTCGATGCTGGGCATCGAGGACCTGGTCGAGGTGGTCGAAGGCGCCAAGCCGAACGCCGCGTCGCTGGCCTCCAAGCTGCTGGCCGAGGAGCGCAGGCTGTTCTACGTGGCCGCCACCAGGGCCAGGCGCCGGCTCGTGGTGACGGCCGTGGGCGGCGAGGACACCGACGAGCGCCCGTCCAGGTTCCTGTCGGAGCTGATGCCGGGCGCGGTGGAGACCGCCACCGTGGACGACCGGGCCCGCTGGCTGAACATGTCCGCGCTGGTGGCGGACCTCCGCAGCGCAGTGACCGATCCCACTAAATCAGCAAAAATCCGGCAACAGGCTGCACAGCAGCTCGCCCGCCTCGCCGCCGCCGGCGTCCAGGGCGCCCACCCCAACGACTGGTACGCCCTCACGCCCATCACCGACGACCGCCCCCTGAGCTGGCCCGACGGCGTCGTCAGCATCTCGCCGTCGGCGGTCGAGAGCTTCACCAAGTGCGGCCTGCGCTGGCTCCTGGAGACCGCCGTCGGAGCGGCGGGCACCAGCACCGCGCAGGGCCTGGGCAACGTCATCCATGCCCTCGCCGTGCTGGCCGCCACCGACCTGCCCAGCGAGGACCTCCTGGGCGAGCGCCTCGACCGGATCTGGCACGAGCTCGACTTCGGCGGCGCCTGGTACAACCGCAAGCAGCGCCAGGTCGCCGAGCAGATGATCGGCAAGTTCCTGCGCTGGCACAAGGAGAACCCGCGCGAGCTGGTGGCGCTGGAGGAGTCGTTCACCGCGACGGTCACGGAGGGTGTGCAGATCAAGGGCCGCGTGGACCGGGTCGAGCGCGACTCCGGCAATCGCGCCGTGATCATCGACCTCAAGACCGGCGGCTCCAAGCCCAAGGCGGGCGACCTCGACCGCCATCCGCAGCTCGGGGTCTACCAGCTCGCCGCGCTGCTGGGCGCGTTCGCCCGGCACGGCATGACCGAGCCGGGCGGCGCCGCGCTGGTCCAGCTCGGCAAGGCGGGGGGCAAGAACGACGCCCTGGAGCAGGCGCAGGGCGCGCTGTCGGACGACCAGAACCCCGGCTGGGCCGGCGACCTGGTCGACACGGTGGCGACCGGCATGTCGGGCCCGTTCTTCCAGGCCAAGGTCAACGACGGCTGCCGTACGTGCGTGGCCAGGTCGAGCTGCCCGGTCAACGACAACGGGGGCCAGGTGTGCTGACCCCCGTCGAGCTCGCCGGCAAGCTCGGCGTCCTCCCCCCTACGAGCGAGCAGGCCGCGGTCATCGAGGCCCCGCTGGAGCCGATGGTCGTCATGGCCGGCGCGGGCTCCGGCAAGAGCGAGACCATGGCCGGGCGCGTGGTCTGGCTGGTCGCCAACGGCCTCGTCAAGCCGGAGAACGTCCTGGGCCTGACCTTCACCCGCAAGGCCGCCGCCGAGCTGGCCACCAGGGTCAGGGAGCGGCTGACCGGCCTGGCCGAGGCGGGCCTGGTCGAGCCGGGCACGCTGGACAACGAGCCCACCGTCTCCACGTACCACGCCTACGCCGCCCGCCTGGTCACCGACCACGCGCTGCGCGAGGGGCTGGAGCCCACGATGCGGCTGGTCACCCCGGCGGTGTCGTGGCAGCTCGCCTCGCGGGTGGTGGCGATGTACGACGGGCCGATGGACAAGATCGAGCTGGGCCCGCCGTCGGTCACGGCCGCCGTGCTGGAGCTGGCCGGCGAGCTGTCCGAGCACCTGCGCGGCCCGGCCGACGTGCGGCGGGTGGGGGAGTGGCTGCGGGACAGGCTCGCGCTGCTCAGCGGCCGCACGACGCTCGCGCAGAGAAGGCCTCTCACCGTCCAGGCGGCGCGGGAGCAGCTGCTGCCGCTGGTGGAGGCGTACGAGCGGCTCAAGCGCAGCCGTGAGGTCATCGACTACGGCGACCAGATGTCGCTGGCCGCCAGGATCGCCGCCAACCACAAGGAAGTGGGCGAGATCGAGCGGTCGCGCTACGCGGTGGTGCTGCTCGACGAGTACCAAGACACCAGCCACGCCCAGCTCGTCCTGCTCCGCTCCCTGTTCGGCGGCGGCCACCCGGTCACGGCCGTCGGCGACCCCTGCCAGTCGATCTATGGCTGGCGCGGCGCCTCCGCAGGCAACCTTCGTCGTTTTTCCCGAGATTTCCGGGCAAGTGCTGGCGATCCGGCCCCGGTACGCCAGCTCAGCGTCAGCTTCCGCAACGGCGACCGCGTCCTCGACGTCGCCGCCCGCGTACAGCTCCAGCTCCGCATGGAGGCCCGCGAGGTCCCCGTCCTCGTCCCCGGCCCCAACCGCGTCGACCGGGGCCGCGTCACCTGCGCCTTCCACGAGACCGCCGAGGACGAGGCGAGGTGGATCGCCGACGGCATCGCCAAGATCCTCGGCCAGGAGGTCGCTCCTGACGGCCTGCCCTGGGGCGAGAAGGAGCGCAAGAAGACCCTCGCCATCCAGCCCCAGGACGTCGCGATCCTGGCCAGGAAGCGGTCGCAGTTCCCGGCGCTGCGCCGGGCGCTGGAGGAGCGCGACATCCCGGTCGAGGTGGTCGGGCTCGGCGGCCTGCTGACCGTGCCCGAGGTGAACGACATCGTCGCCACCCTCCGCGTCCTCTACGACGCGACGGCGGGCGACGCGCTGGCCAGGCTGCTGGCCGGGCCGCGCTGGCGGGTCGGCCCCGCCGACCTGCGGGTGCTGGGCGAGCACGCCAGGGAGCTGGCCCGCGAGCTGAGCGAGAGCGGCCGCGCGGAGGACCCGCTCGACCAGGTGGTGGCCGACCTGGCGGAGGAGCGCGGCAGCCTGGTGGACGCGCTGGACGAGCTGCCCGACCGCGAGGAGTGGCTGGAGTCGTTCTCGCCGCTGGCCCGCACCAGGCTCGTCGCGCTGGCCCACGAGCTGCGCCAGCTCAGGGCGCACACGGCGCAGCCGCTCCCCGACCTGATCATGGAGGTGGAGCGCCGGCTCGGGCTGGACATCGAGGTGGCCGCGCGCAGTGGCACGGTGAGCGCGTTCGCGGCCCGGGCCGATCTGGACGCGTTCCTGGACGCGGCGTCCAGGTTCGCGGGCGACGCCGAGGATCCGACGCTTGGGGCGTTCCTGGCCTACCTGCAGGCGGCCGAGAGTGAGGAGTTCGGCCTGGAGGCCGGCCGGGTCGGTGAGAGCAACAGCGTCAAGCTGATGACCGTGCACGCCTCGAAGGGCCTGGAGTGGCCGATCGTGGTCGTGCCCGGGCTGTCGCAACTGGTCAGCTCGAAGGGGACGATCGCGACGGGCAGCATCTTCCCCGCCACGCCGGTCATGAACAGCCGGTGGTCGGAGAACCCGCGCAAGCTCCCGTACACGCTGCGCGGCGACGCCGCCGACCTGCCCAGGCTGAGCGGGCTCAGCAAGGAGGAGCTGGCCGTCTTCGACGAGCAGTGCCGTGAGCGCGACCTGATGGAGGAGCGCAGGCTGGCGTACGTGGCCGTGACCCGCGCCCACTACCACCTGATCGCCTCCGGCTACCGCTGGGGCACCGCCACCAAGCCGCTGGAGCCGTCGGACTTCCTGCTGGAGATCCGCGACACCGCCGACCGCGTCTCGTTCTGGGCCGCGGACCTGGCCGAGGGCGCCACGAACCCGCTGCTCGCCGAGCCCGCCGAGGCCGTCTGGCCGGTCACGCCCGAGGGGCTGCGCTACGAGTCCGTCCTCGACGGCGCCCGCCTGGTCGAGGACGCCCTGGCCGGCACGCTGGCCGCCGCCGAGGAGGACGAGCCGGTGCGGGCGTACGAGGAGGAGCGCATGCGCGCCTGGGAGCGGGACACGGACCTGCTGCTGCGCGAGCGTGAGCTGCATCGCCGCCGACCGGCCACGATCGTCGAGTTGCCGGCCAAGCTGACCGTGTCGTCGCTGGTCACGCTGGCCGCCGATCCGCGCGAGCTGGCCCGCAGGATCCGCCGTCCCGTCCCGGTCAAGCCCGCGCCGCTGGCCCGCCGCGGCACGTCGTTCCACAAGTGGCTGGAGACGCGGTGGGAGCAGCAGCGGCTGATCGACGACATCGAGCTGTACGACGAGCTGGAAGAGGCCGACGTGCGCCTGGCCGAGCTGCAGGAGCGGTTCGAGCAGAGCGAGTGGGCCGACCGGCGGCCGATCGATCTTGAGGTGCCGTTCGAGTCCATGATCGGCGACCGGCTGGTGCGCGGGCGGATGGACGCCGTGTTCGAGCTCCCGGACGGCGGCTACGAGGTCGTCGACTGGAAGACCGGGCAGCCGCCGAAGGGCAAGGCGGCCAAGGCGGCGTCGGTGCAGCTCGCGGCGTACCGGCTGGCCTGGTCGCACCTGGCCGGAGTGCCGCTGGAGAAGGTGGCCGCGGCCTTCCACTATGTCCGTGCGAACCGCACCGTGCGCCCCGTGAACCTGCTCGACCACGCCGGCCTGGTCGCGCTCATCGAGAGCGTCAAGCTCGTAGATAGTGGAACGCCGGCTTCGGATGCATGAGGAAGTCGTGGTGCGAGATGTTCCAGGCGTAGGCCCCGGCCATCTCGAACACCACCATGTCCCCAACTCGAGTAGAAGTCTCGATTTTTCGGGCGAAAACGTCCTTCGGCGTGCACAGCTGGCCGACGAACGTGATCGGCTCGTCCGTCACGCCCGGCCCCGTGCCCGTGGGCAGGATCGCGAACGGCTGGTCGTGGCCCTTGGTCACGGGCGTTCGCAGGTGGTGGGTGCCGCCCAGCACGATCGCGTACGCCTCGCCGCGCACCCGCTTCACATCCACGACCCTGGTCACGTAGTAGCCGCAGTACGCGGTCAGCGCCCGGCCCGGCTCGATCCGCAGCCGCCGCCCGCGCCGTAGCTCCGCCAGCCCGGCCCCGTACGCGGCCCAGTCGAACCTGGACTCCGGCGACTCGTACGACACCGCCATGCCCCCGCCCAGATTGACCTCCTCGTGGTCGTTGTCCAGCAGCGTCCCCGCCAGCCGCAGCAACTGGGCGGCGTCCAGCCCGCTGGCCAGGTGGGTGTGCAGGCCGCGCAGCCGTACCCGCTCACCGAACAGCGGCAGGCACTCCTTCACGCCTTCCTCGTCCATCCCGAACGGCCCGCTCATCGTGAGCGCCGCTCCCTCGACCGGCAGGTCGGGGTTGACCCTGATCAGTACGTCGGCCTCCAGCCCCGTGGCGAGGAGGCGGCGCAGTTCGTTCGGTGACTCGACGTGGATGCGGTGGTGCGGCAGCCGCAGCTCGGCGTCGGTCTTCCCGGGCCCGCCGAGCGCCACGGGAACACCCGGGAACAGGCCCGTGACGTGCGCGTGCTCGCCCCCCGACGACACCTCGAACCCGTCCACGTGCCCGGCCAGCACGCGCAGCAGCTCGGCATCCGGGTTGGCCTTGACCGCGTAGTACAGCTCGATCCCCGGGAGCGCCTGCCGCACGGCCGCGACGTGTGCCTCCAGCGCGGGCAGGTCGTAGAGGTAGGCGGGAGCGGTCAAGCCCGATGCGGCGTCCTGGACGCGGGCGGGGATCATGCGAGCGGGTTCGCGATCGGGACGTAGCCGGCCGCACGGTCGGCCGCCCTGGCCCACCGCACGCCCAGGTTCGCCTTGGCGGGCAGCGGGGCGCCGGCCAGCAGATCCGAGAGCGGCAGCGGCCAGCCGAGGTCGGCGGCGTGCTTGGCGAGCAGGCCGCGGGCGATCCGCCACAGCTCGCGCAGCAGGCCGTCGTCCTGCCCGGCCACCGCGGCGGCGATCTCGGTGAGGTGGTTGACGAGCAGGCAGTAGACGACGCGGGCCCAGCCGCGCTCGGCGTCGTAGGTGAGCGCCCGGGCGACCTCAGGATGGAGTCCGCCGAGATCGTGTCGGCCCGCGACGAGCTTGGTGCCCTCCAGGTCGCGGAAGACGGCCTCCGCCGGCATCCCGGAGGCGTCCAGCCCGACCAGGACGTTCTGCAGGTGGGGCTCCAGTACGACGCCGTGCGTGAAGTACAGCTCCAGCACCGGCAGCGCCACCGCCGACACGTACGCCGACCACCACACGGAATCCCGCGCCGGGGCGTCCAGGGCGAGGGCGGCGGCCAGCACCGGGGTCACGCCGGGGGAGCAGGCGGCCCACGGGCTCTGCCGGACGATCACGCCCAGGCCCTCGTGGAGCCGGGTGCCGAGGGCAGCTGAGCGGTAGCCGGGCTCGGGGAGCCAGCGGGTGGCGGGGTGCTTGACCGATATTTCATCAAATATGGGCTTAAGGCGGGATGTGAGCTCCACGGCCCCGGCGAGCTCGTACCAGGCGTTCTTGCGCACGCAGTTCGTGATCCGCACGTCCAGGGAGAACTTCAGGCAGACCCCCGCCTCCGGGGCGTACACCGTCCGCACCGACGAGGTCGGCATCACGACCGGCCCCGGCCCCAGGTCGACCAGGTCGGTGCCGAGCGCGGGCCGCAGCAGGTCGAGCTGCCAGGGATGCGCGGGCAGCAGCCGATATCCATCGGGCGCCCGGCCCATCCCCTCCAGGGCCGAGACATCGCCCTCCTCCGCGAGGACGTCCTCGCGAACCCCCAGCAGCCTGACGGGGAACTCGGCGTGCGCCTCGGGCGCGTACCGCAGCCACCCGTCCCCGCCGCGCGCCTTGGGGCTCGGGTGGAACGGGTGCCCGTACACGAGCGACTGCTCCGAGGCCAGCCACGGATCCGCGGGCGGCTCGGCCCTGGCTTCCAGGATCGCCGCCACGGCGTCCCTGCTCGCCGCCACCTGCCCGGCGAACTCGCCGTTGTGCCCCTGCAGTTCGGTCTCGACGAGCCCGACCAGCTCGTCCGTGGTCAGCGGCCGCCAGGTCCCGCCTTCGAGGCGCTCCGGCGGGCCGTCGAAGCGCAGCGCGGCGCCGCCGTACGTGCGGGCCCGCAGCAGCGTGCCCGCCACCCGCAGCAGCAGGTACGGCGGCGCCGGCCACACCAGGCCGCGCGGCCCGGCCACCTCCCGCACGCAGCAGCGCAGCAGGGCCGCCAGCGTCGCCTCCTCGGCCAGCGCGGAGGGCGCCTCGATGGCCAGACCGTGCATTCAAGCTCTCCTCAGGTAGTTGGGGCCGCTGGTGCCGTAGAACTTGTTGATGTCGCGCGCGCCGGAGCGTTCCTTGGCCACGAGGGTCCCGGCCGTGACCATGGACTTGCCGGTCAGCCGGGCCGCGTCGAGGGTCCTGGCGCGCAGGAGCCTGGCCATGGGGTCGTCTCCGTACTCGTCGAGGGCCGCGGCGAGCGTGTCGCGCAGCAGGGCCGCGGCCCGGGCGTGCGGCAGCGCCCCGAACGCCACGGCCGCGGCGGCCAGGTGCAGCGTGATGGTCACGAAGACGTCGGCCAGCGCGTGCGGGTCGTCGTTCAGCATCCGCTCGTCGGCGAACGCCGGCACCTCGACCCCGGCCGCGCGCAGTCTGGCCGGGGACACCAGCAGTCCGTCGTTGTCCTTGACCAGCAGCTTCATGCGGTCTCTCCGCAGAACCAGGGCCAGGTTCTGCTGGTGCGCCTCCAGCGCGACCCCGTACCGCACGAACAGCCGCACGTTCCACCGCAGCAGCAGCCGCAGATATTCGGGGATGACGTCCCCGACCTCGCCGAGCACCCCGGGCGCGGTCAGCGCGGCCACCGGCACGATCTTCCCTTCGGGCAGCCGCCTGACCATCCACGCGAGGAACTCGTGCCCGGCATGGGCATAGGTCTGCTCATCGGCCACCAGCACGTCCGGATCGGCCAGCTCCCGCAAGAGCAGCTCGGCCTTCGCCCCGTCGGCCAGCGTCCCCGGCTTGATCGACCGCCGGTTCCGCACGCCCAGGGTGCTGATCGGCAGGGGCAGCTTGAGATGGGTACGGGGGCCGACCTCAACGGTCCGCATCGACAACGTCGGCCGCACGGTCAGGCGCGCCTCGTCCAGCACCCGCACCCCGTCGATCTTCCGCACCTCCCCGACGGCCAGCGGATGCACCGGGAACAGCACTTCATCAGGCGCGATGTCGTAGCGGACGGCCGCGTCGGCGGGAAGTCGCGCGGCGGAGCCCGGCGCGAGCAGACGACGCGGCACCACTGCCCACCGCAGCTCGAACGAGGGCGCGAACTCCGGCGCATAGGCCGGCAACTCGTCATCGGACAGCCCCAGCCGCGCCCGAGAGGTCGGATACACCGGATGATCCACGAAGGCGGCCAGAGCCTCGTAGGAGGGCCCGCGCCCCAGCACCTCATCCACATGCGCGTCATGCAGCTCAAGAGCCGACAGCGCCGCCAGGCACTCCTCGAAGAAGGCCGCCACCCCCTCCGAGTCCGCCGGTTCCGCGACTTCCACCAGCGTCTCCAGCACCTGCTCCAGCCCCAGCCGCTCGCTCTCCGCCACCACGAAGTCCTGGAACAGCAGCCCGGGCGCCAGCCGGACCCAACGCCCGTCCGCCAGCAGCACCCCCACGCCGTCCTTGGTCCGGGTGACGCGGGCGGCCAGCCCGCCGTAGTCCTCACGGAGCAGGGCGTTCAGCACCCGGGCGGCCAGATAAGCCTCCCGATCGCTCATTCGATCACCCACGGCCGCGCGGCCCGGTACTCCTCCACGGCCGCGTCCACCCGCGCCCGATCCGGCCCGACGGCCCGGATGACTCCCAGATAATCCCGGTTCGTATGGGTGAGCGAAACGACGTCCCCCACGTCCCGCAACGGCCGATGCCACACCCGCACATCACCCCGAACCTCGAATTCGCTTCCGGGCGCTTCCTTGATCGTCCCGGCCCGGTCGGCGACGAGACTGACCGCACTCCCGTGCCCGGCCGCCGATGGCATGGCAGGCAGCCGCTCGCCGAGATGCACCCGCAGGATCCACTCGAACAGCGGCACCCGCAGCACGTCCCCCAGCAGAAAGTCGCAGTGGTCCCCGACCACCCGGTAGTTCACCTCGATGACGCGCGGCCCGCCGGCGGTGAGGACGTACTCGGTGTGACAGGCCCCGAACCCGGCCCCAAGAGCCCGCAACGCCCCCAGCACGTGCTCCCGCCCCGCGTCCTGCGGCGGCGCCCAGTCGAGCCGCTCCTCGACGAAGTACGGCAGCGCCCCCAACGTCGTCTCGAACCCGCCGAGCACCCGCACCTCGCTCCCGTCGCCCAGCGTTTCGAGCGTCCGCAGCGGCCCTTCGAGGTACTCCTCCACGACCAGCGCCTCGCCCTGCCGCCGCTTCCTGACCTCGGCCACGGCCCCGGCCAGGTCGCGCTCGACGAGCAGGACGTCCTCGCTGGCCACGCCCTCACGAGGTTTCAGCACGACCGGATAGGGCAAGCCCTCGGGCACCGGGTCGCCGGGCGCGAGCCGCACCGACCTGACCTGCTCGATCCCGGCCTCGAGGAGTTTGCGACGCATCAGGAACTTGTTCTTGGCGGCCACGCACGCCCGCCAGTCCTTCCCGGGCAACCCGAAGTAGGACGCGGCCAGCGCGGTCTCCGCCTGCAGATGGTCGGAGTTGGAGAAGATCGCGTCCGGCCTGCCCAGCTGCTCGATCGCGTCGATCAGGGCACGCGGATCGCGTACGTCGCACGCCACCGCGTGCGGATGCCGCTCCGGCCGGTCGGTCAGGATCGTCACCTCGCAGCCCAGCGCGCGGGCCGCGGGCAGGAAGCCGTCCGTCACGGAGTCGGTCGGCTTGAGCGCGGTCAGGTAGAGCCGCAACGCGAGGGCACCCCCGGGAATCAGGTAAGGCTAACCTAACTCGTCGATCTTAGCCGTACCGAGATCACCCCGGGGCCGGATTCCCTAATCGGCGGCTAACCGCGAGGTCATAGGATGACATGGTATTTGGGAGGGGGCGGCCAGTGGAGACGACCGCGGAAGAGCAACTGATCGGACCACTGCTGCTGGCGCGCGGCACCATCGACAGGTCCTCGGCGCTGCGCGCCGACGACGGGTGGCTGGAGCAGGCCTGGTCCGACCCCACGACAAGAGTGCTGGTGATCGACGACGGTCACACGCTCGTGCGGCGGGCGGGCGATGAGGTGCGGGCGGTGCTGTTCACCCCCGCGGACGCGCCACCGGGACCGCGCTTCCTGCTGGGCGTGGAGGACGGAGTCGCCTACTTCGCGGTGGCCGCGCCGCTGCCCGGCGTGACCAAGGGCGAGCTCAACGGCCGTGTGACGTTCGCGATGAAGCTGGGCGACACCCCCGAGGGCAAGCCGGTGGCGGCCGGGCTGCGCCAGGTCGGCGGCCTGCTCGGCGACCGCGACGCGGGCCTGCTGGTCTACGCCGTGGCGCTGGAGGCCTGGCACGCGACCCACGAATACTGCCCGCGCTGCGGCACCCGCACCACCGTCCAGGCGGGCGGCCACATCCGCGTCTGCCCGCAGGACGCCAGCCAGCACTTCCCGCGCGTCGACCCCGCCGTGATCATGCTGGTCCGCGACGAGAACGATCGCTGCCTGCTCGCCCGCGGCCCCCAGTGGCCGAAGGGACGGCTGTCGATCCTGGCGGGGTTCGTGGAGCCGGGGGAGTCACTGGAGCACGCCGTCGTCCGCGAGGTCGCGGAGGAGGTCGGCGTCACCGTCGTCAGCCCCCGCTACCTGGGCAGCCAGCCGTGGCCGTTCCCGCGCAGCCTCATGCTCGGCTTCTTCGCGGAGGCGACCTCGACCGCGCTCACACCGGACGCGGACGAGATCGCCGAGGCCCGCTGGTATTCACGAGAGGAGCTGGCGGCGGCGCTGGAGTCCGGCGAGCTGCGCCTGCCGCCGCCCGTGTCGATAGCCCGCCGCCTGATCGAGACCTGGTACGGCGGCGAGCTGCCCGGTGGCTAGGCCGCTTCGAGCAGGGCCTTGACCTCGCGTGCGGACGGGTTCGTCCGCACGACGCGGCCTTTCGGAGTTTCGATCACCACGGTCGGCACCGTCTGGTTGCCGTTGTTGACGCTCATCACGAACTCGGCCGCCGACGCGTCGCGCTCGATGTCGATCTCGTCGAAGATGATGCCCTCGCGGGCCAGCTGGGACTTCAGCCGCTTGCATGGGCCGCACCACGTGGTGCTGTAGACCGTGAGCGCCATGTTTGGTGATCCTCCAGAGTCAGGAAATCAGGCGCTCCGTGCAACAACCCGAAGTGCCTGCGTAATCCCGCGGTCAACAGGTCTTACCCGATGCGCTCGGAGATCCACGTCTGCACGCGCTCGGCGACGCCGGGCTCCCGGTAGAGGGGCGCGCTGTGGTTGGTCCCCGGCTGGGTGAGCACCGTCACCGGCACGCCCACCTGACCGAGCATCTGCTTGAGCAACTGGCTCTGCACCGGCGGCACGAACTCGTCCTGCGAGTGGATGGCCAGCATCGGCGCGTCGTTGCGGCTGGCGTGCCAGGCCACCTCCATGCTGGCCCAGACCCGCGAGCACTTGCCCTTGGGGGCGCAGCCGCCGGCCAGCCGGATCGCGGCCGTGCGCAGCCTGATCTTGTCGGGGTCCGTGGTCTTCTCGCCGTCGGAGTAAGCCCGCAGCGGGGAGATGATCGGCGACAGGCCCACCACGCCCTTGAGACCGCTGACGCCGTCGCCGTAGGTGCCGGCGGCCGCCGCGATGTGGCCGCCGGCGGAGAAGCCGACCACCACGTAGTTGCTCGGGTCGAACGCCCACCGGTCGGCGTGCTTGCGCGCCGACGCGATCGCGGCCAGCGCGTCCGTGCGTTGTGCGGGCCAGGGCGCGTCGCCGGACAGGCGGTAGTTGAGGTTGAAGACCGTGTAGCCGAGCTCGGCGTAGCTACGGGTGATCTCCTTCATGTACCGCTTGTCGCCGCTCGACCACCAGCCGCCGTGGATCAGGAAGACGCCGGGCCGCTGCATGCCGTCGGGGGTCCACCAGACGTCCATCTGCTGGCGCCGGTGTGTGCCGTACGCGACGGTCTCCAGGCTCAGGCCGCCGATTCCGTCGGAGCTCACCGGGTTGCTCACCGTAGGGGCAGGTGTCGGCTCCTTCGTCGTCGCGGTCGCGGCGACGGGTGTGAGCACAACGGCAGCGAGCGCGAGAGCGCCCGCGTATACCGCAGTTCGCACGGCCTTCCTTTCCCCCATACAGATGGTCGGCCCCATTGTGGGGGAAGAGACCAGGTCTTTGCACCTCGTTGACTACGAATATACGAGAGCCCGCATGTTGCCAGAATAACGTCCTTGGCCGCCAGTACTGAGAAGATGAACAGGTGACAAATGTGGACGACGTCCTGATCGGTCTGGACCCTGAGCAGC
The DNA here is from genome assembly GCF_005893125.1 of Nonomuraea basaltis. Taxonomy (GTDB): domain Bacteria; phylum Actinomycetota; class Actinomycetes; order Streptosporangiales; family Streptosporangiaceae; genus Nonomuraea; species Nonomuraea basaltis. The sequence goes on along the minus strand of NZ_VCJS01000089.1, from coordinate 22,223 downwards.
GCGAAGTGGCCGCGGCCGTGCGCGGCCCCGTGTGCGTGCTCGCCGGCGCGGGCACGGGCAAGACCAGGGCGATCACCCACCGGATCGCGTACGCGGTGCGCAGCGGGGTCGTCGACGCACAGAGCGTGCTCGCTGTGACGTTCACCACCCGGGCGGCGGGGGAGCTGCGTCAGCGGCTGCGCGCGCTCGGGGCGCCCGGCGTGCAGGCCCGCACCTTCCACGCCGCCGCGCTGCGTCAGCTCACCTACTTCTGGCCACGGGTGATCGGCGGCGCGGCGCCCTCGGTCATCGAGTCGAAGCTGCCGGTGCTGTCGGAGGCCTGCCGCCTGATCCGGAAAAATGCGGATCGGTCCGAGCTGCGGGACATCGCCTCCGAGATCGAGTGGGCCAAGGTCACCCAGATCGGCCACGAGGACTACGTGGCCGCCGCGGCCAAGCACCACCGCACGCCTCCCTCGCCGCCGGAGGAGATCGCCCGGCTCTACGAGGCCTACGAGCAGATCAGGCGCGATCGCCACCTGGTCGACTTCGAGACCATCCTCGAGTTGACCGCGGCCGTGATGACCGAGCACCAGGAGGTGGCGGCGCAGGTCCGCCAGCAATACCGCTATTTCGTGGTCGACGAGTACCAAGACGTCAACCCGCTGCAGAAGCTCCTGCTCGACACCTGGCTCGGTGGCCGCGACGACATCTGCGTGGTCGGCGACCCCAACCAGACGATCTACTCCTTCACCGGCGCCAGCCCGCGCTACCTGACCGGGTTCGCGGTGGAGCATCCGCAGGCCGCCGTCATCAAGCTGGTCCGCGACTACCGCTCGACCCCGCAGGTGGTCGACCTGGCCAACCTGGTGATCGCCAAGAGCAGGTCGCCGCACCGCCTGGAGCTGGTCGCCCAGCGCCCGGACGGCCCCAGGCCGGCTTTCGCCGACTACGACGACGAGCCGGCCGAGGCCGCCGGAGTGGCCAGGGCCATCAGGAAGCTCCTCGACAAGGGCGTGCTCTCGCGCGAGATCGCGGTCCTGTTCCGCGTCAACTCCCAGTCGGCGGCGTACGAGGAGGCCCTGGCCAAGGCCGAGATCCCGTACGTCCTGCGCGGCGCCGAGCGCTTCTTCGAACGCCCCGAGGTACGCCAGGCGGTCGTCCTGCTGCGCGGCGCCGCCCGCTCGGCGACCGGCGAGCCGCTGGCCTCCGAGGTGCACCACATCCTCGCGGGCGTCGGCCTGACCCCGTCCCCGCCCGGCGGCGGCAAGGCCCGGGAGAAGTGGGAGTCACTGAAGGCCCTGGCCGACCTGTCCGAGGACATGGCCGCCGACGGCGCCGGCCTGCCGGCGTACGTGGCCGAGCTGGAACGCCGGGCCTCCGAGCAGCACGCCCCGCCCGTGGAGGGCGTCACCCTGGCCTCCCTGCACGCCGCCAAGGGCCTGGAATGGGACGCCGTGTTCCTCGTCGGCCTCACCGACGGCATGCTCCCGATCATCTACGCGGAGACCCCGGAGCAGATCGAGGAGGAACGCCGCCTTCTCTACGTGGGCATCACCCGGGCTCGCGAGCACCTGTCCCTCTCCTGGGCGCTCGCCCGCGCCCCGGGCGGGCGCAAGAGCCGCCGCCCGTCCCGCTTCCTCGACGGCCTCACCGGCCGCGTCTCCAACCCGCCGCGCGTGGCGGCGCCGACCCGCGAGCGCCGTACGATGGCCGCCCCGGTCAGCTGCCGCGTCTGCGCGAAGACGCTGGTGGCGGCGGCCGAGCAGAAGCTGGGCCGGTGCGCCACCTGCCCGGCGGACTACGACGAGGCGCTGCTGGAGCGGCTGAAGGCGTGGCGCACGGCCACCGCCAAGGAGGCAAAGGTCCCGCCGTACGTCGTCTTCACGGACGTGACGCTGCAGGCGATCGCGGAGCGGGCGCCGACGACGGAGCAGGAGCTGCTGTCGATCGCCGGCATCGGCCGCGTGAAGATCGACCGCTACGGCGCGGCCGTCCTGGCCCTCTGCCGCACCCCTTAACACGTAGCCGACTGCCGCACCCCGTAACAGCCGCGAAACCGCGACCCGGAATCATCGAACAAAGCCTGGCCCCACTTGGGGAGGAAACGGCCACACGTCAGACTTGTCCAAGGATCGGAAAGCACAAGGGGGACGGACACGTGAACGAGGCGCTGAAGGAACTGCTGGATCTGCTCGACCTGGAGCAGATCGAGCTGGACATCTTCCGGGGAAGGAGCCCGGAGGAGCGCATCCAACGTGTCTTCGGCGGTCAGGTGGCGGCGCAGGCCCTGGTCGCGGCCGGCCGTACGGTCACCAAGGACCGCAACGTGCACTCCCTCCACGCCTACTTCATCCGCCCGGGCGACCCGTCGATCCCGATCGTCTACAACGTGGAGCGGGTGCGCGACGGACGCTCGTTCAGTACCCGCAGGGTCGTCGCGGTGCAGCACGGCAAGGCGATCTTCACGATGTCGGCGTCGTTCCACATCGCCGAGGAGGGCGTGGCGCATCAGGCGTCCGTGATGCCCGCTGTTCCGGATCCCGAGACGCTGCCCACGTTCCAGGACCGGATGTACGAGCTCGTCGGCGACCACCCAGAATTCCGCGACTGGCTGTCGCGTCCCCGGCCGGTGGACGCCAGGTACGCCTCGCCGCTGACCTGGGAGGCGCACCAGAAGCCCGAGCTGCGCAGCGCCGAGACGAACGTGTGGTTCCGCTACCACGCCGAGCTGCCCGACGACCCGCTGCTGCACGTGGTGCTGGCCGCGTACGCCTCGGACTTCACACTGGTCGACACGGTACTGCTGGCACATGGCATGGCCTGGGGCGTGTCCAACATCATGGGCGCTTCGCTGGACCACGCCATGTGGTTCCACGGCCCCTTCAGGGCCGACGACTGGCTGCTCTACGCTCAGGCGTCCCCGTGGTCCGCGGGCGCGCGGGGACTAGCGCGCGGTGAGATGTTCACTGCGTCGGGTGATCTCGTGGTTTCTGTCGTCCAAGAGGCCATGATTCGCCCGCTGAAGTAGTTGTCTTATGTAACGAAATCGCTGGTAGAAAATATGTTGCCGGTTCCTGCGTTCCCGGTTTAGGGTCATGGTCATGCGAGTCGGACACTCCTGTTCCGACGATCTAGAGAGTGGAGGTGAGCCCCGGTGATCAGCATCAAGATGTCGGCCACGCAGTGGCTCGCTTCCGCATGCCGTGACTCGGTGAGGCTCGTCGATGGGCCGGCCAAGCTGCGGCAGGAGAAGTCTGCCTTCCGTAGCCAGGCCCCCGCCTTCTATGCGCGCGCTCACTTCGGTACCGCCGTGGCGCAAGGCGCTCCTGTCTACACCGCACGTATCGAACTGCCGGCCAACCAGCTCCACAAGGGTGGACTGCGCGGTCCGCAACCCTGGAGGGATACACCGGTCATAACCTGACCGGCAACAGCCTCCAGGCCGCGGATCCGCACACAGGATCCGCGGCCTTCTTGTTTGTCCGTGATCCCCGACCCACCTACGAGGTGCCCGACCCAGATCAAAAAGATCGATCAAAAGGAGAAGCAGATGGGGGCCAAGACGATCATGGACCTGATCGACGAAGCCAAGATCCCCTGTCGTACCGACCCCGACCTGTGGTTCGCCGAGTCGCCGGAGGACGTGGAGTTCGCGAAGGCGCTCTGCGGCGGCTGCCCGATCCAGAAGGCCTGCCTCGACCGCGCGCTCGAGCGCGAGGAGCCGTGGGGGGTCTGGGGTGGCGAACTGATCCTCCGGGGAACGGTCGTTCCCCGCAAGCGTCCGCGCGGGCGTCCCCGCAAGCACCCGGTCGCTGCCTGAACACCGCACCTACGAGCAAGAAAGCGAAAACCAATGAGAACTAACCCGTCGAGGAGCCTTACAGTGTCTGATCTCATCCATGACCTGGTAAATGACCGAATACAAACCCTCCATCGCGAGGCGGAGGAGCAGCGCCTCGCACTGCGCGTCAGCCGCGTGCAGCGGGCACGGCGCGAGGTCCAGAAGGCGAACGACCGCCTTCGCAAGGCCCTGAGCCAGCAGCTCTGATCGGGGAGGTCCTGCCGCCGGCGCAGGATCTCCCACGAGACCCCGTAAAGAGCCGGGCGCAACCAGCGCCCGGCTCTTCCCTTGCCCAGACCACCCGCCACCGACAGCTCGTCCACCGACAGCGATATCCGCACCACAACGGAAGGCCCGCCTTGCGCGCCGCTGCACGAGCCAGATCACCTCGCGCCCCCGCCATTGGCAGCCCCGGGTCCTAGGCCGTGGGCGTTACACCCCTCCTCACTGGGCGGGCGACGGCGACGGGATCCTCCTCCGCCGACCAGAGCCGCGCCGCCATCCAGGCGACCCCGACCCCCGCCAGCACCAGCCCGCCCAGATAGACCGGCAGCGGCATCACGTTCCGCAGCGACCCGGGGATCATCCCCGCGGCGTACAGCACCACCGCCGCAACAGGCATCGCCCTGCTCCGGATCGCCGCCGCACTGAACGTCAGCACCCCCAGCACCAGAGCGACCGACGTGACCAGGAACGCCCGACCCGTCCCCCCGGCCAGCAGCGCGCTCACCGTGCCCCCGCCGAGGTACGGGAAGACGAAGTGGAGGATGTACTCGATCGCGAACGCCCCGGCCAGCCCCGCCGAGTTGAGTACATATCCGACGAGCCCGAGCCCGCCGGCCGTACCGCGAATGAGCAGGTAGATGCCGGTGATCGCGAGTAAGCCCGTCAGTGCCGCGAACGGTGCGATGGCGTGCGTGAGTGCCGTCTCCGCCAGGAACCCGGCACGCCTGGCGGAATTGACCACGAGCAGCAGGGCGCAGGCGAACCCCGCCGCCGCAGTGACCCGATAGACCCGCATGTCGAAAAGCCCCTTCTCTCGGTGATAACGCTCGTTATGATGCTCGTTATCGCCCGATATGGTGAGAGGGTGCCGAGAGACGTAACCATCCCGAAAGAACTCGGCGCGCTGCGCCAGGACCTGCTCCACGCGGCCATGTACGTCCTTCGCGAACACGGAGCACTCCACCTGACACTCCGCCGAGTGGCGGACGCCGCCGGAACCTCCACGATGGGCATCTACACCTGTTTCGGCGGCCGCACCGGCCTGCTGGAAGCGATCTACCGGTACGGCTTCAGCATCCTCCATGAGGCGATGACCACCTCGCTGAACGGCCAGACGGACCCGCTGGCCCGGATCATGGCGGTGGCGCATGGCTACAGACAGTTCGCGCTGTCGGATCCCGCCCTCTACGCCCTGATGTTCGAGCGCCCGCTCCCCGACTTCGACCCCTCACCCGAGCAACGGCACGACGCCCTCGGCCTGACCTTCACCGTGCTCACCCAGGCCACCTCGGCAGCGGCCGAAGCGCACCTCATCAGGTCGATCGACCCCGTACGCGCGGCCTACCTGGTGTGGACCACGATCCACGGCATCGTCAGCATCGAGCTCACCTGCTCACTCCGCAGCCCGCTCCCCGGCTGGTTCCTGGATTCACGAGAGGAAGGCGAACGCGTGCTCACCGACGGCGTCAACGCCCTGCTCTCCGGCCTCGCCTGACCACTGCCTGCGACGACCGCCGGAGAGGTTCCTGTGGCATAGCGCGCTCAACGAAGGGACCGCTCAAGGACCGGTGGCGCAGTGAAGGGCAGCAAGCTCGGCAGGTACGCCCGGGCCGGCGCTACCCGATCGCCAACGGCTCGTCGTCGGGGTCGTCGGCGAAGCCGGGGACCCAGCGGAGCACCTCGTCGCGGAAGCGGGCCGTGGTGCCCAGCTGGCAGAGCACGCCGACGCCCGCCGCATGCACCCGGTGGATGAGCACGTACGACGTCGGCAGGTTGAGCTGCCGCACCACATTGCCAGGCCGGAGGTCCGTGACACTGGCCGCCTGGGCCTGGAGCCACTCCCGGCTGAACGAGAACTCCTCCACCGCCGTCGGCTCCACGTACGGCGCGAGGAAGGCGCGCAGCGCATCGGGATTGATCTCGAAGTCCGGGCGGATGAAGCCCTCCTGGCGCAGGCCCATCACGACCGTTTCCATGTCGCCGTGGTTGAAGATGCGCATCAGCTGCCCGAAGACCCTGGGGTAGCCGTCCGGCATGCGGTTGACCGCACCGAAGTCCAGTACGCCGAGCTTGCCGTTGGCCAGCATGCGGAAGTTGCCCGGATGGGGATCGGCGTGCAGTAACCCGACGCGCGCCGGCGAGCAGAACAGGAGCCGTACGAAAAGCAGGCCCGCCCGGTCGCGTTCGTCCTGAGTGCCCTCGGTGATGATGCGCGACAGCGGGGTGCCGTCCATCCACTCGCTGACCAGCACCATTTCGTTGGCCGCCACCACATCGGGGACGTGGAAGTCGGGATCGCCGTCGAACTCGAGGGCGAAGGCGTGCTGCGCCTCCGCCTCGCGAAGGTAGTCGAGCTCCTCCGCGACCCGCTCGCGCAGCTCCGACAGCACGGCCTTCATCTCGAGCCCCGGCAGCAGCACGCCGAAGAGCTTGCCCAGACGGGCCAGCTGGGCGAAGTCGCCGAGCAGGGCCTTGCCCGCCCCCGGGTACTGGATCTTGACGGCCACCTCCCGGCCGTCGTGCCACACGGCCTTGTGGACCTGGCCGATCGAGGCGGCGGCGGTCGGCTGGTCGTCGAACGAGAGGAAGTTGTCCCGCCAGTCGTCGCCCAGCTGCTCCGTGAGCACCTTGTGGACGGTGGACACGGGCAGCGGGGGAGCGGCGTCCTGGAGCTTGGTCAGCGTGGCGCGGTAGGGGCCGACGATCTCCTGCGGAAGCGCCGCCTCGAAGATCGACAGCGCCTGCCCGAGCTTCATCGCGCCGCCCTTGAGCTCACCGAGCACCTTGAAGACCTGCTCGGCGGTACGCTGCTGGACCTCCTGCGCCACGATCTCGGCGGACTTGCCGCCAAGGCGCTTGCCCAGCCCCAGGGCGGCGCGCCCGGCGAAGCCGAGAGGAAGGGTGGCCAGCTTGGCGGAGCGCGTGACAGCACGGCGCGGAAGATCGCTCACACTGATGCGCGGAACCTCGGCAGAGACCCCGCTTCCCCCCTTCGTGGTTGGCTCTGAGCACGTCAGTCGCGGTTAGGCGACATGACCATTCTTAGCGAATAAGGATTGTTTCGCATACAACGACATTGCGGGTGCACGCTCCACGATCGCCTTTTCCAGCGCCAATCAGGCGTAACGTCCATTGTGCCGTTGGTCACAGTGGGCTCCTTGCCGTCGAGATGAGCAAGCGCATGTCCGGTCGCCTCCGCTGCGACCAGTGTGGCGAGCGTCGTGTCGCAGGCGATCTCGCCCGGCGGATAGCCGCCCAGCCGGGCGGTGACGATAGGCCACGCCGGGTCGTTGTCGCGGCGGGTCAGGTCGAGGCAGTGCAGGCACGCCGTCTCGCCCGGCACGACCAGCGGCCCGACCGCCCCATGGCCCTCGAAGGCGGACACCAGCAGATGCGGGATGCCCAGGCTGGTCAGCTCGTTGACCAGCACACCGTTCAGCGGGCCGACGGGTGCGAGGACGACGAGATCGGGACGATCCGACCTGTCCCCCAAGTGCGTCCCCCCGGCCAGCACCTCGACCGCCGGCCTGACCGGCTCCCGCCCATCGATGCGCCGGCCCCTCCTCCTGGCGTGCGGCCGCACGTCAGCATCCGCCCGCCTGCCGGTGGTCTGAGCTGCGGGATATCCCTGGTCGGTGGCCTGCCGCTCTCCGGAGCGTTTCCGGTCGGCAGCCGGGCGTCCCCCAAGGCCGCTCCGCCCGCCGGCCGGCTGCGTTTCTGGCTGTTCACGATCGGTTGCCGGCCGAACGCCGGCGTCCATGGTCACGGAGCCTGCGCGACCACCCGACACGAGCCTGCGGGCGACGGCCACCGCGCCCTCCTCGCGCGTCAGCTCCAGCTCCGACCACGTCAGCCCACCGGGCGTGATGTCGCCCGCCCGCACGGAACCCGAGTCGATCACCCGGATGTGCCCCACCCCGGCGGCCGCGAGCAGAGCGACGATCTGGGCCCCGACCCGTCCCGCCCCATAGACCCGCACCCGGGCCGCACGCCGCCGCCCAAGGAGCCCGATCCCGCCCTCCGGCGCGGTCGAGGACAGATCGAGGGCGTCGAGGTCGGGTCTCAGCCGATCCCGCTCGGCCAGCGTGAGGTCGCGAAGCGGCGCCGGGCTGGTGGCGGCGTCGTGGATGGCGCCCTGCGCGGCGAGCTGGTCGAGCAGGGACCGCGCGCGGAACTCGTCGAGCCCCGCCGCGTTCGCCTCGGCCAGGACACGCTCCAGATCCCGGGTGCCGTCGAGGCCCTCGATCCACTGCCGGACCGATCGGGCCAGGCCGGACAACATGACGGCGCGCAGGGGATGCACCCCGTATTGGAGGGTCTGCTCGTCGCGGATGATGCGCCTGAGGGCGGGCTTCACACGTGGCCTCATGGCGGGAAAGGTTTCCACGCCGAAGCAAGATCCCGAGCCGGTTCCGTACGGCCTGTGGATAACCACCCTCCCGGAAGCCCCTGTGGACAGACTCCCAAGGAGACCCGTGGACAGAGAGCCGGTGATCAGCGGCGACCGCCCGAGTACGCTGCCCGCATGAACGAGCTCTTGGTTGATCGCGAAGACGACGGGGTCGTGCTCATCACCCTCAACCACCCCGGCAGACGCAACGCCATGACCGACACCATGACGGCCGGCTGGCGCGAGATCATGTCCGGCCTGGCCACCGACCGTGACGCCCGGTGCGTCGTCGTCACCGGAGCGGGCACGGCGTTCTCGTCGGGCGGCGACCTGTCGTGGATCGGCGAGCGCGGCACGGACGCCGTGCCGCAACTGCGCGACCGCATGCTCGCCTTCTACCGCACCTGGCTCATGATCACTGAGCTCGAGATCCCCACGATCGCCGCCGTCAACGGCCCGGCCGTGGGGGCGGGCCTGTGCGTGGCGCTGGCCTGCGACCTCGTGTACGCCGCCGACGACGCCAGGCTCCTGGCCCCGTTCACGTCGCTGGGCCTGCATCCGGGCATGGCGGCCACGTACCTCCTCCCCAGGAGGGCGGGCACTGGCCTGGCGAGGGAGATGCTCCTGACCGGCCGCACCCTGTCGGGGACGGAGGCTGCGGATAAAGGCCTGGTAAATCAATCCTTCCCGAACGATGACCTACTCTCGCAAGTACGAGCCATCGCCCGGAAGATCGCACAAAACGCCCCGATTGCCACAAGGCTCACCAAAGTGGCCCTTAATCAAGATCATCAAGACCTGGAGGCCGCGCTGAGGTGGGAGTCCTTGGCCCAACCCGTGACCATGGCCTCGTCCGACCTGCTGGAGGGTCTGGCCGCGCATCGGGAAAGGCGCATGCCCAAATTCACCGGCTCTTAATCATCTGACCAGCAGAAACAACGTCCACCCTCTGTGGAATTTCGCCAGTCTCGGCTAACGTGCATATGTGCCCCCCGAGACAGTCGAGGTTCGTCGCAGTTCTCGTCGCCGGCGTACGGTCTCCGCCTACCGCGACGGCGACAAGACGATCGTGCTCCTGCCCGCCTGGCTGAGCGGCGAAGACGCGGATGAATGGGTGAGCCGGATGCTGGATCGGCTGGCCGCGAAGGAAAGCCGGCGAAGGCCCACCGACGAAGCCCTGCTCGAGCGGGCCAAGGAGCTGTCGGCCAAATATCTCGGCGGCAAGCCCCAGCCCGTGAGCGTGCGATGGGTCGACAACCAGCAGCACCGCTGGGGCTCGTGCACTCCGGAGAACAGCACGATAAGGATCTCCACCCGGCTCAAGGGCCTGCCCGAGTGGGTCATCAACTACGTGATCATCCACGAGCTCGTGCACCTGATCGTGCCCAGCCACGGCGCCAAGTTCTGGGCGCTGGTAGAACAGTATCCCAAGTCGGAGCGGGCACGCGGGTTCCTGGAGGGCTTCTCCGCCGCGGCCCACACGGCACCGGAGGAGTGTTGACGCGCATCGCCGCGGTTCTCGTACGCCGGCACATGGCGCAGGCCGCGCCGTCGGGCGTCGACCCGAGAGAGTTCCTCGAGGCGGTGGCCGAGGACACCTACGAGATGGTCGCGGGGCTCGACCTCGTCACCCCGGTCCTGATCACCAGCGTGCCCGGCCTGGACGAGATCGTCTGGCCCGGCACCGAGGTGATCACCATCCAGGACGACGAACCACTGAAAGCCGTGCTCGGGCGGCTCAAAGCCGATCAGGCCGCCGTGATCAGCGGCGACGCCCCCGACATGCCGCCCCTGCTCGTCGGCAAGCTGTTCAGAGAGCTGGGCAGGGCCGAGATCGCCATCTGCCCGGCCGAGAACGGCGGCGCCGTGGCCATGGCCTGCGCGCTCCCCGCGCCCGCCTGGGCCGACCCCGACCTGGACGACGAGAACGTGGTGACCACGCTACGCGCCCAGGCCCCCGGCTCAAGAAGGGTCGCCACCACCCCGGGCTGGCACCGCCTGCGCACGCGCGACGACGTCGGCCGCCTGGACCCCGGCCTCGAGGGCTGGGACAACACCAGGGCACTGATCAGGGCACGGTGAGCTCGGCCAGCACGGCGCGATGGTCGGTCCCCGGCACGTCGCGCACGCTGACCTCCCGCACGCCCACCCGCTGGTCCACCAGCACGTGGTCGATCGTGATGATCGGCGGCACCCGTTTGTTCGCCGGCCATGTCGGGATCAGTCCGGCCCCCACTTGGCCGGCCGCGTCCTTGTAGCCCCGGGACAGCAGCTTGCGGAGGGCGGCGTGGTCGAGGGAGGCGTTGAAGTCGCCCGCCAGGATCCGCACCCGGCCGGGGGAGGCGGACGGCAAGGCCGCCAGCGCCGCGTTCCAGTCGGCGACGTTCGGGCCAAGCGGCGGGAAGGGATGCACGTCGACGATCTCGATCGGGCTCCCGCCCGGCAGCGAGACCACCGCGGCGGGCATCTTGTGCCCGACGGACGGAACCAGGTTCGGAAGCTCCCGCATCTCGTGCTTGGAGTAGAGCCCACTCCCGCCGGCGCTCCACTCGTCCTCCAGCACGCGATGGGGCATCAGCTCTTTGAGCCCGGCCGCGTCGAGGTCGGACACCGCTCCTGGCGTCAGCTCCTGAGTGCTCAGCACGTCGGGGTCGAACTCGCGGACGAGCGTCATGATCGTCTCAATGTCGGCCCGGCCGAACAGCATGTTGATCGTCATGACCTTGAGCTGCCTGCCCGATGTGGCCTCGGCCGTGCCCAGCGCCCTGGGCAGCACGCTGAAGCCCAGCGCGGTCGTGGTGAGCAGCGCGACGGCCGTCGCGGCGCGCTTGCGTCCGAGCGCGGCGACCAGAAGCGGAACCAGCGAGCCGGCCGCCGCGTACGGCGTCGCGGTCATGAGCTGTGTGGGCAGCGATCCCCGCTCCAGCCCGGCCACCCTGGCGACGGCCCACGCCGCGAACGGGGTCACGGCCAGCCACGTCAACGCCGAGCCGGTGAACCTCCGGCGGCTGCGAACGGGCGTCACGATCGTGCCGCCGACGGGCGACTCAGCCGCAGCATCCACCTATCCCCCTTCCGGAACGACGCAAGGGACTCTAGCCAACCGCGCGTGAGCCGGAGCCAAGCGCGGCCCGTCCACGTGCGGCCAGTCGCCGCGTCGCGTCGTCGGACAGCTCGGGGATCTCGTCGACGGGGAACCAGCGCAGGTCCAGCGACTCCTCGCTGATCACCGCCTCGGCGCCGGGAGCGGCCACGGCCGCGTACTCGATGTCGAGGTGCCAGCTGATCGGCGGATGGCACCACACGACGTGTTTGTCGAGCGCCAGCGGCCCGGGCAGCAGCTCGAGTCCGGAGATGCCCGACTCCTCCCAGGCCTCTCGCAGCGCGGCGTCGGCGAGCGAGGCGTCGGAGACCTCGCAGTGCCCGCCCATCGGCAGCCACATCCCGGCCTTCGGATGCAGCGTGAGCAGCACCTGCGAGCCGTCGTGCGACAGCACCGCCGTCGTCGCCGTCAGGTGCCCCGGCACGCACTCGCGCAGCATTGCGTCGTCGTGCGTGCGCAGGTGATCGAGGAACTCCGTGCGCAGTGCCTCTTCCCCGGGCGTGGGCGCGCTCCAGGCGGACAGCACCGCCACCGCGTCGCGGTGCAGGCTCAACTCTTGTCGCCCTCGTCGTCGTCCGGCTTGCGCTCCAGCTCGGAGATGTCCCAGGCGGCCTCGCCGCGGACGAACACGTCGGGGTCGTCGAGATCGTCGGCCGTCGGCATGAGGTCGGGATGACCCCACAGCGCGTCCCGGCCGTCGACACCGCGCTCGGTCTCCAGCGCCCGCCACAGCGCCGCCGCCTCGCGCAGCCGCCGGGGCCGCAGCTCCAGCCCCACCAGTGTGCCGAACGTCAGCTCGGCGGGACCGCCCGTGGCCCGGCGCCGGCGTACGGTCTCGGCCAGGGAGACGGCGGAGGGCAGCTTGCCCTCGGCGGTCCGGTCGACCACCGTGGCGACCCAGCCCTCGACCAGAGCGAGCATCGTCTCCAGCCGCGCCAGCGCGGCCTTCTGCCGCTCGGTCTCCTCGGGCTTGAGCAGGTTTCCCCCGCTCAGCGCCTCCTGGATCGCCTCGGGGTTGTTGATGTCGAGGCCCCGGATCTGCTCTTCGAGCGCCGAGGTGTCGACCGTGATGCCCTTGGCGTATTCCTCGACCGCGCCGAGCAGGTGCGAGCGCAGCCACGGCACGTGCTGGAACAGCCGGTGGTGCGCGGCCTCGCGCAGCGCCAGGTAGATCCTGATCTCCTCAGCCGGCATCTCCAGGCCCTCGCTGAAGGAGGCGATGCCACCGGGCAGCAGCGCGGCCGTGTCGGACAGCGGCAGGCCGATGTCGGTCGTGCCGACCACCTCGCGGGCGAGCGAGCCGATCGCCTGCCCGATCTGCTGGCCGACCATCATGCCGCCCATCTGCTTGAGCATGCCCATGAGGGGGCCGGCCATCTGCTGGGCCTCGGGCGGCAGGCCCGAGCCGCCGAGAGCGCCGCCCATGGTCTCGACCATGCGCTCGGCGATCGGCTCGCAAAGTTTGCGCCAGATCGGGACGGTGTTCTCGATCCATTCGGACCGGCTCCAGGCCTGCGGGCTCGCCACGCCGCTCGGCAGCGCGGTCGCCTCGTTCAGCCACAGGTCGGCCAGGCTCAGCGCCTCTACGATCTGACGGCGCTCGCCTTCCATGACGCTCGGGTCACCCTCGGCGACCACGGCGTGCCGGGCGATGTTCTTCGCCATGTCCCAGTTGACAGGGCCTGAGCCCTGGGGTGCCGACAGCATGTCGGCGAACTGGCGCATCGCCTGAGCCATCTGCTCAGGGTTGCCGAACATGGCGAACGGGTTCTCGTTAGGGTCGTTTTCGCGACCTGGCAGGTCAGTCACCGCTCTACCTCGTGCAGGATGGAGGAGTCCACATCCGCCACGTTAGTCGTCCTACGGCGGATCAGTGCAAAGTGAGGACCTGGTGCCTACCTCGAAACGCCCGCGCCAACCCGTCGTCGCCGTCACGGGCGCGGCCTCCGGCATAGGCCGCGAGCTGCTCGCAAGGCTCGTATCCTCCGCGGATTTCCGCAGGGTGGTGGCCATTGACGAGCAGCGCGGCGACGTCCAGGAAGCCACGTGGAGAGTGATCGACGTACGAGATCCGCTCTTGGCGAACCGCATCGCGGACATCGACGTGCTGGTCCATCTGGCCGGTGACTATGCCCTCCACTCCGATCCCGGGGAGCGGCGGGCGTACAACCTGCGGGCCGCGCAGACGGTGCTGACGGCCTGCGCCGCGGCGCGCGTGCGGCGGGTGGTGCTGGTCACGAGCGCCATGGTCTACGGCGCCGCGCCCGACAACGAGGTGCCCCTGCCCGAGGACGCCCCGGTCGCGGCCGAGCCCGACACCGGCGTGGTCGGCGACTACCTGGAGATCGAGTCCCTCGTACGCCGGTCGCTGCGCAGCCACCCCGGCCTCGAGCTGACCGTGCTGCGCCCGGCCGCGGTCGTCGGCCCGGGCGTCGACACGGTGATCACCCGCCACTTCGAGTCGCCCAGGCTCCTGACCGTCAAGGGCTGCCGCCCGCACTGGCAGTTCTGCCACGTCGACGACCTGGTCTCGGCGCTGGAGCTGGCCGCGCGCGGCGTCATCACCGGCGTGGTGGCGGTCGGCTCCGACGGATGGCTGGAGCAGGAGCAGGTCGAGGAGCTGTCCGGCATCCGCGGGTTCGAGCTGCCCGCGGGGCTGACGTTCGGCACGGCGCAGCGGCTCCACCGGCTCGGCATCACCCCGGCGCCAGCGACCGACCTGCACTACGTCGTCTACCCGTGGGTCGTGGACTGCGCGGGGCTGCGCGAGGCGGGGTGGAAGCCCTCGTGGACCAACGAGGCCGCGTTCGAGCAGCTCCTGGAGCTGCGCGAGAACAGGACGACCGTGGTCGGCAGGCGGCTGCCCGTCAAGGAGGCCACGCTCACCGCGGCCGGCGCCACCGTCGCCGTCATCGGCACCGCCGCCATCGTCCGGCAGGTGCGAAAGAAGCGCCGTCAGTAAGGCTGAACCGGAATCATTAAGTAGTCTCTTTGCGTGGACGTCATCCGGTTGCTCGGCATTCGAGACACCCCGCTCTCCGTGGATGAGGTGCTGGCCGCCGTTGGCGACCACGCCGCGGGCGGCACCACGATCTTCGTGGGCACCGTGCGAGAGCAGGACCACGGCAAGCCCGTGACCAGGCTCTCCTACTCCGCGCACCCCTCGGCGGAGGCCGAGCTGCGCGCGGTGGCGGAGAAGATCGCGGCCGACTTCCCCGTGACGGCCATGGCGGCCGTGCACCGGGTGGGCGACCTGGAGCTGGGTGACACCGCCGTCATCGTCGCGGTGGCCGCCCCGCACAGGGACGAGGCGTTCCAGGCCTCGCGCAGGCTGATCGACGACCTCAAGGCGCAGGTCCCGATCTGGAAACACCAGGTGTTCGCCGACGGCGAGACCGAGTGGGTCGGCGCCTGCGAATAAGCTCATGACCATGTCACGACGCGCCATTACCCTGCTGCTGGCGGCATTCCTCGTGCTCGCGCTCGGGGTCGCTGGCGCGTTCCGGCCGGTCCCGTACGTCGTGCTCAGCCCCGGGCCGACGGAGAACACCATCGGCGAGGTCGGCAAGAAGCCCGTGATCTCGATCGAGGGGCGGCAGACCTATCCCACCAGCGGCGCGCTGAGCCTGGTGACGGTGGCCTACCAGGGCGGTCCGGCCGCCCAGATCGATCTGCTGACGGCGTTGCGCGGCTGGATCGACCCGACCGTGGCGGTGGTCCCGCAGGAGACCATCTTCGCTCCGGACCGCGACCCCAAAGAGGTCGAGCAGGAGAACACGGTCGAGATGACCAACTCCCAGGATTCCGCCACCGCCGCCGCGCTCAACGAGCTCAAGATCCCTTACAGCATGGTCGTCGCGGTCGTGTCCGCCGAGAAGGGCAAGCCGGCAGACGGCAAGCTGCAGAAGGGCGACGAGATCAACTCCGTCGACGGCAAGGCGGCGAAGGACGTCGAGGTCGTGAGCAACGCCGTCAAGGCGCACAAGCCGGGCGAGAGCGTGGTCTTCAACGTCACCAGGGGCAAGGAGAAGCTCGACGTCACCCTGCAGACGGTGGCAGGGCCCACGGGGCAGCCCCAGGTGGGCGTGACCATGCAGGCGCAATACAAGTTCCCGTTCGACGTCGACATCAACGTGGGCGACGTCGGCGGGCCCAGCGCCGGGCTGATGTTCTCGCTCGGCATACTCGACAAGCTCACACCGGGCGAGCTCACCGGCGGCAAGAAGATCGCCGGCACCGGCACCGTCCAGCCGACGGGCAAGGTCGGCGCGATCGGCGGCATCCAGCAGAAGATGGTCGGCGCGAGGGATTCCGGCGCGACCGTCTTCCTCACCCCCGCCGACAACTGCGCCGAGGCCATGAAGGCGGTGCCCGACGGCCTTCGGCTGGTCAGAGCCGACACGTTGCACGACGCGGTGACGGCGCTCGACGCGTTGCGCACGAGTAAGGGAAACGTGCCCGCGTGCGACGCCGGGTGAAACTTCTGGCGATCGCCGTGCGTTAGTCGTACGAGTGACCTAGTCGCTGTGCGTTAGCCGTGGGAGCGGCCTGGCGGTGTAGGTTGCCAGACACGGACCGTTTCTTCATCACGACGAGGGGTTGGCCTTGAGCTTCCGGACCCCAGGAGCCGGCAGGGCAATGCGCTTGCCCCGCCGACCGCGACTGCTTCTGCCTGTGGCGATCGCTCTTGTGGCGATCGTGGCGTTGTTTTTCCTTTTTTCTGGCATTTATACCGACTACCTGTGGTTTGACGCGGTCGACTACAGCTCGGTGTTCACCGGTGTGGTGCTGACTCAGATCGTGCTGTTCCTGATCGGAGCGGTGCTGATGGTCGCCATCGCCGGCGGCAACATGTTGCTGGCCTTCCGGACGCGGCCGATGTTCGGGCCCGCGATGTTCGGCGGGGGCAGCGGCGCCGACCGCTACCGCATGGCGCTCGACCCCCACCGCAAGCTGATCTTCATCGTTGGCATGGGGCTGCTCGCGCTCTTCTCCGGCTCCTCGTTCTCGGGGCAGTGGCAGACGTGGCTGCAGTTCGTCAACGGCGCACAGTTCGGCAAGCCGGACCAGCTGTTCGGCATGGACATCTCGTTCTTCATGTTCGACTACCCGTTCATCCGGATGGTGCTGAACTTCCTGTTCACCGCGGTGATCATCTCGATCATCCTGGCGGCGATCACGCACTACCTGTACGGCGGGTTCCGCCTGCAGTCGCCGGGGGTGCACGCCTCCAGAGCGGCGCGGGTGCACCTGTCGGCGCTGCTGGGCGTCTTCGTGCTGCTCAAGTCCGTCGCCTACTGGGTCGACCGCTACGGCCTAGTCTTCTCCGACCGCGGCTTCGTGCACGGCGCCTCCTACACCGACGTCAACGCGGTCCTGCCCGCCAAGACCATCCTGGCGATCATCGCGCTGATCTGCGCCGCCCTGTTCTTCGCCGGCGTGGTGCGGCCGGGCGGCATGCTGCCCGGCGTCTCCTTCGGCCTGCTCGTGCTCTCGGCCGTCCTGATCGGCGGCGTCTACCCGGCGCTGGTCGAGCAGTTCCAGGTCAAGCCCAACCAGCAGGGCAAGGAAGCCACCTACATCCAGCGCAACATCGAGGCGACCCGGGAGGCGTTCAACGTCGACCAGGCCGAGGTCGAAAACTACAACGCCCAGGCCGACCCGACCAAGGTCCAGGCCGGCGGCGACACCTCGGTCTCCGGCGTGCGCCTGCTCGACCCGGCGCTGGTGTCGTCGACGTACGAGCAGACCCAGCGCATCCGCGGCTTCTACAACTTCGCCGAGCCGCTCGACGTCGACCGCTACCCCGACAGCACCGGCAAGCTGATCGACCACATCGTCGGCGTCCGCGAGCTGACCGGCCCGCCGGAGCAGCAGAACAACTGGATCAACCGGGCCCTGGTCTACACCCACGGCTACGGCTTCGTCGCCGCGCCGGGCAACAAGGTCGACTCCAGTGGCCTGCCCGACTACGACGCCAAGGACATGCCGGTCGTCGGCCCGCTGGTGAACAGCGCGAAGCTCAAGGAATCGCGGATCTACTACGGCGAGGACCCGGCCTCCACCCGATACGTCATCGCCGGCGGCAACCCGAAGAACCCGCAAGAGCTCGACTACCCGCAGACGGGCGGCACAGGACAGGCGAACACCACCTACACCGGTGGCGGCGTCCCCGTCGGGTCGTTCTTCAACAGGCTCCTCTACGCCGCCAAGTACGGCGAGGCGAACATCGTCCTCTCGGGCGACATCAACGACAACTCCAAGATCCTGTACGAGCGCAACCCGCGTGACCGGGTCCAGAAGGTGGCCCCGTTCCTCACGCTCGACGGCAACCCCTACCCGGCGATCATCGACGGACGCATCACCTGGATCGTGGACGGCTACACGACGTCGAATGACTACCCGTACTCGCAGAGCGAGAGCCTCGGCGACATGACGCGCGACACGTCGAGCGACCGCCGTGTGATCGCCCAGCAGCCGACCGACAAGATCAACTACATCCGCAACTCGGTCAAGGCCACCGTCGACGCCTACGACGGCACAGTCAAGCTCTACGGCTGGGACACCAACGACCCGGTGCTGAAGACCTGGAGCGCGGCCTTCCCGGGCATCATCCGCCCGGCCTCGGAGATGAGCGCCGACCTGCGCGGCCACGTGCGCTACCCCGAGGACCTGTTCAAGGTGCAGCGCTACACCCTGTCGCGCTACCACATCACCAACCCGGCCGCCTTCTACAGCGGCCAGGACTTCTGGAACGTCCCCAACGACCCCACCCAGGGCGCCCAGAACATCAAGCAGCCGCCCTACTACCTGACCACGACGATGCCGGGCAGCACGCCGACGTTCTCGCTGACGACGACGTTCGTGCCGCGTCAGGGTCCCAACCTGGCGGCGTTCATGTCGGTCGACTCGTCCTCCGCGTCGGGGGACTACGGCCGGATACGCATCCTCCGGATGCCGTCGAGCACGCCCATCCCGGGCCCAGGACAGGCGCAGAACGCCTTCCAGAGCCGTTTCGCCGGTGAGCTCAACCTGCTCGGCGTCGGTGCCTCCTCGGTCCGCTACGGCAACCTCCTGACGCTTCCGTACGCGGGCGGCCTGGTCTACATCGAGCCGGTGTACATCCAGGTGGCCGCGGGCGGCGGGCAGGAGCCCTACCCGATCCTGCAGCGGGTCCTGGTGTCGTACGGCAGCACGATCGGCGTGGGGCGCACGCTGGACGAGGCCCTGCAGAAGGTCTTCGGCACCGAGCAGCAACAGCAACAGAACCAGCAGCAAGAGCAGACCACGCCCAACCAGGCCAACACGGCGCTCAACGCGGCGATCGCCAACGCCAAGAAGGCGTACGAGGACGCGCAGAAGGCGCTGCAGGCCAGCCCGCCGGACTGGGACGCCTATGGCGAGGCCCAGAAGCGGCTGGAGGACGCGCTGAAGACGCTCGAGAGCGCCAACGTCCAGCAGCCCGCGCCCACGGCCTCACCCACGGCGTCGCCGACGGCCACCACCTCACCGCCCGCGTCGCCGGCTCCATCGCCCACCGAATCCCCAGCGGGAGGCACGTCCTAGCCACTCAGTTTGCGCACACCCCTCGTTGCCTCTAGTCTTAAGACACAACGCGACGCGGGGTGGAGCAGTTCGGTAGCTCGCTGGGCTCATAACCCAGAGGTCGCAGGTTCAAATCCTGCCCCCGCTACCAATGCGGAGGCCCGGGATCCGGAAACGGAAACCGGGCCTCTGTTCGTTGTGGCGGGAGGCTGGTTTTGCTTGACGGTCATAAGCACTCTCCCGGGGCTGTATAGTTATGAATGACACACCGACGCGGGGTGGAGCAGTTCGGTAGCTCGCTGGGCTCATAACCCAGAGGTCGTAGGTTCAAATCCTGCCCCCGCTACCAAAAACGAAGTCCCTGGCCACCGGCCAGGGACTTCGTCGTTTCCGGCGGGTTTGGTGCCCATGATGGTCAGCGCCCGCACCACGGCACCACGGCGGCAGGAGAAGGCGCGCGGCCGGCGCGTGCCCCGCGCGCGCGACCCCGTCCGGGTTCGCGATCATGGACCGCGCGACGGCCGGCCTTGCCGCGCGATCAAGAGAATGATTACATCGTTACATGACTGATGAGGCAGTGCCGACTCTGTACGAGTGGGCGGGTGGCACCGAGGCGTTCGAGCGGCTGACCGAGACGTTCTACCGCAGCGTGGTCAAGGACGATCTGATCGGGCCGCTGTTCGCGCACATGGATCCGGACCATCCCAAGCATGTGGCCATGTGGCTCAGCGAGGTGTTGGGCGGCCCGGACAGGTACACCACGGAACGCGGCGGCTATTCCAACATGCTCCGCCACCACCTGGGCAAGGCGATCACCGAGCCGCAGCGCCGCAGATGGGTGAGCCTGCTCATGGACGCGGCCGACGAGGTGGGGCTGCCCGACGACCCCGAGTTCAGGGCCGCGTTCGCCGGCTACATCGAATGGGGCACCCGGCTTGCCAAGCACAACTCGCAGCCTGGGTCGACGCCTCCGCCGCAGGCGCCGGTGCCGCACTGGGGCTGGGGGGTCGCTCCGCCGTACCGGCCATAACCTGGGGGAATGGGAGGCAGGGCCCGCGGGCGGCTGCGTGTCTACCTGGGCGCGGCGCCCGGCGTGGGCAAGACGTTCGCCATGCTGAGCGAGGCGCGCCGCGCCCGCGAACACGACAAGGACGTGGTCGTGGGCTTCGTCGAGACCCACGGCCGTGCCCGCACCGCCAAACGCCGGCAGGACGTCGACGAGATCCTCGACGCCGGGATCGACGTCGTCTCCACCGTCAACATCCAGCACCTCGAATCGCTGAACGGCGTGGTCGAGCAGATCACCGGCGTGCCGCAGCGGGAGACCGTACCCGATGAGGTGGTGCGGCGGGCCGACATGTCGCCGGAGGCGCTGCGCCGCCGCTTGGCCCACGGCAACGTCGACCAGCCGGAACGGGTCGACGCCGCGCTCACGGCCCGGACCAAGGGCGCGGACCTGCTGGCCGTGCACGTCCCGCACGCTGCTCGGGTTCGCCCGTGGCGTGAACGCCACCCAGCTCGTCCTCTGCACGTCGAGGAGGGGACGGCTCCCGCAGGTCCTCGCACGTGGCGTGGGGGTGACGGCGACGGCGCTGTCCGGATCGACCGACGTGCACATGGTCACGCACGACGCGACCAGGAAGGGCCGTGACGGGGCGCGATCGAGGGCGGCGCTGACTCGCACCCGGCGGGCGTGCGGCTGGGGGCTGGTGTTGCTCGGGACGCCGCTGCCAGGTGGATGCGCTCGACGCGGGGGCCGACGACTACGTGACGAAGCCCTGATCAGCCAGCGCCGGCTCCTGACAGAGGGCCTGGGGCGCCAGCCGTGACCCTCACGCCCTGCCGGTGATCATCACGACGGCTTTGCGCACGGCCCAGCCGAGCAGCAGGAGCCCGAAGACGACCTGCGCGATTCGCATCCAAGGCGCAGAGTCGTCCGCATAAATCACCACGCCGACCCACATCAGGCCGAATATCCCGACCATGATGATTGCCACCCAATTCAGCAGCTGCTGCCACATATGCGAAGTCTGACAGCCTGGCGTCCAAGAGCGGGTATGTCCGGAGTCGTCCGCCGGTCACCGGGGAGCAAGGAGCCCGCCCGAGCTGTCCGCAGCCGCCTACCTGGGCAGGCGCCGGTGCGTGCCGACGCAACGGCGCAGGCGCATGCCGCGAGGACGCTGCGGCACGCCGTTCTCCAGGCCGGCGAGGAGCGCGGCCGCCGTGCGGGCGTCGGCCAGGATGCGCTGCACGGCCTCGCCGTCCGCGGGCAACTGCCCGCGCTCGGCCAGCTCGTGCCGGAGGAACGCCAAGGGGTCGGGCGCGTCGACGGCCTCGGCCGCCACCGTCGCCCGCGCCGCCGTGAGCAGGCGCAGGTAGTGGGTACGGAGCACCGCCTCGCGCATACGGGCGTACTCGAGGTCGTCGATCAGAGTCCTGGCGACTCTCAGCAGGTCTCCGGCATGGGTCGCCTCATCGGCGAGGAAGGCGCGGATGTCGTCGAACTCCGAGCGGGTCATAGCGGGCACCTCCGAGAGCGCAGTCGGCTCGTGACTACTTCGTACCTGGTGGCGATTGCGGATGACTTGCGGTCGGCTTGCCTCAGGGGTGTCGAGGATGGGGAGCGTGGCGGAGGTTTGAGGGTCAGGTGGGGAGGGAAGGACCACATGATTACCTGAGTGGCGCGAAGTGGGTGCGGCGGACTGCTAGAGTTGCTTCACGCAGGGCGGCCGAGGGGTTCGCAGAACCCCGGAGATGCCCAGCAAAATCCCACTTCCTTCAGGTCCATCCAGGACGGTTCGCATCTGTCCGGATCGGCTGGTAAGTTAGAGGGGTTGTCCCGGAAGCGGGGCGTGGCTTAATTCCCGCAGGTCGAGCAAGTCCGGTCAATTTGACAGGAACTTGAACGGCTGAAAGAATTAAGACACAACAGAGCGAAAACAAAACGAAATGAACGCCTCCGTGCGAGGGTCTCGGAAGAGATTCTAGTGGGGATGTACGCGTCCGTTTCTTGAGAACTCAACAGTGTGTTAAAAGCCAGTGCATGATGCACAACCCCGTCATTGATTTGACGGATTCCTTTGGTTGACATCCATCGGTTGGTGGGTGTTGGCCAGGTGATTGATTTTCCAAGCATT
>NZ_VCJS01000088.1 GCF_005893125.1 Nonomuraea basaltis | reverse complement strand
GTGGACAGGGGGCGGGGCGGGCGGCCCGTCAGGTCCTCGACGGCCGCCGTGGTCGTCGCCCAGCGGCCGTCCTCGGCTTCGGCCATCAGCTCGGCCAGGTCGCGGGCGTGCGGTTGTGGGACGCCCTGCCGTTCCAGGTGCGCGGCCATCTCCGGCACGGGCAGATCCACGTAGCGGACCGGGCGGCCGAGCGCCGCGCTGATCTGCTCGGCGATCTGGTCGTGCGACGGCGACTCGGGACCGGTGAGCACGTAGTCGCGGTCCGCGCCGACCGGGCGGGTCAGCAGCGCCGCCGCCACCTCGGCGATGTCCCTGGTGTCGATGTAGTTGACCTGAGCGGAGCCGTACGAGCCGTAGAAGCGGCCCTCCTGCACGTCCCGCGGCAGGTTCTGCATGAATCCGGTCGGCTGCAGGATCGACCACGGCACGCCGGACTTCCTGAGGTGAGCGTCGACCGCGCCGTGCATGCCGGTGCCCAGCTTCGCGCCCGGCGCGGCATCCCGTACGGAGATCGCGACGATCTGCGCCACGCCCACACGCGCGGCCAGGTCGATGACCGCGCGGTGGGCGTCGACGAAGCCAGGCCAGAGCGAGCTGTTGAGGAACAGGCGGTCGCCCGGCGACAGCAGCCTGCCGATCGTGTCGGGCTCGTCGAAGTCGCCGAGCGCGTAGTCGCAGCCCAGGTCGTCGGCGGGCCGCCGGACCACGGCGAGAACGTCGCGGCCGTGCAGCCGTTCGATGAGCGCTCGGCCGATGGAGCCGGTGGCGCCGGTTATCACGATCATTTTGACTCCCTAAGTGGACGATAAGATTCCGGTTATGTGGACGGTACACTAACCGGAATTGGATCGTCCACTTGGAGGTCGAACGTGCGGGCGGATGCCAGGCGGAACCTCGACAAGATCGTCGCGGCGGCCGCCGAGGTCGTGGCCGAGCGCGGCGTCAACGTGCCCATGGAGGCCATCGCCAAGCGCGCCGGGGTCGGCGTCGGCACGCTCTACCGCCGCTTCCCCGACCGGCACGCCCTGATCGCGGCCGTCGGCGACCACTACATCCACACCATGGCGGACGCCCTGGACGAGGCCGCGAAGAGCACGACCGACGCCTGGAGCGCGATCGAGGAGTTCGTCTCCTGGGTCGCCGCGCCCGGCCGGGCAGCCCTGGCCACGGCGCTGGCCGAGCTGCCCGAGGAGGCGATCGTCGACCGGGCCGAGTTCGCGCGGGCGCGGGAGGGGTGGGTGGAGCGGTTCGACGCTCTCGTACGCAGGGCGCAGGCGGAGGGCTCGATGCGCGCGGACGTCGGCGTGGACGACCTCATCCATCTTCTGAACGTCTTCACCTGTCATCCCGACGCGCTGCCCGGGCCCGTGGCGGCAAGCCCTGGGAAATACCTGCGTCTGATGCTCGACGGCATGAAGGCCACCGCGGCGACGCCGTTGCCCGATGTGCCCTCGTGACCGTTTCGATGGGTTGAGACGATTCAAAACAATCTTGAATGCCGCTATGATGAGCGAGTTCACGGCGGGCCGCGTACGGCGGTGCGCCGCATTTAGCCGATTTTTCACCTGCGGCGGGTCGCGTTCGGCGGACCGCCGACGTAGCGACTTATGCCTTTACAGCAGCACGGCCTCGTGAGGATCGATGGCGACCAGGAACATCAAAGAGGTCGCGCAGCTGGCGCGCGTCTCTGTGGGCACGGTGAGCAATGTGCTCAACCGCCCGGAGATCGTGTCCCCCGCCACACGCGAACGCGTCTTCGAAGCGATCAAGAAGCTGGGCTTCGTCCGCAATGAGGTGGCCCGCCACCTGCGGGTGGGCCGCAGCCGGACGGTCGGGCTCGTCGTGCTCGACGTGTCCAACCCGTTCTTCGTGGACGTGGCCCAGGGCGCCGAGTCGGTGGCCGAGGACAATGACACGATGGTGGTGCTGTGCAACAGCGCCGGCGACCCCGGCCGCGAGCGCCGCCACCTCGACCAGCTCGAACAGCAGCGGGTGATGGGCATACTGATCACGCCGGTCGAGATGGAGACCTCCTGGCTGGAGGAGCTGATCGCCAGGGGCACGCCCGTGGTGCTGGTCGACAGCCCGGCCACCGGGCTGCAGTGCTCGGTGGCGGTCGACGACCGGCTCGGCGGGCAGATCGCCGGCGCTCACCTCATTGAACGGGGGCATCGGCGGATCATGTTCGTCGGCGGGCCGCCGTCCATCAGACAGGTCGCCGACCGGCACGCGGGCGTCACCAGCGCCGTCGCCGCCGCCGACGGCGCCGTCGAGCTGGTCACCTCCATCGCGCCTGCGCTGACCGTCGCCGAAGGGCGGGCCATCGGGGAGCGCGTGGCGGCGCTTCCTCCCGACGAGCGGCCCACGGCGGCCTTCTGCGCCAACGACATGATGGCGCTCGGTTTCTTACAGGCGATGGCCTCACACGGGCTGCGCGTGCCCGAGGACCTGGCCATCATCGGATACGACGACATCGATTTCGCCGCGGCCGCCGCGGTGCCCTTGTCCTCGATACGGCAGCCGCGCGACCTGCTCGGGCGTACGGCCATCGACCTGCTGCTCGAGGAGGTCGCCGAGCCCGAGCAGCATCGCCACAGACAGGTGATCTTCCAGCCTGACCTGGTGATTCGCGAGTCCAGCGCCCCGCGTCGCGAGCCCTGAGAGGCTGGGCCGATCGCTCCTGACCGGGGCGTGCCGGTGCCCGGCTCAACCCCGTGCCGGGCACCGTGCGTGTTGCGCCGCCCCCCGCCGCACGCCTCCTCGCCAATCCACCGAGCGGCGAGCGCAGCGTGCCTCGCCGTGATCACCGAAGGAGTTTCCTTCCTTGACCGAGCTCTACCGCAATCCCCTGGCCTCCCCCGAGGACCTGGCCGGCTTCCGGATGGAGGGCGACGGCGCCGTGTCGTTCCCGCAGGGCCGGATGCGCCTGGAGAGCCTCAGGCCGCCGTCCGACGGGCAGGCGGCCAACCTGGTGCTGTGGTGTCCCGAGGAGTTCCCCGCCGACGTGCGCGTCGAGTGGGACTTCTGGCCGGTCAGGGAGCCGGGCCTGGCCATCATGTTCTTCCACGCCCGCGGCGGGAACGGCGAGGACCTGTTCGACCCTGCCCTGGCCGAGCGCGCCGGCCCGTACGACCAGTACCACCACGGCGACATCGACGCCTACCACGTCTCCTACTTCCGCCGCATGTGGGCCTCCGAGCGCGCCCTGCACACCTGCAACCTGCGCAAGAGCCACGGGTTCCACCTGGTCGCGCAGGGCCCCGACCCGCTTCCGGCGGTGCTCGACGCCGAGGGCCCCTACGCGGTCCGGCTCGACGTCAAGGGGTCGGAGATCACCTTCTCAATCAACGATTTGGTCTCGTTCCGCTGGCAGGACGACGGCTCGATCGGCGGCCCTGCCCTGGCAGGAGGCAAGATCGGGTTCCGGCAGATGGCCCCGTTGATCGGAGAGTACGGAAATCTCCGGGTATCTCGTCATTGACTTTGAGTCGATTCAACACTAATTTCACACCAACCGCCGTTCACTCGCTTGTAATCGGGCAGGAACCACGGTGCAACAACCCACCCCCGTATCCGTGCACATGCCACGAGAAGGTGGTGCCGGATGAACCATCCCGCCATGTCGTTCAGGATTCAAGCTGCCTGTTCAGAGCTCATCTGGGCAGTTCAGCTGAACCTGATGTGGATCGTCTTCACCCTCGCGGGAGGCGTGATCCTCGGGCTCGGGCCCGCCACTGCAGCCGCCTACACGCTGGCTCGGAGGCATGCTCGGAATGAAACGTTTCAGGCCTGGACCGAATTCTGGACCGTCTACCGACGGGAGTTCGTCCGCGCCTCGCTGGTCGTCCTGCCGATGGCGCTGCTCGCCACCGTCCTGATCGGCAACTACCTGTACTTCGCCGCCCAAGGTCCGGGATCGGGCGCGCTGCGGATCGCGACGTTCGTGGCGCTGCTCCTCCTGGCCACGGTCGGGGCGTACATAGGGCCGCTGTACGCGCACTACGAGCTGCCGCTCTGGGCTTACATCCCCAAGGCGTCGCTCCTCGCGTTGACCCGGCCGGCCTCCACCGTCCTGTTGCTGTTCGCGCTCTGGGCGATCGCGACCGCGACCGCGACGGTGCCCGTTCTCGCGCTGATCATCAGCGCCGGTGCGTGGATCTATATCAACACGTGGCTCTGCCTGCGCTTCTTCGAGGAGAACGAGGCGCGCCTGCATTTGAAAGGGAACTCATGAGCGCATCCCGTCGTCGCCGGCTCCTCGCCGGTGTGTTAACGCTAGCGGTGGCCCTCACTGCCACGGCATGCTCCGGCGGCAGTGAGGGGGGTGAGGCGGACGCCAACACGCTGACCATGATGGTCCCGCTGTTCGGCACCGCCCCCGATCCCAAGGGAGAGATCCAGCAGGCGGTCGAGAAGCTCATCGGCAAGAAGCTCAACATCACCTGGGTGCCCAACGCCGACTACAACGAGAAGACCAACGTCACGCTGGCGTCCAGCTCGCTCCCCGACGTCATGGTCATTCAGGACAACAAGGGCCCGTCGTTCGTCAAGTCTGCCGAGGCCGGGGCTTTCTGGGACCTGACCGACAAGCTGGACAAGTATCCGAACCTGAAGGCGAAGTCCGAGCAGGCCTTCATCAACTCCAAGACCAACGGCAAGAACTACGGCGTCTACCGGGTCCGCCCCCTGCTGCGCTCCGCCATCATGATCCGCAGGGACTGGCTGGAGAAGCTGAACCTGAAGATGCCGGAGACCACCGACGACCTCTACGAGATCGCCAAGGCGTTCACCGAGAAGGACCCGGACGGCAACGGCAAGAAGGACACCTACGGCCTGATCCTGCCGAAGTGGCCCGGCGTCAACTTCTCGGCCTCCAGCCCGTACAACGTCATGGACGTCTGGTTCGGCACCCCCAACAACTACGGCATGCGGGACGGCAAGCTCGTCCCCGAGTTCGACGTGCCGGAGTTCTGGGAGGCCCAGAAGTACATCAAGAGGTTCATCGACGAGGGCCTGACCAACCCCGACTGGGCCACCCTGGACACCGCCAAGTGGGATGACCCGTTCATCCAGGGCAAGGGCGGCATCACCATCGACGTCAACGTCCGGGCCGGCGCGCTCTTCGACAAGTTCAAGGAGCTCGACGCCAAGACGTACGACCAGAAGGTCACGATGGCCGGTAACCTCAGCCGGCCCGACGGGAAGAAGTTCTCCTACCCGTTCACCGGCTACAACGGCATCGTCGCGGTCTCCAAGCAGAAGATCCGGACCGAGCAGCAGCTCGACGAGGTGCTGAAGGTCCTGGACAAGCTGGCCTCCAAGGAGGGCGCGATCCTGGTGAACAACGGGATCGAGGGACGCAACTTCAAGGTCGAGAACGGCTTCGCCGTCAAGCTCAACGACCAGGACCCGGCGATGAAGGTCATCGCCAACGACGTGGAGAAGGCCTTCATCCAGCTCGGCATGACCTCCAGCGTCGGCGTGGCCGGCGAGGCCTACGAGTGGGCGCGCCCGAGCGAGGCCGAGAAGGAGTGGATCAAGCGGCGTGACGAGCTGATGGAGCTGGACCTGCAGACCGCGGTGCACGACCCGTCGCTGCCGGTGATCGCTGTCACCCAGGTCGAGAAGGGCGCCACCCTCAACCCGATCGTCACCGACGGCCGCATCAAGTACCTCGCCGGTGAGATCACCGAGGAGCAGTACAAGGCCGAGATCAAGCGCTGGTACGACAGCGGCGGTACGCAGATCCTCAGCGAGCTGCAGGCCGGAATCGCCAAGCTCGGCCTCAACTGAGCCGACACGACCTGGAGGGGCCCGGGCGCGATCCCGGGCCCTTCCCCGCGAAAGGAGGCCTTCGTGGCCACCGACCTGGCGCCGCCGGCCACGAAGGCGGCCCCCAAGGGTAAGAGGCGCAGGCCGGGCAGGGTGACGGTCCGTTCGGCGCTGCAGCGCTACCGCTGGCTCTATCTGATGATTTTGCCCGGTCTGATCTACTTTGCGGTGTTCAAGTACGCGCCGATGTACGGCCTGACCATCGCTTTCCAGGACTTCGTGCCGTTCCTCGGCTACGCCGACAGCCCCTGGGTCGGCCTGAAGCACTTCGAGGATCTGTTCACCGGGCCCGACTTCAGCCGCCTGCTCTTCAACACCCTCTTCCTCGCGCTGCTGACGGCGATCTTCGTCTTCCCTGCTCCGATCATCATCGCGCTGCTGCTGAACGAGCTGCGGATCAACGTCTACAAGCGCTACGTCCAGTCGCTGATCTACATCCCGCACTTCCTGTCCTGGACGATCGTCTTCTCGCTGACGTACATCCTGTTCTCGGTGGACTTCGGCGTGATCGCGAGCTGGATCCACACCCTGACCGGCGGCGGCGCCAAGGCCGACTACATGGCGCAGTCGGAGTGGTTCCGGCCGCTGGTCATCATGCAGCTGCTGTGGAAGACGTCCGGATGGGGAACGATCATCTACCTGGCCGCGCTGGCCGGCGTGGACTCGCAGCTGTACGAGGCGGCCCGCATGGACGGCGCCGGGCGCTTGCGGCAGTTCTGGCACGTCACGCTGCCCGCCATCCGGCCCACGATCGTGGTCATGGCGATCCTGACCTCCGGAAACCTGCTCGACCAGAGCTTCGAGCAGATCTGGCTGCTCACCAACTCACTCAACCGCTCCGTCGCGGACGTGTTCGACACCTTCGTCTACTACGTCGGTGTCACTCAGGGCGGCTACAGCTATGCCACCGCGGTCGGCCTGTTCAAGGGCGTGGCGGGGGTCGTCCTGATCTTCGGCTCCAACTGGCTGGCCAAGCGCATGGGCCAGCGGGGACTGTTCTAGGGAGCGAGGGATCATGTCGATCAAGCAGCAAGACACACTCGGCGGCCGGATCTTCGACGTGTTCAACGTCATCGTGCTCGGCGCGCTGGCGCTGATCACCATTCTGCCGCTCTTCTACGTCCTCGCGGGGTCGTTCGCCACCGAAGGGGAGATCTCGGCGCGGCCGTTCTTCCTGTGGCCGGAGAAGTTCGTCACCAGCACCTACGAGTACATCTTCGCCAACGACACGATGCTGCGGGCGATGATCACCACCATCATCGTGACCGCGGTGGGCACGGTGCTTCAGCTCACGCTGACGTTGACCATGGCCTACCCGCTGGCCAAGCGATACCTGCCGGGCCGCACCCTGGTGCTGAACCTGGTCATCTTCACGCTGGTCTTCGGCGGGGGCATCGTCCCGACCTACCTCGTGGTGCGCGACCTGGGGATGCTCGACAGCTACTGGGCGCTGATCCTGCCGCTGGCGATCAACCCGTTCTATCTGATCATCGTGAAGTCGTTCTTCCAGGAGCTGCCGCAGGCGCTGGAGGAGGCGGCGCGCATCGACGGGTGCTCGGAGATGGGCGTCTTCTTCAAGATCGTCCTGCCCCTCTCCAAGCCGATCATCGCGACGTTCTCGCTGTTCTACGCCGTGGGCATCTGGAACGACTACATGTCGCCGTTGTTGTACATCAACGACAACCAGAAGTGGACGCTGCAGGTACTGGTGCGGCAGCTCACGAGCCCCGACGCGGCCAACGCCATCGGCGCGATCGAGACGGCCTTCTTCCCTGTGCAGGGGCTGAAGTTCGCCGTCGTGGTGATCGCGACGCTGCCGATCCTGTTCTTCTACCCGTTCCTGCAGAAGCACTTCGCCAAGGGCGTGCTGATCGGGTCGGTCAAGGAATGACGCGCACGGTCCTGCTGGCGGGGGACTCGACGGTCGCCTCCTGCCCGGCGTTCGAAGCGCCGATGTCGGGCTGGGGGGCGCAGCTCGGCGCGTACGCCGGCGGGCCGGTGCGCAACTTCGCCAAGGGCGGCGCCACCACGGCCAGCCACCGTGCCGAGGGCCTGTGGGCGGCGCTGCTGCGCGAGGTCGTGCCCAGCGACCTGGTGGTGATCCAGTTCGGGCACAACGACCAGAAGGATCCAGGTCTGCCGTACCAGGAGAACCTGCGCGCCTTCGTGGAGGAGGCGCGCGGGGCCGGGGCGCGGCCCGTCCTGTGCACGCCGGTGCAGCGGCGCCGATGGGAGGGCGAGCGGCTGGTCCCCACACACGGCGACTACCCCGAACGGGTCCGTGCGCTGGCCGTCGCCGAGGACGTGCCGCTCATCGACCTGACCACCGCCACCACCGAGCTGTACGAGCGGCTCGGCCCGGAGGGGTCCACGACCCTGTTCACGCACTTCCCGCCCGGCGTGCACCCGCTCTACCCGGACGGGATCGCCGATGACACCCACTTCTGCTTCCGCGGCGCCGACGAGGTGGCGAGGATCGTCGCGGAGCGGCTGAAGGAGATCGCATGACAGCACTGCGCTGGCTGGACCGGCCGGGGGAGCAGGGGGTGACCTGGGGAGTCCCGTGGCCGCGCGGAGCGGTCGAGCGGGGCACGCCGTTCGCGCTGACCGGCGCGGACGGCGGCGAGGTGCCCGTGCAGAGCTGGGTGACCGCCACCTGGCCGGACGGCTCGGTCAAGTGGTCGGCCCACGCCATCGGCGCCCAGCCCGGGCCCGCGGAGACGTACCGGCTCGAACCGGGCCGCGGGCCGGCCGCGCCCGCCACGCCCGTCACCGTCGCCCGCGAGGGCGGCGTGCTGACCGTCGGCACCGGCGTGGTCACCTGGACGATCGAGGAGGCGGGCGGCACGCTGGCCCGGTCGATCTCACGCGGGAGCCGTGAGATCGCCAGGGACGTCCGCCTGGTGAGCCTGCGCCAGGGCGAGCCCACCCCCGACGAGGGCGGTCCGGTGGCCCGCGAGCAGGCCACGGGCCTGGTCGAGCGGGTCACGGTCGAGCAGGACGGCCCCGTGCGCGCCGTGGTGCGCCTGGAGGGCCGGCACGGCGACTGGCTGCCGTTCACCGTCCGCCTGTACTTCTACGCCGGCGCCGAGGACGTGCGCGTCATGCACACGTTCGTCTGGGACGGCGACCCCGAGCGGGACTTCCTGGCCGGGCTCGGCCTGCGTGCCGACGTGGTCATGCGCGACGAGCCGCACGACAGGCACATCAGGCTGGCCGGCTCCGAGGGCTTCCTCACGGGCTTTCTCACTGAGGCCGTGCGCGGCCTGACCGGGCTGCGCCGCGACCCCGGCGAGTCCGTACGCAGGGCACAGGTCGCGGGCAAGCCGTGCGGTGCGATCGACCCCGAAGTCGGCAACCGGTTGCACCTCATCCCCGCCTGGAACGACTACACGCTCGACCAGGGCTCCGCCGACGGCTTCACGCTGCGCAAACGCACCGCCGACGGCCACGCGTGGGTGACGATCCCGTCGGGCACCCGCTCGGCCGGGTACGGTTACCTCGGCGGCGTGAGCGGCGGCCTCGGCTTCGGGCTGCGCGACTTCTGGCGCCTGCACCCGACGCGCCTGGACATCAGGAACGCGGCCACCGGCCTGGCCACCGCGACCGTCTGGCTGTGGTCGCCGTCCGCGCCCGCCATGGACCTTCGCTTCTACCACGACGGCATGGGCCAGGACACCTTCGCCGAGCAGCTCGAGGGCCTGGAGATCACGTACGAGGACTACGAGCCCGGGTTCGGCGACGCCCACGGCGTGGCGCGTTCCCACGAGCTGACCCTGCGCGCCTGCGACACCACGCCCTCCTCGCCGGACCTGGCCGCCTACGCGGCCGCGATGAACGCGCCGGGACTGCTGGCCGCGTCCCCCGAGCGGGTGCGGGAGGCCGGCGTGTTCGGCGTCTGGGAGCTGCCCGACCGCTCCACGCCCGCGCACGCGAAGATCGAGGACCGGCTGGACTTCCTGTTCGAGCTGTACGTGCGGGAGCGCGAGCAGCGCAGGTGGTACGGGTTCTGGGACTACGGCGACGTCATGCACACCTACGACCAGGACCGGCACACCTGGCGCTACGACGTGGGCGGCTACGCCTGGGACAACTCCGAGCTGTCACCCGACCTGTGGCTGTGGCTGCAGTATCTGCGCACCGGGCGGGCCGACGTCTTCCGCTTCGCCGAGGCCATGACCCGGCACACCGGCGAGGTCGACGTCTACCACCTCGGCCGCTGGAAGGGCCTGGGCAGCCGGCACAACGTGCAGCACTGGGGGTGCAGCTGCAAGCAACTGCGCATCTCCAACGCCGCCTACCGGCGCTTCTACTACTACCTGACCGCCGACGAGCGCACCGGCGACCTGATGGACGAGCTCAGCGTGCCCGAGGAGACGTTCACGGTGATCGACCCCACGCGCAAGGTGCGCGAGGACGTCTACACCCCGGATCCGGCGGCGCTGTCGGTCGGGCTCGGCACCGACTGGGGGTCGCTCGCGGCGGCCTGGCTGACCCGGTGGGAGCGGCACGGCGACGAGCGGGCCAGAGACCGGTTGCTGGGCACGATGGCCGACATCGGGGCGCTGCCGAACGGCTTCCTGACCGGCGAGGCCCGGCTGAACCTGGCGACGGGCCGGTTCGACACCTCGCGGGACAAGATCTCGGTCTCGCACCTGTCCTCCCTGTTCGGGCTGCCGGAGATCTGCGCGGAGCTGATCGCGCTCCGGCTGGACGCGCCCGGGTTCGAGCGGGCGTGGCTGGACTACTGCCGCCTCTACCTGGCCACTCCCGAGCAGCAGGAGGCGGAGGTGGGGGAGCGGCTGTCCGGGATCTCGCTGATCCAGGCGCACAGCAGGCTCACCGCGTACGCGGCCGCCCGGATGGGCGACGCGGAGCTGGCCGCGTGGGCGTGGCGGAAGTTCGACCTCGACGAGGGCGACCAGCTCAACAGCAACCCGATGCAGCGGCAGCGGGACTGGCACTTGACCGTGGTGGACGGGCCGGAGGTGCTGTCGCCGGTGCGGGAGGCGCCGTTCGTCAGCACCAACGGGGCCGCGCAGTTCGGCCTGGCCGCCATCCACAACCTCGCGCTGATCGGCGAGCACCTGGCGGAACGTTAACCAGAGGTGAGCCCCCTTCATGGGGGCCTACACTGATCGGTATGCATACTCCCGATTGATCGGCGTCGCCACGCCCTAACCCTCGTTTCCTAGCTCGGGAGTGTCCGCCACTATGATCATCGCCAATGATATCGAGCTGCGCGCAGGTGCGCGCCTGCTCATCGAAAAAGCCTCGTTCCGGGTCAATCCGGGCGACAAGATAGGGCTTGTCGGCCGCAACGGCGCCGGCAAGACGACGCTGACCAAGGTGCTGGCGGGCGAGGCCCTGCCCGCCGCCGGCTCCGTCACCACCAGCGGCAGTGTGGGTTACCTGCCGCAGGATCCGCGCACCGGCGACCTGCAGGTGCTGGCGCGCGACCGCATCCTGTCCGCGCGGGGACTCGACGAGGTCCTGCGCAAGCTGCGCGCGGCGGAGGTCGGCATGTCCTCGGCCGACGAGCGCACCCGCGAGAAGGCGGTCAGGCAGTACGGCCGGCTCGAGGACCAGATGCACGTGCTGGGCGGCTACTCGGCCGAGTCCGAGGCCGCCTCCATCGCCTCCAGTCTCGGCCTGCCCGACAGGGTGCTGACCCAGTCGTTGCAAACGCTTTCCGGGGGTCAGCGCAGGCGCGTGGAATTGGCGCGAATTCTTTTCAGCGGTGCGGAAACCCTCCTTCTCGACGAGCCGACAAACCACCTAGATGCGGACTC
Source organism: Nonomuraea basaltis (assembly GCF_005893125.1). Taxonomy (GTDB): domain Bacteria; phylum Actinomycetota; class Actinomycetes; order Streptosporangiales; family Streptosporangiaceae; genus Nonomuraea; species Nonomuraea basaltis. The sequence continues at coordinate 37,931 of NZ_VCJS01000088.1, read as the reverse complement.
AATCGGGTGGCTTCGTGATTTTTTGCGGTCTCATCAAGGTGGCTTGGTGATCATCAGCCACGACGTCGGCCTTCTTGAAGCCACGGTCAACAAGGTCCTGCACCTGGACGCCAACCGGTCGGCGGTCGACCACTACAACGTCGGCTGGAAGGTCTACCTCGCCCAGCGCGAGACCGACGAGAAGCGCAGGAAGCGCGAGCGCGCCAACGCCGAGAAGCAGGCCGGAGCGCTGCTGGCGCAGGCCGACAAGATGCGCGCCAAGGCCACCAAGGCGAAGGCGGCCCAGGACATGATGCGCCGTGCGCACCGGTTGCTGTCGGGCACCGAGGAGGAGCGCCAGAGCGACAAGGTCGCCCGGCTGCGTTTCCCCGAGCCGCAGCCGTGCGGGCGCACCCCGCTCATGGCCGAGGGCCTGTCCAAGTCGTACGGGTCGCTGGAGGTCTTCACCGACGTCGACGTGGCCATCGACCGAGGTCACCGGGTCGTCATCCTCGGCCTCAACGGCGCCGGCAAGACCACGCTGCTGCGCCTGCTCGGCGGCATCGAAGTGCCCGACACCGGCGAGATCAGGCCCGGCCACGGCCTCAAGGTCGGTTACTACGCCCAGGAGCACGAGACTCTCGACGCCGGCCGGACCCTGCTGGAGAACATGCGATCGGCCGGCGGCGAGTTCACCGACACCGAGTTGCGCAAGGTGCTCGGCTCGTTCCTGTTCACCGGCGACGACGTCGACAAGCCTGCCGGGGTGCTGTCCGGCGGTGAGAAGACCCGCCTCGCGCTGGCCATGCTGGTCCTCTCCAGCGCCAACGTCCTCCTCCTCGACGAGCCCACGAACAACCTCGATCCGGTCAGCCGGGAGCAAGTTCTCACCGCTCTGAGGTCGTATTCAGGAGCAATCGTCCTAGTCACACATGACGAGGGTGCCGTTGACGCCCTGTCACCGGATAGGGTGATCTTGCTACCGGACGGAACTGAAGACGCATGGAGCGACGAATTTTCCGATCTTGTGGCACTTGCCTGATCTTAATTTGAGTGGGTACGGATCTTTTCCCGTGGAGTAGGTAGCCGATCCCGCTGAAATGACTGATCATGGCGGAGTAACGCTGCGGAAGTCCGGCACTACAGGAGGTACTCGTGGCCGAGACACTGAAGAAGGGCACCCGGGTCACCGGGGCCGACCGGGAAAAACTGGCCGGCGATCTCAAGAAGCGCTACGCCCAGGGCGAGAGCATTCGCGCGCTGGCTGCTTCGACCGGTCGGTCTTACGGGTTCATCCACCGCATCCTTAGCGAGTCCGGTGTGACTCTGCGCGGGCGCGGCGGGGCGACTCGAGGCAAGTCCAAGCGCTGACGGCCGCCTCGGAACGTGCGACCGCAGCCGCCCGTCCCTAGTCAGCCACCGTCGCGCCCGGGCCCAGAATCATATTCTGTAGGCTCGGGCGCGACGGTCAGCATCGGAGGGAGCGGGCGATGGCGGAAGCACAGGCGCGACAGCGTGGGGGGTACGCGGAGGACGTCTCTGCCGAGAGATTGGCCGAGATCGGGCTCCGATTCGAGGTGGACGGTGAGATAGCGACGATCACGCTGGACCGGCCGGAAAAGCGCAACGCACAAACGTTCGCGACATGGTCGGCACTGGCTCGCATCGGCGAGAGCCTGCCCGAGCAGGTGCGCGTCGTCGTCGTGAAAGGTGAGGGACCGTCCTTCTCGGCAGGGATCGACCTGCGAATGTTCACAACTGAGGGGGTGCCCGGGCAGGGCTCGTTCAACTCGGCGGCCGCGAGCGAGGGCGCGGACCTCGAGCAACGCGTCAGGCAGGCCCAGGCGGGATTCCTGTGGCTGCGCCGCCCGGAGATCGTCTCGATCGCCGCAGTGCATGGGCACGCCGTCGGCGCGGGGTTCCAGCTCGCGCTGGCCTGCGATCTGCGGATCGTGGCGGATGATGTTTCGTTCTGTATGAAAGAGCCCGCACTGGGCCTGGTGCCCGACCTGACGGGGACCAAGCCCCTCGTCGAGCTGGTGGGCCTGGCCAAGGCGATCGACATCTGCCTGACCGCCAGGACCGTGCGCGCGGACGAGGCCATGCGGATCGGCCTCGCCGAGAAAGTGGTCGCCCGGGGCGACCTGGAGCAAGCCGTACAAGGCAAGATCGCGGAGCTGCTGTCGACCAACCGGGACGCGGCGGCCGCGACGAAACGACTCCTCCAGGGGGCGGGCTCACGCACCCTGGAGGAGCAGTGTGCGGCCGAGGGCCTGGAACAGGCCGGCCGCATCAAGGCCCTGTTCGGCTGAGCCGGCTCGGCCGCTCCGCTCCTTGGAGCGGCCGCGCGGCATCCATCGCCTGTCCGGGTTTCGCGGTGAGCTGATCCGGGAATCGGCGGGTGCCTCGGCGGCGCTGTCTCCGGGGAGGAGGTGGGATCCCCCGAATGGCGATGATGGGCGGGGGCTTCGGCCCCAATGTGATGAGGTCGCTGCGCCACGACGAGTCGGTGACCAAGCAGCGGCTGCGTCCCGGCACGGTCCGGCGCATCGCCCGGTACGCCCGGCCGCACACGAGGCAGATCGCGGCGTTCCTGGCGCTCGTCGTGCTGGGCGCGGTGATCGTGATCGCGAACCCGCTGCTGATGAAGGCGATCATCGACGACGGCATCCTGCCGAAGCAGACCGGGGTCGTGATCGGGCTGGCCGTGGCGATCGCCGTGCTGGCGCTGGTGGACGCCGGGCTGACGCTGGCGCAGCGGTGGTTCTCCTCGCGCATCGGCGAGGGGCTGATCTACGACCTGCGTACCGAGGTGTTCGACCACGTGCAGCGCATGCCGGTGGCGTTCTTCATGCGGGCGCAGACCGGCGCGCTGGTCAGCAGGCTCAACACCGACGTGATCGGCGCCCAGCGGGCGCTGACGAGCACGCTGTCGTCCGTGGTCTCCAACGTGGTCAGCCTGGTCCTGGTGCTGGGCGCCATGCTGGTGCTGTCGTGGCAGGTGACGCTGGTCGCGCTGGTGCTGCTGCCGGTCTTCATCGTGCCCGCCAAGTTCGTCGGCCGCCGCATGTCGGCGCTGACGCGCGAGCAGATGCAGCTCGACGCCGAGATGAGCTCGGTCACGACCGAGCGGTTCAACGTGGCCGGCGCCATGGTCGCCAAGCTGTACGGGCGCCCCGAGGACGACGCCGAGGTGTTCGGCAGGCGGGCGGCCAGGGTGCGCGACGTGGGCGTGACGGTCGGCATGTACGGCACCGTGTTCCGGGTCGCGCTCGGCCTGGTCGCGGCGCTGGCCACGGCCCTGGTGTACGGCATCGGCGGCGTCCTGTCGGTGTCCGGCGTCTTCGAGCTGGGCACGCTGGTGGCCCTGGCCGCGCTGCTGATGCGCCTCTACGGCCCCCTCACATCCCTGTCCAACGTGCACGTCGACGTGATGACCGCGCTCGTCAGCTTCGACCGCGTCTTCGAGATCCTCGACCTCAGGCCCATGGTGGCGGAGCGGGACGGGGCCGTGCCGGTGCCGGACGGCCCCGTGACGATCGAGTTCGACGACGTGCGCTTCCGCTATCCGGCCGCGGAGGAGGTCTCCCTGGCATCGCTGGAGTCGGTGGCCAGGCAGGACACAGGGCCCTCGCATCCCGTGCTGAAGGGCGTGTCGTTCACGGCCCGGCCCGGGCAGCTCATCGCCCTGGTCGGTCACTCGGGCGCGGGCAAGACGACGATCACCTCGCTCGTCTCCCGCCTCTACGACGTCAACGAGGGCGCCGTCCGGATCAACGGGCTGGACGTGCGCGACGCCACGCTCGCCTCGCTGCGCGACACCGTGGGCGTGGTCATGCAGGACGCCCATCTCTTCCATGACACGATCGGGGCCAACCTCCGCTATGCCAGGCCCGAGGCGACCGACGAGGAGATCTGGGAGGCTCTCAAGGCCGCGCAGATCGGCGATCTCGTCGAGGGCCTGCCCGAGCAGCTCGACACCGTCGTCGGCGACCGTGGCTACCGCCTGTCGGGCGGCGAGAAGCAGCGCCTGGCGCTGGCCAGGCTGCTGCTCAAGGCGCCGCGCGTGGTCGTGCTCGACGAGGCCACCGCGCACCTCGACTCCGAGTCCGAGGCGGCCGTGCAGGTGGCGCTGAAGACCGCGCTGGAGGGCCGTACGTCGCTCGTCATCGCGCACCGGCTGTCGACCATCAGGGAGGCCGACGAAATCCTCGTCGTGCACGACGGCCGCATCGCCGAGCGCGGCGGGCACGAGAAGCTGCTGGCCCGCGGCGGGCTCTACGCCGAGCTCTACCGCACCCAGTTCAACTCTTCGGATAGCCCAGCCGCTTGAGCTCCTCGCGCGCCACCTTCTCCACCAGCTCCAGATCGGCCGGCCGGAGCCGGGTCCGCCAGGAGCCGACCTTCGGGGCGCGGCCGTAGAGGGCGACCTTGGACACCCGCGTCTCCAGGAACTCCGTCAGCGTGGTCACCGCCTCGGCCGGCTTGAGCACCAGGTCCTCGTACCGGAGCGTCAGGAGCTGCCCCTCGGGCAGCGTCCTGCGCAGCTCGGCGCTCAGGCGTACGGCGCTGCGCCAGCGCAGGGCGCACTTGCCGGCCGCCGCCATGCCCTTCCACCGGTCGAGGTGCTCGTCCTTGTTGACGCCCAGGAACGCGTTGGGGAACTCGGTCTGCTCCGGCAGCATCGCCGGCCGGAACCAGGCCAGGCACGCCGGATCGGCCAGCATGTCGGCCGCCACGTCCCGGCCGTCGCGGATGAGCTGCACGAAACGGGCGTCGGGGAACGCCTGCAGCAGCACGGGAGCGCTGTAGATCAGGTCGGGGCTGCCGTCGCCGAACCTGGTGATCTCACCGGTGACCACGCAGGGCCCGGTGCCGGTGACGCCGCCCGCCTCCCTGCACGGCTCGGCGCACTCGCCGCAGGAGCGGGGCAGCACCTGCCACGATTCGGCGAGCGCGTCGCGCATGACGCGCACGGCCCCGGACGTGCGGCCGATGGACGGCTTGCGGGCGAAGGCGTACACCACGTGCGCCACGCACGCGCGGCCCATCGTCACGTGGAAGCCCGGGGAGCGTTTCAGGGCACGGGCCAGCAGGTCCGCGCCGGAATGCGGAGCTCCCAGCAGGAAGACCGGCCGGCGGACCTTGATGCCGTTGACCACGAGGATGTGGGGCGGAAGTCGCATACGGCACCCAAGTGTGACACCGTTTCCCACGTGAATGAGCCAATGCCGGTGTCGGTCCTTACCCGAGCGGGCATCTCACCCGATTCCGGCATCCCCGGCCACCGCGGGCCGCAGGGCGAGGCCGGCGCGAGAAGGTCATCGAGCCGCACGGCGCCCCGCACCGCGTCGGGCGCGTCCCCGGCGCTGACCGTGCGTCCGGCCGCCGGGCTCGCGTCCGCCCAGGAGATCATCGAAAGGAATTGATCGGTGCAGCAAGGTGACACCGTCGCGATCGTCTCGCCGTCGGGGCCGCCCGACGCCGCCCTGCTCGAGCGCGGCGTCGAGCGCCTGGAAGGCCTCGGGCTGAAGGTGGTGACCGGCGCTCACGTGCTCGACCGCCAGGAGCTCGACTACCTGGCGGGCGGCGACGCCGCCCGGGCCGCCGACCTGCAGGCCGCCTGGTGCGACCCGGCCGTCTCCGCGGTGTTCTGCTGCCGGGGCGGGTACGGCGCCGGCCGGCTCCTCGGCCTGCTCGACTGGGACGCCATGCGGGCGGCGGGCCCCAAGGTCCTCCTCGGGTCGAGCGACATCACGGCGCTGCACAACGCGTTCGCCATCGAGCTGGGCGTGCCCACGCTGCACGGCCCGATGCCGGCCTGCGACGTCATAGCCGGCGAGGAGTGTCCCGAGCCGCGTAGCTGGGAGAGCCTGCAGGCGGCCCTGTTCGGCACGGCCGGGCCGGTCCAGGGGGATCTGGTGCTGGCGCCGGGGCGGGCGGAGGGCGTGCTGTCCGGGGGCAACCTGTCGCTGCTGGCCTCCATGTGCGGCACTCGGTGGCAGCCGTCGTTCGCGGGCAAGATCGCGTTCCTGGAGGACGTGGGGGAGGAGCCGTACCGGATCGACCGCATGCTCACGCAGCTCCTGCAGGCGGGGGCGTTCGACGGGGTGCGCGGGATCGCGCTCGGGTCGTGGGTGGGCTGCGGGGACCCGTACCCCGTCCTGCGGGACCGGCTGGGGCCGCTCGGAGTGCCCATTCTGGCGGGACTTCCGGTGGGACACGGGTCACCCCAGATGACGGTGTGGCTGGGGAGATTTGGGGTTATCGATACCGAATCGTGCTCCCTAGCTGGCCCGATCCGCGAGGGGGACCGGGCAAGGTAGGAGGGACGAATCCGACAGAAAGGGACACGTCGCGTGAGCTTGTTCAGGCGGGACCGGGAGCCCGCACGCAGGCCCGCCGAGGACGTCGATCTCGACTCGCTGCTCGCGCTCGTCGCCGAGTCCCTCGGCTTCACCCACGACTTCGCCCGTGACGGCGCCTCCGTGACGCTCAATGGCGACACCACGCTGGTCGTCAAGCTGACCGGGCTGCGGCGCGAGGCCGGGCGCCGGGCCAGGGAGGACTGGCCCATGCTGGTCTCCGAGCACCTGGCCCATGCCGTCGCCACCGCCGGCGAGCGGCTGGACGTGTGCGATCTGGACCAGGCCGGGCCGCTGCTCCGCACCCGCGTGGAGGCCGTGGACGAGGTGGCCGACCCGAGCCGGGTGGTGGGCCGCCACCTCAACGCCGACCTGCTGGAGCTGCTCACCGTGGGCTCGCGCGCCGTCCGGCCCGAGGAGGCCGGCTGCTGGCCCGTTCCCACGGCGCAGGCGCTGGACCTGGCGGTCGCCAACGTCCGGCGGGAGGAGCGGCTGCCGGCGGAGGCCATCGACCTGTCGGGCACGCCGGTGACGCGGCTGACCGGGCCCAGCCCGTCGGCCGCCACCCACCTGCGGTGGCTGGGCGACTACCTGCCCGTGCCCCGGGACGGGGCGCTCGTGGCGCTGCCGGACCCGTACACGCTGCTCGTGCATCCGGTGGACGGGATCGCCGTGGTACGCGCCATCGAGCGGCTGCGTGTCCACGCGGCGCGCGCGGGCGGGCTCAGTGCGCAGGTCTACTGGTGGCACCAGGGGCGGCTGACGCTCATCAAGGCCGACATCGTCATGCACCACGGGCAGACCAGGCTCGTGGTCGCGCCGCCGCCGGAGTTCGCGCGGGTCCTGGCCCGCCTGGCCGTCTAGAGCGCCTGCGTCGAGCCGGTCGGCGTCGATGCCGGATTCGCGCCATCGCTCCGGCCTCCGGGAGGCTGTCCGTGACCTCACCAGCCGGCTCCCGGTCGCGGACGTGACCGGGAGCCGCCGCGCCCCGCTACCCGCGGCCGACGTAGTCGCGCAGGTGGATCGCCGTGAGCGAGGTCCCCGTCTCGACGAGCTCGCCCGGCGTGCCGGAGAAGACGACCTGGCCGCCGTCGTGCCCGGCCCCCGGGCCCAGGTCGATGATCCAGTCGGCGTGCGCCATCACGGCCTGGTGGTGCTCGATCACGATCACCGTGTTGCCGTCCTCGACCAGCCGGTCGAGCAGGCCCAGCAGCTGGTCCACGTCCGCCAGGTGCAGGCCGGTGGTCGGCTCGTCCAGCACGTACGTCGTGCCGTTCTTCGCCATGTGGATGGCCAGCTTGAGCCGCTGCCGCTCGCCGCCGGACAGCGTGGTCAGCGGCTGACCCAGACCCAGGTAGCCGAGCCCGACCGCGGACAGCCGCTCGAGGATCGTCCTGGCCTGGCCGGTGGTGAAGAACTCGCCGGCCTCGGCCACCGGCATGTCGAGCACCTCGCTGATGTTCTTGCCGCGCAGCGTGTACGTCAGCACCTCGGGCGTGAACCGCTTGCCCTCGCACTCCTCGCACACCGACGCCACCCCGGCCATCATCGCCAGATCGGTGTAGATCAGGCCGATGCCCTTGCAGGCCGGGCAGGCACCCTCGGAGTTGGCGCTGAACAGGCCCGGCTTGACCCCGTTGGCCTTGGCGAACGCCGCCCGGATCGGGTCGAGCAGCCCGGTGTAGGTGGCCGGGTTGCTCCTGCGCGAGCCGCGGATCGGCGACTGGTCGGCCACGACCATGCCCTCGCGCCCCGCGACGTACCCGTGGATCAGCGAGCTCTTGCCCGACCCGGCCACGCCGGTGACCACGGTGAGCACGCCGAGCGGGATGTCCACGCTCACGTTCCTGAGGTTGTGCAGGGTGGCGCCCGCGATCGGCAGCTGCCCCGTGGGCTTGCGCACGTGCTCGCGCAGGCGTACCCGGTGGCCGAGGTAGCGGCCGGTCAGCGTGCCTGAGGCGCGCAGCCCGTCCAGGTCGCCCGCATAGCAGAGCTGCCCGCCGGCCGTGCCCGCGCCCGGGCCGAGGTCGACCACATGGTCGGCGATCACGATCGTCTCCGGCTTGTGCTCGACCACGAGCACCGTGTTGCCCTTGTCGCGCAGCTGGAGCAGCAGGTTGTTCATCCGCTGGATGTCGTGCGGGTGCAGCCCGGCCGTGGGCTCGTCGAAGACGTAGGTGACGTCGGTGAGGCTGGAGTTGAGGTGCCGCACCATCTTCACCCGCTGCGCCTCGCCGCCCGACAGCGTGCCGGACTCGCGGTCCAGGCTCAGGTAGCCGAGGCCGATCTCGACCAGCGAGTCCAGCGTCGAGAGCAGCCCCTCCAGCACCGGGCCGACCCCCGGATCGCCGACGCCGCGGACGAAGCCGGCCAGGTCGTTGATCTGCATGGCCGAGCACTCGGCGATGTTCAGCCCGTCGATCCTGGCCGAGCGCGCCGCCTCGTTCAGCCGGGAGCCGCCGCAGGACGGGCAGACGTCGAGCTTGAGCGCCCGGTCGGCGAACGCCCGCGCCGACGGCTGCATCGACTCCCGGTCCTTGCCGAGGTAGGACCGCCTGACCTTGGGGACGAGACCTTCGTAGGTGAAGTTGTTCGTGCCGTACTTGAGTTTGGTCGCGGGCTTGTGGAGGAGGTCGTCCCACTGCTCGGGGGTGAAGTCCTTCAGCTTGACGGCGGGGTCGTACAGGCCGGAGCCGGACATGACCTGCCACTGCCAGGAGTCCACCGCGAACCCGGGGACCTTGATCGCCCCTTCGTTCAGCGACAGCTCCCTGTCGACCAGCGCGTCCACGTCGATCTCGGACGCCTTGCCCAGCCCCTCGCACTGCGGGCACATGCCCTCGGCCCTGTTGAAGCTGAAGGCGTAGGCCGGGCCGACGTGGGGGACGCCGATGCGGCTGAACATGATCCGCAGCATGGTGTGGGCGTCGGTGGCGGTGCCCACGGTGGAGCGGGGATTGGCGCCCATCCGCTCCTGGTCGACGATGATCGCCGCGCTGAGGTTGCTCAGCGCGTCCACGTCGGGGCGGGCCAGGCTCGGCATGAACGACTGGATGAACGCCGTGTAGGTCTCGTCGATCAGCCGCCGTGACTCCGCGGCGATCGTGTCGAAGACGAGCGAGGACTTTCCGGAGCCGGACACCCCGGTGAAGACGGTGAGGCGCCGCTTGGGAAGGTCGAGGGAGACGCCCTTGAGGTTGTTCTCGCGTGCGCCGCGGACCTGGATGAGATCATGGTTGTCGGCGGCGGTGTGATCGCGATGGTGCACGCTGCTTACCTGGTGGCTGGAGACCACGGAACCCTTCTATCGTGTGATTTTTTATGGTGTAAGCGGATAGAGCTGGGACAGCCTACAACGCCCCGGGTCCCCGCATTGTCGTACAGCGTACCGTACGCTATACGCCTCAAGGCTTCGCCCCGCGCTCACCTCGCGTACGCCGTCCCGTATCCCGCATGACCGATCTTGTCCAGGGTGAAGATGAACAGATGGCATGCGGTCGTGGCGTCGGCGGCTCTAGGGACGGCGCTCGCGGCCGTGCCGGGCGTGGCCGCGGCGGACCGGGGGCAGGCGTTCGACCTGCAGGCGCACCGGGGCGGGCTCGGGCTCGTGGTGGAGAGCTCCGTGGCGGCGTTCGCCAACGCGCTGGAGCTCGGGGTCAGCACGCTGGAGCTCGACGTGCAGATCACCGAGGACGGCCAGGCGGTCGTCACCCACGACAGGCGGATCAGCGCCAGGAAGTGCCGCGACACGGCGCCCGCCGTGCCGGGGGACCCCGAGTTCCCGTACGTCGGCAAGTGCGTCAACACGCTCACCCTGCGCCAGGTCAGGACCATGGACTGCGGGTCGCAGACGCTGGCCGAATTCCCCGGGCAGCGGGCCGTGCCCGGGGCGCCGATGGCCACCCTGCGTGAGGTGTTCGACCTGGTCGACCGGTATCGGGCGCACGGCGTCAAGCTCAACGTCGAGACCAAGGTCGAGGCGGGCGCGCCCAGCGAGACGGCGCCGCGGGAGCAGTTCGTCCAGGTGACGCTGCGCGAGATCCGCCGGGCCGGGATGCTGCGGCAGGTGACCGTCCAGAGCTTCGACTGGGGCGCCCTGATGCGGATGCGGGAGCTGGAGCCGCGGCTGCCGCTCGTCGCGCTCACCAACCGCGACTTCCTCCAGACCGGGCAGCCGGGCGCCTCGCCGTGGCTCGGCGGCATCGACGTCGACGACTTCGGCGGTGACCCGCTCAAGGCGGTCAAGTCGTTCGGGGCGGACGCGTTCTCGCCGGTGCACGGGTTCCCGCAGAACGGCAAGATCACCGATCCCGGCTACGTCCCGTACGTCACCAAGGACATGGTCGACCAGGCCCACGCACTGGGTCTGAAGGTGATCCCGTGGACGATCGACGACGAGCCGACGCTGAACAAGCTCATGGACGACGGCGTGGACGGGATCATCACCGACTACCCCGACCGGCTGCGCGCGGTCATGGCCCAGCGCGGGCTCAAGCCGCCCAGGCAGTACCGGCTCCACCAGGGCTAGGCCGCCGCCCCGGTCATGCAGGTGAGACCGGGGCACGGCGGCGGTCCCCGGAGGGGCGGTGCCGCCTCCGCCGGCCGTCAGGCGGACAGCGGGTTGGCGTGCCGGTGGTGCAGGCCGATGACCGGGATCTCGTGCAGGCTGCCCGAGTACAGGAACTGCGTCATGCCGATCAGCAGCCGCCGCACGTCCTCCTGCGGCCGCACCACCAGCCGCAGGAACTGGCTGGTCGTGCCCAGCTTGTTGCCGCACTCGCGGACGTACACGCCGTGCTCAGTGAGCAGGTGGTCGCGCAGCGGCACTCCGTCCTGCCCCGGCGGCAGCTTCACCAGCAGGAAGTTGCCCTGCGACGGCAGCACCTCCAGTCCCGGCATGGCGCTGAGCTGCTGGAACATCGCCCGCCTGTCGTTGTTCAGCCGCTGGAGGCTCTCGCGGTACGCGCCGCCGAACTGCTTCATCATGAACACGATGACCTCGGCGAACGAGTTGAGGTTCCACTTGGGCAACGCGTCGCGCACCCGGGCGGTCAGGGCCGGGTTGGCGACCATGTAGCCGAAGCGGACGCCGTGCAGGCCGAAGTTCTTGCCGAGGCTGCGCAGCACGATCACGTTGGGCCGGACCGCGGCCTCGTCCGCCACCCCCGGGTACGGCTCCGCGTCCACGAAGTCGCCGAAGGACTCGTCGACGATGACCAGGTCCAGGTCGATGAGCTCGTCCATCAGGCGGATGACCTCGTGCTTGGGCAGGTAGCCTCCGTCCGGGTTGTTGGGATTGCAGATCACCGCCACGCGGGAGCCGCGCATGCGGATGAACGAGACGTAGTCGCTCACGTCGAGGGTGAAGTTGCGGCTCTCCAGCAGCGGATACATGTCCACCCGCTTGCCGGTCTCCAGCGGCTGGTCGGTCCACCGGCCGAAGGTGGGGATCGGCACCGCCAGGCTCTCCCGTACCAGGAGGTGGTCGATCCAGGTGATCAGCTCGGTCGACCCGTTGCCCATGGCGACCGTCTGGGGGTGGAGCCCGAGCGTGGAGCAGAGCTCCGAGGTGATCGTGCCTGCGTCGCTCGGATAGAACTTCAGTATCGTCTCCAGATTCCTCCCGAGGTGCTCGAAGATGTCGGGCGTCGGGAAGTATGGGTTGCACGGAATGCAGAAATCCACTGGCGCGCGCTCTCCTGACGAGCTGCGCATCAGCGTGAAGTACGACGGGCTGTGGGCCTGTGTACGCAAGAGGCTGAGCTCCACGACACCTCCATGGAACCGTGTCCGATGTGTGTAGATACGCGCCGATGGAGGGAGCGGTTCATGAAAATGCGCTCTGTCCGATCTTGTCGGAGAAATGCCGGACGGTTCCGGTGTCGCGCGGGGTCCTGCTGACCGTGAGGATCGCCACGTCGTCGCGCGGGGCCGCCCCCGTGAAGTCCCGCACGTCGGCGCCCAGCGTCTCGGCGAATCTGGCGGGCGGGGCCAGGGCCCACGACCGCAGCCGCTCCTCCAGCGGGTAGAAAACGCCGCTGCGGTCGCGGGCCTCGGTGACGCCGTCGGTGCACAGCAGCAGCGTCGCCCCGTCAGGGAAGGGGAATCGCACGCTCCGGCGCGACGTCATGGCCAGCGTGGCCAGGCCGAGGGGCACGGCGGGCTCGCCGAGCTCCGCCTCCCGGGCGTCGCCGTCATGGATGACGTACGGCGCGAGGTGCCCGCAGTTGACCGCCTCCACCCCCAGCTGCCCGCTGATGCCCAGCACCAGGGCGGTGACCAGGCGCTCGGGCTCGCCGGTACGCGCGGCGAACGTGTTCTGCCTGGCCACGGCCGACTCCAGCGCCTGCACCACCCCGATGAGCGTGTCCTCCCGGTACGCCGCCTCCCTGAACGCCCCCAGCACCGCCAGCGCCGTGCCGATCGCGGGCAGCCCCTTGCCCTGCACGTCCGCGATCAGCACCCGGGTCCCGTACGGCGAGGCGGCCACCTCGTACATGTCGCCGCCCACCATCGCGTCCTCCTCCACCGGCTGGTAGAGCCCGTCCACGACCACGTCGGCGGTGCGCAGCGGCAGCGGGCGCACGATCTGCCGCTGCAGCGCGGCCGCCGCGGAGCGCAGCCGGTGCACCTCCTCCGCGCGCCGCACCCGGTAGCGGCACCCGAGCACGCTCACCAGCCCGAACATCGCCGTGAACCCGGCCGCCAGCAGGTTGTCGTCCAGGTCCGCGCCCAGGTGGGCCAGGGATCCCAGCACCACCAGCACGACCCACACCGACGCGACGGCCGTCTGCCACACGGCGCCGAGCCCCGAGACGATCGACGGCAGGAAGACCAGCAGCGGGAGCAGCCGCACGTCCGTCCTCGCGGCCATGTCCATCCCGACCACCAGCACGGTGACCCCGGCGAGCGCCACCGCGAACACCGGCGTCGAGAGAAGCGGCCACCCGCGCCGCCCGTCATCCGTCACGACCGCCCGCACCCCCCGTTGCCGCCGTCCGCCGTCGACCTGATCGTGCCCAGCGGGCGGGGCGTGGAAAACAGCTCCGGGCAATCGACCCGGTTATCGTGGCGGGCGCGAGCGCACGGGGAAGCGCCGTCCGCCATTTATGCTCCGGTGCAATGCGCTGCCATTCTTCGGGTGGGAATTCCTGGTCTCCCCGGATGCGTTCTCCTCTGGCTGTGGGCCGCTGTACAGGCAGGATAGGTGGACGGCTACGCAAAGTAAACAGCCTCGTCCCATATGGAGGCATTTGCTGGCGTTGGCGGGTAATCCTCCAGGAACTGCAATCGCGGACGGTGACCGATTCTCATTTATTTCTCATGAACGAATGCATTGACAGATAAAAATGATCTTGTAAACATCTGAGTTGAACATGCTTTCCGAAATTTATGGCCAAGAAAGCGAGAACGTGTACATGGGCGAGCCCGGGGCGTTGCGCGAACACGAGTGGACCCTGTTGCGTCCCGGCGGCCGGGCACGCCGGGACGCCCGCCCGGCCGGACCGCACGCCGGCCGGGCGGGGGTGTGCCCGTACCCGTACCCGTACCCGTGGCCGGGGGAGTGCGGCTGATGGATCTCCTCGTCGTACCCCCGCTCACCGACTTCACCACCGAGGTCGTGCCGCCCGCCGGAATGCTCCTGCTCGACCTCAACGAGCGGCTGGTCGAGCGCCTCGCCGACCCGGCCCGCCTGCGAGCCGCCGCCGAACGCCTCGGCGACGGGCCGCTCACCGCCCTGTCCGGGCGGGCGGCGGCGGTCGTCCTGGAGCGCAAGGCGTTCGACCACGCCCACCTGAGAGCGGTGGGCACGGCTCTGGAGCTGGCCGGCGACCCCGCCGTCCGGCTCGCCGCCGACGGCCTGGAGCTGACCGAGGGCTGCCCGCAGAGCAGCCGCGACGTGCTGCGCGCGGCCCGGCGGTGCGAGCTGTTCCACCCCGAGATCCACCTCGCCAAGGAGGCGGCCAAGCTCCGTCGCGCGCACGTGCTGGTGGACGACGGCGACCAGCTTCCCGCCGCGTTCGCCCTGGTGGACGCCCTCGGGGCGGCGCGGGTCACGCTGTGCGGGCGGTTCGTGGCCGACCACGTCGCCGCGCTGCGTCGCGTCCCCGAGCTGGCCGCGGTCCAGTGGGCGAGCTGGACGCCCGAGCGGGTGATCCGGCCCCTGTGGTACGTCGGCGGCGAGCCGGGCGAGCGCGTCCGCTGGCTGACCGGGACGCGGCCGCCACCGGAGAGCGGGCCGTGGGCGGGATGGCTGGACGCCGCGCGGGTGGCCGCGCTCCCCCGGGAGGCGCTGGCCCGATGCCGCGGCCTGACGATCACGGTGACGCGGATTGACTTCCTGGGCGCCGCGACCGGCCTGGACGGCATGACCGTCAACCTGCGCCGCCTGATGTCCGCGATCCCGCCCGGCGTACCGGTGGCGTGCGAGCTGGCGGTGGGCGCGCCCGGAGTCACGGCGGGAGTCGTGGAGGAGTCGGCAGAGCTGCTGGCGGACGGGGCAGGAGGGGTCCGGCTGGGCGGGCTGCGGCCGTACCGGATGGGAATCCGCTCGTCGTGGGCGGGCCAGAGCGTGCGCTTCCCGCCGGCCGCCGGGCACGACCTGGTCCGGTGGATGGAGTTCGACGCACCGGACACCATGCGGCCGAGCGAGGTCGCGATCCTCATCAGGCGGTTGCTGGAGCGGCTCCACGGCCTGCTGCCCGGCCGGCTCGCCGCCTGCACCGTCGCCGGGGACTCGCCCGATCGGCATGCCCTCATCGAGCCCGCAGGCGTGTTGGCCGGTTAATTCGGTTGCTCTGCGCGGGACGGGGGTGCTGTACTCACCGGCAGTGGCTCGCCCAGCGATCAAGGAGGCCCCAGATGCGGGAAGCGTTCATGTCCCCCCAGCACACTGACTCCTACCCAAAGGGCATGACGCTTCTTGAGACCGTTCGACCAGGGGATTCCACCGCATAGCACCTCCGTCCTGCGCCTGCTCCGGCCGGGACCCCGCCCCGCCGCCGCGCTCGCCGCGGCCATCGCCGCCGCCACCGCGCTCCCGCTGGCGGCGCCGCAGATCACCCGCCGGTTCGTCGACGACGCGATCGGCGGCGCGAGCATCCGCCACCTGACGCTCATCGCCATCGGCTACCTGGCGCTGGCCGTCGCCGGGCAGGCCGCCAGGATGGTCACCGCCTGGCTCGCCAGCCGGCTCGCCTGGGACGGCACCAACCGGCTGCGCGAGCGCCTCGCGGGGCACGCGCTCGGCCTCGACCTGGCCTACCACGGCAGGCACACGCCCGGGGAGATGATCGAGCGCGTGGACGGCGACGTCGTGGCCGTCGCCGATTTCGTCGTCGCGTTCCTGCTGGACGTCGTGGCCAGCGTGCTGCTCCTGGCCGGGGTGGTGGTCGTCGTGTTCGGCGTCGACTGGCGCATCGGCGGCGCGCTGCTGGCGTACTGCGTCCTCATCGGGTACGGCATGGCCCGCGCCCAACGGGCCGCCGTCCCGTCCGCGGCCCGGTCGCGAGCGGCGAGCGCGACCCTGTTCGGCACCCTCGATGAGCGGCTGGCCGGCGCCGAGGACCTCAGGGCCAACGGCGCGGGCGCGCACGCCGTCCACCGCCTTCACCAGGTCAGCGCCGCCCTGTTCCGCGCCGAGCACCGGGACGCGCGCGTCGGGACCATGCTGCTGGCGGGCACGTCGGTGGCGTTCGCCGCCGGCACGGCCATCATGCTCGGCCTCGCCGCCTGGGCGATGAGTGCGGGCACGCTCACGGTCGGCACCGCCGTGCTGCTCTTCCAGTACACGCTGATGGTGCGGGCGCCGTTCGAGCGGCTGATCGACCAGATCCGGGAATACCAGGCGGCGCTGGCCGGCCTCGCCCGCATCGGCGGCCTGCTGGCCGAGCGCCGCACCCTCCGCGAGCCCGCCCGCCCCCGCCCGCTGCCCACGACCGGGCCGCTCGGGCTGCGCCTCGACGGCGTGAGCTTCGCCTACCCCGGAGACGACGAGCAGGTCCTGTCCGGCGTCACCCTCACGCTGGCCCCCGGTGAGACGCTGGGGCTGGTCGGGCGCACGGGCAGCGGCAAGACCACCCTCGCCCGGCTGGTGCTGCGCCTCTACGATCCGGTCGAGGGCGCCGTGACGGTCGGCGGCGTCGATCTGCGCGAGGCCGATCCGGCATCCCTGCGCCGGCGGATGTGCGTGGTCACGCAGGACGTGCAGCTCTTCGCCGCCAGCGTGCGTGACAACCTGACCCTGTTCCGCCCGCCGCCCTTCCGCCCGGATGACGATCGGTTGCGGGAGATTCTCGACGGCGTCGGACTCGGCGACTGGCTGGCCGCCCTCCCATCCGGGCTCGACACCGAGCTGCGCGGCGTGTCGGCGGGGGAGGCGCAGCTGATCGCCTTCGCGCGGGCGTTCCTGGCCCACCCCGGCCTCGTCGTGCTGGACGAGGCGTCGAGCCGGCTCGACCCGGCCACCGAACGCCGCATCGAGCAGAGCATCGACCGGCTCCTCGGCGGCCGAACCGGCGTGATCATCGCACACCGGCTCTCCTCGCTGTCCCGCGTCGACAAGATCGCCGTACTCGAACACGGCAAGATCATCGAGTACGGCCGCCGCGCCGACCTCGCCGCCGACCCCGGCAGCCGGTACGGCCGCCTCCTCGACCTGGCGGGGGTGGGCCGGTGAGGCCGGTGATGCTGGTGGCCACCAGGCTGGCCACGTTCGACCTGCGCCGCTACCTGGTCGGGGCGCTGCTGTGGATGCCGGTCCACGTCATACCGCTGGCCGGCGGGCTGGTGCTGCAGCAGCTGTTCGACCAGCTCAGCGGGCATCACCCAGCCGGCCTGGAGCTGTCGTTGTGGCTGTGCGCCGCGTTCGTGGGCGTGGAGGTCGCCCGCGGGGTGATGATCATCATCGCGTGGACATACGGCGTCTACTGGTGGACCGCGGCGGCCACCCTGCTGCGCGCCAACGTGCTCCGCTCGGTGCTGACCGCGCGCGGCCCCGCCGCTGCCCGGCTGCCGCACTCCTCCGGCGAGTCCGTCGCCCGCCTGCGCGACGACGTGGCCGACGTGGTCGACTTCACCGACGAGAGCGTCACCCTGGCGGGCACGACGCTGTTCGCCACGGCCGCGTTGGCGATCATGGCGTCCATCGACCCGGTCATGACGTTGGTGCTGGTCGTGCCGATGATCGCGGTCGGCGTGCTGAGCAGGACGTTGCGGCGGCCGATCGGGCGGCTGCACCGGCGGGCCAGGGAGCTCGGCGCGGCCGTCACGGCGTACGTCGGAGAGCTTTTCGGCGGCGTGCTCGCGATCAAGACGGCCGGGGCCGAGGAGGCCGCGCTGGAGCGGCTGCGCCGGCACAACCGGCGACGCCGCGACGCCGCGGTCAAGGACCGGCTGGCGACCGACCTGCTCGACGCCGCCACGGGCACGACCATCGAGCTCAGCATTGGGCTCGTGCTGCTGCTGGCCGCGCCCGCGATGCGCGGTGGCGAGTTCACGGTCGGCGACCTGGCGCTGTTCACCAGCTACATCGGCTGGCTGACGGCGCTGCCGCGGACGATCGGGGCGGTCCTGTACCGGCTGCCCCAGGCGGCCGTCTCCACGGAACGGCTCACCCGCCTCATGGCCCCGTACGAGACCGCCGACGACCTGTCCAGGAACAACGGCGTCTGGCTCCACCACGACCCGCCCCCACCGGCCTCGACTCCCCCACCGGCCTCGACTCCGGCACCGGAGTCGGCCTCGGGAGTGGCACCGTTTCCGTCGGCGGCACGGTCGGAAGGGGTGGACCGATTGGAGGTGCTGGAGGCCCGCGGGCTGACCGTGCGGCACGACGGCGGGCGCGGCGTCCACGAGGTGGACCTGCGCCTCGAACGCGGCTCCTTCACCGTCATCACCGGCGCGGTCGGGTCCGGCAAGACCACCCTGGTACGCGCCCTGCTCGGCCTCCTGCCTCTGGACTCCGGGAGGATCTCCTGGAACGGCGTCCCGATCGATGACCCGGGGACGTTCCTCGTCCCGGGCCTGGCCGCGTACGCGGGCCAGGTCCCGCGACTGTTCTCGGAGACCCTCCGCGAGAACCTGCTCCTGGGCTGGCCGGCCACCGACGAGGAGATCGGCCGGGCACTGGAACTGGCGGCATTCGAGACGGACCGGGCCGAGCTGCCGGACGGCCTGGACACCGTCGTAGGCCCGCGCGGCGTCCGCCTGTCCGGCGGCCAGGTCCAGCGCGCCACCGCCGCCCGCGCCCTGGTCCGTACCCCGGAGCTGCTGGTCGTGGACGACCTGTCGTCCGCGCTGGACGTGGAGACCGAGCGGCTGCTGTGGGACAGGATCGCCGGCCGCGGCCCCGAGACCGTCCTGGTGGTGTCGCACCGGCAGGCGGCCCTCGAACGCGCCGACCAGATCATCGTCCTCGACTGCGGCCGCGTCGCCGGCCGCGGGCGGCTCGGCGAGCTGCTGGAGAGCTGCCCGGAGATGCGGCGGTTGTGGAGCGCGGAACTGATCGCGGAGGCCGAGGAGCACACAGGCGGCTGAGTCGGGCACCATGGATGGGATGTCGTGACACAAAGCACGACGAAGTCCCCCCTCGCAGGGCTGGCTGAGCTGGTCGAGCTAGTCAGCCGTGGAGGCGTGGCGGTCCCGACGGCCTGCACCAGGCGGCAGGGGCGCAGCGGGTGATCGAGCTGCACGGCGGCCTCGACCGCGTCGTCAGCCTGTCGTGCCGGGGGCGCCTACCCCGGGCCGAGCTGGACCTCGGAGCGCACTAGCCCGGCCAGGCTTTGGGATGCGACAGCCCGACCGGGTCCGGGGCGCGATATCCCGGACCCGCCGGGGGCAGAATAGAGCGCATGCCTCGTTCGTGCCTTTGCGGCCTGCCCGCCTCCTACCAGGACTGCTGCGGCAGACTCCATCGCGGCAAGGGGGCAGCCACCACCGCCGAGCAGCTCATGAGATCCCGATTCACCGCGTTCGGGATGGGCGACACGGCCTACCTCCTGCGCACCTGGCACCTGGCTTCCCGCCCCGCCCGGCTGGACCTCGGCAAGCGGTTGCGCTGGGTGCGCCTGGAGGTCCTGGAGAGCACCGGCGGGAGCGTCGTACACACCGAGGGCACGGTCCGCTTCCGCGCCCACTACCTCGAGCGCGGCCGGCCGGGGGAGATGGAGGAGCACAGCCGATTCGTCCGCGTCGAGGGCCGCTGGCTCTACGCGGGCGCATTGTAGGGGTGGGATCAGGAGCCGACACGAGGTAGACGACCTTCAGAACTCGGCTCACCACGGGATGCGGTCGGCCGCCACGCTGACCGTACCCGGCCGGACGTATTTGATACCAGTCAGAACGGTGCGCACGCAGGCCGGTTCAGCGGTCAGGGCCGGAGATAGAGCGCGACCACGGCGCCGGGAACGACATCCCAGCAGTACCCGCTGTAACCTTGCTGCGCCCATATGTCGGCCTCGAGCCAGCATCTGGCGCATGCGTCATCGTTGCCCCAGTAGCTGGACTGGTGCCGGTAGCCGGCGGGCGGGGCGCCGTCGGGGCAGTAGCTGAGCACCTTAGAAGGCCCCGCCTTGCCGTCCGCGGTCGCCGACGCCGCTATCTTTTTCGCGGCGTCGGATGTGGCGGCGTGCGCGATGCCGGGCGTCGTAAGGCTGAAGCCCAGTGCCGCTGACAGCAACACAAGCCGAAGGTTTTGGCTCCGTCGCATGATTCCTTCTTTCGTCCTTGGGTAACGACTTCGGCACCGACTTGTCCGGTCACTTGTCCAGAGTCGGTAGCCGCGACTCCCTGTCTAGCCCCGTTTTGTTTGTCCGACATCGGGCGCATGGGGGCGAACAACAACTTCCGAACAAACTCCGGAGTGCCTGCCCATGAGGGGTCGCATCGGAGAGTTATCGGGGCCGCACTGTCCTGTGCTCTCATCAGGCCGATCAACGAAAGATATGACCATCGACACCCTCGAGCCGGATCGATCCCGAGCTGGCCGGCCTGAACGCCCGCTTCACCGCGTGGAGTCGGGGACTCAAGCGCCTGAACCAGCTAGGGGCACGGCGATCGGTACGTCAGCCCGGTGAAGTACCGATCCCATTCCGCTGCGCTGATCGGCGGATGGGCGAGCCGGCAGAGCCGTGTGGCCAGCCGTTCGGCATCGGTCTCCCATAGCAGCGCGGTGCGGTCGTAGCTGCCGGTCGCCAAGGTGTGCCCGTCGGGGCTGAACGCAACCGAGGACACCCGGTCGGAGTGGACTTCCAAGGAGGACTGCTCCTGAGGGCGGTTGACGTCGGCGATGTTCCACAATCGAGTGGCGCCGTCGTTTCCCGCAGTGGCGAGCGTGCGGCCGTCCGGGCTGAAGGCGACCATGTTGACGTTGTCTGTGTGGCCGGTGAGGGTGACGAGTGCTTTGGGGTTTCGAGGGTCGGTGACCTTCCAGAGCCGGGCCGTGTCATCGAAGCCGGAGGTGGCTAGCGTATGCCCGTCCGGGCTGAAGGCCACGGCGTTGATGCCGTCGGTGTGTCCGGAGAGGGTTGTCAGCGGAAGGGGCCGCCGGCGATCGGTGACATCCCAAAGCCGGGCGGTGTGGTCCCAGCCTGCGGTCGCGAGCGTGTGCCCGTCCGGGCTGAAGGCGACCGCGTTCACCCCATCGGCGTCGCCGACGAAGCTCGTCAGATCACGGGGCCGACGAGGGTTGGCGATGTCCACGAGACGCACGGTGTGGTCGAGGCTCGCGGTGGCCAGGGTCCGTCCGTCCGGGCTGAAGGCCACGGCGTTGACGTTGTCGGTGTGGCCGGTGATGGTGGCTTGTACGGCTGCGTGGCTGGGGTCGGCGACATCCCATAGGCGTACGGTGCGGTCGTAGCTGGCGGTTGCCAGGATCCGTCCGTCCGGGCTGAACGCCGTACCCCAGATTTCGTCGGTGTGGCCGCTCAGGATGGAGCGGAGGCGAGGACGGTCGGGATCGGTGAGGTCCCACAGCCGCGCGGCGTGGTCCTTGCCCACGGTGGCCAGGGTATGTCCGTCGGCGCTGAACGCGATCCAGTACACGTCGGCGGTGTTGTGCACGGCCAGCGCCGGCCCCGGTAGGTCCCATAGGCGGGCGGTGTAGTCGTCGCTGGCGGTGGCCAGCGTATTCCCGTCGGGGCTGAAGGAGACGGAGACGGCGTTGCCGGTATGACCGGTGAACGTTGCCAGGAACATGGGGTGACCGGGGTCGGTGATGTCGGTCAGGCGTACGGTGTCGTCGAGGCTCGCGGTGGCAAGGAACCGCCCATCGGGGCTGAACGCCACCGACCTCACGATGTCTCGATGACCCGTGATCGTCGCTTGTGCGCTCGCGCGGTCCGGGTTTGCGACGTTCCACAGCCGCGCGGTGTGGTCGTTGCCGGCGGTGGCCAGCAGGCGCCCGTCCGGGCTGAACGCGACCCAGGCGACCTCGGCGGTGTGACCGGTCAGCATGCGCGGCGCGCCTGGGCGGTCTGGATCGGTAACGTCCCACAATGCTGCGGCGTGATCGAAGCCGGCGGTCGCCAGCGTGCGGCCGTCGGGACTGAACGTCACCGATACGACGGCCTCGGTATGGCCGGCCAGCGTTGCCCGGGGGAGGCGGTCGGCGAGGTTCCACAGGCGGGCTGTTTTGTCGTCGCCTGCGGTCGCGAGCGTGCGCCCGTCCGGGCTGAAGGCGACCGCGTTCACATTGTCGGCGTGTGGCAGCACAGCCAGTTGACGGGCGTGACGAAGATCGGTGATGTCCCACAGCCGGGCGGTGTGGTCCCAGCCTGCGGTTGCGAGGGTACGTCCGTCCGGGCTGAAGGCGGCCGCGTTCACGTTCTGGCGGTGACCGGTGAGTACGGCGAGCTGTTCCGGGCGATGCGGATTGGTGACCTTCCAGAGCCGTGCCGTGCCGTCGCGGCTGCCGGTGGCGAGGGTACGCCCGTCGGCGCTCACTGCGACAGAGTTGACGCGATCGGTGTGGCCGGTCAGCCGGGTGGCGTAGGGCGTGGCGAAGGTGCTGAGCAGGCTGCTGCGAGCCTCGACGGTGGGAGAGAGACGATAGGTGGCCAGAGCGAGCTGTGCGGACAGTGGCGGATTGGCCTCACGCAACTCGATGGCGTCCGCTGCGACCTTCTGCGATAGGGCGATGTCGCGTTGCTGCGCTGCCAGATGTCCGGCGCGAACCGCATAGATACTGGTCGTTGTGGCGATGATGAGCAGTGCGGCAAGCACCGCGACCAGCTGCCGCAGGCGGCGCGTGCGGCGGCGGGCAGCCGCCTGCTCCCTGGCCTCGGCAGCGGTGCTGGCATCGAGGAACTGCCGCTCTCGGGTAGACAGGACGAAATCGTTGGTGGCGGTCCATTCCCGTGCGGCGGCCAGGCGAGTACCCCGGAAGAGGGCCCCGTCATCGCGCCCCTCTGTCTCCCATGCCTCTGCCGCTTCGGTGATCTGACGCTGCAGGCGTAAACCTTCCCGGTCTTCGGATAACCAGCCGCGGAGCCGGGGCCAGGACCGGATCAGCGCTTCATGGGCGATTTCCACGTTGTCGCCGTTGAGAGTGACCAGCCGTGCTTTGGCCAGTTCGTCGAGCACCTCGGCGGCGTTGGGATCGGCGAGTTCATTGCGGACGATGCGGCGTTTGGTGTCTTCCGTGCCTTCGCCCAGTGCGGTGAGCCGCAGGAAGATTTGCTTGGCCAGGGCCTGTTGGCTTGTGTTCAGCGCGGTATACACCGCTTCGGACGTCTGGGCGATGGCGTGTTCCATCCCGCCGGTGGACTCGTACCCCGCCAGGGTGAGGGTGTTGCCACGACGTCGCCGCCAGGTTTCCAGTAGCGCGTGGGAGACCAGCGGAAGCACCCCTGGCTGGCCGGTGGCGTCGGCGATGAGGCGCGACACCAGCGCGGTCTCCACCCGGTAGCCCGTTTCGGCGGCCGGCTGAGTGATGGCCTGGCGTAGCTCCTCGGTCGTCATCGGTCCGACCAGGATCTGGGCCTGCTGGAGGACTTCGGTCAGATCCGGGTGGCGCGCGCAATGGGTGTAGAAATCGGTTCGCACGCCGATGACCACGCGGGTGCGGCTCTCGGGTTCCCTGGCCGCGTTCACCAGCGCGGCGATGAACTGGGCAGCTTCCGCGGGGTCTGGGCAGAGCGTGAACACCTCCTCGAACTGATCGATGATGAGGATGAAGTCGCCGGGCGAGCCTTGCTTGGCGACCACCTGGCGGATTGCCAGGCCGAGGTTGCGCGGGTCTTCGGTGAATTCCGCAAGCAGTCCACCGGAGGTGACGTCAAGATGGGCGGCGAGCTGGACGGCGCATTCCCGCAGGGGATGAGTTCCCGGGGTGAGCAGCATCGCCGGATGAGACTCAAGGAGGGGAAGCAGACCGGCACGCAGCAGGGACGACTTTCCCGAGCCAGAGGCGCCGAGTACGGCGAGAAAACGGTGCTGAGACAGGGTGGCGCTGATCTTATCCACTAAGCGTTCTCGGCCGAAGAACCGATAGGCGTCCTGCGGTCCGAAGCTGGCCAAGCCGACATACGGCGGATTTTCACCTGATGTTTCACCGGTGTCCTGCGAGCTCATTTCCGCCGCGAGGGAAGTCCACCTCGCCTGCCATTCGGCTGGATCGGCTCCGCAGGCCTGGACGTAGGCCAAAGTCACCGTCAACGTGGGCAATTTCCTGCCACCGGCAGCCTCGGACAGGGTGCCCGCGGAGTAGTGCGCACGTTTAGCGAGTTCTCGATACGAAGGGCTGCCCGCCTTTTCCCGTAACCGGCGCAGATCGGCTGCGAACCGTAACAACGCATCGTCACCGGCGTCCAGTGGTCGCTCCCGACGAGGCATCGCCACCCCCCTTTTTTTGAGCCCCGAGTCGGGTTCATTGTTCATAGGTTGTTGTTCGCTGTCCATCGTGTGACACCGAACAATCGGCCTGCCTTATACCGGACAGCGAGATGGGGAATGTCTCGTCGCAGACGTCTGCGGGACGACCGGGCGGTACGCCGGTCCCGCGTACGGGGAGATCGCGTCGTCGGTGGACGTGGGCACCGCGAGACTTCATGAAATCCGTTTCCGGACCATTGAGGAGCAGGAGAGTCATGTCTCAGCCAGACGCTTAGCCGGCACGGCCGTAGCCGCGTTAGCCACCACGGCGATGCTCGCCGTGCCACCTGCCCGGGCCACTGCCAGGCCACGGCCTCCAATGCGTCCACGAGATCGTCGCCGGGTCCGATCTGATGCCCGCCGCGCAGGCGGCGATCTTCAAGGCGACCGGGATGCTCCCCGGCGTGACGGTGTCCCACGAGAGCCCGAGAGCATCGCGGTGGGCCAGACCTGGCGGGACGTCCAGATAGAACCGCTGTTCGAGCCAGGGTCTACCGCTTCCTCGGGACAGCCACGTCGTCGACCACGACCATTCCTTCCAGCCGAAGGGCGGCAAGCCGGATTTGGAGGGGGGTGCGCGCGAACCCGGCCTTCGCCGGCAAGAAGCAGGGCACCGTCATCGGCCAATGGATGATCGTCAGTCAGCGGGTCGTCGACGCCATCCCCGCGAAGTACTTCAAGCGCGCGTCCTGACCTCGCCGTGCAGGGCGTCCAGCACGATCTGGTCCGCCGAGGTCACCTGAAACTCCAGGCGGGAGGCCAGCGACGTCATAGTGGCCCGGTCGTTCTTGAAGAAGGTGTGGACCATCAACTCGCGGTTGTTGCCGCCGCGGGATGCGCGGCGCGCTGACGGACGTTGGCCAGATCGATCGCCGCAGGCGGCACCGGCGGAGTGCGGCGGGTGTAGCAGGCCGCGTGGATGGGAACGACGTCCGGCGCCTGTTCCGGCCCGACTCCTCCTGGATTCGCCTGGCCAACTTCGTGTTCGTTTCCATCCCTGCCGGTACGCCGTGCTGTGGAGCGCCATCGTCCACACCTCTTCCGGCGCCGCCCTCACCCGGCATGGTGCTCAGCGAGACCGGTCTGGCGACGATGAGCGAGGAGGGCCGCCGGGCTGGCCGAGAACCGCAGCACCCGTCTGGGCATGCCGTCCGACCTGGCCGCGGCGGCCGCTTTCCTGCTGTCCGACGACGCCGAGTGGATCAACGACCAGACCTGGTCCATCGACGGCGGCGGCGCGCTGTGCGACTAGTCGTTGATCTTCACCCAGAACTCGTCCAGCACGTGCAGGATGCGGTCTTCGAAGAAGAATCGCTGCTGCAGGCGCCCGCCGGCCGAGCCGTTCTGGGTCTTCGGCACCCACTTCACAGAGAAGTCATACGTGGGATGGGCCGCGCCCTCTTCTGCCACATGGAAGGGGTACTCGTCGCATTCGTACCCCTCTTGCTGCGGCGTCTTCGGAGGTAGCCCGGTCTGCTCGTTGTAGGGGCCCTTGCGTTCGCACGCCCAATTCTTGTATTGCTCGTTGTCCTTGGCGATGTCTCCGTCGCCGGGGACACGGTGCAGGCCCGGAGGAAGGTCTTCGGGAAGCTCAGGATCCCCGTTGAACCACTTGCCCGGGATGTTCTTCGGGTGGCTCTCCTTCGGCCAGGTGATGGCGGGAGTGTCGAGGGCCTGCCTGATGTGGAGGGCCACCTCACTGACCCGATCGTCGCTGATGTCGTACTGCAGGTGCGGGATCACGTTCGTCAGGACGCACGCCTTGTCGTAGATCCTGGCCCACCGGTTGAAATACGTCGCCGAGTCGCACCGGAAGGGCCTGTCCCAGGTCCGCTTGCCCCCCATCGGGTAATCGAGCGAGGTGCCGTCGAACGTGAGGCGCCAGGTGTGAAATATGATCTTGTCCCGCGGGGCGTCGCTCGCCTGTTCGTTGGAGGTGACGTCCCACGAGACCCATGCTCCGGACGTGTTCCACTCATTCCAGGTCTTCCGGACGGTGGGGCCGGCCACCGAGCAGTAGAACGACGTCTGCCCGCATTCGGCGTTGAGCGCCAGATTCAGGTCCCCCGGATTGTCCGCCGCGGACCAGTCGGGGAACCGGAGCGAACCGGTGATCGGGCGGAAGAACACGCGGATCGCGCGCCGCGTGTTGGTGCCGGCGACCACCATCTGGTAGCGGATCTGGTTGGTCCCCTTGTAGGTGCGCTCGCCGGTCTGCGAGTTGACCTTCTCGTAGGCGACGTCGAAGCCGAGCTCCTGACACCAGAACATGCGGTTGTAGGTCCAGCCGAGCCGGCTCTTCGCCGCGGGGACGGTGAGGCACTTGCGTAAGTCGTCCTCCGACGGCGCCATGGGTAAGTCCGCGCTGAGCGACCTGGTGGACGGCGCGTCCAACGACACCTTGGAGGTGTCGTAGTAGGAATGCGCGCCACGCCGCGCCGCCTCCAGAAGGTTGCGTTCCATGGCCTCCTCCGGCGGTAACGGTTCACCCTGCGGCGTCTCCCGGGAGTCCGCCGGATCGTTGGAGTAGAAACGGCTTTCAGGGTCCGGCTGAACGGCCTGCCCGCTAGTGGCGGGCGCGGCGGCGACCAAGGCGAGCACGGCCACACCGATCATGGAAAGTCGTCGAAAACGCATGAGGCCGCTCACCAGGCTCTCGTGGAGGTCTTCGGGAGGCTGTCCTCCCACGGGCACCAATCGAGGTTGGGAATGGGGCCGTAGTTCACCCCGCCGGACACGTGAGTCGCGGGGAAGGCTCCCCAGCCGTTGTTCGCCCAGCCCTCGTCCCCTTGGGTGTAGAGCCAGATGTCGTTCTTCCACGACTGGACGGGCGGGTTCTCCGGGCCGTGCGCCTGGCACACGAACCAGTTGTCGCCGGCGTACATCTTGCCGATGGGCTGCCAGCCGTTGCCGACGTAGTTGTAGACGTCACCAGTGATGTAGTTGTGGCAGTACCTGGTCGGCCACCTCTGGCCCTGCGGATCGACCACGGTCGGCCCGGTTCCCCAGCAGCCGTCGGGGACGGCCGCCGCCCGAGCGGGCGTGGCCATCATGAGGCCGAAGGTCGCCAGCACCCCCGCTGTCAGGAGTCTGCCGGCGACCCTCACTTTCACGGACATCGTTCTCCTTCGGCTCGCGCGATGTATCACGCAACCGTGTCTACCGAAACCGGGTTGTTCGGGATCAGAGCCCGAAGGAAGACAAACAACGAGCGGACAACAGGTCAGGGGCAAGGAGGCCGGTAGCCCTCGCCCGAACCACCCCACCGAGCACCCCCCGACCGCTACCAGGCCCAGACACCCTCCTGGCCTTCCTCGATCAACTCCGAGACCACAGCAAAACACCGCACGCAGGTCATGTTTCTCCAGCTCAAGCCCCGTCATCGGCATTGCGGCGTACTCGTCGCAAGGCACCTAATGCCGACCTCTGAATGAGGTGCCCTTCTTTTCCTGGCCGGTCTCGTCCAGCGCTCCCACGGTCAGGCTGCCCGGCCGGGCGGCGATGTCCAGGCAGGCGACGGCGAAGCGGCGCACGATGCTCATCGCGCCCGGCGGTGTCCCAGCTGGCGCGGTTCAGCAGGCGCTGAGTGGCGTCGGGGCTGTGGTCGCCTGCCCACTCGGCGATCGTCCAGCCGCGTTTGGGCAGGTGGCGTGCCGAACTCCGCGGGGGAGAGCAGAGGCACTCAGGACCCCTCGGCGAAGCGGGGGAGCGCCTTAGGGATCTCCACGAACGTCTCGCCGGGCAGGACGTTGCGCAGTTGGGCGAGCGCCTCGGGGTCGGCCACCTGATCGCCCTGGACGACGATGGTGTCTCGGTCGGTCTCGCCATCATGCACCGATAGAGGATCTTCCCTCGAGTAGAAAGATCCTCAACCAGGGTTACGCGGGCGGAAGTTCGCCACGCGGGCGCCGGCGCGGGGTCGCGCGGCGCGGCGGCGAGGGCGTATACATGCGCTCAGCGTCGACTCGGATCGGTTGGCCGCCGGCCTCCGGCGGGCAGTCGGCGGGTGGCAGACCACGCGGCCGAGCATGTAGTCGTAGACCGGGACACACTGGCCTTGGTGGTGCCGATGCCCTGGGGGCGCTGGCGCACGAAGTACTCCGTCATCTGCCGGGCGCCGAGCCGCTCGTCGGCGGCCGCGTACGGGATGACGTTCTCGTGGCCGATGACGGCGCCGCAGGAGACGGCGGGCGGGCCGGAGACGAGTGCGTCGACCAGCGGGTCGCCCGCGTGCGTCGAGACCAGCAGCACGCCGTCGGCGTGGCCGCCGCGCACGTAGCGGACCACCCGCTCGCGGTCGCCCTCGTCGCCGGCCAGCATCATCACCAGCGACATGTCCCGCTCGGCGAGCATCCTGATGGCGACCCGGATGAGCGTGCTGTAGTTGGGGTCCTCGAACAGCTTCTCGTGCGGCTCCGACAGCACCATCGCGACCGAGCCGGTCCGCTGCGTGACCAGGCTGCGGGCGGCGCGGTTGACGACGTACCAGGTCATCGTCCTCGACCGCGGCCGGGTCACCGGCCGCGGGCGGCTGGACGAGCTGCTGGCGACCTGCCCGGAGATGCGCCGCCTGTGGCGCGCGGAGCGGATCGCGGAAGCGGAGGAACAGGCCGGCGATTGAATCGGGCACTATGGGTGTCGTGACACAAAGCACCACGGAGGCTCCGCTCGCCGGGACCGCCGCGCTGGCGGACCTGGTCGGCAGGGGAGGCGTGGCGGTACTGAGCGGGGCCGGCCTGTCCACGGAGTCGGGCATCCCCGACTATCGCGGGCCGACCGGCCGGTCCAGGCGCGCCGAGCCGATGACGTACCAGCGGTTCGTCGGCAGCGCGGAGGCCCGGCGCCGCTACTGGGCCCGCAGCCACGTCGGCTGGCGCCAGATCGGCCAGGCGAGACCCAACGCGGGCCACCGCGCCGTCGCCGCGCTGGAACGGCACGGCCTCGTCACCGGCATCGTCACCCAGAACGTCGACGGCCTGCACCAGGCGGCGGGGGCGCGGCGGGTGATCGAGCTGCACGGCGGTCTCGACCGGGTCGTCTGCCTGTCGTGCCGGGAACGCACCTCCCGGGCCGAGCTGGACCGCCGCCTGCGGGAGGCCAACCCGGACTGGGCCGCCACCGGCCTGATCAACCCCGACGGCGATGCCGTGCTCACCGACGAGCAGGTGGCGGGCTTCCGGGTGGTGGACTGCACGGCGTGCGGTGGGCTGCTCAAGCCGGACGTGGTGTTCTTCGGCGAGAACGTGCCACGTCCACGCGTCGACGAGTGCTTCGCGATCGTGGCAGGAGCGCACGCATTGCTGGTGCTCGGATCATCGCTGATGGTCAAATCGGGCCTGCGGTTCGTCGCCAAAGCAGCCGCCCTCGGGATCCCGATCGCCATCGTCAACCAGGGCCCGACCGGCGGCGACGCCGACGCCACCCTCACCCTGGACGCCCCTCTCGGCGCCACACTGACCGACGTCACCGCCCGCCTCGAGGCTCGATAGCACGCCGGCCGGTCTCGTTGCCTGGCTCTGGACATGATGGACGCCCGGCTCCCGGCAGAATGGAGCGCATGCCTCCTCGATCGTGCCTCTGCGGCCTGCCCGCCTCCTACCAGGACTGCTGCGGCAAGCTCCACCGCGGCGTGGCGGCGGCCGCCACCGCCGAGCAGCTCATGCGGTCCCGGTACAGCGCGTTCGCGGTGGGCGACGCGGCCTACCTGCTCCGAACCTGGCACCCGTCCTCCCGCCCGTCCCAGCTCGATCTCGACAAGCGGCTGCGCTGGGTGCGGCTGGAGATCTTGGAGACCACCGGCGGCAGCGTCGTACACACCGAGGGCACGGTCCGCTTCCGCGCCCACTACCTCGACCGCGGGAGACCTGGGGAGATGGAGGAGCACAGCCGGTTCGTCCGCGTCGAGGGCCGCTGGGTCTACGCGGGCGCGGTGTAGATCCATGGGGCGCGCCGCCCGTGGGCTGAGGGTGCGGACGAGCGGCACACTCTTTTCTTGGTCGTCAGGAGAGTGTCCACTCGCCTTTTTGATCAGCGAACCCGCTGTTCAATCCGAATTGGAACTTGGCAGGCTTCGCCGTCTCTGGCACCTCGAACACGATCACACCCTTGCGGGAGTCTCCGTTGTTGATCGTCGCCATCCCGCCGAACGGCTGGCCTTCCCGCACCTCGTAGAAAGTTGACCGATACTGCTGGCCCTCGCCGTCGATCAGCAACGCCCCGTTTGTCGGAGCGTCGCTGTAGACCGCCTGTCCCACGTTCGAGAGAGTCACCTGCACGGCGACGAACTTGTTGCCTGTCTTCGGCTTCATGAAGTCCTGAGCCGGCGTGGCAGGGTTCACCAGCTTGTTCACCGTCACGGTCATCTGCAGGCCGGGATCCGTTCCCTCCAGGGTCAGTGAGCCCCCGACCGTCGCCGTAGAGGGCTGCTCCTTCGCCTCCTCCACCGGCGGGGCGGTCGACTCCGCTGCCGGAGCGCTTGAGGCCGGGCCGCCCGACGGGAGGACCATGTTCGGCGAGTCGGCCTCGGTCACCAGCGCCTCGCGGCTGGTGACGGTGCCGGACAGCACCAGCACCACGGCGGCGCATCCTCCCAATAGCAGCAGCGGTACGCCGACCGCGAGCAGCACGATCAGACCGATGTTGCGCCGCGGCGGGGGCGGCGGGCTGGTGGGCGGCTGATAACCATAGCCGGGATGCGCCGGTTGAGGCCCGCTGTAACCGTAGGGCTGTTGCGGTTGCTGCTGGCCGTATGGCCCTTGCGGCTGGGGCGGGTAACCCATGGCGCGGCTCCAGGTAGAGGACAGGGCGTAGTGGGACGTTCCAAGCATGCGCCCGGTTGACGTAGATCGCCTGTCCACATCCGGACAGGTCACGGCGCTCGCGTACTAACACGAAGGAGCGCTGTGGCGGGCAACGCGACTCGTCTTCGTCGGGGACTCGATCACCGCGGCGGGCCTCGGGCTACTCGCCCTCATCGGAAAGGCTGGAAACGGAAGCCAGCGAGGCCGGGCGGCGTGGAGCCTCTCCAAGGACGGTCAGCGCCAGACCTCCGCCCGTTCGCGCTTCGCTACCAAGCGGCGACAAGGGCGGTCTATAGGGCGACGGGCTTCATGCCGTGCAGCTCGACCACGTGGGCGACCGCCAGCGCGGCGCCGTGGTGGCGGGGGGCATCCCACGCGACGAAGGCGTTGTGCTTGGTCAAGATAGGCAGATATGCGATGATGCCCGGCTCGTAGAGGTCCGCCAGGACGCCCGTGCTCGTGGCGCCGGCCACGGTGTAGACGGCGAAGTCCTCGCGGAGCATCGGGCACTCCTCCAGCGCTTTCGGGATGCAACTCCAGCACGTCGGCGGCGCATTTGTCCGCCCGCCGTCAGGGGCTATCCGCTCGAAGACCGTGCTCGTCAACGCCCACGGGATCCGTCTCATCTCGGGGTCGGCCGCCGGGCTGCCGCACACCTGGCACAGCAGCTTGTTCATGCACAACCACTGCCGCCGCGTGTTCAGCTTCCGCATCCGCTCTGGGCCGCGATGGTTCGGCCGATCATGCAGGTCTCGGACCGGGCGCGGAGGATGCCGGGCACCCAATCACTACAGCGGGGCTTGCCGTAGGTCAGGCGGTATTCGTGGTAGCACTTCACTTCGGGCCACTATTCATAGCGTTTCCGGTAGGAGGAGCAGCGCGCTGGTGTGGCCCGGCCGGACCACTGTGAAGTGACGGCGATCAAGTGTGGCCACCTCTGAAACCCTGAGCCGTTCGGCAATCGCGATCACAGATGCGTCGACGGCACCCAGTGGAAGGCTTGCGTACATCTCGACCAAGGTGCTCATGCGATCCAGATCCAACTCGGTGAGATCCACAAGCGTCAGTCCCGACCCGAAGCTCCGCAAGAACGCCGCCTCCGCTTTACTGCCCTGTCGCCTCTCGACCAACTGGCAGACCTCGGTGACGACAGTGGCGGGGACCAGAAGCGGACCAGGATGAGTCCGCAGAAGGCGCACGCACGCGTCGTGGTGCTTGTCTCGGCTGTTGAGCGCCGCAACCAATGGGCCTGAGTCAAGGACGATCACACGGAGTGATTGTCCTCCGACTGCAAGATCTCCTCCGCACGTTCCGCAAAATCCGGCTCAGCTGCCAGCATGCCGATGAATGGCAGCTCACGAACAGCCGGCGGCTCGTCCAGCTGATCTTTAACAAGGCGCAGTAGAGGCGCGACCTTCTCCTCGGGGAGCCGGTCCACCAAGTGATGAAGTTCCTCGCGCATCACGCTCATGGTATTCAGTGTATAGACAAGGGCCGGGACAGCCTTGTCCCCATCTCGGGGAACTCGGACGTCTGGGCCGAACTCACGCCTCCCCGGACGTCAGGCCGACCGGGCAGGTGACACTCGTCCCACCGATCCCGCAGTACCCATTGGGAACTTTGTGATACTGCTGGCTAGCGGTTCGCCTCCCGCAATAGTTCCGGAGACTCCCGCTCGGCTCTCAAGCAGTCTCAGACAGGGACCACCTGCACTGCTTTCCCGCACAGTTTGCTCATGTAGTCCTCGTCAGACGTCAGAACGATGGCGGGGCGCACCGAGCGCAGCGCGGTGGCCGCGACCACAGCGTCGATGGCGTACTTGTG
The DNA here is from genome assembly GCF_005893125.1 of Nonomuraea basaltis. Classification (GTDB taxonomy): domain Bacteria; phylum Actinomycetota; class Actinomycetes; order Streptosporangiales; family Streptosporangiaceae; genus Nonomuraea; species Nonomuraea basaltis. The sequence goes on along the minus strand of NZ_VCJS01000088.1, from coordinate 5,092 downwards.
ACCGTGCAGGCGGGCATCTCGAAGAAGCTCGATCGCTCGCGACGAGATGTCCTCGGTCACCGGCTCGATCTTCAGCCGGGACAGGTACCACCCGAGACGATCGCTTTTGACGCGGACGTCATGTGCCTCGATCGGTGTCATGGCGCTGACCACAACCCGAAAGTCGTTGTCCTGCGCCTCCCGTACGAACGCTGTCACCCGCTGGTCGGCCTCGCACCACTTCACGAGCCCCTCACAGTCGAGAACGACGGTGCCCGCGCTCAATCGGCTTCGGGCGCGCGCCATCCGTCCTCCTCCTGGAATTCGGGCGCAGACTTGACGCGGCGGAACAGGTCCGCCGCCTCATCACGCAAAGGCTGCGGGATCGGCCCGGAAGCGGCCTCGTTCGCCTGCAGGGCCTCCTCCAAGAGATCCCGCTCGATCTGGCGCTCCACAGCGGCATCAACGTAGGCGGAAAACCCACGGGCACCGACTCGCTCTCGGACAGCGCGAATGTTGCCCGTTCTCAGAGACACACTGACCTTGGCGGCTGGGCCGTCTCCCGGGGCGAAGTCTCGCTCTGGCATGCTCATAGGCTCAGTTTACTACTCGAAGTAGCAAAAAGCCGGTCCTCGCTCTACGCAAGGACCGACCGCTACCCATGCCTACGCGTCGCCGGACGTCAGACCTGCCGGGCAGGAGACCCCGATATCGCCGGTGCCGCAGTACCCATTGGGCACTTTGTACAGATGTTGTTGGTGGTAACACTTCGGCTCGTGCATCAATAGTCGGCTACTCGGTGTCCTTGGGGTGTCGAGGCGATGCATAGATCACCCAGACAGTACGGGTGGCGTCATCGATGGCATAGCGCACACGCCCGCCGCTGGTGACCTCGAATTCCCACTGCTCCAGGTCCTTGCCGTTGTGACGATGAGTCGCGAGATCGCCGCGTAGGCGATGCTGACGGTCGTGGCTGGAGCGTGAACGGGGATCAACCCGCAGCACCTCGAAGCATCGGCGCGTATTGGCCAGGGCATGACGGCACAGTTCTTCCCAGCCCCTGACCGCGTCGCTGGTACCGAACCGGACATCCCACTCGTCATCCGGCGGTGGCACCGTAACCCGATCTCCACGCTTCGGACTCATGCCGTAACCTGCACCGGCCCGAAGTCTCCGCTCGTGGGCTTGCGAGCCTCGGCGTACTGCGCGGGGTCGGCCTTGATTCTGGCAGTCGCCCGCCAGCCCGCGATGACCTCCTGGGTGGTGGCATCGACATCCAACTCGGCCGCATCGGAGAGCGCTTCAACCAGTTCCAGAGTGAAGGCACGCAGTTCGTCCGAGGACAGGTGGCGAACCCAAGGGAAGACCTCCGGCATGGCAATGACCAGCGCACGCGCGGTGGGATCATGCTTGATCAAGGCAAGAAACAACCGAGACGCGGTGGCCAACGTCCGTTCGCGCTCCTCTTCACGGTCCGCCGCGGTCAGGTAGAAGTCTGGAGCGTCCCGATGTGTGACACGCACGCGTCCCAGGCGTGCCGCGCGTTCGGCGACCGCTCGGGGATTTCTCGACAAGTCAGAAAAAGTCACTGCGTCGGCATGGCTGGTGCTCACGCCATGAGTGTATGTCAGAACACGTTCTGATGTGAGCGACTCGACCGGGCTATAGGCCAGATCTGGCGCTGCACTGCGGCAGCGAACATGAGTGCTCTCGCCGTACGGTGTGGTGATCTCCGCAGCAGTCCGCTGTCAGCGATGCTGCCGACTTGTGCTGGCCTCTTGGGCGCTCGTCAGGCTGGGCGTTGTAGCCGCTGACGGATGCGTTGGATGCGCGCCGCCCCCCGGGTCTCACTTTCGATGCCCAGGCGTATTCGGCGTTCAAGGCGTTTCTGGATGATCTCCCCAAGGGGAGCGTCGCGCCACTTCTTCCAAGACTTCAGACGCCTGACCAGAAGCCGTTCCTCGGCAGTCTCCTCAGCAACCTGGTCAACAGCGCCTGCAGCTGCTTCGAGCACCTGGTGGGTGCGTCTCCTGTTGGCACGATGCGGCGCCCTCTTGCTCCGGGGGATGTTCTTCCTGGAGCTCTTGTCGTTCTCACCGTAATCGTTGCGGCGATCCTTGGCGTAGCTCAGCCGCTTCTTCTCCTGCGGACTCCTACGCTTCATGAGTTCGCCTTCCACGAAGATGCATACTTGCCACCAAAGTAGCCAGTTTGGGGGCCGTGGGGCGAGCGAGATTCAAGTCCGCTCCATCCGTCGACCTTCGTGGGCTCCGAGGTGGGTCGCTCGCTTGCGGGCCCACCAGGCGCACAGGCGGAGATCGTCTCCAAGGCTAGGCGGCCAGCCTGGACGGGCTCCGTAGCGCGGTCGTTGCCCCTCGCCACTTGCACAAGGAGCAACGACCTGCAGCAGGTTCGTGCGGCGGCCGAAGGCAGGGACGGACGGCCTGGTTGATTGGCCAGATCGGACTCCACTCGCTTCTCGTATAGACGCAGCTCGTCGCGGATCGAAACAAATTCAGCGTCCGCCAACTCAAGAAGACCTGCTAGGCGCGAGAATCTCCGACGAGTGGTGCTTGGCACCCCAAGTCGACTTTTATAGCCGAGGTCGTGCTCTATTTCCGCCCACGCATGTTGGAGTATCGAGCGTATTTGAATCTCAAAACCGTTATTCGCGAATCGTTTATATTCCGCCAATTCTGCTCGACGAGTATCTAGCGAGGCCACATAGTGTAGGGATAGATATCCAAATCTGTCGGGGTCTAGCGCTTTACGCTTGTCGATAGCGCGTGGGCGGTGCTGGCCGCGACCGGCCGGAGAGCCGCAGCGCGGCCAGCAGACCGCCCGGACGCGCGGCGGGCCGCCGAGGCGGCTCGCCCTTGAACCTGTAGTGAAGGTTGTCGCCGAAAACGGCTCTGGCCCATGATCGACGCCGAACGAGCCGAGCGATCAAGGGCCAGGATTTAGCTATCTCCGCAGGTCTACGCCTCGCCGGACGTCAGACCGACCGGACAAGCGACGCCCGTCCCTCCAATCCCGCAGTAGCCGTTTTTGTTGCGATGGAGATACTGCTGGTGGTTGTGCCACTCGAAGTAGATCGGATCGTCGACCAGCTCGTTGGCGTAGGCGATCGTGTACGGGACGGTCGTGTAGCCGCTCATGGTCGCGCCTCAATCCCGTCGGTGCGGGGTCTCCATGCCGAGCCGCCACACCACCCACCCAGGGTGGTTGATCATCACCAGATAACACATCGCGTCCGCGTTGAGCTGATCGTCGTAGTAGGCGCGCGTATCGTCTTCTTTCATCGCCGCCCCCTCAGCGGAGCGCGGTAGCGCTGGCGTTCCTCGTCGTAGATGCTCATGTACCTGTCGAGAGTCATCACGTTCGCCGAGAATCGGGTCTCGCCGGTGTGCCTGTGGTCGGCCCACCACAGGCCGTCCGCACGCCGGATTTCCCAGTCAGGGCGCGTCCGCCGGAACCGTGCACGCATCCATTCGACGTTTTCCGGCCGGTCCCAGTAGTCCGTGGCCGGGGTGCTCATGGCGGGTTGTCTCCCAACCCCGGAGCGGGCACCTCGCGGGAGGCGCCCACCCACACCCGCCGCAGCCGTTTGAATGATGCGGCGGCACGACCCGGAGCGAGAGAGGTATCGTGCCGCCGCTGCCGCGCTGACCCTGAGTGCGGCGGCACGACGGCAGACGACTGGGAAGCGTCATCGCCGCCGTGCTGGTCTTGGGAGGGCTGGACGTGCTCGCTCATGAGCTGTGCCGCCAGGCGTAGGCGAGGTGCGATCGGCGCCTCGACGAGATCCAACTGCTCGAAGCCGTGCGGCTGCACGCGGTGGTGCGGCCGAATCTGAAGGTAACTCGGGATGCGGTGGTTCAGGCTGTGGTGCAGGTGCGCGCGGTTGCTACGGAGAGGGGAGATCTTCCTACTCAGAGCGAAGATCCTCCACCGTCGGGACGCTCGCCGGTCGGGGACTCCGGCCGCGGCCCGGCGCTGACGGCGCCGCTCCCGCAGCGACACGACGCCGAGACGCTGCCGCTGCGCTGGGTACGACTGGAGATTCTGGAGAGCACCGGCGGCAGCGTCGTGCACCAAGGGGACGGTACGATTCCGAGCCCACTACCTTGATCGCGGAGGTGGACTCGAGACGCTGGCCATCCGTGCCAGTTGGAGCGGCCAGTTGCCGGGTATTCGCCCCGGCAGCCGCGACCAGCTGGCCCGCCGTAACCACCCGCCCCTCCACGATCGGATGTCAGGCCGACTCCCGCACCACCAGCTCCGTCGGCAGTATCACCGGATCGACGTGTTTCGCCCCGTCGAGTAGTGCCAGCAGCAGCCGGATCGTCTCCTGTGCCATCTTCGCCAGCGGCTGCCGGATCGTCGTCAGCGGCGGGTGCGTCGAGAGGGCCACCGACGAGTCGTCGAACCCGCCCACCGCCACGTCCTCCGGCACGCTGCGCCCCGCCGCGCGCAGCGCCGCCAGCGCGCCGGCCGCCATCAGGTCCGAGGCCACGAACACCGCGTCGATGTCCGGAGAACGCTCCAGCAGTTCCTTCATCGCCCGCTCGCCGCTGGCCTGTGTCCAGTCCCCGTGCGCGATGAGTTTCGTGGTCGCCTTGCGGCCGAGCACCTCGGCGAAGCCCTCCAGTCGCTGGATGCCGCCGGGTGTGTCCATCGGCCCGGTGATCATGGCGATCCGCTTGCGACCCTGGCCGACGAAGTATTCCGTCATCTGCCGGGCGCCGAGCCGCTCGTCGGCGGCCGCGTACGGGATGACGTTCTCGTGGCCGATGACGGCGCCGCAGGAGACGGCGGGCGGGCCGGAGACGAGTGCGTCGACCAGCGGGTCGCCCGCGTGCGTCGAGACCAGCAGCACGCCGTCGGCGTGGCCGCCCCGCACGTAGCGGACCACCCGATCGCGGTCGCCCTCGTCGCCGGCCAGCATCATCACCAGCGACATGTCCCGCTCGGCGAGCATCCTGATGGCGACCCGGATGAGCGTGCTGTAGTTGGGGTCCTCGAACAGCTTCTCGTGCGGCTCCGACAGCACCATCGCGACCGAGCCGGTCCGCTGCGTGACCAGGCTGCGGGCGGCGCGGTTGACGACGTA
>NZ_VCJS01000087.1 GCF_005893125.1 Nonomuraea basaltis | reverse complement strand
GGGTGGTGCTGGACGCGCGCACGGGGCGGGTGGTGGCGCTGGCCAGCCAGCCCGGATACGACCCGGCGATCTGGGCGGGCGGGATCTCGACGCGTGGCTACCAGTGGCTGCTGTCGGACAAGTCGGGCAAACCGCTGGTGTCGCGGGCGATCAACGGGCAGTTCGCGCCGGGTTCGACGTTCAAGGTCTCGTCCGTGTCGGCCATGCTCCGCGCGGGCTATCCGCTGAACGGCACCTACTCGTGCCCGGGTTCCTACACGGTGGGCGGCCGGGCCTTCAACAACTTCCGCGGCATCGGCCTGGGCACGCTCAGCCTGCACACGGCGCTGGTCAAGTCATGCGACACGATCTTCTACCGGGCCGCCTACGAGCAATACCTCAAGGACGGCGGACGCCACCCGAAGAAGGCGCCGAAGGAAGTGTTCGCCAACATGGCCAGGTCGTTCGGATTCGGCAGCCCGACCGGCGTTGACCTGCCCGGCGAGTCCGCCGGCCGCATTCCCGACCGGGCCTGGAAGAAGGACCTGTGGAACAAGACCAGCGCGGTCAACTGCGAGCGGTCGCGCAAGGGATATCCGGAGGTGAAGGACAGGGCGCGGGCCGAGTTCCTCAAGCGGCTGGCGCTGGAGAACTGCACCGAGGGATTCCTGCTGCGGCCCGGTGACTCGGCCAACTTCTCCATCGGCCAGGGCGACGTGCTGGTGACACCGATGCAGCTGGCCAGGGCGTACCTGGCGCTGGTGAGCGACGGGAAGGTGCGCAGCCCGCGCATCGGATGGGCGCAGGTGCGCCCGGACGGCAAGGTGGTCAGGACCTTCCCGGTGCCGGTGGTGGGCAAGCTGCCGCTCGGCGAGAAGGAGCGGCTCTACATCAAGAACGCGCTGAGCCAGGTCGCCGCAGACGGCACCGCGGCGGGGGCGTTCGCCGGGTTCCCGATGAACAAGGTGCGCATCGGCGGCAAGACCGGCACCGCGGAGGTGTGGGGCAAGAAGGACACCTCGTGGTTCGCCTCGTTCGCGCCGACGCAGAAACCGCAGTACGTGGTGGTCGTCATGGTCTCCCAGGGCGGGATGGGCTCGCAGACGGCGGCGCCGGCCGTACGGGAGATCTATGAGGGCATCTACGGCATCAAGCGGCCGGCTGCCGTGCCCGGCGGGAGGCTCGTGACCAGGCTGCCGAGGTTCGCGCCCGACGGAACGGTGGCCGGGGGATGATCGCCCGGTCCGCCGCCGTCCGGCGGCCCTCGCTCGTGCAGCGCATGGTGCACGAGAAGTCGACCGTACGCAGGCTCGACGGGCTGATGCTGGTCGCGGTGGCCGGATTGTGCGTGATCGGCACGCTGCTGGTGTGGTCGTCCACCAGGACCTGGGCGCCCGGGTCCACGGGCCTGGTGAAGAAGCACCTGCTCAACGAGGTCATCGGGGTGGTGCTGTGCGCGATGGTGGCCATGGTCGACCACCGGGCGATGCGGGCGTACGCGCCCCTGGTGTACCTGCTGTCGCTGGTGGGGCTGGGGCTGGTGCTCACGCCGCTGGGCGCGACGATCAACGGGTCGCACTCGTGGATCCTGCTCGGCGGGGGCTTCGCGGTGCAGCCGTCGGAGTTCGCCAAGGTCGGGCTGCTGCTGATGATCGCGATGCTGCTGGCGCAGCCGGCCGAGGGGACCGATCGGCCGCGCGGGCTCGACATCATGCTGGCGATCGTCGCCGCGTCGATCACGATGGGGCTGGTGATGCTCCAGCCCGACCTCGGCACGGCCATGGTGCTGGCTGCGATCACCGCCGCCGGGCTGATCATCGGGGGTGTGCGCAAGCGGGTGATAGCGGCGCTGACGGTGGTGGCTGCCGCGGGGGTGTTCGCGGTGTTCTACTTCCAGATGCTGGAGCCGTACCAGGTGGCGCGGTTCACCGCGTTCGTCGATCCGAGCGTCGATCCGCGCGGGGTGGGCTACAACAGTACGCAGTCGCTGATCGCCATCGGCTCCGGGCAGTTGCTGGGCAAGGGGCTGCTCGGCGGCGGGCAGACGACCGGCAGGTTCGTGCCCGAGCAGCACACCGACTTCATTTTCACGGTGGCGGGAGAGGAGTTCGGGTTCCTCGGGTCGGTCACGGTCGTGCTGCTGCTCGGCGTGGTGCTGCTGCGCGGGCTGAAGATCGCCAGGAAGTGCGAGGACAGGTTCGGGACGCTGGTGGCCGGGACGATCGTGTGCTGGTTCGCGTTCCAGACGTTCATCAATGTGGGAATGACGATCGGGATCATGCCGATCACCGGGCTGCCGCTGCCGTTCGTGTCGTATGGCGGAACCGCCACGTTTGCCAATCTCATTGCGATTGGGCTGCTGCAGGCCATCAGGGTGCGCGGGCAGTCGTTTAATTAGAAATATGTTCTTGGCCTATTGCGATGAGTGCGAGGAGCGCTTCCTGCTGCCCGCGAACCACGTCGTCGGTGTGCACAACCTGGAGAGCGGCGTGATCGCCGTGGAGCTGACCTGCTACGAGGGGCACCACATCGTGGTGCTCAGCGGAAACGACATCGACATCACCGGACCAGCCACCGTCTGAGCGCCGCTACGCTGGACGGTATGCCTGTCGAGTCGATTTTCCACCGCCTGGAAGCGCTGCTGCCCAAGGTGCAGAAGCCCATCCAGTACGTCGGGGGTGAGCTCAACTCGACCGTCAAGGACTGGGACTCCGCGGACGTGCGGTGGGCGTTGATGTACCCGGACGCCTACGAGGTCGGGCTGCCCAACCAGGGTGTGGCGATCCTCTACGAGATCCTCAACGAGCTGCCCGCGACGCTGGCCGAGCGGACCTACGCCGTCTGGCCGGACCTCGAGGCGCTCATGCGAGCGGAGGGCGTCCCGCAGTTCACCGTCGACGCGCACCGGCCGGTGCGCGCTTTCGACGTGCTCGGGCTGTCGTTCTCGACCGAGCTCGGCTACACCAACATGCTGACGGCCCTCGACCTGGCCGGCATCCCGCTTCGCGCCGTGGACCGGGGCGAGGACGACCCGATCGTGCTCGCCGGGGGCCACGCGGCCTTCAACCCCGAGCCGATCGCCGACTTCCTCGACGCGGCCGTGCTCGGCGACGGGGAGCAGATCGCCATCGCCATCAGCGAGGTCATCCGCGAGTGGAAGGCCGAGGGCCGGCCGGGCGGGCGCGACGAGCTGCTGATGCGGCTCGCCGAGTCCGGCGGCGTCTACGTGCCCAAGTTCTACGACGTCGACTACCACCCGGACGGCCGCGTCAAGCGCGTCGCGCCCAACCGGCCCGAGGTGCCGTGGAGGGTGCACAAGCACACCGTCATGGACCTCGACGAGTGGCCCTATCCGAAGAAGCCGCTGGTCCCGCTGGCGGAGACGGTGCACGAGCGGTTCAGTGTGGAGATCTTCCGCGGCTGCACGCGCGGGTGCCGGTTCTGCCAGGCGGGCATGATCACGCGTCCGGTGCGCGAGCGGTCCATCACCACGATCGGCGCGATGGTCGAGCAGGGCGTCAAGGAGTCCGGCTTCAACGAGGTCGGCCTGCTGTCGCTGTCGTCGGCCGACCACTCCGAGATCGGCGACATCGCCAAGGGCCTGGCCGACCGCTACGAAGGCACCAACACCTCGCTGTCCCTGCCCTCGACCAGGGTCGACGCGTTCAACATCGACCTGGCCAACGAGTTCTCCAGGAACGGCAGGCGCTCGGGCCTGACATTCGCGCCCGAGGGCGGCTCGGAGCGGATGCGCAAGGTGATCAACAAGATGGTCACCGAGGAAGACCTGATCCGCACCGTCACCACGGCCTACTCGCAGGGGTGGCGGCAGGTCAAGCTCTACTTCATGTGCGGGCTGCCCACCGAGCAGGACGAGGACGTGCTCGGCATCGCCGACCTGGCCAAGAAGGTCATCAAGGCGGGCCGCGAGGCGACCGGCAGCCGCGACATCCGCTGCACGGTCTCCATCGGCGGCTTCGTGCCCAAGCCGCACACGCCGTTCCAGTGGGCCGCGCAGGCCGACCACGAGACCGTCGACCGGCGGCTCAAGGCGCTGCGCGACTCGCTCAGGGGCGACAGGCAATACGGCCGGGCGATCGGCTTCCGTTACCACGATGGCAAGCCCTCGATCGTGGAGGGCCTGCTCTCGCGCGGCGACCGCCGGGTCGGCGCGGTGATCCGCGCCGTCTGGGAGGACGGCGGCAGGTTCGACGGTTGGAGCGAGCACTTCTCCTACGAGCGCTGGATGGCGGCCGCCGAGAAGGCTGGGGTCGACGTCGACTGGTACACCACGCGCGAGCGGGAGGAGAACGAAGTCCTGCCGTGGGACCACCTCGACGCCGGGCTCGACCGCGAATGGCTGTGGCAGGACTGGCAGGAGGCCGTCTCCGGCGCTGAAGTCGAGGACTGCCGCTGGACTCCGTGCTACGACTGCGGCGTCTGCCCGACCATGGGCACAGAAATTCAAATCGGTCCCACGGGGCGAAAACTCCTTCCTCTTACGGTGGTTTAGCGCGCTCAGTGGGCGAGCCGTGCCTCGGCGTACACGTCCATACGCCGGGGCGGCTTATCCTGAGACGAAGGAACACTTACAAGGGAAGGACGACAAGCTCTGAAACCTGTTCCCGAAGGGCCTCCGCCCGCGCCCACGGTGCAGCGCCTGCGTGTGCGTTACGCCAAGCGCGGCCGCCTGCGCTTCACCAGCCACCGCGACATCTCACGGGCCGTCGAGCGGGCGGTCCGCCGTGCCGGCATTCCGGTGGCGTACAGCGCGGGCTTCTCGCCCCACCCGAAGATCTCCTACGCGGGCGCGGCGCCGACAGGCGTCGCCAGCGAAGCTGAATACCTCGAGATCGGTGTTACCACGCCGTGCGACCCCGAGCAGGTCAGATCCGGCCTGGACGAGTCGCTGCCGCCGGGGCTCGATGTACTCGACGTCGTGGAGGCGGGTCAGGGGGGACTGGCCGACCGCTTGGAGGTCTCCGACTGGGAGGTGCGGCTGCCCGGTGCCGATCGCGAGCTCGCCGAGGTGGCGGCGGAGAAGTTCCTCGCGGCGGGCACCGTGGAGGTCGAGCGCCTCACCAAGAAGGGACCCCGTCGCTTCGACGCGCGGCAGGCCGTGCTGGGGCTCACGGTGTCCGAGGGAACAGACAGAACCGCAGCTCAGGTGCATGGACGACCGTGTGTCATACTGCGCATGGTTGTTCGGCACATGACGCCTGCCGTTCGACCCGACGATGTGCTCACAGGGCTGCGTCTTGTGGCCGACTTCGCGCCGCCGGTTCCCCCCGAGGTGACCAGGCTGGCGCAGGGGCCGCTCGACGTCAGCACCGGTGCGCTTGCCGACCCGCTCGACCTGGACCGCGATAACACGCGCGGCGGCGAGGCGGGGCCGGTGGGTGAGTACGTCGCCGGTTAAGGACGGGCCCAGCGCGAGCCGGGCACGACCGCTGACAGGACTTGGCGCCCACGCCTCCTCACGGGAGGCGGGGGCGGACAACGAGACACGATGCTCCTGCGCGGCGCGGCGACGCGCCCGGGAGCTGACGGGAGAACGCCCGCATGCTCGACAACGAGCCCAACGCCGGGGTCACAGGCCTCGACGGGGAGACAACTGAACAGCCCGAGGTGACCAAGCGTCGCCGCTCCGCCAGCCGCCCGGCCGGTCCGCCGCCCGAGCTGCCCGAGGAGCCGGCCGCCGTTCCGGTCACCGTTCCAGCCGCGCAGGCCGCGCCGGCGGTGGCGGAGGGTGCGCCGGTGCAGCGCACCGTCGTCCAGAGAGCCGCCGGTGAGCCCGATCCGGACCTTCTCGCGGCTGCCGACACGACCGCCGCCGCTGCACCCGAGGCCGAGAGCCCTGCCGAGGGCGTCCTGGCCGACGCCGTCGCCGAGGCCGTGGCCGAGGAGAAGCCCAAGCGGGCCGCGAGGACGCGGTCCACTGCCACGTCGACGCGGCGGCGTACGACCACCAAGAAGGCCGCCGAGGCGGAGCCGGAAGTCGCGGGAGCGCTCCCGGAGGGCGGCGAGGCCGCCGCTCCCGAGGCACCCGCTGAGGCCGCGCCCGTGAAGCGACGCAGGGCCACCCGCAAGAAGGCGGAGCCGGCAGAGGCTCCCGCCGCTGCCGCCGAGGTGGCGGCTCCCTCCGGCGGTGCCGAGGCGGCCGCGCCGTTCGGCGAAGGCCAGGCGGTCGCCGGTGGCGAGGCCGGGGCGGAGGTTCGCACCGGTGAGTCCGCCGTGGCGCAGCCTGAGGCGGCGCAGGCCGGTCGCGGTGACGCCGAGGCCGGAGCTGCCGGGGCGGTGGTCTCCGGCGGTGACGTCGAAGCCGCTGCCGAGGAAGACGACATCATCGAGATCCTGCCCGAGGACGAGCCGCTCGACGACGAGCCCGCCGGCGAGGACCTCGACGAGGAGCCCGTGCGGCCGAGCCTGCTCGCCGACCCGTTCGGGCTGACGGCCCGCCGGCAGGACCAGCCAGACACCGCGTTCCAGCGGCCGGCGGCCATCTTCGCTCCGCTGTTCCAGGCGCCCGACCCCAGCCAGGCCAAGCCCGTCGCGGTCCGCCGCGCCGAGCCGCCGCAGCCGGTCGCCGAGCCTGCGAAGGAGGCCGAGGAGCCGGCCGACGAGGTTGTGAGCGAGGACGAGACCGACGCCGACACCTCCGACGAGCAGGAGGAGGAGGAAGGCGGCGGCCGTCGCCGTCGCCGCCGCCGTGGCGGCCGGGGACGCGGCAAGGCGCGCGAGCGCGACGAGGCCGAGGACGGCGAGGAGCAGGACGAGGACACCGACGAGGAGCAGGACGAGGAGGCCCAGGAGGAGGAGACCTCCACCTCCCGCCGCCGCCGGCGTCGGCGTCGGCGCGGCACGGAGGAGGTCGCCGAGCCGGCCGGCGACGATCCGCCGAACACGGTGGTACGCATCCGCGCGCCCCGCTCCGGACGTCCGGCCTCGCTCGACACCGCCACCGACGGCGTGCAGAGCGTGCGCGGCTCCACGAGGCTGGAGGCCAAGAAGCAGCGCCGCCGCGAGGGCCGCGAGCTGGGCCGCAGGCGCCCGCCGATCATCACGGAGTCGGAGTTCCTGGCCCGCCGTGAGTCCGTCGACCGGATGATGGTCGTGCGCCGCCAGGGCGACCGCACGCAGATGGCGGTGCTGGAGGACGGCGTGCTCGTCGAGCACTACGTCAACCGCGAGGCCAGCCAGTCCTACGTGGGCAACGTCTACCTCGGCAAGGTGCAGAACGTGCTGCCGTCGATGGAGGCGGCGTTCGTGGACATCGGCAAGGGCAGGAACGCGGTCCTGTACGCCGGCGAGGTCAACTTCGACACCGCCGGGATGGAGGGCCAGCCGAAGCGGATCGAGGCGGCGCTGAAGTCCGGGCAGTCCGTGCTCGTGCAGGTCACCAAGGACCCGATCGGGCACAAGGGTGCGCGGCTGACGTCGCAGATCAGCCTGCCCGGGCGCTACCTCGTCTATGTGCCCGACGGTTCAATGACCGGGATCAGCCGCAAGCTGCCCGACAAGGAGCGCACGCGGCTCAAGAGCATCCTGAAGAAGGTCATGCCGGAGAACGCCGGTGTGATCGTGCGTACCGCCGCCGAGGGCGCCTCTGAGGAGGAGCTGGCCCGCGACGTGGCCCGGCTGTCCGCCCAGTGGGAGAACATCCAGAAGAAGGCCAAGTCGGCCAGCCCGCCCGAGCTGCTGTCCGCCGAGCCCGACCTGACCATCCGGGTCATCCGCGACGTCTTCAACGAGGACTTCACCTCGCTGGTCGTGCAGGGCGAGGACGCCTGGGAGACGGTCGACGAGTACGTCAAGTACGTCGCGCCGCACCTGGGCGAGCGGCTGTCGAAGTGGGACGGCGACCAGGGAGACGTGTTCGAGTCGCACCGGATCGACGAGCAGCTCGGCAAGGCGCTCGATCGCAAGGTGTGGCTGCCGAGCGGCGGCTCGCTGGTGATCGACCGTACCGAGGCGATGACCGTCGTCGACGTCAACACCGGCAAGTTCACCGGCCAGGGCGGCAACCTCGAAGAGACCGTCACCAGGAACAACCTGGAGGCGGCCGAGGAGATCGTGCGCCAGCTCAGGCTCCGCGACATCGGCGGCATCATCGTGATCGACTTCATCGACATGGTGCTGGAGTCGAACCGTGACCTGGTGCTGCGGCGGATGCTGGAGTGCCTGGCGCGCGACAGGACCAAGCACCAGGTTGCCGAGGTCACCTCGCTGGGCCTGGTCCAGATGACGCGTAAGCGGGTCGGTCAGGGGCTGCTGGAGGCGTTCTCGACGCCGTGTGACTGCTGCAACGGGCGCGGCCTGATCGTCCACACCGAGCCGGTAGAGGCCAAGCCTGAACCGCGCGGCACCCAGGGGAAGATGGCCGTCGAGAAGGTGGTCTCCGACAAGGTTTCCGCGGCGAAGGACTCCGGCAGCCGTGATACGGTGACCGGTGCGCTTGAAGACGTCCCGGTTGAGGACGACCAGGCAGGCCAGACTTCCGGCAGGGGGCGGAGACGCTCCCGCCGAGCCAAGTCCGCCGAGTAGTTTCGGCGGACTCCGACGATCCGTCCGGTTCGCCTAGGGCACCGTTAATCCGGTACCCTGGTGAATCGGTGCGTCAGGTGACGTGCCCTGTTGGCACGCCTACTCGGTTCGTCGGTTCGAGACAGACCGAATGATGGGCGCAGCATTCGGCGGCCACCCCTTCGTGGGTGTGGCCGAGAATCGCAGAGCAATCAACAGTGAGTCAGTAGAAGGGTTCCGCGGTGTACGCGATCGTTCGTTGCGGCGGCAGGCAGCAGAAGGTCTCCGTCGGTGACGTCCTCGAGGTGGACAAGGTCGCCGGCGAGGTCGGCTCTTCGGTTTCGCTGCCGACGGTGCTCGTCGTCAACGATGGCGACGTGACCACGGAGGCGGGCAAGTTCACGGTCAGCGCCGAGATCCTCGGCGAGACCAAGGGTCCGAAGATCCGCATTCTCAAGTACAAGAACAAGACCGGTTACAAGAAGCGCCAGGGTCACCGCCAGCGGTACACCCAGGTGAAGATCACCGGTATCGACCAGGCCTGATCGGGGAGTTTAGAGATGGCACACAAGAAGGGCGCGTCGTCCACCCGGAACGGCCGCGACTCCAACGCTCAGCGCCTGGGCGTCAAGCGCTTTGGCGGCCAGCTGGTCAACGCGGGCGAGATCATCGTCCGGCAGCGTGGCACCCACTTCCACCCCGGCGACAACGTCGGCCGCGGTGGCGATGACACGCTGTTCGCGCTGGCCGCCGGTCACGTGCAGTTCGGCCTCAAGCGCGGCCGCCGGGCCGTGAGCATCGTTCCCGTCGCGGAGTAGCTTTTCCTCGTCGCGACCTGGGGATTGTTGTTTTATCGCTTAGTAGGGGTGGATCGAGCGGTCTCGATCCACCCCTTGGCCTTTTCCAGGGCCTTTGTGTTTGATATGTGATGCCCCCTGGTGGGGCGATGGGGGAGTGCTTACATGCCGGACTTTGTGGACCAGGTGGTCCTGCACATCAAGGCCGGTGACGGGGGGAACGGGTGTGCCTCCATCCACCGGGAGAAGTTCAAGCCGCTCGGCGGCCCCGACGGCGGCAACGGCGGGCGCGGCGGCGACGTGATACTCGAGGTCGATCCCAACACCGCGACCCTGCTCGACTATCACCGGCGGCCGCATCGCAACGCCGAGAACGGCAAGCAGGGGCAGGGGTCCAACCGGGACGGCGCCAACGGGGCCGATGTGATCCTGCCCGTGCCCAACGGCACCGTCGTGAAGGACGCCACCAGCGGTGAGGTGCTGGTCGACCTCGTGGGGGTCGGCACCCGGTACGTGATCGCCCAGGGCGGGCACGGCGGGCTGGGGAACGCCGCCCTGGCCTCGACCAAGCGGAAGGCGCCCGGGTTCGCGCTGCTCGGTGAGCCGGGTGACGCGCTGGACGTCATGCTGGAGCTGAAGAGCGTCGCGGACGTGGCGCTGGTCGGGTTCCCGAGCGCGGGCAAGTCATCGCTGATCGCCGCCCTGAGCGCGGCCAAGCCGAAGATCGCCGACTATCCGTTCACCACCTTGATCCCCAATCTGGGGGTGGTGACGGCGGGTGACAACGTGTTCACCGTGGCCGACGTGCCCGGGTTGATTCCCGGGGCCTCGCAGGGGAAGGGGCTCGGGCACGAGTTCCTGCGGCACGTCGAGCGGTGCGACATGCTCGTCCACGTCATCGACTGCGCCACCATGGAGCCCGGGCGCGACCCGATCAGCGACTACGAGGTGATCGAGGCGGAGCTGCGGGCGTACGGGAGGCTCGAGGACCGGCCGCGGCTCGTCGTGCTGAACAAATCGGACGTGCCGGACGCGCGGGAGCTGGCCGAGATGGTCACGCCCGAGTTCGAGGCCCGGGGGCTTCAGGTGTTCACGATCTCGGCGGCCACCCATGACGGGTTGCGGGAGCTGACGTTCGCGATGGGTGAGTGGGTCGCGGCGGCGCGGGCCAGCAAGCCGATCGAGGAGCCGACGCGGCTGGTGATCAGGCCCAAGCAGCTCGGGGAGGCCGGGTTCCGGGTGCGGCGGGTCAACGAGCACATGTTCCAGATCACTGGTGAGAAGCCGGAGCGGTGGATCAGGCAGACCGACTTCAGCAACGACGAGGCCGTCGGGTATCTCGCCGATCGGCTGGAGCGGCTCGGCGTCGAGGGGGAGCTGGCCAAGGCCGGTGCCACCGCCGGTGCCGAGGTGGTCATCGGGCCCATGGAGGGCGGCTACGTCTTCGACTGGCAGCCCACGCTCAACGCCGAGTCGGTACGCCAGGGGCCGCGCGGCTCGGACAACCGTTTCGTGTAGGCCGGGCAGGGGTCCTGCGACCCCACCGGAACGGTCGGGCCTGTCCCGGCCGGAGGATGGCACCGGGCGACGGCGGAGGCGTCCGCCACGGGATGTGGCGTGCGACGGCAGAGGGCTGCCTCCGGCGCGGGATGTGGGGACGGCCGCCCTTCCGCTGCGGGGGATGCGGCGGGCGATGGCCGTGCCGCGGGGAGCCTGGGGCGGTTGGGTTCGGGTGGCGTGGCTGATCGCCGCTATGGGCGCAGGAGGGCTTCGGCGCCGCCGTCGGCGTACAGGATCTGGCCGGTCATGAAGGAGTTGTGCGTGCTCACCGTCCACGCCAGCAGGGACGCGATCGCGGCGACCGGACCGGGGAAGCCCAAGGGCTGGGGCATCGCCGTGGCCACCGACGCGCGGGCGGCCGGGTCGTTCAGGAACGTCCTTCTGGCCGCATCAGTGTCCACCACGCCCGGTGCGACGGCGTTCAGGGGGATGCCGGCTCCTGCCCAGCCGGGGGCGACGGCGGCGCGCCGGAGCCACTGGTTGAGGGCGAGCTTGGCCGACGGGTAGACGATGCGGCCCCGGCCTGCCTCGATGGCGTTGATGGCGGCTGCTGCGGCGGACTCCTCATCCATGGACAGGCAGGCCTTGACGATGCTCTCGTCGGCGGCCACGATCGCGCTCAGCGAGGACACCGCGACCGCGCGGGGCCGGTCGGACTCGGCCAGGAGGGGGCGCAGGCCCTCCAGGGTCGCGAGGGTGCCGAAGAAGTTGAGCCGTACGGTGAGCGGCGACGGCAGGGCGACGCCGGCCACGGCGATCAGGCCGTCGATCCTTCCTCCGGAGAGCGCTCTGATCTGCGGTACGAGCCGCTCGCGGCCCTCCGGCGCGGCCAGGTCGGCGATCACCTCGGCGTCGCGCACATCGCAGCGGATCACCCGCGCTCCTGTGGCCGCCAGGTGGTCCGCGGTGGCGGCGCCGATGCCCGAGGCGGCGCCGGTGACGACGTAAGTGCGTTCACTCATGGACAAATGACTACATCAAATGTAGTTATGCAGTCAATGAAGTATGGGGGACGGCGGGCTCGCCGATGTGCGGGAGCAGAGCCCGGTTTTTCGGGGCGATAGGCTTCCAGACGTGCGGGAACAGATCAGCTCAGCGTCGAAGGTCGTTGTCAAGGTCGGCTCCTCCTCGCTCACCACCCCCCAGGGAACGATCGACGTCGATCGGGTGGACGCTCTGGTGGACGTGCTGGCGGCTCGGCGCCGTACCGGGACGCAGATCGTCCTGGTCTCCTCGGGAGCGATCGCGGCGGGCCTCGGCCCGCTCGGGCTGACCGCGCGACCGCGCGACCTCGCCACCCAGCAGGCGGCCGCCTCCGTCGGACAGGGCGTGCTCGTCGCCCGCTACACCTCCTCCTTCGCGCGATACTCCCTGCGCGTCGGCCAGGTCCTGCTGACCGCCGACGACATGATGCGGCGCGCGCACCACCTCAACGCGCAGCGCACCCTGACCCGGCTGCTGGAGCTGGGCATCGTGCCCATCGTCAACGAGAACGACACCGTGGCCACCGACGAGATCCGCTTCGGCGACAACGACCGGCTGGCGGCGCTGGTGTCGCACCTGATCCGGGCGGACGCGCTGGTGCTGCTGTCGGACGTGGACGCGCTCTACGACGGCCCGCCCAGCCGCGCCGGCGCACGCCGGCTGGCGGAGGTCCGCGGGCCCGAGGACCTCGCCGGCGTCGAGCTGGGCAAGAACGGCGCCTCCGTCGGCACCGGCGGCATGGTGACCAAGGTGCAGGCCGCCAGGATCGCCACCGGGGCCGGGGTCCCTGTCGTGCTCACCGCGGCCGCTCACGCGGCCCAGGCGCTGAGCGGAGCTGACGTCGGCACGTACTTCCACCCCGGCGGCCGCCACCCCGGCACGCGCCTGCTGTGGCTCGCGCACGCCACCACCGGGCGCGGCCGGCTCCACCTCGACCAGGGCGCCGTCGAGGCCATCGTGACGCGGCGCAAGTCGCTGCTGCCGGCCGGGGTGACCTCGGTGGAGGGCGACTTCGCGGCGGGCGACCCCGTGGACCTGTGCGCGCCGAAGGGGCTGGTGGTGGCCCGCGGGCTGGTCAACTTCGACGCCGTCGAGATCCCCGATCTGCTCGGGCGCTCCACGAGGGAGCTGGCGAGCGCGCTCGGTCCTGAATATGAACGCGAGCTCATCCACCGCGATGACATCGTCATACTGGAAGCCCACAGTTAAGTTCGACGAGGAGCACGTGATGTCCGAAGAGTTCCTGAAGGTCGCCCGCGCGGCACGAGAGGCCGCCGCCGAGCTGGCCCCGCTGCCGCGGGCGCCGAAGGACCGGGCGTTGCGCGCCGTCGCCGACGCCTTGGTCGCGCACGCGGCGGAGATCGTCGAGGCCAACGCCAAGGACGTCGAGCAGGCCAGGGCGCAGGGCACCGCCGAGGCGATGATCGACCGGCTGCGGCTCGACGAGGCCAGGATCGGCGCGATCGCCGAGGCCGTGCGCCAGGTGGCCGACCTGCCCGACCCTGTCGGCGAGGTCGTCCGGGGCGGCACGCTGCCCAACGGGCTGGAGCTGCGCCAGCTCAGGGTGCCGCTGGGCGTGATCGGCATCATCTACGAGGGCCGCCCCAACGTCACGGTCGACGCCGCCGCGCTCTGCCTCAAGAGCGGCAACGCGGTGCTGCTCAGGGGCTCCTCCAGTGCCTACTCCTCCAACACCGCCCTGGTGAAGATCATGCAGGGCGCGCTGGAGGGCACGGAGGTGCCCGCGGGAGCCGTGCAGCTCGTGCCCGGGCAGACTCGCGACTCGGTCAAGGAGCTCATGCGGGCCCGGGGGCTCGTCGACGTGCTGATCCCGCGCGGTGGCGCCTCGCTGATCAACTCGGTGGTCGAGGAGTCGACGGTGCCGGTGATCGAGACCGGCGTCGGCAACTGCCACGTCTACGTCGACGCCGAGGCCGACGTGGAGCTGGCCGTGCAGATCCTGGTCAACGCCAAGGCGCAGCGCCCGTCGGTGTGCAACGCGGCCGAGACGTTCCTCGTGCACGAGGCCGTCGCGGACGCGTTCGTGCCGGCGGCACTGCGGGCGCTCGCCGAGGCGGGCGTGACCGTGCACGGCGACGAGCGGATCGCCGGCCACGGCTCCGGCGTCGTGCCCGTCACGGAGGACGACTTCTACGCCGAATACCTCTCGCTCGACATCGCCGCCGCCGTCGTCGGCTCGCTGGAGGAGGCGGTGGCGCACATCAGGCGCTACGGCTCCGGCCACACCGACGCCATCGTCACCAGGTCCCAGCGGGCCGCCCGGCGGTTCGTCTCGCTGGTCGACTCGGCGGCCGTGGCGGTCAACGCCTCGACCAGGTTCACCGACGGGGGCGAGTTCGGGTTCGGGGCGGAGGTCGGCATCTCCACGCAGAAGCTGCACGCGCGCGGGCCGATGGGGCTACTCGAGTTGACGTCCACCAAGTGGGTCTATACCGGTGAAGGGCATCTGCGTACGTCAGAAGGCACGGTGGTGGCGGGTTAACCGGCGTGTCGGGCTGACCGGCGCCGCGCACCGTGGCTTGACTGGGAGACATGGAGATTGTCGTCGCCCTCGTGTTCTCGGCCGCGGTGCTGTTCGGCGCCGACCGGTTGCTGCTCTGGCTGGAGAGCCGCGGCCACCTCAACTGGCGCAGGAAGGGCCGCAGGCGGCTGTCGGAGGAACCCACGGCTGGGCTCGACAGCATGCTCTCCGACCACACACGCCGATAAACCTTCGGCGTGCCTCAAGCGACGACTCGCGTCCCGGCGCTAGGGTTGTGTCCCTTATGGGCGCGCCCGGCG
This sequence comes from Nonomuraea basaltis, assembly GCF_005893125.1. Taxonomy (GTDB): domain Bacteria; phylum Actinomycetota; class Actinomycetes; order Streptosporangiales; family Streptosporangiaceae; genus Nonomuraea; species Nonomuraea basaltis. The sequence continues at coordinate 35,861 of NZ_VCJS01000087.1, read as the reverse complement.
GGGAGGGACGGTGAGCAAGCTCGGCAAGGTCGGGCCGTACACCCTGATCGAGCGGCTCGGCCGGGGCGGCATGGGCGAGGTCTACCTCGCGACCACCCGCCGTGGCGAGCGCGTCGCGCTCAAGGTCCTGCACGACCTGGCCGAGGACGAGACCTTGCGGGTCAGGCTCGAGCGCGAGGTTCGCGCGCTGCGCAGGGTCGAGAGCCCGTACGTGGCCAAGGTCCTCGACGCCGATCTGAGCTGCGCGCGGCCGTACCTGGTCATGGAGCACATCGAGGGCGTCACGCTGCTCGAGCGGGTGCGCCAGAGCGGGGCCCTCGACGTCTCCCAGCTCGTCGACCTGGCGCAGGGCATCGCCGCGGCCCTGGCGATCATCCACGCGGCCGGGGTCGTGCACCGCGACCTCAAGCCCGGCAACATCATCATGGGCACCGAGGGCCCGGTTCTGATCGACTTCGGGATCGCGCAGGTGCTGGACGCGACGCGGCTCACCATGACGGGTACGTTCCTCGGCACGCCCGGCTACACGGCGCCGGAGATCTTCGCCGACGAGCACGTCGACTCGCCCGCCGACGTGCACGCGTGGGCGGCGACGGTGGCGTTCGCGGCGACCGGGCGGCCGACGTTCGGGCGCGGGACGGCCGAGGCGCAGATGTACGCGGTGCTCAATGGACAGGCCGACCTCAAGGGCGTGCCGGTCGAGCTGCTGCCGCTGGTACGGGCCGCGCTCAACAGGGAGCCCGGCAAACGGCCGACGGCGGCGTTGCTGGCCGACCGGCTGTCGCGGCTGGCCAGGGCCACCAGCGGGCCCGAGCCCGATCCGGTCGCCGCCGACCTGGCCGAGGAGGCCGGCAAGGGCGCGGCCGTGCGGAGCCGTCCCGCTGAGGAGGCGGCCCGGGGCGAGGCGAAGTCCGCCCGTGGCAGGCCGAACAGCGCGGGCGCGGACGGGAAGGTGCCCGCGCCGCGTGGCCGTACGAACGCCGATCGCAACCGCACCGGCACGGACGGGAAGGGTGCCGCGGCGCGGAGCCGGACGAGTGCGGACGGGGCCGGAGCGCGGAGCAGGGCCAGTGCGGACGGGACCGGGGCGCGGAGCCGGACGAGCGCGGACGGTGCCGCAGCGCGGAGCCGGACCAGCGCGGACGGGAAGGTGCCCGCGCCCCGGAGCCGCGCGAGCGCCGACGGGAAGACCACCGGGCCGCGCGCCAAGATGACCGCGCCGCGGCCGCGCGCGGCCGCGGCCGTCAGGAGCAGGCCGGCCAAGCCGCAGGACCGCGGGCGGGGCGGGCTCAGGGCCGAGTCGTCCACCACGCTGCCCGCGGGCAACGGCGCCCTGCTGCTGCTCGCGGTGCTGGCCGTGCCGTGCGTGGTGACCTCGGTGATCTGGCCGATCGCGTCCATCGCGATCACGACGGTGTTCGTGGTGCTGACCAGGACGCTGTGGATGAGCCACTGGCTGGTCAGGAACCGCAGCGCGCGGCGTACCCGGGTGGCGCTGCGCGTGCTGCTCTTCCCGCTCGCCCTGGCCGGGGCGGCGGCGACCGCCGTCGTGTGGCCGGGCGTGCCCGTCGCGGTGGCGTCGGGCGGGGCGCTCTGGGTGACGGGCGGCGGTCAGATCGAGACCGACTGGTGGCAGCAGCCCGCGCCCGTGACGGTGGCGGGCGTGGTGTTCGGGATGCTGTGCGGCGGCATCACCGGGCGCGAGATCGAGCGGATCGGTGGCCGGCTGCCGGATCTGCGCAGGGAAGGGTTGCGCGCACTGGCCGTGCTGGGCGGGTTCGTCGCCCTGTGCGCGGCCGCGGTGCGCGCCATCGCCCTCCTGCTCTGACCCGCCGCCCTATTCATGGCGGATCAGGCGGCGGGTCAACGCGGCTGATCAAGCTGATCGGTCGCGTGCGGCGAACGGTCTAGCCCTGGCCGCCGTCGCGGCGGGAGAAGCGGTTGAAGATGCGCTCGCCCGCGTTGACCGCGCCCTCGGCCACGTCGCGCAGGACGCCGATGAACGGGTCCTGTGACTGCGACCAGGACGCGCGGTAGGACTCGGCCGCCGCCTTGATCTCGTCGGTCACTCGTGCGTTGGGGTCGTCCTCCCGGCGCGGGTAGTCGCCGCCGATGATGCGCTCGTACTCGCCGCTGCGCTGCCACTTGTCGAGCTCGGCCACGCGCACCACGGCGAACGGGTGTGTGGTGCCGAGCAGGTTGAGCACCTTGAGGAAGCCGTCGCGAAGGTCGCCCGCGGTGTCGTATTCCTGGTACTGCTCCAGGAACGCCTCGATGTTCATCTCGTGGGTGTAGTCGCCGCCGGCGAGCTTCATCAGCGCCCTCTTGGCCGCCTCTGGATTCTGGCCCGACAGCAGGCCGCCGCGGTCCGCGGACAGCTCCGACTTGCGGTACCACTCCTCCAGGCCCGCGACGATCGCGCGCAGGCCGATGTAGCCGAGCGGGATCCAGGCGACGCGGGTGGCGAGGCGGGTGAGGATGTCGAGCATCGTCCGGTAGACCGCGTGCCCCGACAGGATGTGCGCGGTCTCGTGGCCGATGACGAAGCGCTGCTCCTCCTCGTTCATGAGGTTGAGCAGGCCGGTGGTCACGACGATGAACGGGTCGTCGAAGCCGATGGCCTTGGCCTGGACGTGCGGATCCTGCTGGACGTAGATCTCGGGGATCCGGTGCAGGTCCAGTGTGTAGGCGGCGTCGCGGCCCATGTCGTAGAGGGAGCGGAACTGTGTCTCGCTCACCCGCACGGCTGACGCCAGATACATCAGGCGAAGGCGACGCTCGCTAATGAGGCCGGACATCTGCTTGAGAACCGTGTCGAACCCACTCAACTTACGCAGAGCGACCAGGGCGGACCGGTCTGCGGGGTGTTCGTAGGCTCGGGACGAGATGCCGGGCAGTTGGACGCGGTTGCGGTCCGGGGTGGTCGTCATGCCCGGCATGCTACGTCCGCAACGGAAGTGATGCGCGGTCATCCCGAAGGGGGGTGCCATCATGTTGTGGTAGGGCGTCCGCGTAAGGTCCGATTCATGATGAACGCTCCTGGTATGCAAGGGATGCGGCGAGTGGGGGTGATGGGTGGGACGTTCGATCCCATCCACCACGGGCACCTTGTCGCGGCCAGCGAGGTGGCCCATCACTTCGAGCTCGACGAGGTCGTCTTCGTGCCGACGGGACGGCCGTACCAGAAGTCGGAGCGCGAGGTGTCGGCGGCCGAGGACCGCTATCTGATGACGGTCATCGCGACCGCGTCCAATCCCCGTTTCTCCGTCAGCCGGGTGGACGTGGACCGCCCGGGACCGACCTTCACCATCGATACTTTGCGCGATATTGCGGATATTTACGGTCCCGAGGTTGACCTCTACTTCATCACCGGCGCTGACGCGCTCGGGGCCATCCTCGACTGGCAGAACGCCGACGAGCTGTTCGAGCTGGCCCACTTCGTCGGCTGCACGCGCCCGGGGCACACGCTGCACGACCCGGGGCTGCCCGAGGGCAGGGTGACGTTGCTGGAAATTCCCGCGCTGGCCATTTCGTCGTCGGAGTGCCGCCAGCGGGTGGCCAAGGGGGAGCCGATTTGGTATCTGGTGCCCGACGGAATCGTGCAGTACATCAACAAGCGGAGGCTGTACCACGCTCACGGGTGAAGGACTCTGTGCCATGAGTGAGGGGTTTCGGCCCGGAAGGGTACTCTCAACATATGGGCATGCTGCCGACACAGGAGGACAGACCCGCATCGTGACCGCATCTGACAGATCCGTCCAGCTCGTGCGCATCGCCGCGGAAGCCGCGGCCGACAAGCTGGCCGATGACATCCTCGCCTACGACGTGAGCGAACAGCTCGTCATCACCGACGCCTTCCTGCTCTGCTCCGCCACCAACGACCGCCAGGTCCGTGCCATCGTCGACGAGATCGAGGAGCGGCTGCGCACCGAGGTCGACGCCAAGCCCGTGCGCCGCGAGGGCGAGCGTGAGGGCCGCTGGGTGCTGCTCGACTACATCGACATCGTCGTGCACGTCCAGCACGAAGAGGACCGCACGTTCTACGCGCTCGAGCGCCTGTGGAAGGACTGCCCGGCCATCTCGCTGCCGGAGAGCGTCATGCAGGCCAACCTGCAGCGGGCGCGCGCGTGAGCGAGCGCAGCGAGCGAACAATCAGAGCCATCAACATTGCTCATGCTGATTTCAAGCCTTTGGGCGAGGAATCTGCATGAGCAGGCGCATCGTTTGTCTGCGGCATGGGCAGACCTTGTGGAACGTTGAGCAGCGCTTCCAGGGGCACTCCGACATCCCGCTCGACGAGACGGGCGTCGCGCAGGCCTCCAGGGCCGCGTCGCTGCTGGCCTCGCTGCGGCCCACCCTCATCGTCTCCTCCGACCTCCAGAGGGCCAATGACACCGCGCTCGCGCTCGGGCGCGTCGTCGGGCTCGACGTGGCCGTCGACAAGGACTTCCGCGAGCGCGGAGGCGGCCAGTGGGAGGGGCTGACGAGGGAGGAGATCGCCGCACGGTGGCCCCAGGAGTACTCCGCCTGGGAGGCCCCCGACGGAGAGCCCGTCACCGACGTCGCCGCGCGGGTGGCAGCCGCCATGCGCCGGTGGGCGGCCCGGCTCGACGGCGACGGGCTGCTGGTCGTGGCCTCGCACGGCGCGGCGCTGCGGCTGGGCATCTGCGAGCTGCTCGGGCTGCCCGAGGAGCTCTGGCCGGCTCTGGGCGGTCTGGGCAACTGCTCGTGGTCCGTCCTCCAGGAAGGGCGCAAGGGCTGGCGGCTGCTGGAGCACAACGCCGGAACTCTTCCCGAACCCATCAACAGCGACGACAGGCCGGACGCCGAGGCATAGCGAATCCGTACGGCTCGGGGGCCGTACGGCAGGCGATCCCGTTCGAATAGATCGGCGACACACATCCGGAATCGGAGAGGTTCGCCGATGGAGATCCGGTCATTACGCTATGCGGTCACGCTCGCCGAAGAGCTACATTTCGGTCGCGCCGCGCAGCGGCACTTCATCGCGCCCCAGCCGTTCGGGCGCCACATCCAGCGGCTCGAACGCGAGGTCGGCCGGCGGCTGTTCGAGCGAATGCTGGTCTCGGAGGTGCGGCGCCGGATCGTCGAGGGGTGGAGCCGGCGCTGGACGATCTGCGGGCGCTCCGTAGTCCTTGGCCTGGCCATATCGGTGGCCAGAGCGCGGGACGGGCGGCGCGATTAGGCGAATGGGCGCGGATGGCTATATGCTCTCGGAGCGCCGCAACGGGTGGACTCGAAGCGGTGACCAGGGGCTATAGCGCAGTTGGTAGCGCGCCTCCATGGCATGGAGGAGGTCTGGGGTTCGAATCCCCATAGCTCCACAAGATCAAAAGGGCCTGATTTCCATCGTGGAATCGGGTCTTTTTGCTGGTCAGGGCACTGTATGTCGTTGGTGTGATGGTGGCGCCTTCGGCGTTGAGCGCACGGAGCTCCACCCGTTGGCTCATGTCGTAGGGAGGCGGGCGCGGGTCAGATGCGCAGCCGGGTGAGCTCGTCCTCGCTGAGCAGCAGGTCGGAGGCGGCCGCGGAGTCGCGGATCGTCTCGGGGCGACTGGCACCCGGGATGGGCACGATCATCGGGGAGCGGGCGAGCAGCCAGGCCAGGCATACCCTCTGCGGGCTCACGCCGCGTTCGGCCGCGACCGTATGGAAGGCGTGGAAGGCGGTCTCGGCCGGGTCGAGCGCGGAGGAACCGTCGAGCGAGCTACGGGAGATGCCGCCCAGCGGGCTCCACGGAAGGAACGCGATGCCGAGCCGCCGGCACAGCTCCATCTCCGGGTCGCTGTCGCGGACGCTCGGCGAGTAGCGGTTCTGCACCGAGACGAGCCGGTCGCCAAGCATCTGGCGTGCCTCCAGGATCTGCCGGACGTTCACGTTCGAGAGCCCGGCCATCCTGATCTTGCCTTCGTCCAGCAGCTCGCGCAGTGCCGTGACGGATTCGGCCCAGGGGACCTTCGGGTCCGGCTTGTGGAGCTGGTAGAGGCCGATGGCGTCCACCCCGAGGCGCTTGAGCGACCCTTCACAGGCCCGTTTGAGATGCTTGGGCGTGCCGGTCACGGTCCAGGAGCCGTCTCCCGGCCGGCCTCGTCCGCCCTTGGTGGCGATCAGGACGGAGCTCGTATCGCCGCCATACGTGGCCAGCGCTCGTGCGATCAGTTCCTCGTTGTGCCCGGTCTCGCCCGCGTGCCAGTGGTAGGAGTCGGCGGTGTCGATCAGGGTCACCCCGGCGTCCAGAGCGCCGTGGATGGTGGCGATCGCCCTGCCCTCGTCCGGCCGTCCTTCGATGGACAGCGGCATGGCGCCCAGTCCCACCGCGCCCACCTCGACGTCGCCGATGCGACGAGTACGCATGTCAGGTGCCCTTCCGCAGGTCGATCGCCATGGCGATGGCCTTCGGCAGCCAGTCCGTGGTCGTGGAGAACGCGTATCCGAGCCGGGCCGCGCGGCCATTGCCCATGGCGTAGTGGCGATCGAAGGAGAACGGCGACGCCTCCCCGCCGTCGACCAGCCGGTAGTCCGCTTTCCGCCCGGTCTCCGCCGCGATGAGGTCGCACAGGCCGGTCACGCTGAGCTCGCCATGGGAGGAGGCGTTGACGGCGCCGGTGAACTCCGCGCCCGCCGCCCAGAAGAGCAGGCCGGCGATCTCTTCGTCGTTGATGAAGGAGGTCGGGAACCGATCGCGGTGGACGTCGACGGGCCGGCCCGCCAGGATCCGCTCGACGTAGTGTTCGAGTCGTCCGGTGAAGTCTCTGGCTCCGATGCCCAGGACATGCGCGCTGCGCACGGTGACGAACGCGAACGGGCTCTCCCGGGTGAAGACCGCCTCGGCCTGCCGCTTTCCCTCGGCATAGCGCGTCGCCTCGCCGAAGACGCCCTCCATCCGCCCCGGATCGTGCCAGGGCTGGCCGGGCGGGACCGGCCACGAGGCGGGATCGACGGCCTCTTCGGTGACCGGCACCTCCGGGACGGCCGGCGGGATCAGCTCGGAGGTGGCCGGGTCGTAGACCTCCATGGTCGAGGTCATCACATACCGCGAAGTGCGGCGCCCGAAAACCCGGCGCGCGATCGCGGCCTGGTACGGCGTGTAGCAGACCTGGTCGATCACGGCATCGAACTCGCGGTTCCCGACCGCGGCGCCGAGAGCCTTCTCGTCGTCGCGATCGGCGGTGAGGTGGGTGATCCCAGGAGGCGGCGGCACCGACCCGCGGTTGATCACCGTGACGCGGGCACCGGAGTCGCGAAGTGACTCGATCAGACGCCGCCCGAAGTAACGGCTGCCACCGATGACGCATACGTTGTTCACGGCATCGACCCTGCCTGGATAGGGTGATAAGCAGAAGTGCCGGCTTGCTTAATCGGCTGTTAGGAAAACTGTTGATCGACGTGCAACGGCTCCGGATTCTCCGGGAGGTGGCCAGGCAGGGCAGCTTCAGCAAGGCGGCCGCCGCGCTGCTGTTCACCCCTTCGGCGGTCTCCCAGCACATCGCCACCCTGGAACGTTCGATCGGCGCGGCAGTCGTCGAGCGGAGCACCCGCGGAGTGGTGCTCACCGAGGCCGGCCGGCTCCTCATCGAGGCCGCCGAGGCCGTCTTCGCCGAGCTCCACCACGCGCAGGAACAGATCGACCGGATCGCGGCCGGCCGCACCAGGCTGACGATCGCCACGTTCAGCAGCGGCGGACGCCGCCTCCTTCCGCGCGCGCTCACCCCGTTCGTGGCCGATCATCCCGACGTGGAGATCAACGTGCTGGAGCGTGAGCCGGAGGACAGCCTTCCGCTTGTACGCGAAGGAACGGCCGATCTCGCCATCGCCTATCACTTCGATGGTCCGCTCCCTCTCGCGCGGGGTGACCGATCAACCCTCCGCTGGACCCCGCTGATGGAGGACCCCATGTCGGTCGTCCTGCCGAAGGGGCATCGGCTCGCCGGCCGTGAGGCGCTCGATCTGACCGAACTCGCCGACGAGCGCTGGGTCCTCGGCTGTACCAAGACCCAGGACTACCTGCGGCGCTACGCCGAGCGTGCCGGCTTCGAGCCCAGGTTCGCAGGTGCCACGAGCGACTATTTCTTCGCCCAGTCCCTTGTCGCCACAGGTGTCGGCGTCTCGCTGATCCCCCAGGTGGCGCTCGACCACTCGGCCACGGCCCTCGCCATCGTGCCGATCCAGCCGCCGCGCCCCACCCGCTACATCGGGGTGGCCACCGCCGGGCGGCGCCGTCCGCAACCGCTGGTCGAAGGCCTGGTGGGTGCGCTCTTCCGGGCCGTCGACCAGGGCTGACCGATGCCGGACGGCTTCCTCGAGTACGTCATCCTGCGGGACGACGGAGAGCTCTACGGGCGGTTGCCGGAGGTCAACGGCCTTTCTCGTAGATGAGGAGGCCACGGGACAGACGGAGGGGGACCATGATCAGCTCCACCACCATGGCCTTCCAGGCGTAGTAGAGGTTGACGGCCTTGTTCAGGTAGACGAAGGGCAGGTTGACCAGGACCTGCCGGACGGGGAGGCGGCGGCGTTTGGCCGCGTAGAGGAGGGCGGGGACGGTGAGGAGCAGCTCGCTGCCGGCCCACCAGGTCATCGTGCGGGCCACCGGCTCGTGCAGGGCGAGCGTGAGGACCAGCGGGGTGGCCCACCAGAGCGGGGCCAGGAGGATCTCCAGGAGGGCCAGCACGATCCAGGTGGCCAGCATGGGCTTGCGGGTGAGCAGGCGGGGGAGGTGGAGGCGGACGTTCTGCATGAAGCCCGCCATCCAGCGCCACACCTGTTTGCGCAGGTAGGTGAGGGTTTCCGGGTCGGCGGCCCAGGCCATGGCGTCGGCTACGTAGACCGCCCTGCGGCCCTCCGACTGCTGGCTCCAGGTGAAGTCCATGTCCTCGACGATGGTGCGTTCAGGGAAGCCGCCGAACGCGGTCAGGGTGGTGCGTCTGAACACCGAACAGCAGCCTGAGCAGACCATGGGGCTGTTGGCGAGCTGCTGGATCGGGCGGTGCCAGTGGAAGCCGAAGAGATATTCGGTGGACCTGCCGCGTTCCCAGGGTGTGCGGGTGAATCGGGTCTGTACGTTGCCCGCTGCCACGCCCACGTCTGGGTCGTCGAAGGCGGGCTTGATGCGCTCGATGTAGTCGGGGGCGAGCACGGTATCGGCGTCCACGGCCAGGACCAGGTCGGTGCCGCAGTGGGGGAGCGCGTGGTTTTGGGCCTTGGCCTTGCTGCCGAGGTTGCGGGGTGGGCGCAGGACCGTCACGCCGTAGGCGGCGGCCACCTCGCTGGTGCGGTCGGTCGAGCCGTCGTCGACGACGATGACCTTCTCGGGTGGGATGGTTTGGGCTGCTATGGACTGGAGGGTTGCGGGGAGGCCGTGCTCCTCGTTGTGGGCCGGGACGATGATCGTGAGGGTCTTCACCTGTGCCTCCGCCTCCTCAGCTTGAGGGCGATCAGGGTCACCAGGCCGACCGTGGCGTAGACGATCAGGCTGAACCCGAGTGTGGGCGGGCCTCCGGGCATCTCGTGCTTCCTCTCGACGGGGAGGTGCGTGCGTGGTGTCGATGTGGCAACGAGGATGCTGGGTCGGATGGGGTCGGGGTGACGGTGAATCGGGTTCTGTGGATGGCGGGCGGGTACCGGAATTGTCCTGTGGAGAAACGTCGGCTGTGAGCGTCGGTATGTGGGGTGGCAGGAGCGGACGGCGGCCAAAGAAATCCTTGGCCGCCGTCGCCGGTGCTCGTGCTAGCGCAGCGCGTACGCGCGGTCGATGGTCTGGGTCACAGCGCCGCCCGCCGTGTCCGGCGCGGTGACGCGCAGCGACACATACCCGCTCGTCTGCGCCAGCGGGGGATGCGTCAGCTCCACCCGGAACCGGCCGTCGCCCACCTTCCTGACCCGGGAGGCGTCCCGCCACGTGGCGCCGTCGTCGACCGAGTACTCCACCCTGGCCCGGGTGACGGCAGGCGCCCGACGCACGGCCGAATGCGCGCCGGCCCGCAGCTCGAAGGCGTACCTCGCGCCGGCCTCAGCGCGGTTGAGCAGGTCGAGTGGCAGGTCGTACGTGAGCTGGACGGCCGGTTGGAAGGCGCACGTGGTCCCGAAGGTGCAGGAGTATCCGCGAGGTGTGCCCGATGGGGGCGAAGAGGTGAAGCTTGAGGTTGTGGTGACCTTTCGGGACAGTGCTCGTCCGGTTGCGTCCACTGCCTCCAGCCGGTACGGCCCCGCCGTCCCCGGAACGCTGAACGACCGCGGCCGCCGCCCCTGCACCGGCACCTCCTGATCGCCGGCGAACAACCGGGGCGCGGACGTGACCGGGCTCAGGCTGCTGTAGTGCCGGGGGTCGGAGTCCAGCCACTGCTCGGCGGGCACGAAGCGGTCGCCGTCCCGGCACAGCGCGCACGGCACCTCCGCCGGATACCCCGCCGGCAGGTCCGCTGCCCCCGGCACCAGCGGCGCCCTGAACCACCGCTCCGTCAGCCGCCGGTCGCGACGTGTGAACCGGTCGGCCGAGCGTAGGTCCAGCCCGTTGTTGGTGATCGTCCGCGACCAGGTCACGTCATCCGATACCGGGCCGAAGTACTCGGTGCGGGCGACCGGCATCCGCAGCGCCCCGCCGTACGTCATGCGCCCGGGCTCCTCGCCGGCCGACGACTCCCCGTACTCCCACCCGCTGGTGTCCGGCTGGTCGGCGTGGTATGCGGCGTCGATCCGCACCAGGTCCCCCATGCGGACTTTCGCCGGCCTGGCGGGCACCCGGCCGCGCTCGTCGAAGCGGAGGTGGTAGGTGACGGCCGGTCCCGTGTAGGGCTCCAGCCGCAGCGAGACCGGCCCCTTGCCGAGCGCGGCGCGTACGGCGCGGCCCTCCGCGGCCGGCAGGCCCAGCCGCTGGAGCGCCCACCCGCCCGCGGGCACCCGCGCCCGGCCGCCGTCGACGTCCAGGTAGCCGAGGATGCCTGCCGCCCCGCGCCGGGAGGCGTTCTGAGCGGCGTCGTCCATTTTCGCACTCGCGGTGACGTACGGTGTCCCGCCCCCGCCCTCGACCGGGATCCCGGCCAGGACGACCTTGCCCGTCACGTCAATCCCGTCGAAGTCCTCGGGCCGGCCCTGCCCGACGGAGACGATGGGATATGTCGTGACCGAGCGGAGCGCGCGCATGGAGTCCATGTCGTAGGCCGGATGCAGCCCGATCTGGCCGGCCGTGGCGGAGGTGAGGACCGGAGGCTCCAGGTTCCACTGGTGGGACAGCCTGAGCTTGCCTGCCTTGGGTCCGGAGACCGGCGTGACGTACAGGTTGTGGCCGCCGCCCACCGAGCCGCCGTACAGGGAGACGGGCCACGTCCGGTCGGTGAACGTGCGCACGTAGTACGCCTGACCGCCCCCGTCCGCCGCGTTCGGGGTGTCCGGTCTGATGGGCACCGTCTTGCGTGCGTCCAGGGTGACCGTTTTGTCGGCGTCCAGGGTGACGTTCTCGATCACCCAGCTGTTGCGGTTGCTGATCCGGTTCTCGGCGACCAGGCCGATCACCTCGTAGTCGCCGGCGGGCAGCGCGAACTCGCCGATTCCGGAGAAATCCGTGCGCAGGTAGTAGTAGCCGTACGGGTTGAAGGGATCTTCGGGACTGTTCGGGCGTCGCAGCGGGATCGCGTACACGATCGGCTCGGCCTGGTAGCCCGGGAAGAACTCCTTGGTCCCGTACGAGTTGACCAGCGACACCTCGAGGGAGTGCGTGGCCGGGCCCGTGTAGTAGCTGAACGGGGTCACCAGCCGCACGTCGTCGCCGCCGGCCGCCGTGACCCAGCCGCCGTAGGCGCCGATCGGCCCGGCTGCCGGATCCACTTCGAGTTCCACGGTGGCGGTGCCGTTCGCGGGCACCGTGACGCTCTCCGCGCCGAGGGCGATCGCCTTGGCGGGGGCGGGCCGGCCGCTCCAGCCGCGGGTGACGAGGGACAGGGCCAGCGTGACGGGCGCGCCGCCGGTGTTGCGGTACGTGATCTGCCGGGTGGCGGCGGATTTGCCCAGCAGGCGGAAGTCGACCGCGGAGGTCGCGAAGACGCTCTGGGTGACCGCGCGGGCCACGTTCACCCGGCCGCTGCCCTGCTCGAACCAGTTGTGGGCGTCGTTCCGCTCGGCCGTGGAGGTCAGCGCGTCGCGCAGCTCGGCCGCCCGCCAGACGGGGTGCTGCTGGGCCAGGATCGCGGCCGCGCCGGCCACGTGCGGGGTCGCCATGGAGGTGCCGCTGTTCGATGTGTAGCGGTCGTCGCCGGGCACCGGCGGCGCGCTGGAGCCGGTTGAGCGGGCGGCGACGATGTCCACGCCGGGGGCGACGATGTTGGGCTTGACGGCCGCGTCCCCGAGCCTGGGGCCCCGGCTGGAGAAGTCCGCGAGGTTCGTGCCCGTCGTCTTGTCCACGGCGCCCACGGCCAGCGCCTCGTCGGCCGCCGCCGGGACGCTGACGGTGAGCGGGTCCGACTCGTTGCCCGCCGCCGTGACGAAGAGCGTGCCGTGCTTCTTCGTCAGCTCGTTGAGCGCCTGGCTCATAGGGTCCGTGCCGTCGCCGCAGCAGCTGCCCAGGCTCATGTTGACCACGTCGGCGCCCTGCTCGGCGGCCCACTCCATGCCGGCGATCGCCCACGACCAGTCGCCGCGGCCGCCGTCTCCGAGCACCTTGCCGACCAGCAGGGACGCGGCGGGCGCGACACCCTTGTACCTCTCCCCGGCACCCGCGATCGTCGAGGCCACGTGGGTGCCGTGGCCCAGCCTGTCGGCGATGCCGGGGGCGTCGGAGAAGTTCTCGGTCGCCAGGATCCGGCCGGCGAAGTCAGCGTGGCCGGCGTCGATGCCGGTGTCGAGGACGGCGACCTTGACGCCCTTGCCGTCGAAGCCCTTCTCCCAGCCGATGGGCGCGCCGATCAGCGGGACGCTCCGGTCGAGCGACGCCTCCGTCTTGCGGTCCAGCCAGATCTTGGCGATGCCGGCGGCGGACCTGGCGGTGCGGAGCCCGGCCCAGAACTCGTCCGCGCCGTCCGCGGGCACGGTGAGAGCGGCGCCGTTGACGCTGCCGAGCGCGCGTACGTTCTCGCTGGCAGGCAGGGCGTCCGCGGCCCGTGAGAGCGACTGGTCGCCGGTGTAGGTGATGATCAGTGGGATCGCCTCGGCACGCTGATCGCGCGCCAGCGTCTCGACGTCGAACAGCTCCTCGTCGAGAGCCCCCGCGGCGACCATCGCGGCGGCGTCCGAGGGCAGGGCGAGGTACCCGCCGTCCCTGCTGGGCAGCGTGGCGAACGTGATGGGTCCGCCGTCGGGCCGGGGAGCGGGCCTGATGGCGACAGAGGGGACGCCGCCTTGAGCGGGCGGCCGGTAGTCGACGACGTCTCCGGTGATGAGGGTGAGGGTGGCGGCACCGGGGGGCTGGGTCTCAGCGGGCTCGGTGGCCGCGGATGCCTCCGGCGGGGCGGACAGCGCCACGCCGGTTGTGAGGACGAGGGCGATGCCCGATAAGGCCGCCGCGAGCCGGGTTCGTAAAAAGGACAAGGTACGCCTTTCAGCTCCGATCAGGGCGCTCGTGCGGGAGCGCTCCCACCACTTCCGAGACGGCTTATATCCATTAAATGATCAAACCAATCGCGGCCTTGACACCCAGTCAGGGGCGGCTCCGGTACGGCGGCATACGATCGGAAGGTGACGACCGGAGTGATCCCTGACAGTTCGTTCGGCGAGCGCGTGCGCCGGCGCCTGGCCGGCGAGCGCGTCATCTGGCTGACGACGGTGGGCGCGGACGGCACGCCGCAGCCCAATCCCGTCTGGTTCCTGTGGGAGGGCGGAGACAGCGTACTGATCTACAACCGGGCGAACGCCCGCAGACTCGTGCACCTGCGCCGCGGCCCGCACGTCTCGCTGCACTTCAACACCAGTGAGACGGGTGGCGACGTGGTCGTGTTCAAGGGGGAGGCGGAGATCCTCGACGGTCACCGGCTCGCCGGCGGGGTGCCCGGCTACATCGACAAATATCGTGATCGCATCGCCGACTGGGGCGTCGAGGGGTTCGAGAAGGACTACCCGATCGCGCTCCGCGTCCGCTTCACCGGGCTCAGGGGCTTCTGAGAGCGTTCATAGCCGGGTTGGTGATGAGGCCGCGCGGAGGGGGCCGGGCCGTGGAAGGCCCGGCCCCGGTGCCTGATGTGCGGGATCGCGCGGCGAGCGTCAGGTGCAGGCCGCGCCGTTGAGGGTGAAGGCCGCCGGCTTGGCCGTGTTCCCGCCATGGGTGGCCTGGAAGCCGAACTGGGTGGAGGCGCCCGGCGCGAGGGTGCCGTTGTAGCCGGCGTTCTTGGCCGTGACCTGGCCCGTGTCGGGGGTGATCGTCGCGTTCCACGCGGAGGTGACCCGCTGGCCTGCGGGGAGCGTGAAGGCCAGCGACCAGGACGAGAGCTGCGCGGCGCCCGTGTTGGTGACCGTGACACTGGCCGTGAACCCGGTGTTCCACGTGTTCATCGTGTACGCGACCTGGCACGCCCCGGGCTGGGGAGTCGGCGTCTCCGACGGGCCGGGACCCCCGGTGTCCAGGCCGAGGAACGCGATCGCGGCGGCGGCCATCCCGCCCTGGGGCAGGTTGTGGCCGACGCCCTGGAGGCTGATCCCCTCAACAGGGACGGTCGTGCCGGTGCCGCCGTACCGGGTCCGCGCCCAGCCGGGCCGGGGCTGGTCGGTCAGGCTCGGGGTCTGGCTCAGGCCGTGGACGTTGGTCCACTGCTTGATCTGCTCCTGGAAATTCGGGTAGCGCAGCGTGGAGTCCTCGGTGCCGTGCCACACCTGCATGCGCGGACGGGGGCCGCTGTAGCCGGGGTACGCGGCGCGTACCAGGTCGCCCCACTGCTGCGGCGTCATGATGCGCTGGCCGTTGGCGCACTCGCTGTTCCAGCTCGACCCGTCCGTGGTGGCGAAGCAGCCGAACGGCACGCCCATGAACGCGGCGCCCGCACTGAACACGTCGGGGTAGGCGCCCAGCAGCACGTTCGTCATCATGCCGCCGGACGAGGCCCCCGTGACGTAGGTGCGGCCGGGGTCGGCGTTGTAGCGCTGCTGGACGTACCTGACCATGGAGACGATGCCCACCGGGTCGCTGCCGCCGTCGTGCCGCAGCGCCTGTGGTGAGGAGACGTCGAAGCACGAGCCGCTTCGCGTGGCCGACGGGTAGATGACGATGAACTTGTGCTGGTCGGCCTGCGAGGCGAACTCCGTGCCGGAGTGGAACGCCGGGCCGGAGCCGGTGCAGTAGTGGACGGCCACGAGCACCGCCGGGCGGGCGGGGACGCCGTCCGGGACGTATAAGTGCATGCGCAGGTTGGTCGGGTTCGCGCCGAAGCCGGTCACCTCCGTGAGCTGGGCCGAGGCGGCCGGCGGCGCCGCGATCAGGCCCGCGATGACGAGTGTCACCGCGGCGATCACGGCGCCTGCTATCCGAGCTGTCACGTTCATCGGACTCCTCTCGTTTCGCCTGAAACATTGCGAGTGTGTAATGAAAGTTTCATCGCGACAACATGCCTGGTGCTTGCCTGTGAGTGTCACGTCGTGAGCTGCGGAGGAACACAGTCGAAGCGCCAAAAGGTATGAAACTTTCGGCGAATGGTCGAAGGGCGTAGGGTCCCTTACGCCGTGAGCGCCGCCTCCGTCAGCTCCTGCCACCACCGCTCCCGGTGCGTGGCGCGGAGCAGGCGGTTGTGCAGGCGGTGCAGGACCTTGGCGTTGTGCGTGTTGACCTCGAGCTCCTCGGCCTGCGCCAGGCGGCGCAACGGTCGGCCGTGGCAGGTGGAGCAGCCACACGTGCCGGCGCCGAGCCACTCGACCGGTACGAACTCCAGCCGCTCCGGCACGAACGCGCTGCGCGCCCCGCCACGCCGCCAGCCGCCGCGCACTCTCTTCATGGCCTCACTCCGTGAGGCGTGCGGCTCCGGGTACAGGTGGCGCAGCACCTCGCGGACGCCGACCGCGGCCCACTCGGCGCCGTGCGCCAGCGCGGCCAGCGCCGTCACGCCCGCCGAGAGCAGGGGCAGCGGCAGCGGCCGGTACGGCGGCCCGTCCTCGACGACCAGCGCCACCGGCACCCCGTAGTCGGTGACCGTACGCACCAGGGCCGCCCGGTCCTCGGCCACCCACCGGGCGTGTACGGGGAGCACGGCGATCACGCGCTCCCACTGGACGGCCTGTTCGAGGATGGCGTGCAGGGAATCGTGGTCCCCTTCGCCGATATATCCGGAATCGGTGAGCGGGGCGGTCGCCCCCGCCTCCACCTGGTCCGCGATCCAGTCCGGCGACAGCCGGGCGGTGCCCCGTACCCGCGCCGACCCCGCGTACCGGCGGCGGTCGGCCAGGATCGGGCCGTCGTAGCCGCCGCGGCGCACCATGCGGACCGCGTCGTGCGCGGCCTGGCCGGTGAAGACCAGGCCGGAGCCGGGATGCCCGGCCAGCGCCACCGCGTCGTAGACGTCCCTGGCGCTGACCTGGACCAGCAGGCGGTCGCGCAGGTCCATGGCGCGCTCTCCGAAGGAGTATTTACGACGAAATATCCCCACAAAGAGAGGTGTTCAGCCGCTCCCGTAGCGCTCGGCGAGCACCTTCGCCGCGGCGGCCAGGCGATCGCGCAGCTCGCCGGGCGAGAGCACCTCGGCGTCCGTGCCCAGTCTGAGGAACTCGCCCAGCGCGTGCTCGATCGATTCGATCGGCACCGTGACCCGCGTCCAGCCCTCCTCGTCCGGCGGCCCGGCGGTCTGTTGCGCCGCCGCCACCACGCCCGGCGTCATGAGGTCGGCCAGGCGCTCCACGCCACGCGGCGACAGCCGCACCTCCGCCTCGCCCCACCGCAGCCGGGCCTCGAACTCGGCCAGGTAGCCCTGCCAGTACGCCGCCAGGTCGAAGCCCTCCGGCCGGGTGAAGCCCTCCGGGAGCGCGTGCAGGTCGAGGATCTGGGAGACGCGGTAGGTGCGCACGTCCTCGCCCACGCCCGCCACCAGATACCACCGTCCAGCCTTGACGACCAGCCCGTACGGGTCCAGCCGCCGCTCCACCTCCTGAGGCTCCTTCCAGCGGCGGTACCTGACCTGGATGCGGCGCTCGTTCCAGACGGCGTCGGCCACGGCCGCCAGGAACGTGACCGGGTCCTGGTCGCGATACCACGTGGGCGCGTCGAGGTGGAAGCGCTCCTGGATGCGCCCGGCCCGGTCGCGCAGCTCGACGGGGAGCGCGGCCATCAGCTTGAGCTGAGCCGCCGTCACCACCGCGCCCAGTCCCAGCTCGGCGGCCGGACCCGGCAGGCCGGCCAGGAACAGCGACTCGGCCTCGTCCGCCGTCAGGCCGGTGAGCCGGGTGCGGTAGCCGTCGAGCAGCTGGTAGCCGCCCTTCGGGCCCGCGTCGCCGTACAGAGGGATGCCGGCCGCATGGAGCGACTCGACGTCCCGGTAGATCGTGCGTACCGAGACCTCGAGCCGGTCGGCCAGCTCCCGCGCGGTCATCCGGCCGCGCGTCTGCAGGAGCAGCAGGATCGAAACCAGGCGAGAAGCACGCATCAACACTGACACTACCTGTCAGTGACCCCGGCCTACGTTTGGGCGCATGAACGATTTCGACTTTCTCGCCGGACACTGGAACGTCGCCAACCGCCGCCTCGTGAAGGCGCTCGCCGGGAGCGGCGAATGGGACGAGTTCCCCGGCCACTCGGTCGCCACCCGGCACTTCGACGGGGCGGCGAGCTTCGACGAGATCAGGTTTCCGACCAAGGGGTTCAGCGGGCTGACCGTACGCGTGTACAACCACGAGACGCGGCAGTGGTCGATCTACTGGGGCAGCAGCGCGCCGGGCGTGCTGGACACCTCGCCCATGGTGGGCGCGCTCGAGGGGGACCGGGGCGAGTTCTACGGCGAGGAGACCTACGAGGGCAGGCTGGTGCGGTGCCGGTTCATCTGGACGGTCATCGGCCAGGACACGGCCCGGTGGGAGCAGGCCTTCTCGGAGGACGAGGGGGAGAGCTGGGAGACGAACTGGACCATGGACCTCACCCGGGCGTGACGCTCTGGGTGGCGCTCGGCGTGCCGGCAGGAGCCTCGCCGGCGGTGCTGCGTACCCACAGGACCGCGGCCACGGCCAGGGCGGCGATCAGCAGCACCAGCCCGCCGGCCACGATCACCCACCACCAGCCGGACTTCGGCGGCTTGGCCTCGTAGAGAGGGACGTCGGGGAGCATGTCCGGCGTGTACGGCAGGCGCTGCGTCGAGTAGACGTTCGGCGGGCCTTGGCGGGGCGGCGGGGCCGGACGGGGAAAGCGGTGCCTGACGGTCTGATTGGGGTCGGGCTCCTGGCGGTCAGGCTGCTCACGAGTCATGATCCCCCGCACTCGGTGGAGGTCTGTTTACCCCCACATTGTCACACTCCCAAGGCATACCGTTGGGGCTCGCTAACCGTGGGGACTCAGCCCTGCGGCGGCCGGGGCGGGGCCTGCCAACCTGGAGGCTGCTGGAACGGCGGCTGCTGCCAGCCCGGTCCCTGGGGTGCCGCTGGTTGCCGCGGGTCGCGCCGGGCCACCACAGCCCAGATCAGCAACCCCGTGCCGCTCACTCCCAAGATCAGGTTGATCAGGCTCGTGATGGTGAACGCCGTCATGCCCAGCAGATCGCTCAGCTGGTTGAGCAGGAAGCCCATCAGGGCATTGAAGATCACTTGTATCAGGAGCAGAAGGCAGCCGATTGTCCCGATCACCGCCGCCCGTCCATGATGCGGCCGCCTCACCACCATCAGGATGGCGCCGACGATCAATAGGACGCCTGTCAGGACGGCGGAAACGAGGTTGAAGACGATGGGGGAGGTCGTCTCGATCATCAAGGAACTCCGGCAGATAGAGGGATGTCGGTCACGCTACGGGGATCGGCGTAGTTCTTCGACGGCCCGGGCGATCGAATTCAGGTCCAGCGGACCCTGGTAACGGACGCCGTTCAGGAAGAGCGTGGGGGTGCCGCGGACGCCGCTGTCGCGCCCCGACTCCTCGTCGAGGGCGATCCTGGAGACGTGCCGGGGCACGTCCGACCAGGGCTCGACGTCGAGTTGCGCGGCGTAGTGCTTGAGGTCGGCGTCCGTGAGGAAGCGCTGGTTGTCGAAGAGGATGTCGTGCATCTCCCAGAACCTGCCCTGATCGGCCGCGGCCTCGGCCACGATCGCGGCGGGGGCGGCGCGGGGGTGCAGGGTCCGGATGGGGAAGTGCCGGAACACCAGCCGCACGTCGGGGTTCTTCCTGCGGATCTCCTCCAGGACCGGATGGAGCCGTCCGCAGTACGGGCACTCGAAGTCGCCGTACTCCACGATCGTGACCTTGACCTCCGCCGGCCCCCGTACGTGATCGTCGGGCCCCACCGGCACGGAGAGGATCTCGGGCAGCACCTCGTCGGGCTCGACCTCGGGCGGCGCGCAGACTCCGCCCCGATCCCACGCCATCCGGAAGATCACCCACCCCAGCCCGGCGGCGAGCAGCGACCCCGCCAGGATCCCGATCTTCGCCTGGTCGCGGATCGCCGCATCGTCGAAGGCCAGGTCCACGATGAACAGCGCAACCGTGAACCCGATCCCCGAGACCGCGGCCCCGCCCAGCAACTGCCCCCACACCAGGTTCCCCGGCAGGATCCCCCACCCGAACCTGAGCGGCAGCCATGTGCCGAGCCAGATGCCGACGAACTTGCCGAGCAGCAGCCCCAGCGCCACGCCGATGGCCACCGGAGACGTGAGAGCCGCCCGCAGGGTCTCGCCGTCGAGCCGCACCCCGGCGTTCGCCAGCGCGAAGATCGGTACGATCACGAAGCTGGTCCAGGGGTGCAGCCGCAGCTGGAGCCGCTCGTTCACGGAGACGGCGTGCCGCACCCGCCGCGTGGCCACCATGGCCGCCCGTGCGCTCGGCTCGCTCGTGAACTCCTGCATGGCCTCGCCGGCGAGCAGCAGCTTCTGGTCGGTGGGGGCGTAGACGAAGACCAGGGCGCCCAGCGCGATGCCGATCAGCGTGGGATGGATCCCGCTCTCAAGCGTGGCCACCCAGAGCGCGAACCCCAGCACGATGTACGCCGGCGCCCGCCAGATCCGCAGCCACCGCAGCGTCACGATGGCCGCCAGCAGCGCCGCGGCGGTGATGAGTGCGGGAATGGACAGGCTGGCCGTGTAGAACAGGGCGATGATGATGATGGCCAGCACGTCGTCCACGATGGCCAGCGTCAGCAGGAACGCCCGCAGCGGATCGGGGCACCGGGCGCCGACGACGGCGAGCAGCCCGAGTACGAAGGCGGTGTCGGTGGCGATGGGCACACCCCATCCGCCGGCGCCCGGCCCGCCGAAGTTGAGCAGCAGGTAGACGCCGGCCGGCACCAGCATCCCGCCCAGCGCGGCCACGGCCGGCACGGCGATCAGCCGCCGGTCGCGCAGCTGCCCGAGCCGCATCTCGTAGGAGATCTCGAGCCCGATGACGAAGAAGAAGAGGGTCATCAGCCCGTCGTTGACCCAGTGCCGCAGGTCCAGCGAGAAGGCGGCGTCCCCGAAGGAGATGCCCATCGGCGTGTGCCAGAAGGCTTCGTAGGTGTCCCCCCAAGGGGAGTTCGCCCAGAGCAGGGCCAAGGCAGTGGCGACGAGCAGCACGCTGGTGCTCCCGGCCTCGGTCCTGAAGAAGGCTCGCAACATCACAGATCTCCCCTCGGAGATCCGATCCTAGATTGGCCCCCGCGGCGACCTGCGGTTGCCTACCCCGGTGCCCCCGGAGGGACGGCGGCCGCGCCGTTTCATCCGGGCTGGAAGAACAGGTAGACCACCGCGTCCCTGGCCAGCAGGAAGCCGACGATCGCCAGCGCCCAGCTGACCATCGAGGCCGAGTGCTTGGTCAGCCACGCCCGCAGCCGCTCCAGCCTCGGCTCCAGCCAGGCCCCGGCGATCCCGCGCAGGCCCATGAGCGCCAGCGGCGGCAGGATCATGATGAGCACGTAGCCGGCGAGCAGCGGCAGCCACTGCCCGGCGGCCAGGCCGGACGTGGTCATGATGCCGATGGCGGCCAGGTACGGCACCATCGTCGCCACCTCGAGCACCCCGGCCGTCAGCCCCAGCAGCACCATCACCCGCGGGCCGCCCAGCCGCGGCTCGAACCGGTGCTCCGGCTTGCCGCGCTTCGCCCGGCTCTTCGGGTCGAACCTGAAGCTCAGCAGGAACAGCCCCACGCCCAGGACGAGCTGCACCCAGTACGCCGGGCGGCTGTGCAGCGCGTCGCCGAAGGTCTCCATGGCCGCGGACAGCCCCAGCATCAGCGCGACCCCGACCAGGAAGTAGAAGACCGCGATGGTGCCGAGGTAGATCAGCAGCCGCGTCACCCGCGACCTGCCCGAGGCCAGCAGCAGGTAGATGGGGATGACCAGGGTGCCGAAGCTGGTGCTGTCGACCACCGCCAGGGCGGCGAGGGTGAGCATCAGTCCGATCGTCATGCAACGATCCTGCTGGCAAGGGGGTGCCGGGCGCCTCCTCCGCCGGGCCGAAACGCGCGTACATCCTTCTATGCATCCGTCGATGCCTTCGGCTCAGCCGAAGGCCGGCGGCAGGCCCCAGGAGAGCAGCCGGTGCGGGACGCGGCTCACGCGCGTGACCCCCGGCGGCAGCATTGCGGACGTCACGGAGTCACCGAGGACGCGGCGAGGTCCCGTGCCGCCAGGCGATCGGCGGCCTTGCCCAGCATGCGCCCGTTCATCCGCACCGCCCGCGAGCGCGGCACGAGCCGGGTCATCAGCCGCATCAGCCGCCCGGGAATGTGCATGGGCCGCTTCTTGAGGAACGCCGCCACGGTCTCCCGCACGGCGGCGTCGGCGGGCATCGGGCGGATCGGGAGCTCGGCGCGTTCGAGCCCGTAGGCGTCGATGATCGGCGTGTCCACATTGCCGGGGAGCATCACCATGACGTCCACGCCGGCGGACTCCAGCTCGTAGTGCAGCGCCTCGCCGAGCATGAGCACGTACGCCTTGGAGGCGCTCACGTGCGCCATGTTCGGCAGCCCGTGAACCGCGCCCAGCGCCGCCACCAGCACCATCCCGCCGCGCCCCCGTGCGACGAACCGCCGCCCGAACCCGTGCGCCAGCTCCAGGTACGAGGTCGCGTTGAGCACGAGACGGCGGTGCAATTCGTCGAGGGCCTGGTCGAGGAAGGGGCCGGGGCTGCCGCCGCCGGCGTTGGACACCAGCAGCCCGACGTCCAGGTCGCCGGTGGCCGCGATCAGTCCCGCGGCCGACTCCGGCTTGCTGAGGTCGACCGTGATGACGCTGAAATTTGAATCATAGTTTGGACTTTAATCTGGATTGCAGTACAAATCTAGGGGCCTAGGATTGATCGATGTGAAGACGCCACCCCCCGATCTCGCCGGCCGCCTGCTCGACGTGGGGGAGCAGGTGCTCCGCACGGACCCGCCGCCCTGGGGGCGACCGGCCGGATGGGCGAGGTCATGCAGGCCAACGACGCCTGGATCGCCGAGCCGCTGCGCGAGCTGATCGCCGAGGGTCGTGACGTGGGCGCGTTCGCCGCCGACGACGTCGCCGACGCCGTGAACGCCATCCTGGGCGCCGTCATGCTGGGCGTCCTGGGCCGGTCGATGTCCGGAGGCGGCGTAGGCGCGGCGTTCCGCGAGCGGCTGACCGATCAGATCGTCCGGGGCGTCCTCGCCTGAACCGCCGGCGGCGGCGCGGCCGTCTGAGGCCACGCCGCCGCCGGGAGGAGCTCACAGATCGCGCAGGTACGCCAGCGACGGCGCGAAGAAGTACTCGCCGCCCTTCATCGTGACGGTCTGCGCCACCTGGGCCTGCGGGGGCGACATTTCAGGCTTGCCCCAGACCTTGGGGAAGGTCACCTTGATGTCCCGGTCTCCCTGGCCGATGACCGGATCGTGGCCGGTCGCCGGGTTCTGGAAGTCCGGGTTGTTCGCCCACTGCTGCTGCGTGAACTCGAACTGGTCGAGCAGGCTGCCGTTGAACGCCATGAACAGCAGCCCGACCTCCCCGCTGGGGCGGTTCTCCGGCGGCGAGTCGTCCCACGGGTCATCGGTCCGCTCCCCGTACGTCTGCCCGCGCCTGGCCATGATCACCTCGCGCCCGAACGACCGCGGGTTCGTCTTCCTGACGTGCCCGCTGAACGGGCACTTGCTGCCGTCGTCCGCGTCGAAGGTGAAGTCGTTGACCACCGGCCCGCCGCCCGCCTTCGGCTTGGTGGTCAAGGGCGTGCCGTCCTTGAACCGGCCGACGAGCATGGCGCCCGCCCGGTCGCGGTCGGCGCCGGCCAGGCCGAGGCCGTCGGCCAGGTCCTGCTCGATCTCCTTGAACGCCCTGACGTTCTGCTCCAGCTTCCTGAACACCAGGTAGCTGCCGTGGTGGCGGGCCGGATCCGGCGCGAAGGGGTCCGGCACCAGGACGTTGCCCAGCGGGAACGCCGGGTCCCAGTGCTTCTTCGGCTCCTTGTCGACCTCGTCCTTCAGGAACAGCGGCTGGCTGCGGCCGTCCACGTACCCGAAGTGCTCGATGCCGTCGCCGGCCGGGTTTCGCATGCCCTGCCCGCTCTCCTCGCCGAGCAGCCGGGCGCTTGCCGGCAGCTCGCCGAGGATCTCGTCGCGCAGCGCCGCCACCGTGTCCGGCTCGGCGTCGCCGATGAGGATGACGGCGTGGATCTCCCGCTGGTAGGTGCGCTCCCACTGCTCCACCGGCGGGTCGTTCACCTCGGCGATCCGCTGCTTCATGCCGTCGCGGAACGCCTTGTCGCCGAACTTGCGCACGTCCTCGACCGAGTGGCCGAGGTCGCGGTATCCGGCCTTGCTGATGCCGACGCCGACGTACGGCGTGCCGCGGCGGCCGCGCGTCGCGAAGTCGCGCAACTCCTCCAGGTGGTTGCGCGCCGACTTCATCTTCGTGGTCGCGAGGTGCCGCAGGAACGCCTTGCCCTCGGCGACGTCGTTGAACCGGACGAACAGGACGGACAGGTGTTCGCGTACGTGCGCACGCAGGATGTTCGGCTGAAGGTTGTCGAGCATCGCTTTGGTGTCCGCGTCGAGCGTGGCCGAGTCCCAGGCCAGGGGTTGTTCGTTGGTCAGGTCGACAGGCATTTGCCGAGTCCCTTTCCCCGTTTCGGATTGAAATCGGGCCCCCTAAGCGCGCCGTAGGGGAAGACGCTCTCCACGAATCCCCCGCATGTCCAAACGCGCCCCATCTGTACGACTCCTGGGGGGTAGGGAAAGTTTCCCGGGAACCGGTCGGCCTGATTTCCCGATCAGCGGTGGGAGACCGTGAGCGTGGTACGGGCCAGGCCGCCGTTCTTGCAGTGGACCGTCACCGGGAACGTGCCTGCCTTGACCGCCTTCAGACTGGGCGACCAGGCGGCGGCCGGCGCGTCGGGGGAGTTGCGCCGCGTGGCGAACGCCGCGGACACGACCCCCCTGACCTCGGAGCCGCCGCACGTCGCCGTGACCTTGACCGGCCGGCCCACGGTGGCGGTGGCGGGGGAGAGCCCGACGCCCGCGCTGACGGTCGCCGGCGCGCCGCCGCCCCCGGGCGTCGGCGTGGGCTTCGGGGTCGCCGTCGGCGTGCCCGTGGGCGCGGGCGCCGGGGACGGGTTGCTCTGCCCGAAGACGACGTCCGAGCAGGAGTAGAACGCCTCCGGACTGTCGCCGCGCTGCCAGATCGCGTAGATCAGGTGGCGGCCCTGCTTGGCGGGCAGCTTGGCGGTCATCGTGTAGAAGCCCTCGGTCACCGCCGGGTTCTGCACGGTGTGGAACGGCTTGGTTTCCAGGTCCGACCACTTCAGCGGCTTGGCCGGGTCGTAGCCGTCCTTCGTGATGTACAGCTCGAACCCGCCCTTGTGCGGAGCGGTCGCCCGGTACTTGAACGTGTGGGACGCCCCGCCGGCCATGGTCGTGGCCGGCCAGTCGGCGCGGGCCTGGTCGAACCCGCGGTACTTGTCCCGGCCCGCGCTGCACAGCTTGCCGTCCGGGATGATCTCGCGGTGCCGGCCCGCCGCGTCGGCGATGTTGACCTCGTTCCAGTCGTACAGGGGCTGGGTGCCGCCGATCGCCACGGCCTGCTTGCACGCGGCCGACTTGGGGCTCTCCGGGCCCTCGCTGTAGCAGACCATGGTGCGGCTGGGCGGGTTGCTCATGGTGCCGTGCGCGTAGGCCGTGCCGGGGGCGACGGCGAGCACGAGGAGCGTGGGGGCGGCCAGGGTGGTGGCGACGAGCGCCTTGCGGTTGATCTGCATGCAGACCACCCTGGAGCACTTGAAATGCCGAAATATGCGGCTTAAGTGTCCTTTAAGGCTGGCTTAGACGCCTTTTCAGTGCGGATCCATACCTGCACCTGCGCGCCGCCCAGCGACGAGCGGTCCAGCCGCAGCACGCCCCCGGACGACTCGGCCAGCCTGCGCGCGATGTCCAGCCCTAGCCCGGTGGACCCGCTGCCGCTGGCGCCCCGCTCCAGCGCCGCCTCCGGGTCCGGGATGCCGGGCCCCGCGTCTGCGATCAGAATGCCCACGCTGTCCCGGCCCTCGTGCAGCGTGACGCTGAACGCCGTGCCCTCCGCCGTGTGCCGGAACACGTTCCCGAGCAGCGCGTCCACCGCCGCCGTCAGCTCGCTCGCCGGTACGGGAACCCGCACCGGCAGGGTGGCGCCGACGAGCTCCCACGGCCGCGCCTGGTCCTCCGCGAGCGCCGACCAGAACGCCAGCCGCTCGCGCAGCACCTCCGCCGCGTCGCACGAGCGTGCCGCCCGCGACGACGGCCGCCGGGCCGCCGCGATGATCGTGTCGACCTCGCCCTCCAGCCGGGCCAGCGCCTGCCTGCTGGGCTCGGCCTGCGGCCCGAGGTGGTCCAGGCTCAGCCGGAGCGCGGTGAGTGGCGTGCGCAGCCGGTGCGACAGGTCGGCGGCCAGCTCGCGCTCGGCGGCGAGCAGGTGGGTGACCCGGTTCGCCATGGAGTTGAACGCCGTCGCCGCCGCCTGCAGCTCTGGCGGCCCGTCGAAATAGATGCGCTCGCTCAGGTCCCCGGCGCCCAGCGCGGTGGCCGCGGTGCCGAGCCGGCGCGCGGCCCGTACGACCCGGGCCCCGAGCCGGTCGCCGACCAGCACCGACCCGGCCACCAGCACCACGGCCACCCCGGTCAGCACCGCCCACGACGCGAAGACGCCCTGGTTCAGGTGGTCGGCAGGAACGAACACCTCGATCACCGCGCCCCGGTCGCCGTCCAGCGCGACGGGCCGCAGCAGCGCGTACCCGGACGGCAGCTCCACCGTGCTCGCCCTCGTCTGCTCGGCGGCCCTGGCCACCTCGGCGGCGGGCGCGCGCGAGGTCCCCGCCGTCGCGCCACCCTTGACGTGGATGGCCAGCAGGCCGCGCCGCCCCGCCTCGGTACGGGCCATGGCATGCCCGAGATCGCCGCTCGTCGTCGTCAGCGCCAGCACCGGCACCAGCGCGGACGCCTGCCGCTCGGCGCCCGCCAGCGCCCTGCTCTGCGCGGTCTCCCTGACGATCAGCGCGAGCGGCACGAGGAAGGCCAGCGCGACCATCGAGGTGACCGCGACCATCAGGACGGCGAGGGTCCTCCTCACCGCGGCGCTGACAGCATGACGCCGACGCCGCGGACGGTGTGCAGGTAGCGGGGCTGGGAGGCGCTCTCGCCGAGCTTGCGCCGCAGCCACGACAGGTGCACGTCGATCGTCTGGTCGTCGCCGTACGCCAGCCGCCACACCTCGGCCAGCAGCTCCTTGCGGGTCACGACCCGGTCGGCGCGGGCGGCGAGGTAGGCGAGCAGGTCGAACTCGCGCCTGGTCAGCGAGAGCGGCCCGCCGTCGAGCGCGGCCTCGCGCCGGCTCACGTCCACGACCAGGCCGCCGACCTGGAGCGTCTCGGGCGCGGGCGCGGACCTGGCGCGGCGCAGCACGGCGTCGAGCCGGGCGCTCAGGTGGTCGCCGGAGAACGGCTTGACCAGGTAGTCGTCGGCTCCGGCACGCAGCAGCCTGACGATCTCTGCCTCGTCGTCGCGGGCGGTGGCCACGATGACCGGCACGTCGGAGATGCCGCGTACCATCCGCAGCGCCTCGGAGCCGTCCAGGTCGGGCAGGCCGAGGTCGAGGATGACGGCGTCCGGCGGGTGCTGCGAGATCTCCCTGAGCGCGTCCAGGGCGCAGCCCGCGCTGCGGACGGCGTGCCGCCGCCTGCCTAACTCGTGGATGATCGCCGATCGGACGAATTCATCATCTTCGACTACGAGAACCGTCGCCATGCGCACCAACCGTACAATCCCCCTATGCGTCGAGCCCTTCGATATGCCGCGATCTGGTGCGGAGCCACCGTGATCGCCGTGTCGGTGTCGTGGTTCGGCGTCCGCGGGGTGCTGCGCAGCGAGTTCGTGGACGACGTCGCGGTCGAGCCGTTCCTGGCCCAGACGGCAGCGGCCGACGTCGCCGCGCCCGAGGCGAAAACGCCGACGCGGGAGCCGAGGACCCCCGAGCCCCGGCGTACCACGAAGAGGCCGGTCCCGACCCCATCGTCCCGCGGGGGATCGCTCAAGGTGGTGACGGTCAAGGGCGGCGAGGTGGCGTTCCGGATCGGCTCCGACGGGTGCCGCCTGGTGTCGGCCACCCCGGTCAGCGGCTACACCGCCAAGGTCGCCCGCGCAGAGGGCTGGATCAGGGTGGACCTGGTCAAGGGCGAGCACGGCACCGGCGTGTTCTGCATCGGCCACGAGCAGCGCACCGACACCTGGGAGTACTGAGGTGATCCGCCTGGTGAGGCGCCTGCTCTCTACTGCGAATGGTGTAGCGGAACCGCCTCCCCGGGGACGATGGCGCGGGACCGTTCCGGTGCGAACGTGGTGAGCATGGACGCACTGCGCAGAGCCTTGGGCGGGCTCTCCCTGATCTACGCGCTGGTCTTCTTCACGGCCACGCTGCTGCACGCCGGGATCGAGCTCGGCCCGCTGCGCCAGCCCGTCATCGTCCCGGCCGCCATCGTGGAGACGCTGTGCGGCGCCGCCATGCTCGCCGGGGCCTACGGTGCGCTGGCCGAGCGGGCGTGGGCCTGGGACGGGTTGATCTACTCGCACGCTGCCGCGCTGGCCGGGGTGCTGATGGGAATGCTCTCGATGGCGCTCAGACCGGCGTTCGCGGAGAACCCGCTGCTCACCTGGTATCACGGCTCGATCGCGGCCGCGCTGGCCGCCGGCCTGAGCGCGGCCTTCTACGTGTCGAGGGTCCGCTAGGACTCCACGATCGGCGGCCGGGCGTCCTGCGTCTCCAGGGTCCGCAGGTGATCGAGCGCCTCCTACGTCTCCAGTGTCCGCAGGTATTCGGCGGCCTCGGCGACGTGCTCCTCGCTGAACACGCGGATCCCGTTCATCTCGAGCAGCGCCGTCGTGACGCCCTGCCCGGGCGTGCGGTGGCCACGGAAGGTGCCGTCGTAGATCGACAGCACGCCGCACGAGGGGCTCCCTTCCTTCAGCACCGCCACCCGGATCCCGGCGGCCTGGGCGACGGCGAGCGCGGACCGCGCGCCCGCCAGGAACTCGGCCGTCACGTCGGACCCGTCCGTGGCCAGCACGCGGGCGGCGCCGGAGAGCACGGCCGCCCCGCCCGCGCCGCCCTCGATCTCGGCGGCCGGGCGCGGGATCGGCAGCCCGCCCTCCACCTCGGGGCAGAACGGCACCAGCCGCCCCTCCTTGCGCCACCCGGCCAGCCAGGCGTCCGAGCTGGTCTTGGCGCCGCCGTCGTAGCGCACCCGGCGGCCCATCAGACAGGCGCTGACGAGGATCCTTTCCACGCCTTCGATCTTATGAGCGCGATGGGCACCAGCGAGACGGCGGCCAGCGCGATGGCGCAGCCGAAGGCGTACGTGAAGGGCCGCGCCACGTCCGCCCTGGTGAACAGCTGCAGCAGCACGGCGAGCAGCGCGACGCCGAACGGCGAGGCGAGCCGTACCGCGATCGTGCTCAGCGTGCTGGCGGCCGGAATGGCGGTCCGCTCCAAGGTCTTGAACGCGGCCGCCATCACCGACGTCGACACCAGCCCGTGCCCCAGGCCGAGCGCGAAGATCGGCACCGGGCCGCCGAACGCCGTGAAGGCCACCAGCCCCGCCACCGCCACGACCACGCCGGCCGCGCCGACGCCGCGCGGCCCCTTGCTGTCGGTGAGCTTGCCCGCCACCGGCATCGTGATCGCCGCGCCGATCCCCATCGGGGCCAGCAGCAGGCCGGCGTCCAGCGCGTTCCCGCCCTCGGCGAGCTGGCTGTAGAGCGGGACGAGCACCGTGAAGCCGAACATCGCGGCCGAGTAGCACACGAGCGCGACCACCGCAGCGGCGAACGTGCGGTTGCCGAACAGCCGCAGGTCCACCAGCGCTCCTGGGACCTTCATCGCCCGCACCGTGAACGCGGCGACCAGGGCGAGCCCGATCCACAGCGCCGGATGCAGGAGCGAGGCCCCGTTGCCCACCTCGGACAGGCCGTAGACCAGCGCGGCCAGGCCGGGGGACAGCACCGCCAGGCCGATCACGTCGAGGCCCTGCGGGTTCGCGCCCGGCTCGCTGGGCAGCAGCAGGAACGCGGCGAGCAGCGCCACCGCGCAGACCGGCACGTTGATCAGGAACAGCCACCGCCAGCCGACGGCCTCGACGATCACCCCGCCGAACGGCGGCCCGAGCACCGGCACCAGCATCGCGGGCACCGAGATCAGGGCCATCACGCGGCCCATGCGTTCCTTGCCGGCCGCCTGGGCCAGCATCGTCTGGCCCACGGGCAGGAGCAGGCCCCCGCCCAGCCCCTGCACCGCGCGGAAGGCGACCAGGCTCCCGACCGACCAGGCGGCGGCGCTGAGCGCCGAGCCCGCGATGAACAGCACCAGCGAGACCAGCCAGACGTTCCTGCTCCCGAACCTGCCCACCGCCCAGCCGGTGACGGGGACCGTCATCGACAGGGTCAGCAGGTAGCCGGTGACCGCCCACTGCATGGTCGCGATCGTCGTGCCGAAGCCGCGGGCCAGCGAGGTGATCGCCACGTTGACGATCGTCGTGTCGAGCATCGTCATGACGACGCCCAGGAGAACGACCAGGCCCGTCGTCCGGAGTGGATTTCGTACGCTGTATCGCATGCCGTACACCGTATCACTTTCGTACGGTGTAGCGCTTGCCCTAATATCGGGACCGTGAGTTCTGTCTGGTCGCGGCCCACGCCGCCCCGCCGCCCGGCCCTGACCAGGGAGGCGATCGTGACCGCCGCCATCGCGATCGCCGACGCCGAGGGGCTGGCCGCGGTCTCGATCAGGCGCGTGGCCACCGAGCTGGGGGCCAGGGCGATGACGCTCTACTCGTACATCGAGCGCAAGGAGGACCTGCTGGCCCTGATGCTCGACGAGGTCGCCGCCGAGGTACTCATCGACGGGCCGCTGCCCGCAGACTGGCGCGAGGCGCTGCTGCTGATCGCCCGGCGCGAGCGGGAGCTCGTCCGCCGTCACCCCTGGCGCGTCGACCTGATCTCGCAGGGAGCCGTCGTGGGGCCGAACGGGCTGCGGCACGTGGAGCAGAAGCTGGCCGCGCTCGACGGGCTCGGGCTCGACCGGCTGACGGCCTGGCGGATCTTGGCCGCGTACAACGACTACATGAGCGGGTTCGTGGTCAGAGAGTCGCTGGAGCGCGCGGCGCCCAGGCAGCGGGGGATCAACGAGGCCGAGCGGGCGGCGGTCGCGGAGCCGTACATCAAGGAGCTGGTCGAGAGCGGTGAGTTCCCCCGGCTGGCGCCGATGATCGAGCAGGGCGTGCCGGGGGCCGACGACAACTTCGAGCGCGGCCTGCGCTGGCTGCTGGACGGGATCGAGCGCGATCTGCCCGCACGCTAGCCCGGCCTTCTCCGGAATCGGGACCGCCCCACCCGGGCGATAGCCTTACCTCCGATGAACACCACCGTCTCCACGATCGTCATCGTCGGCTCGCTGCTGCTCATGCTGGCGAGCCTGATCGTCGCGATCCGCAACCGGCCGATGGGCATGGTGCTGCTGGTCGGCTTCGCCGCGCTCGAGGTGGCCGTGCTGGTGCAGCTGGGGTTCGTGATCGCGGCGGTGGCCGCGGGCGAAGGGCCCGACGACAAGGCCACGCTGTGGGGCTACCTCGCCGGCGAGGTCGTGATCCCGCCCGCCGGGGTGTTCCTGGCGCTGGCCGAGCGCAGCAGGTGGGGGTCGGCGATCCTGGTCGTGGCCGGGTTCGCGATCGCGGTGATGACGGCCCGGCTGCTGCAGATCTGGCAGGGGGTGGCGTGACGACCTCGACGACACGGCGGCGGGACGGCGCGGCGGACCGGAGGGGGACGGCGTGACCACGTCGTCCATCGGCACGGGTCCCGGGCGGGCCCTGATCGCCGTCTACGCGCTGTTCTCGCTGGCCGCGGGGGCGCGGGCGGCCGTGCAGATCGCGGGCAAGTTCGACGAGGCGCCGCTGGCGTACTCGCTGTCGGCGTTCGCGGCGCTCGTCTACATCCTGCTCACCGTCGCCCTCTGGCGCGGCGCACGGCGCCTCGCGCTGGTCGCGCTCGGCATCGAGCTGGCCGGCGTGCTCATCATCGGCACCGCCAGCCTCCTCGACCCGGAGGCCTTCCCCGACGAGACGGTCTGGTCGGGGTACGGCAAGGGTTACCTCTTCATCCCGCTGGTGCTGCCCGTCGTGGGCCTCTACTGGCTGCTGCGGCGCAGGCGTTAGCGCCCGTCGTGCCCGGGCAGAGGAGCTCCCCATGAGCACGATCGAGCACTCAATAGACGTCGAGGTCCCCATCACGGTGGCCTACAACCAGTGGACGCAGTTCGAGAGCTTCCCCGAGTTCATGGAGGGCGTGGAGTCCGTCAAACAGATCACCGACACGCGTACCGTCTGGGTGGCGGAGATCGCCGGTGCCCGGCGCGAGTTCGAGGCCGACATCACCGAGCAGCACCCGGACGAGCGCATCGCCTGGCGCACCACCGACAAGCCGCACCAGGCCGGCGTCGTCACCTTCCACCGGCTCGACGACAACACGACCAGGGTCACGCTCCAGATGGAGTACGACCCGGAGGGCTTCGTCGAGACCGCGGGCGACTGGCTGCAGCTCGTCCGCATGCGCGTCATCGGCGACATGAAGCGCTTCAAGGCGTTCATCGAGTCGCGCGGCGGGGAGACGGGCGGCTGGCGCGGCGACGTGCCCGGCCCGCACCAGCGCGGCTCGACGTACGGCGAGAGTGACCAGCCGGTGCCGCCCGGCACGGTGGGCGGCGACGCCTACCCGCCCGGCGACACCCTTCCACCGCCCGGCCCGGTGCCTCCGCGCGACGAACCCCCGGAGGGCCCGCGTCCGGTCCTGTGACCGCACATTTCGGCGGCCGGCCACGTAGCACGTGGGACGGCCGCCGACGCGTGTCGGTGCCAGGAATAAATCCATATTTCGGTCCTGTTAAGGTGGTGATTCGTCCCATGATTTGATGAGTGGAGGACCTTCCCCGCATGAGCGTGCTCGCCCAAGAGTCCAGAGGCAGAACGACCCCCCTCGCCTGGCTCCTCGTGCTGGGAATCGTGCTCGCCGCACTCAACCTGCGCACCGCCGTCACCAGCGTCGGCCCGCTCCTCGACCAGCTGTCCGGCGCCCTGGGCATGACGAGCGTGGGCACCGGCCTGCTCACCACCCTCCCCGTGCTGGCCTTCGCCAGCGTGGGCGCCGTCACTCCGTCCCTCGCCAGGCGGATCGGCGAGCACCGGCTCCTCCTGCTGGCCCTCGTCACGCTGGGCGCGGGCCTGCTGGTCAGGTCGCTGGTCGGCTCGGCCCCGGTGTTCCTGCTGAGCAGCGCGGTCGCGCTGTCCGGCGGCGCCGTCGGCAACGTGCTCATCCCGACGCTGATCAAGCGTCACTTCCCGGCCCGTACCGGGATCATGACCACCGTCTACACCACGGCCCTGGCGACGGGCACCATGCTGGCCGCCGCCGCGACCGTGCCGATCGAGCGCGCGTCAGGCGACTGGCACATCGCGCTCGGCGTGTGGGCGGCCCTGGCCGCCGTCGCCGCCATTCCGTGGCTTGCGCTGCTGCGCAGTGAGCCGGAGCGGCACACAGGCGGCCGGGACGCGGGCCTGCGCCGGATGCTCGGCAGCAGGCTGGCCTGGATGATCGCGATCTACTTCGGCACCCAGTCGATGATCGCCTACATCATGTTCGGCTGGCTCGCCACCATCCTCACCGACGACGGCTACAGCACCTCGCAGGCCGGGCTGATCCTCGGCGTGTTCACCGCGCTGAGCATCCCCGTCTCGATCGCCGTGCCCATGGTCGCCTCGCGCTTTCGCGACCAGCGTCCCGTCGTGGTCGTCCTCGTCGCGTTCTACGCGGCCGGCTTCCTCGGGCTCTGGGCCGGGCCGGCGTCGACGGCGCCGGTGTGGGTGTTCCTCATCTCCGTTGGGATGGGGTCGTTCCCGCTGGCGCTGGTGATGCTGGGGCTGCGCACCCGCACGCCGGAGGCCACGGCCGCGCTGTCGGCGTTCGGCCAGAGCGCCGGGTACCTCATCGCCGGCGCCGGCCCGCTGCTGGTGGGCGTGCTGTACGAGTTGACGGGCGGGTGGGGGCTGACGTACACGCTGATCTTCGGCGTGCTCGCCGCACAGCTCTTCACCGGCCTGTACGCCGGCCGTGACCGCTACCTGGAGGACGAGCGGCCGCCGGCACGTTGACGCGGATCGGCTCCGGCCTTTCTGTCAGCATATGCTGACAAGCGTGCCTCTGTCAGCATATGCTGACGCCATGGAAGTCACCGAACTGGCCGAGGCGGCCGCTGATCGCGATCCCGGGGTGGGCCTGGCGGCGGTGGCCGCGCTCAGGGCCCTGCTCGAAGAGCTGGAGGCGATGCACGTCTCGAACGCGCGCGCTCAAGGGTGGTCGTGGGAGCAGATCGCCGACGCGCTGGGGGTTCGGCGGCAGACCGCCCACCGCAAGCACGCACGCAGGACAAGGGGGTAGCTCGTGTTCGCCAGATTCACAGAAGGCGCCCGCCACGCCGTGGTCAGGGCAGGAATCCTCGCGCTGGACGCCGGTCGGCCCGTGCTCGACGCCGATCTGATGCTGCTGGGGCTGGCCGAGGTGCGGCCGTTCGCGCTCTCGTCGTTCACCGCCTCCGGGCGCGACGTACGGGAGCGGGTGGACGCCGGCGACGCGCGGTCGCTGCTCGCCACCCTCGGCATCGACCTCGACCTGGTGCACCGCCGCACCAGAGCCGGCGCCGACGAGCCCCGGGCGTGGAACCTGCGCCGCTCCCGGCTGCGGCCGCTCCGCGTGACGCTGTACGGGCCGCTCGGCGAGATCCCGCTGGCCATGCATGCCAGGAAGGTGATCGAGGTGGCCATGTGGCGGCCGGGCCCGGTCACGGGGGAGCGGCTGCTGTGGGGGTTGCTGGCCGACTACTCGAACGGCGCCGCCGGGATCCTCCGGGATGCCGGGGTCGACCTCCGCACGCTGGTGCGCGAGGCGGGCATACCCTTCCGCCAGGTCGCCTGAGCGCCGCACTTCAGAGGGCGCCCGCTCCGGGACCCGTCGCGGGCCGCAGGTGGGCGACCTTCTCCGGGTTCGCGACGAGGTAAATGGTGTCGATCTTGCCGTCCGAGAGCACCAGCGAGATCACCGTGATCACCTTGTCGCCCGCCGAGATGACGATCGCGGGCGCGCCGTTCATCTCGGTCATCCCGAAGGACAGGCCGGAGTCCTTCGCCAGGCCGACAGAGGGCATGAAGCGGGCGATGTTCACCGGGGTGTTGATGGACAGCAGGTAACGGCCGACGTGGTCGGCGCCGGTGATGATGCGCAGAGCCGCCCTGGCCTTGCCGCCGCCGTCGCTGACCATCGTGACCTCACTGGACAACAGCTCGATCAGCCCGTCCAGGTCCCCGTTCGCGGAGGCGTTGATGAACCGCACGGTCATCCGCCTCCGCTCGTCCCTGTCCACGTCGAACCGCGGCCGTTTCTCCTGTACGTGGTCGCGCGCCCGCCGCGCGAGCTGCCTGGTGGCCGGCTCGGACCGCCCGATGACCTCGGCGATCTCCGAGAACGGCAGACCGAACGCCTCCCGTAACACGAACACGGCCCGTTCCAGCGGCGAGAGTGTCTCCAGCACCACCAGCAGCGCCATCTCCACCGATTCGGCCAGCTCGGCCTGCTCGGCGACGCCGGGCTCGGTGCTGATCGGCTCGGGCAGCCACGGCCCGACGTACGCCTCCCGCCGCGACTTCGCCCACCGCAGCCGGTCGATGGCCAGCCGCGAGGTCACCTTGACCAGGTAGGCTTTGGGGTCGCCGACCGTCGCCTCGTCCAGGCCCGACCAGCGCAGCCACGCCTCCTGAACGACGTCCTCTGCATCGGCGACGCTGCCCAGGATCCGGTAGGCGACCCCGGTCAACAGGCTCCGATGGTCTTCAAAGGTCGACATACCCCTAAGACGTAGCAGATGCCCTTCGGCGTGACACGAGCGCTTCTGGATTCCGATAGACTTGGTGATCGAAAGGGGCTATGGCGCAGTTGGTAGCGCGCCTCCATGGCATGGAGGAGGTCTGGGGTTCGAATCCCCATAGCTCCACCCCGATCACACCGCCCCTTACCTGCGGAAACCTCACAGGCAAGGGGCTTTCTCACATCCGCTCGAAGCTGCGGAACAGCTCCCAGTCCGTCACCGCGGCGTCGAACGCGGCCAGTTCCACCCGCGCGTTGTTGGCGTAGTGCTCGACCACGTCCTCGCCGAAGGTCTCACGGGCCAGCTTCGACCCCTCGAACAACGCCAGCGCGTCGCGCAGCGTGTGCGGCA
>NZ_VCJS01000639.1 GCF_005893125.1 Nonomuraea basaltis | reverse complement strand
CCCGGGTCCTGGTCCGCACCAAGGGTGGTGAGACCGAGCTGGCCCGTGCCGAGGAGGTCGACTACATCGACGTGTCGCCGCGCCAGATGGTGTCGGTGGCCACCGCGATGATCCCCTTCCTCGAGCACGACGACGCCAACCGCGCGCTCATGGGCGCGAACATGATGCGCCAGTCGGTGCCGCTGCTCAAGAGCGAGGCGCCGCTGGTCGGCACCGGCATGGAATACCGGGCGGCCACCGACACGGGCGACATGGTCAGTGCCGAGAAGGCCGGCGTGGTGGAGGAGGTCTCCGCCGACTACATCACGGTCATGAACGACGACGGCACGCGCACCACTTACCGTGTCGCGAAGTTCAGGCGTTCCAACCAGGGCACCTCGTTCAACCAGAAGCCCATCGTCGTCGAGGGCGACCGGGTCGAGGTCAACCAGGTCATCGCCGACGGTCCGTGCACCGACAAGGGCGAGATGGCGCTGGGCAAGAACCTGCTCGTGGCGTTCATGCCGTGGGAGGGTCACAACTACGAAGACGCGATCATCCTGTCGCAGCGGCTGGTGCAGGACGACGTGCTTTCCTCGATCCACATCGAGGAGCACGAGGTCGACGCCCGTGACACCAAGCTGGGTCC
>NZ_VCJS01000638.1 GCF_005893125.1 Nonomuraea basaltis | reverse complement strand
CTCGCCGGCACGGCCGGCACGGCCTTCCTCCTGGCCCGCCTGTACGGCGTCACCGGCGAGCGGCGCTTCCTGGAGGCGGCGGGCCGGGGCGCCGGTTTCGTCCGCGAGGTCAGCGTCGTGACCGACCGGTGCGCCGTCGTGCCTCACCACGTGCCGCAGGGGCGCCAGCTGCACTACTTGGGGTTCTGCTCGGGCTCGGCGGGGGTGGCGCGGATGTTCTACGAGCTGTACCGGGTGACGGGCGCTGTGAGCCATCTGGAGTGGGTGGACCGCCTGGCCAACGGCATCGTCCAGAGCGGAGTCCCGAAGCGGCGCACGACCGGGTTCTGGAACGTCACCTGCCAGTGCTGCGGCGCCGCCGGGCTGCTGGAGCTCTTCGTCGGGTTGTGGGCCGAGACCGGGAACGACACCTACCTGACCTACGCCCGCGAGCTCGCCGAGCACCTCATCGCCGACGCCACCGACCCCGACGGCCGGGGTTTCCGCTGGTACCAGGCATATCGGCGGCTACGACCCGGCGAGGTGAGCGCCGACACCGGCTACATGGTCGGCGCGGCCGGCATCGGCGCGGCCCTGCTGCATCTCGACGCCGCCCTCCAGCCACGCCAGGCACGCCGGGTCATCCTCCTGCC
>NZ_VCJS01000086.1 GCF_005893125.1 Nonomuraea basaltis | reverse complement strand
TGAGCTGCCATCCTTGTAAGTGCAGACATTGGGTATTCTTGGCTTTCTTTTTTCAAGCAGAAGACGGCATACGAGGTGTCTTAGGGTCTCGTGGGCTCGGATATTTATATAAGAGACAGGATCTCGACTACGGCCTGCACACGTGTGCGCAGTGGCTGGCCTACGAGAGCGATCGCCAGTAGAGCCGCCATTGGAGTCGTGCGTCAGGAGCCGCGATGACGAGCCGTCCTGAGGCGGCGGCCAGCGCGACACGGCTCCCGGCGAGAGCCGGTCCGGGGCCGCCGCTCCCGGAGGGTGCCGATGCGGGGACGGTCGTGGTCCAGGCCGGGCCGAGGTCGGTCCACTCGATGTCCTGACGGTCGACCGTTCTCGTCAGGACGCGGTCGCCCGCGATGGCGAACAGGCGCCCGTTCATCGCCGTCAAGCGCGTGGCCCCTCCCCCGCCGCCCATCCGGGCCCAGGCGGCGTCCGCGAGCCGGCGGATGGGGAGGTACCAGAGCTCGTTGTCCGAGGTGAGGGCGAACAGGGCCTCGTCGGCGGCGGCCAGGTCCGTTGTGCGCTCCGGAGCTCGGCTCACGTCCGTCCACGGGGCCGAGGAGAGAACGGGGTCTCGGTAACGGATGGCGCCGTCGGAGGCCAGGCCGTACAGGCCCGCCGGTGGGCCGCCGTGGGCCTCGCGGGGGGCGGCCAGCGCCTGGGCGTCGGTGACGTCGATCGGGCGCCAGGGCAGGTTCTGACCGGACAGGTCGCGCGTGCTCAGCACTCCGCCGGACCCGGCGGCGAAAAGCCGGTTCTCGCACACGACGAGCGCGACCGGCTGGGCTTCCGCGGCCAGGAGCGGCGGGGCTTCCGGTGGGAGCCGCGGGGTTTCCGAGGCCGGGCGCAGTGGGCCGGCCAGGCCGATGTCCTCCCACTGCGGTGGGCCAGGAGGGCGGGAGAGACGGTCCAGGACGTTGCGGGTGACGCGAGCCAGGACCGGGTCGGTGGCCAGGGTGTTGCCCCAGTTGATGGTGCCCGCGTTGAAGATCGTCCCGGCCCCCAGCCGGTGCACGCCCATGGTGGCCGCGCCACCCCTGCCGTATCTGCGCCAGTGCGACAAGTCGGCCGTGGCGAGGACGACGAACGACGGTGGGGTGCCGTCGCGGCCGGTGGCCCGGGGGACGCCGTCCAGCCACTCCAGGTCGGCGGCGTCCGTCTCGTAACCGAGCGCGCCCCTGCCGAACGTGTCGCCGTCCCGCAGGCCGGTGCCCGCGTAGACCCAGTGGTCGGTGAAGCAGGCCGTGTAGGACTCCTGGGACATCACCCGCGAGTCGACCCAGCAGCCGGCGCCGTTGCGAAAGGTCAGCCCGGTGAGGGTGTTCTCGGGACGGTTGACGGGGTCGCTGGGCCACTCGACGGTGGTGCGGCCGGGGTCGGTGCGCGAGAGGGGGTCGGCGACGGCGTCGCGGTAGCAGACCATGGTGCGAAGGTCGTCCTCGAAGCGGACCTGCCACCAGCAGGTGTTGCCAGAGAATATGGCGATATTTCCACCGCCCCGCGCGAACGCCTCCACCGCGTCCCGCATCTCCCACGACCAGTACTCGTCGTGTCCGTTGATCACCAGCAGCCGGTAGCGACTCAGCAGGTCGAGACCGTCGTGCAGGTCCAGCCCCGAGCAGTAGTCGACCGCGTACCCCGACGGCCCGAGCCACCGCAGCAGCCCGAGCTCCCACTCCTCGACCTGCGGCCCCGCCCCCGGCCGGTCGAAGCTGACCTTGACCGCGCGATCGGGCTGCTCGGACTGGTAGAGCCCCTCGCCGGGGACGCCGGGCCGGTTGTACGCCTCCCAGGTGGGAAAAGGAATCGCCACCACCACCGACGAAGCAGGCACACTCCCCCGTACGACGAAATATGCTGACCCGTCGCCCAGGACGGCGCGATAGAGCGAGCTGGGCCAGTCCGAGCCCACCTTGAGCGTCCAGGTGTCGCCGTCGGCCGTGTCCCGGAGCACGACCCGCCCTGACGGCACGTCCTCGACGCTGATCGCGCCCCCGTCCCCGAGCAGGTGGAACCGGAGGGTCTCGCCCTGTGCGCACGACGTGGTCGCCGCGTACAGGCTCATGCGACCGCCGCCTCGACCAGCATCGACTCCATGTCGAGCAGGAACCGCTCGATCCCCGGCGGTGCGAGCAGCGCGGTGTCGGCGTACAGCGACACCTCCATACGCCCCGGCTCGCCGCCGAGGTGCAGCCGGAAGTCGCAGATGTTGCGGTCCATGGTGTCCGTCCAGGCCAGCTCGGTGCGCTCCATCGAGGCGCGGACGGCCCGCTCGTCCAGTCCTGTCGCCCCGTCGCGCTGCACCAGCCGCTGGTCGTTGAAGCAGCCGAACGACCTGATCCCCGGCCCCACGCCCGACACCGCCGCCTCCATCGCGTACGGATCGAACTGGGCCTGCCGGTACGCCCGCAGGGCCACTCGCCAGCCCTGCCGCACCAGCTCCCCGAAGTCCGAGGTGTGCAGGTCGAGGAGCACGAGTCCCTCCTGCGAGATCGTGGAGACCACGTCGCGGCGATCGGCCGCGAACCGGTTGTTGACGATCACCCGCATGCCGCAGAACCGCTGGCCCGTGAGCCGCCCGGCGAGCCGGACCGCGGCCGTGAGCAGCACCGTCGAGGAGCTCACCCGCTCGCGGGCCGCCACGGCCTGCGCCGCCGCGGCGATCGCCGTGGAGGTCATCGTGGCTTCCCAGAGCCGCGGGCGCCGGGGGACGTCCGAAAGGATCACGGGGTCCATGCGACGGTATTCGGACAGCCAGAAGGACAGGGCCTCGTCCGACATACGCCTGCCCTCGGCCGAGCACTGCCACTGGGCGATCTCGCGCGGCGTGGCAGTCTCCACCGGCGGCAGCGAATCGCGCAGCAGGAGCAGCCGGAAGTCCTTCACCAGGAGTTCGGCCGCGTGCCCGTCGGCGGCCAGGTGGCAGAGGACCAGCACGACATGCCGGACATGGTCGCCGGCCACGAGGAACGCCACCCGCAACGGCCACTCCTCCCAATAGTCGAACGGCTTGGCCGACAACCGGTCGCACACCACCTGCGCGGGTTCGTCCGTCACCTCGACGTACGGCCGGGCGATGGGCGAGATCCGCTGCCGGGGGCGGTCTTGGGGCCCGCTGAGCCGGGTACGCAGCGCCTCATGCCTGGCGACGAGCCCGTCCAGGGCTTTGACGGCGCGCTCGACGGTCACGGGCCGCTTCGGCGCGGCGAAGATCCGGCCGATGTTGAGATAGTGCTCCTCCGGCCGCGCCGCCACGACGGCCCGCCAGATGTCCTGCTGCCCCCAGGTGAGCGGCGACTCAAGCATGGAGCCGTAAGTAGTCCACCAGCTCGTCCAGGCTGCCGGCCGACGCCAGGTCGAGTTCGACGCCGAACTCCGCCTCCACCGCGTCGATCAGCCTGAGATAGCCGAGCGAAGTGACGCCGAGATCGGCCAGCCTGGCCTCACCCGTCAGCACCTCGGCCGCCTCGACCTCGCCGTCGGTGGCCTTGGCGACCATGTCGGCGAGCCGTCCGCGTAGCTCCTCGTCCGTCTGCACCTGGAAAAGCCCTCCCGTTTCAGGGAAATCCGGGGCGAGTGTGTCATGCGGGACCTGATGGCGGCAAGCGTCTGCCGGGAAGGGGTTGACGCAATTGTGCATTTTTTCTAGCGTCTTGCGGCAGCCCGATAATAATTTTGGGGGTGGTTCAGTCGGCCCTTCCTGTCCCTGCTCTGCTGAGCTCACGAGCCGCCACCGCCCCCGACCACGAAGCCCTCATCGTCGCCGGAACGGGCGGCCTGACACTCGGCGAGTGGGACGAACGCTCCAACGCCGCCGCGCACGGCCTGCTCGACCATGGCGTACGCCGAGGTGACCGGGTCGCGCTGGTGTTCGGCGGCGGTGACTGGCTCGACTACGCCGTGAGCTGGATGGCCGTGCTGAAGGCGGGTGCCGTCGCGGTCCCGCTGTCGGACCGCTTGGCCGCGCCGGAGCTGGCCCGCCTGATCGAGCACTGCGGCGCGACGACGACCATCCGGCGCGACGACGAGCTCTATGACGCGTCCGGCCCGAGCGCGTCCGGCCCCGTCCAGTCCAACGCGGTCCCGTTCAAGGCCGATCCGCTCGACCTCGCCCAGATCCTCTACACCTCCGGCACCACCGGACAGCCCAAGGGCGTGGCCGCGAGTCACGCGAATCTCACCTCCCCGCCTGTCCACCCCAAACGCCGCCCGTTCTCTCACTCCAGGCATCTCGTGCACGCGTTCCCCATCGGCACGAACGCCGGCCAGGTCATGCTGCTCCACGCGCTGACCGCCGCGCCCACCGTGGTCACCCTGCCGCTGTTCACGCCGGCCCGCTTCGCGGCGCTCATCGAGTCGTACGCGGCGGGGACCGTGTTCGTCGTGCCCGCGATGGCCATCGAACTGCTCGGCGCACGCGTCCAGGACCGCCACGACCTGTCGAGCGTGCTGCTGCTCGGCTCGGCCGCCGCCGCGCTGCCGCCGAAGGTCGCGGCCCAGCTGAGCGAGGCGTTCCCGAACGCGACGGTCGCGAACTACTACACCTCGACCGAGGCGGCCCCGGCCCAGACCATCATGATCTACGACCCCGACCGGCCGAGCGCTCTCGGGCACGCGGCCGGCGGCCTGAAGATCGCGGACGCCGACGGGAACCCGGCCGGGCCGTGCGAGACCGGCGAGGTGTGGCTGCGCACCCCGGCGCACTCCCGTGCCTACTACGGCGAGCAGCGGAACGACACCTTCCGGGACGGCTGGGTACGCATGGGCGACCTCGGCTACCTCGACGACGAGGGCTACCTGTACCTCGTCGACCGGGAGAGCGACGTGATCAAGTCGGGCGCGTTCAAGGTCTCGACGCTCCAGGTCGAGGCCGCGCTGCACGAGCATCCGGCCGTGTCCGAGGCGTCGGTGTTCGGCGTGACGCACCCGGTCATGGGCATGGCGGTGGCGGCGGCCGTCGTGTCACGCGAGCCGGTGACGCTGGCCGGCCTGCGAGCCTTCCTGTCCGAGCGGCTCGCCCAGCACGAACTGCCCACCCGGCTGCTGTGCGTGGAGGCGCTGCCCAGGAACACCGCCGGAAAAGTGATCAAGCGAGAACTGCGCGGTATGGCAGAGGAGTGAACATGGTCCTGGCGTCGCAGGCGCAGCACGGGATGTGGATCACCGAGATGATGCACGGCACCGGCACGGCCTACCACATGCCGTTCGCCATGTGGTTCGACGGCCCGCTGGACCGGGAGGCGATGCTGGCGGCGTGCCGGGCGGTGGTCGCGCGGCACCCGGTGCTGGGCTGCGCCTTCGAGGAGCGTGACGGCTCGCTGCACCTGGTGTCCGCCACGGGCGTCCCACCGATCGCGTTCGTCGTGGAGCCGGACCCGCAGACCCTGATCGAGCGGGAGATCGCGCTGCCGTTCGAGCTGTCCACCGGGCCGCTGGCCCGGTTCACGCTGGTGGAGATTTCGCCGTCCCGGCACCTGCTGCTGTTCGTGGGTCATCACCTCGTCTTCGACGGCATGTCGAAAGACCTGCTCGTACGGGATCTCGCCGCCGGCTACTCCGGAGCCCCCTCTCCGCCCCTGCCCATGCCGTACGGGACTGCGGAGAAGCCCTCGCTGGAGGCGCAGGCGTACTGGCGGGCGCGCTGGCGGGAGGTGCCGCACGTGGTGATCAACGGGGTGACCAGGACACCGCAACTGGCCGAGCGCGGCGAGACCGTGCTGCGCGACCTGACTCACGACATGCCCGACCTGCCCGGCGTGACCAGATTCCAGGTGTTCCTCGCCGCCGTGCACGCCCTTCTTCACCGGTACGGCAACGCCGACACGTCCGTGGCCGTGGCCATGTCGACCAGGACCGCCGAGACCCGGGACCACATCGGCCTGTTCGCCACCGAGCTGCCGGTGTTCTCTTCGTTCCCGTCCGGAGGCTCCTTCCGCGAACTGGCCCTGGGCATCAGGAACGAGGTACGCGAGCTGAACGCTTTCCGCGAGGTGCCGGTGGCCAGGGCGGTGGGCGGCATCAAGCCGAGGGTGGCGCTCGCACCGGTGTCCATCAGCTTCCGGCGGCGCGCGCCCGACCAGGTCTTCCCCGGGCTGAGGCTGTCGGTGGAGTGGAAGATGTCCAACCACATGGTGAGGAACGCCCTCCATCTCCAAGCCGTCGACGGCGCCGACGGCCTGCGCCTTACGCTGCACTACAGCCCGGACGTCATCTCCCGGCAGGACGTCGAGCTGGCCGCGGACCACCTCGCCGCGGTGCTGCGCGCGGTCTCCGCCGATCCAGAGGTGCGACTCGCCGACCTGTCGCTCCCCGTCGCCCACCTGGACGCCACCCTGGACTCCACAGGGGCCACGCCGGAGGCCGGGCCCGCGCACGCCGAAGCCGGCGCCGAGCCGATCGAGGAAGAGCTGATCGAGCAGGTGCGGCTGATCTGGATGGAGGTCCTGCGGATGGACCACATCGCGCCGGACGAGGACCTCTACGACCTCGGCGGACATTCCCTGACCATCACGCAGATCAGCGCGCGGATCAGGAAACGGCTCGGGGTGGAGGTGCCCTTCGACGTGTTCCTCGACGATCCGACGATCACCGGGGTGGCCGCGGCCATCGACGGGCTGCGGCCATGATCTCTTTAGGCCAGGAGCGGCTCTGGTTCCTGCAGCGGCTCGACCCGTCCGACGCGGCTTACCGGGTGGCGGTGGTACGGCGGTTGCGGGGGACACTCGACGTCGAGGCGCTGACGAGGGCGTTCGGGGATGTCGTGGAGCGGCACGAATCGTTGCGCACGAGGTTCCCTGACCAGGACGGGCTGCCGGTCGCGGTGACCGACCCGCCGGGGGTGGTCCCGGTGGAGCTCGTCGCGTTCGAGCGGGCGGGCCCGGAGGGGCCCGTGCTCGATCAGGTCGTGCGGCTGCTCGGTGAGCGCGCCAACACGCCCTTCGATCTGGC
The DNA here is from genome assembly GCF_005893125.1 of Nonomuraea basaltis. GTDB lineage: Bacteria > Actinomycetota > Actinomycetes > Streptosporangiales > Streptosporangiaceae > Nonomuraea > Nonomuraea basaltis. The sequence goes on along the minus strand of NZ_VCJS01000086.1, from coordinate 43,781 downwards.
CTCCGCCCCACCCCTGCGGATCACGCTGGTCCGGCTGGCAGACGACGACCACGTGTTGTGCGTGGTGCTCCACCACATCATCGGCGACGGCTGGTCCCTGAACGTGCTGATGAACGATCTGGCCGCCTTTTACCTCGCCCGCACGGAAGGCGTACCGGTCTCCCTTCCCGACCTGCCCGTCCGCTACGCCGAGTACGCCGACGCCCAGCGGACCTCCGACGCCGGCGCCGACATCGACTACTGGACGAGCCGGCTCGCCGGGGCGACGCCGCTGGAGTTGCCCACGGACCGGCCGCGTCCCGCCCAGCGGAGCAGCGCGGGCGACGACGTGGGCTTCGACCTGCCGCCCGAACTCGCCGACGCGCTCTCCCTGCTGGCCAGGGCCGAGCGCTCGACGCTGTTCATGGTGCTGCTGGCCGCGTACCAGGTGCTGCTGGCCAGGCATGCCGGTCAGGACGACATCGTGGTCGGCTCGCCCACCGCCGGTCGCGATCGACCGGAGCTGGAGCCGATGGTCGGGCTGTTCGCCTCCACACTGGTGCTCCGGGGGGATCTGTCAGGGGATCCGCCGTTCGCCGAGCTGCTGCGCCGTACCCGCCGTACGGTGCTGGAGGCGATGGCGCACCGCGAGGTGCCGATCGAGCGGGTGCTGTCCGCGCTCGACATCGAGCGCGACCTGTCACGTACGCCGCTGTTCCAGGCGATGCTGGCGCTGCACAACTCCGCGGTCGGCTACGGCGAGGCGGAGTCGTTCGCCGGGATGGAGAGCCTGCCGTTCGCGCACGGGGCCCCTCCGGCCATGGTGGACCTGCGGATGGATCTCTGGCCGTCGGACAAGGGCTGGCACGGGGCGTTCTTCTACAGCACCGAGCTGTTCGACCGGGAGACGGTGACCCGGCTCGCGGCCCGCTTCCTGACCTTGCTCGCCTCGATCGTCGCCTCTCCCGAGGCTCGGCTGTCGGAGCTCGACCTGCTTCCCGCCGCCGAACGCGCGCTGCTCGACCGGGCCTCGAACGGCCCGCCCCTGGAGGTGCCGGCCGCGACCGTGGTGGACCTGGTCATGCGGCAGGCCCGGCTGCGTCCGGACGCGACCGCCGTCTCGTGCGGCGACCACCACCTCTCCTACGCCGAACTCGCCGCCCAGGCCCTGCGGGTCGGGGGCGAACTGCGGGAGCGGGGCGCGGGGCCCGGAGCCGTGGTGGCCGTCCGCCTGCGGCGGTCGGTGGAACTGCCCGGGACGCTGCTCGGCGTGATGCTGACGGGAGCCGCCTACCTGCCGATCGACCCGGCGCTTCCGGCGAGCCGGATCGCCTACGTGCTGGCGGACTCGGGAGCCCGGTTCACCCTGGGCGACGACGTCCCACCCTCGGCCGTCACCTCTGCACCCGCCACCGCCGGGTCCGACGGCGGGGCTGCCGCCTATGTGCTCTACACCTCCGGCTCGACCGGCCGCCCGAAGGGGGTGGCCGTGCCCCACTCGGCGCTGGTGAACCTGCTGGCCGGGATGGAGCACCTGCTCGGGGCCCGACCGGCGGATGTGTGGCTGGGCAGCACCTCCCTCTCCTTCGACATCGCGGGGCTGGAGCTCTATCTGCCCCTGGTGACCGGCGGGCGGCTGGTGCTGGCCGGCGACGAGACCGTGCGCGACGGCACCGCGCTGGCCGGGCTGATCTCCGCGGCGGGCGTCACCCACGTACAGGCCACCCCGTCGGGCTGGAACATGCTGCTGTCCGCCGGACTCGACGCGTCCGGGCTGGTGGCGCTGACGGGTGGCGAAGCGCTGCCGCTCGCGCTGGCCAGGCGGTTGCGACGGAGGGTGGCGCGGCTGTTCAACATGTACGGCCCGACGGAGACCACGATCTGGTCCACCGCCTGGGAGGTCCCCGCCGAGCCCGGCCGGGTGAGCATCGGACGGCCGATCGCCAACACCCACATCCACGTGCTCGACGGCGCCGGCGCGACGGCGCCGGTCGGCGTGCCCGGCGAGCTGGCGATCGGCGGGGCCGGACTCGCGCTCGGCTACCTGGGCAGGCCGGAGCTGACCGCCGAACGCTTCGCGAACGGGCTCTACCGGACCGGCGACCGGGTCAGGTGGCTCGGCGACGGCAACCTGGAGTTCCTCGGGCGGGGCGACGGCCAGGTGAAGCTGCGCGGGCACCGGATCGAGCTGGGCGAGATCGAGACCGCCCTGGAGTCGCATCCGGAGGTGCGGCAGGCGGCCGTCGTCGTCCGCGAGGACGAACTGGTCGCCTACGTGGTGACCACGCCTCCCGCCCGGACCGCCGGTCACCTGGGCCACCCGGCGGACCTGCTCCAACACGCGGCCGGATGGTTGCCCTCGTACATGGTGCCCCGTGTCGTGGTGGCGCTCGACGCGCTGCCGATGACGCCCAACGGCAAGGTCGATCGGCTGTCGCTGCCCGCGCCGGATGGGCCGGTGGCGGGCAGGGGAGGCAGGCCGCGCACCGCCCGCGAGCGGCAGGTGGCCAAGATCTTCGGCGACGTGCTCAGGATCGGCGACATCGGCGCGGACGACGACTTCTTCGCCCTCGGCGGGCACTCGCTGCTGGCCACCCAGGTCATCGCCAGGCTGGAGGCCGCGGGGGCGACGGTGCCGCTGCGGACGTTGTTCGGGCAGCCGACCGTGGCCGGGTTCGCGGCCACGCTGGAGGGTCTGCCCGACGAACCGGGCCGTCCCCCCGCCCCGCGCCCGCCCGGCACGCTGCCTCCGCTCTCGGCCGCCCAGGAACGGCTGTGGTTCCTGCACCGGCTCGATCCGGGCGACGCCTCGTACAACATGTACATCGTGCGCAGGCTTCGCGGCCCACTCGACCCCGAGGCGCTGCGACGGGCGCTGACCGCGCTGCTCGCCAGGCACGAGTCGCTGCGCACGCGCTTTCCCGAGGTGGACGGGCGGCCGGTCGCCGTCGTCGAGCACGCCGCGCCCGCCGCCGTCGAACGGCTCGACGCGCGTGACGAGGCGGAGGCCCGCACGTGGGTCGCCGCCCGCACCAATGCCCCCATGGACCTCGGTACGGCGCCGCCGCTCCGGATCACGCTGATCCGTCTGGGTGGCGACGATCACGTGCTGTGCGTGGTGCTCCACCACATCATCGCCGACGGCTGGTCGATCACCGTCCTCCTGAACGACCTGGCCGCCCTGTACGCCGAGGCCCTGTCGAGCGAGTCCCTGGCCAGCGGGGCGGGGGGCCTGGCGCCGCTGGTCGTCCAGCACGGGGATGTCGCGCGGTGGCAGCGGGAGCAGGACGGGACCGCGGCGCTGGAGTACTGGCGGGAACGGCTCGCCGACCCGCCCACGCTGGCGCTGCACACCGACCGGCCGCACGCACCAGGTCCGACGCGGGGTGACTTCCACCTGCTGGACATCCCCGACGATCTGGCCAAGGCGCTGGACGCGACGGCGCGGAGGCAGCGCAGCACGCTGTTCATGGTGCTGCTGACGGCGTACCAAGTGCTGCTGGCGCGGCACACCGGTCAGACGGACGTCCTGGTCGGCTCGCCCACCGCCGGGCGGGACCGGGTGGAACTGGAGCCGATCGTCGGCTATCTCAGCACCACGCTGGTGCTGCGCGGTGACCTGTCGGGCGACCCCACGCTGGACGAGCTGCTGGCCAGGACGCGGAGAACGGTGCTGGACGCGATGGCGCATCAGGACGTGCCGTTCGAGCGGCTGCTGGCGGATCTGGATATCGAGCGGGACATCACCAGGAAGCCGATGTTCCAGACCATGCTGACGCTGAACAGCCAGACAGCGGACGGGGAGCAGGATCGGCTCGGTGACGAGCTGGAGATGTCGTACTTCGACGATGGCTTTCGTCAGGCCAAGTTCGATCTGGTGGTGGAGGCTTGGCGGGCGCCGGGGCGGCTGCGGGTGGCGTTCGGGTACGACGCGGGGCTGTTCGACCCGGAGACGGTGGCGGGGCTGGCCGAACGGTTCGCGGTGCTGTTACGCGGAATAGCCGACCCGGACAACCGGCATGCCCGCCTGTCGAGCCTGCCGATGCTCACCGCCGCCGACTCGGAGCTGATCGCTTCGGCGGGTGGCGACGGGAACGCCGTACCGGGTGCCGACGTGCCGGAGATGATCGCGGAAGCCGTCGCCGCCCACTCCCATGAGCCGGCCGTCGTCTGCGGGTCCGAGAGCGTGACCTACGGCGAGCTGGCCGAGCGGGTGTCCCGGCTGGCCACCGAACTGACGCGGCGCGGCGCGGGGCGTGGTGACGTGGTCGGCCTCCGTCTCGGCCGGTCGATCGACGCCGTGGTGGCGATGCTGGCTATCTGGCGCACCGGAGCCGCCTACCTGCCCCTCGACCCCGCCTATCCCGCCGCACGCCATCAGCACATGATCACCACGAGCGGCGCCCGCCTGATCGTCTCCGACGGCCTGCGCATCTCAGGCGGCCTTTCCGCCTCCGGCACGAACCGGGATCCCCACGATCGGCCTGTCCCGAACGGTCCCCACATCGGCCAGGACCCCGGCGAAGGCCTCGCGTACGTCATCTACACCTCCGGCTCCACCGGCACCCCCAAGGGGGTGGCGGTCGAGCACGCCGGCCTGGCCGCCCGGGTCCGGTGGATGCGCCGCGAGTACGGCCTGCGTCCCCGAGATCAGGTGGTCCAGCTGGCCTCCTTGAGCTTCGACACCCACGCCGAAGAGCTCTACCCGGCGCTGACCACAGGCGCCACGGTCGTGCTCGTCCCCGACGGCGGCGCCACCCTCCCCGATCTGCTCGCCGAACGTCCCGGCATCACCGTGCTCGATCTCCCGACGGCGTACTTCCACCAGCTCGTGGACCTGATCGACGAGATCGCCTGGCCGGCTGCCCTGCGCCTGGTCGTCATCGGCGGCGAACAGGTGCACGCCACCGCGCTGGCCCGTTGGCGGCGGCGTTTCGGCGATCGGGTGCGGCTGGTCAACACGTACGGCCCCACCGAGACCACGATCGTCGCGACCGCCGCCGACCTGGCGGGCGGCCCCGGCGGCGCGTCGGCACGGACGACCTACGGCGACGATCCGCACCCGCCGATCGGCCGCCCGATCCAGGCCACCACGATCCGCGTCCTCGACGCCCACGGCGCGCCCACACCGCCCGGCGCGCCCGGTGAGCTGTACATCGGCGGGCCGGGTGTCGCCCGCGGCTATCTCGGACTGCCGGAGCTCACGGCCCAGCGCTTCGTCCGGCTCCCCGACGGCGGCCGGTACTTCCGCACCGGCGACCGGGTCCGGCTGCGCCCCAACGGTCTGCTGGAGTTCCTCGGGCGGATGGACGAGCAGGTCAAGGTGCGGGGCTTCCGCATCGAACCGGGTGAGGTCGAGCACTGCCTGCGCACGCATCCGGACGTGCGGCAGGCCGCGGTGGTCGCCAGGGACGGCGAGCTCGTCGCCTATGTGGTGGGCGAGGTGGCCGAACTGGCCCACCATGTGGCCGGGCGGCTTCCGCCGTACATGGTCCCCACTCGCTGGGTCGTACTCGACGCGCTGCCGCTCACCGCGAACGGCAAGCTCGACCGCGGCGCGCTGCCGGAGCCGGGCCGCGCCGCGGGCCAGGAGGCCACGCCGCCGCGTTCGGACGCGGAGGAGCTGGTCGCCGACGTCTGGGCCGAGGTGCTCGGCGCGGACAAGGTGGGCGCGTTCGACGACTTCTTCACGCTCGGCGGGCACTCGCTGCTCGCCATCAGAGTGGCGGCCCGGCTCCGGGCGATCGCGGGTGTGGACCTGCCGATCCGTACGCTGTTCGCCCGCCGGACCGTCGCCGAACTGGCGCGCGCCGTCGAGGAGGCGTTGCTGACGGAGGTGGCCGGGCTGTCCGACGAACAGGCGCTGAGCATGCTGGATCCGGAGGACACGGCGTGACCGAGCTGACCGAGGCCCAGCGGGCGCTGCTGACCCAGCGGTTGCGGCGGCGCAAGAGCACAGCGACGATTCCGGCGCTGCGGGAAGGGCAGGCGCCGCCGCTGTCCTACGCCCAGGAGCGGCTGTGGTTCATGGAGCAGTACGCGCCGGGCAACCCCGCGCACACGATCCCGTTCGTACGGCGCCTGCGCGGCCCGCTCTCCGCAGACCTGCTGGGCGACGCACTGAACCGGGTCGCCGCCCGCCACCAGCCGTTGAGGACCCGCTTCCCGGTCGGTGACGACGGGCAGCCCGCGGTGACGGTCTCGGCCGCCGTCACGGTCCCGCTCACCATCGCCGACCTCACCTGCCCCGCTGGGGGCTCCACCGACGAGGCGCGGGCTCTGGCCGACCGCTTCCTCGCCGAGCCGTTCGACCTGGTGACCGGGCCGGTGATCAAAGCCCTGCTGGTACGGCTGGCGGCCGACGATCACGTGCTGGCCATCGCCGTACACCACATCGCAGCCGACGGCTGGTCCGCGAACATCCTGCTCCGCGAGATCCTGACCTGCTACGACCGGGATCCGCTGCCCGAACTGCCCATCACCTACGGGGACTTCGCCGCCTGGCAGCGCGAGCGGCCCGGCGACGCGGACGACGTGGCCTACTGGCGGGAGCGGCTGGCCGGCCTGCCACCACTCGAGCTGCCCACGGACTTCCCCCGGCCGCCCGAGCTGACCTACCGCGGTGCGGCACACCATTTCGCCGTGAACCCCGCTCTGGTCACGCGGCTGGAGCGGCTCGGGCGGGAGCACGGCGCCACGCCGTACATGGTGCTGCTGGCAGCTTTCGCGGCGCTGCTCGGCCGCTACGCCGGGCAGGAGGACGTGGCGGTGGGCTCCCCCGTGGCCGGGCGGTCGCTGCCGGAGCTGGACGGGCTCGTCGGCTGCTTCATCAACATGCTCGCCATGCGGGTGGATCTGTCGGGCGATCCGTCGTTCCTGGAGTTGACGCACCGGGTGCGGGACATGTCCATGGACGCCTACGCGCATCAGGAGCTGTCGTTCGAGCGGCTGGTCTCGAAGCTGAACGTGCCGCGGGAGGTGTCACGATCGCCGCTGTTCCAGGTCCTGTTCGCGATGCAGAACTACGGCGGCGAGCCGTCATCCCCCGGCGAGCTGGCCGTCGAAGGTTTCTCGCCGGGAGTGTGGGCCACCCGATTCGATCTGGAGCTGTACACCGGCGGCGATGGTTCGTTCCTGTTCGTCTACAACGTCGCACTGTTCTCGGCCGAGCGGATCTCGCGCATGGCCGGGCATCTCAGCGCCATGCTCGACGGGATCGCGGCCGACCCGTCGGCCCCCGTCTCCACGATCGAGCTGCTCACGGCTCCGGAACGGGCGGAACGGGAGCGGTGGAACGACACAGGGCTCGACCTCGGCGCGGCCGACCTGTTGCACCGCCCGTTCGAAGAGCGGGTGCCGTACGCGCCTGATGCTGTCGCGGTGACCCACCCGGGCGGCGAGATCACGTACGCGGAGCTGGACCGGCGGGCCGGGCTGCTGGCCGCCGAGCTGACGTCAGCGGGCGTGGGCCGTGGAGAACTGGTCGCGGTCGTGATGGAGCGAGGGTGGGAGCAGGTGGTCGCGGTGCTGGCCATCGGCAAGGCCGGAGCGGCGTACCTGCCGATCGACGCGGATCTGCCGGACCAGCGACGCTTCGAGCTGATGGCACGCGGCGAGTGCCGCGTCGCGGTGACCCAGCCGCGGCTGGACCTGACCTGGCCCGCCGACGTGACCCGCGTGACAGTGACCTGCCCCACCGCATCCCCGGCGGACAGCGCGCACCCCGAGTGTCCGGCGTCGCCCGACGACCTCGCCTACGTGATCTTCACGTCGGGCTCGACCGGCGCGCCGAAAGGCGTGATGATCGAGCACCAAGCCGCACTCAACACCATCCGCGACATCAACCACAGGTTCCGCGTCGGACCCGCCGACCGGGTCCTCGCCTTGTCGGCCCTGAGCTTCGACCTCTCCGTGTACGACATCTACGGCGCCCTGGCAGCCGGGGCGACCCTCGTCATGGGCGAGCCGTCGGCCGACAAGGACCCCGCCGCCTGGGCCCGCCTGGTCACCGAGCACCGCGTCACCGTGTGGAACTCGGTCCCCGCCCTCATGGAGCTCCTGGTCGACCACGCCGAGCACGAAGGCACCGACCTGAGCTCGCTGCGCCTGGTGATGATGTCAGGCGACTGGATCCCGCTGACCCTCCCCGACCGGATCCGCGCCCTGGCCCCGGAGGCGGAGATCATCAGTCTGGGCGGCGCCACCGAAGGTTCGATCTGGTCCATCTTCCACCCGATCGGCGAGGTGGACCCGGGGTGGTCGTCCATCCCCTATGGCCGCCCGCTGGCCAACCAGTCCTTCCACATCCTGGACCGCGGCCTGTGCGACGTGCCCGTGGGCGTGCCCGGCGACCTCTACATCGGCGGAGCGGGCGTGGCCACCGGCTACTGGCGCGAACCAGACCGAACCGCCGCCGCCTTCATCCCCCACCCGCGCACCGGCGAGCACCTCTACCGGACGGGGGATCTGGGCCGCTACGCCCCGGACGGCACGATCGAGTTCCTCGGCCGCGCCGACGCACAGGTGAAGATTCGCGGCTACCGCATCGAACTGGGTGAGATCGAGACCCACCTCTCCCGTCACCCGGACGTGACCGAGTGCGTGGTCACCACCCACGGCTCCGGCACCCAGACCCAGCTGGTGGCGTACGTGGTCGGCGAGCCGGATCCGGTACGCCTGCGCGCCCATCTCGCCGAAACCCTGCCCGCGTACATGATCCCCAGCCTCTTCGTCCCCCTCCCCCAGCTGCCTTTGACGGCCAACGGCAAGGTGGACCGGCGCCGCCTCCCCGCCCCCACGTCATCGGTGGAACGGGCGGAAGCGGGCGAGCGCATCGCGCCGGCCACGGAGGCGGAGCGCCTGGTCGCCGCGGTCTGGGCCGAGGTACTCGACGTGGCCACCCCTGACGGCGCGGCCATCGGGGTCGATGACGACTTCTTCGACGTCGGCGGACACTCCCTGCTGGCGATCAAGGTGGTGGCCAGGCTACGCAGGGTGTTGCCACCCGACGCGGCGCCCATCGCCGTGGTGGACCTGTTCAAGCACCCGACCATCCGCGAGTTGGCCGCGCTGGTCGACGGCACCGCTACCGCGTCGCGGGGGCTCCTGCACGAGCTGACGCCTCGCCGTGCCGCTCCTCCTGAGCTCACGTATGTGTGCGTGCCGTACGGCGGAGGCGCGGCGGTGGTCTATCAGCCGCTGGCAGATGCCCTGCCGGAGACGTACGCCCTGTGGTCGCTCGCCATCCCTGGGCATGATGTCGGCCTGGATGAGGAGCGGCTGCCGCTGGACGAGGTGGCGAGCAGGTGCGTGAGCGAGATCCAGGAGAAGGTGCACGGGCCCGTCGCGTTGTACGGGCACTGCGGCGTGGGGTCGGCCCTGATCGTCGAGATCGCGCGGCGGCTGGAGGCAGCGGGGCGCGAGCTCGAAGCGGTGTACATCGGGGCGATCTTCCCGTTCGCCCGCCCGGGGAACGGGCCCATGGCGGCGCTGTCCAAGCTGGCCAGGCGCGAGTTCCTGCGGAGCGACCGCAGCTATGTCAACTGGCTGACGTCCATGGGTCTCGACATGGGCGACCTGGAGCCGGGGCAAGCTCGGCACATCATCAAGAACATGCGGCGCGACAGCGAGGCCGCGGAGGAGTATTTCACCGGGCTGTTCGAGAGCTCGGTGGAGCGGTTGCGGGCGCCGATCATCAGTGTGGCGGGAGAGCACGACCCGGCGACCGAGTACTTCGAAGAGCGGTATCGCGAGTGGCACTTCCTCACGCCTACGGCCGCCGTGGTGGAGTTGGACGAGGCTGGGCACTTTTTCGTGAAATATCGAGCGGCTGAGCTCGCCGAGATCGTCACCCGCACTCACCCCGCCATCGAACACCTCGCCGTCGAACCGAGTGAGCCGGACTCAGACCCGGTCACAGACCCGGTCACAGCACCAGAGGCGGGTCCAGAGGCCATAGGTGGGGTCAGTTGGCGGGTGCGGGAGGTGTCGCGGGCCGGGGCGCGGGCCGCCGCGACCGGGCCGCAGCCGAGCATGAAGCGGTTCATGGCCGTCGCCACCGGTCAGTTGGTGTCTCTCCTGGGGTCAGCGCTGACCGGGTTCGCCATCCCCATCTGGATCTATCTGACCACGGGCTCGTTGGCGCAGTTCGCCTTGCTCTCCGTGATCGGGCTGGTCCCGGGGATGGTGGCGGCCCCGCTGGCGGGCGCGATCGTCGACCGGGGGAACCGGCGGGCCGTCATGCTCGGCAGTGACGCCGCCGCCGTCGGCACCCAGCTCGTCTTCGGGACACTTCTCTGGACGGGGAACCTGCAGACCTGGCACGTCTACCCCCTCCTCGCGGTTCTGTCCGTGGCGCTCACGTTCCAGCGGCTGGCCTACACCTCGGCCGTGCCACAACTCGTCCCCAAGCGTTATCTCGGGCACGCCAACGGCATCGTCCAGATGGCCGGTGGCATGACGCAGCTGCTCGTCCCCCTCGCAGCCGTCGGGCTGATGGCCGCGATCGGGCTGGAGGGGATACTCGTGCTCGACGTGGCCAGTTACGCGTTCGCGATCGTGGTGACGTCGCTGGTGCGCTTCCCCGCCGCGATGGCCTGGCGCCGGAAGGAGCCGGTGCTGGCGGAGATGACAGCCGGGTTCCGCTACTCCTGGCGGAACCAGGGGTTCCGCCAGATGCTCCTGTACTTCGCGGTGCTGAACATCTTCCTGTCGCCCCTGTTCCTGCTGATCTCGCCGTTGGTGCTCTCCTTCGGCACGCTGGCGGACGTGGGCCGGATCTCGTTCGTGTCCGGCCTGGGGGTCTTCCTCGGCGGTCTGACCATGACGGCCTGGGGCGGCCCGAGGCGGGGACGGATGCGGGCGGTGCTGTGGTGCACGCTGGCGCTGGCGGTGTTCTGCCTGGTGACGGGGTTGCGGGCGGACCTGGTGACGATCGGGATCGGGGCGTTCGGGATGTCGCTCTGGGTGACGCTGCTGAACGGCATCTATGCCACGATCGTGCAGGTCAAGGTACCGCAGCGGTTCCATGGGCGGGTGTTCGCGCTGAACACGCTGATCGCCTGGTCCACACTGCCGCTCGGCTTCGGGCTCGTGGCGCCGTACGGCGCTGCGGTGTTCGATCCGCTGCTCGCCCCTGACGGGTCGCTCGCGCCGACCGTCGGAGCGCTCATCGGGACGGGCGCCGGGCGCGGGGTGGGGCTGATGTACCTGCTGTTCGCCATGGCGATGGCGGTGCTGGCGGTGGTGGCGCTGCGGTCGAGGCTGCCCGGGCTGCTCGACAGGAGCGCCGACGCGACCCCGGACGACCTCGTCGGGCTACAGGCCCTCGGACGGACGCTCTAGGGTCTCCTTCAGCGCCTGAAGGAACAGGACGACCTCCCTGCCATTGATCATCCTGTGGTCGTAGGCCAGGCCGATCGCCGCCACCGTGCGCTCGCCTTCGGGCTGTGGTGAGGTGAGGGCGATGGCGCAGGCCTGGCCGGGGAAGATGATCGGGATGGCCATGATGATGTCGGCGTCGTGATGGAGGGTGACGACGATGTTCCCGCCCGTGAGGTGCTCTTCGCTGAAGCCGCCGTGCTGAGCGAGCTTGCGGAATTCGGCCAGGCGCTCGGCGATGTCCGGCACGGCCAGGCGGTCACGGATCACCGGCACGTAGAGGCCGGTTCCCATGTCGATCGTCACGCCTACGCGTGGCTGATCGGGGATGCGGACGGTCCGGTCGTCGATGAGCTCGGCGAAGAACATCGGGAAGTCGTCGTGCAGTTGAGCGACGGCGGCGATGAGCAGGTCAGGGAGGCCGACCAGCCTGCGTAGTCGTCTGGTCAGGGTCCGGGCCGTCGTCAGAGCGGGCGTGACGTCCACCTTTATTGCGGTGTATCCGGCGGGGATGGTCTGGTGCGAAAGGGTCACGGTCCGGCCGACCGCGCGCTGGTGGTGGGACAGCGTACGGGGCTGCCCACTGCCGGTGGACATTTCGGCGGCGGCGAGCCGTTCCACGTCGGTTCGCCGTACCACCTTGACGTCCAGCCCGGCCACCAGCGCGGGGTCGAGGCCGAGCTCGTCCAGCAACGCGCGCGCCGGCGCCGTGATGATCGGCCCGTCGACGGCGGGCACCGGCCCTGGGTCGGGGTCCGGATCGGGGTCAGGATCGGGGTCAGGCTCCGGCCGGGCGGCGGGCACCGGGCCGACTCGGGCGATCAGCTGGCCCGGAGTGCACGTCGCGCCCGTCCGCAACAACTGGGTGAGCACCCCGTCCTGCTCGCTGACCAGCTCGTCCACCGTCTTCGACGTCTCCAGCGTCACCAGCGGGTCATCCCGCCGCACCGGCGCGCCGTCCTCCGCCAGCCACTCCAGCAGCGTGTACTCCGAGTCGTTGTTGTTCAGTTTCGGGACCCGGATCTCACCCATCGAGCGCCTCCAGTACGGCCCTGCAGATCATGCTGTCCTGCAGCACCACGTCACGCTCCAGGTGAGCGGCCGTGGGGATCACGCTGTCGGCCGAGCTCACCAGGCGGATCGGCCGCCGGAGTGAGCCCCACAGCCGGGTGTGCAGGTCGGCGGCGAGGTGGCCGCCCCAGGTGCCGCCCGCGCTGCCGTCCTCCGCCACGCAGATCAGTCCCACCTGACCGAGCAGTGGCAGCAGCGCGGCGGGGTCGAACGGGTACAGGCGCGACGGGACGAGCACGGCGCCGGCGAGGTCATGGGAGAGCAGCAGCGTCCGCATGGCGGCGATGGCCCGGTGCGCCACGCCACCGGGGGCGATCAGCGCGTAGTCGAGGTCGCCGTCGTACCGCACCACGGCGACGTCTTCTATGAAGTCCCGGATGAACAACTCGTCCACGTCGTACATCCGGCGGGTGTAGAGGACCTTGTCCTCGAAGAGCAGGCAGGGCTCTTCCAGTGCGAGCATGCGGTCGAGGACGGCGCGGTTGTCGTGGAACGGCGACATCTCGAAGAGGGAGAGGCCGGGCACGCCGATGAAGTGCTTCTGCAGGTTCTGGCTGTGCGTGGGGCCGTAGCCGCGGTTGCCTCCGGAGGGGCAACGGATGATCAGTGGCATGGGGACGCGCCGGCCGTACATGGAGACGGACTTGCTGGCGAAGTTCACGATCTGGTCGAAGGCGAGCGCGGCGAAGTCGCCGAACATGATCTCGACGATGGCCTTCTCCCCCGCCAGCGCGAGGCCGGAGGCGGCGCCGACGATCGCGCCCTCGCTGAGCGGCGTCGTCAGGACCCGGTCGGGGAAGCGGGTGGAAAGGCCACGGGTGATCTTGAAGGCGCCGCCGTAGGGGTCCAGGAGGTCCTCGCCGAGCACGTACACGGCGGGGTCGTCGCCGAGCAGGCCGTGCAGGGCCTGGTTGAGGTTCTCGCCCACCCTCACGCGGCGGTCCAGGCGGCCGGGGGCCGGGCGGCCACCTCTTCGGCGATCGCGTCCATGCGGGAGCGGGCCGCCGCTTCGATCCGGGCCGACTGCTCGGGGTGTTCGGCCTGGTAAGACGCGTACCAGTCGAGGCGAACGGCATCCGGCGGGCGCGTGTCGTCACCCTTGCTGTGCGGGCCGAGGCGGTGCGTGGCGAATTCCACCACCAACGGCGAGCCATCCCTGACGGTCTCCACCAAAGGCGCCAGATGCCGTCTTATTTCGGCAATATCCAAGCTCGACACCCGCGTGTACCCGATCCCGAAGGCGGCCGCCCGCCCCGCGACCGTGCCCGCCATCTGGAGCTCGGTCGGCGTGGACTGGGCGATGCCGTTGTGCTCGACCACCACGAGCAGCGGCAACCGCCAGAGCTGCGCCATGTTCAACGCCTCGTACACCGCACCCTCGCCCCACGTCCCGTCACCGATGTACACGCAGGCGAGTGCGCCGGGCTCGTGCCGCTTCAGGTGCAGGGCGACCCCGGCGGCCACCGGCAGGCTCTGCCCCTGCACCCCGGTCGACAGGTAGCGGTCGCGGCGCAGATGCTGGCTGCCCCCCACCCCATCGCACACGGCGCCCTTCCGCCCCATGATCTCGGCGAGCAGCCCTTCGGGGTCCTCGAACCGGGCCAGGTAGTGGCCGTGACCGCGATGGTTGCTGAACACCCAGTCACCATCACTCAGCAGCGGGCGCAGGGAGACGGGGACGTACTCCTGCCCGAGGCAGGTGTGAGTGGTGCCGTTGAGCTCGCCCCGCTCGAAGAGCGCGAGCAGCTTCCGTTCGAAGGACCGGATCAGCAGCAGCAGCGCCAAGTCCTCATCAGCCAGCCTGTTCATAGGCCCCTTGAGTTCCGGGAGAACCTTGAGAAAGGCTATACAACACCGACTTATCACGTCTACGGCTGATCATCGGAACGAGTCCCGGAGCGCGTCTTCGCTCCCACCGACACCGTCAGCGGGTGTCGTGTCCGGCGACCATGTCCTTCCTACGAAACGGTATGCCCACGCAACCGTCGAGACCCTCATTGCCAAGAGCGACCTGGAGGTCGGCATCTAGGCCATGGATCCGCCACAGATCCGCCCCCACCGGGTCGAGCACACCGTGACGTCCGAGCATGATTCCCGCAGCCCTGCAGAACGAGTCAGGAGCTCTTCTGCTCGCCCGTCGCCTCGGCCGGGGCGCTGAGCTGATTATGGGCTGCTGATCGGCTACGTCTCCGGTACTCGGTGGGCGTCAGCCCGACCAGCGTCCGGAAGCGGCGGGCGAAGTACGTCGGGTCGTCCCAGCCGACGGCGGCGCCGACCCGAGCAGCCGGCAGGGCCGAGTGTGCCAGCAACGTGGCGGCGCGCTCGGCCCGCAGCCGGGCCAGGAAGCCCAGCGGCGTCAGCCCGACGTTGCGCCTGAACAGCCGGCCGAGATAGGCGGGATCCAGGTTGACCGCCCGGGCGAGATCATCCAGCCGCCACGGATGGGCGGGCGCTGCCTCGAGCCGGGCGACGGTGGCGGCGACCGCGGGGTGGATGGTGGACTCAAGCGTCTGCCGTTCGGGGTCACGGCCGTCGGCCAGGACGCCGAGCACGGTGATCAGCCGGCCCAGCATCCGGCCCGGCCGGCGCTGATCGGCTCCGAGGTCGCGTTCGAGCAAGCCGATCTCCGCGATGGCCTCCTCGGCGGCGGCCGGATCGACGGTCGTGACCGCCACGCCATGCGTGCCGGATGCCACCGGATCGGTCCACAACAGCCGGCGCAGCATCGGGATGTCGTGCAGCGCCGCCAGTTCGGCTCGTAGCGCCTGGGCGGACAGGCAGCAGTTGGCGACGGTCAGGCCGGCGCAGTCCCGGAACCCGTGCCAGGCACCGGGGCGAAGCACGATGACCTGCCCGCGCCGCAGCGGGTGCTCGCCCTGGCTGGTCACGTGCCGGCCGTAACCGGTTCCGATCACGGCGATCTCGAGGAAGTCGTGCGCGTGCGGCTCGATGTCGAGATCCAAGCGGTGGACACCTGCCAAGACCGGGTCCCCGGCGAACAGCGCGTGCTCGTGCAGCGTGGCAGGCATATCGGGATCGTACGACTACTCGCCGAGATAGGCCTAGCCCATAGCGGCACACCACGACGACGCTTGCAGTATCCCAAACGGCAAGAACCTCGGAGGTCAGTGATGACAACGACCACGACCGGGCAGTCCGGCAGCGACGTCGGTTCCGACGGCCGGGTGCCGAACGAGCTTGTGGCGGCGTATCGCGAATACGGTTTCGTTCGAGTACGAGGCGTTCTCGAACCCGACCAGATCGAGCGCTTCCGGGCCAGCGCCGAGGCGTTCCTGGAAGCGCATCGCGCGGAGAGCCTGGAGAAGCAAGGCGTCTTCAGCCAGCTGGTCAACGTCTGGCAACATGACCAGACGCTGCGGGAGCTCACGTTCGACCTGCGGCTCGGCCGGATCGCCGAACAGCTCGCCGGGTTCTCGCTGCGGCTCTGGCACGACCAGATGCTGGTCAAGGAGCCGCACAACAACGCCGCCACCGAGTTCCACCAGGACCGCCCGTACTGGCCGCATGCGGGCGACCGGCTCCCGCTGTCGGCGTGGATAGCACTGGTCGACGTTCCTCCGGAGCGGGGCTGCATGACCTTCCTGCCGGGCACCCAGCATCGGACCGGCCTGCGCCCGCAGGACCTTCACCACGAGGAAGACCTGTTCGCGATGGACCCGTCCCTGCGCTGGATTCCCCGCGTCACCGTGCCGCTCCGCGCCGGCGACTGCATCTTCCACAGCGGCTACACCGGCCACATGGCCCTGCCCAACCGCACCGACCAGGCCCGGCTCGCGCACGTCAACATCTACATGGACGAGGCGACCCGCTACAGCGGGACCGAGCACATCGTGACCGATCCTCTCGGACTCGCCGTGGGCGACCGGTTGGACGGCGACACCTTCCCCCGCCCCTGGGCTTAGACGGCTGGGGGTCAAGCGGGTCTCGCGAGTGGCAGCGTCAGCGTGAGCGCGAGTCTGGGCCAAGCACCCGGCGGCGAAGCACATCAGCCGGCGCGTCTATGTCGCCGCCAGTGCCGATTCGATGCTGGGAACGCGCTCGTGAAGCCAGTCCCCGCCGCATTCGTACTCCCACACGAGTGCCAGCAGCATGGAGAGCAGTCGGTGGTTCGCCATGTGCAGTGGTGCGTCGGCTGGAATGCCCGCGGGGAAATACGCGTCGAGCACCGCACGCTGCAAGCGGGGCTCACGGAGCTCCATTCTGGCCAGGTCCAGCCATGGGCCGGCTGCCGCCTCAGGGGGTGGCCACCGCATATATCAACACGCCTTCGCGCTTGAAGGGGACTGATGCGCCGTTGAGGACGACCTTGGTCGCCTGCGGCGCCGCGATCGCGATCGCCTTCGCCGGATCGACGCTCGCCACCAGGCTGCTGCCGTCGACGCGTACCGTGCCATCCTTGCCGATCTCCACGGCAAGGTCCTTCACCGGGCTGGGCGACTTGACCAGGATCGCGCCGTCACGCTCGACGACGGCGCCATCGACTACAACGATCGACTCGGCCGCGGCGCCGGTCTGGACATAGAGCAGCTTGCCGTCGAAGGTGTAGGCGCCGAACGTGCGCGGCGCCTTCGTGGTCCAGGACTTGTAGTAGACCCCCGCGCCACCGTTCAGACTCAGGGCTGTCGCAAGGTAGGACGGGGTGGTGCCGACGGGGAGCCGCTCCACCGTCACCGATGTGTCGGCCGCCCCTCTGGACGGCAGCAGGAGGGTGTCGAAGGTCGTCTGGCCGTCGGCCGTCTTGACGTAGCAAGCGTACTTGGCGCTCTCCACCGAGTAGAACTGTGGCGCGTAGGAGCCGTCGCACAGCGCTTCGGTGATCTTGCCCGGGTCGGCGGGCACGACGCTGATGTTCGCGCCGGTGTCGAAGGCCGTGGTCACCGCCTTCGACCCGGGGTGAAGGGAGGGCTTGGCGTCCGAGGCGAAGTGCCAGTTCTGCTCGTAGCGGTGCGTCGCGGTGTTCGTGGGCTTCAGCCGGTCGGAGACCAGCCACAGGCCCGAGTGCAGGGACAGGACGGAACGCTCGTGGCGCGTGCCCGCGGAGCCCTCGGTGTTCGCACCGATCAGGTCGAAGGCCGGGTTGGCGATCAGATGCGTGATCCCGCCGGCCGCGGTCGAGGTCTGCGGGTGGTCGTCGATCTCGATCGTGTTGTGCGCCTCCGTGGTAAGCCGCAGCCACTCCGCGCGGGCGTCCGTGCTGTAGGTGAAGGTGCCCATGTCGGGCAGGAGCGGCCGGCCGTACGCGTAAGCGGTGATCGCCAGCTCGTCCGGGTGGCTGTGGTTGCCGCGGTCGGCGTTGATCCGGAGGTAGGAGTCGTCGGCGGTCCAGCCGGAGCGGGAGACCGCGACCCTGGTGTCCGGGTAGAGGGCGGAGGTGTGCGCCGGCTTCTCGCCCGACTTGCCGGAGGTGCCGACGTAGAGAAGTTCGGGGTCATTGAGCAGCTCGCCCAGCTTCCCGAGGGTGCTGCGCAGGTCTTGGGAATCGCTGTCTCCGTAGGCCGGGCCGTACCCGCTGGGATAGCTCTGGTCCATGAGGAAGCGGCCCAACTGCCGCAGCTTGGCGGTGGCGGTGAACGTGATGCCGTTGCGCTGCATGTAGGCGACGACGTCCACGTACTGTCTGAGGTAGCCCCGCAGGTAGCCGTCCGTGGACTCCTTGTAGCCGCCGTCGGGGTAGGTCGAGTCGTTGAGCTGGTCCGAGAGGAAGTCGGCGGCGTCGGTCCGCCACGCGGGCGCGACGCGGAACTCCGGGAAGTAGACGGAGGCGTGCAGCAGCGTGATCTTCTGTGACTGCATCTTGTTCGGCGTGCCGTTGACGTTCTCCTGCAGGTACAGGCCGGCTCGGTTCATCGTCTTGAGGATCGCGGTGTTGGCCTCGGGGGTCAGCGACGGGCTCTTGCGCAGGATCTCGTAGGCCGCGATCCAGTTGTGCAGGCGGCGCGCGGCGTGCAGGTTGCCCGGATAGGAACCGGCGCCATAGTCGGCGCCCTGCTCGGCGTCGTAGGTGTCGGCGTCTTTGATGAAGTCGGTCATCAGGCCGATGAGCGTACGGGCGTACTGCTCGTTGCCGGTCTTCTGGTACTCCAGGGCCAGCGGGCCGGCGAAGGAGAAGCGGGGCAGCTGGTAGAGATACTCCATGTCGGCGATGAGATACTCCTTGTCGGCACCGCCGGGGAGCTTCCAGTCGAAGCCGCCGGGGTCACCCTCCCAGGAGAACGTGTTCTGCACGGTGTTGGACCAGGTGCGGGTGGCCTCGTCGAAGGTCTCGGCGTTGCCGTACAGCATGACGTCCTTCTTCGCGTTCGCCTGGCCGGTCAGCGTCAGCTCGGCTTTCTTCACCCCGGAGACGCCGGAGAGATCGAACTGCAGGTACGCCTTGCGCGTCTCCCCGGTGAACGGTCCTGTGCCCTGGTCGCTGACCTGCATGAAGTATTTGCTGCCATACACGTTGCCGGGGTTGGCCTGCCAGATGTAGGTGTCGTGCGACGGGTGGAAGGTCTTCACCGAGCCGTCGGCCAGGGTCACCCGGAGCGTGGGCTTGCCCGAGCCCTTGCTCCTGCTGTTGACGAGCGCGATGACGGCATCCTTCCGCCGACTCATCAGGAAAAATCCGGACTTGCCGCTGGTGATGATGCTCGTGACGTCAGCCGTGACCGTCGACTCGCCCGGGCCGAACGTCACCGTCTTGACGTACACCTCCCCGTGTCCGAGCGTCCAGATGTGGCTGGCGGTCAGCTCGAGCGCGCCCGGCCAGGTCGCGTGCGAGAAGCCGCCCGCCTCGATGGTCGGGCGGGCGCGGTAGTAGTCGAGCAGCTTCTGCTTGGCCAGCCCGTAATCGCCAGCCTTGACCGCGCTCTGCACGGATGCCAGGCCTGCCTGGTTGTAGGACAGCCGCGGGCCCACCGTCCAGGCGCCGTTGCTCCATCTCCCGAAGAAGCCGGCATCCGAGAGGGACGCCGCAGAGGCGTGAGGTCCGGGCACCAGACCCACAGCGACCAGCGTCAGTACGGCGATCCACCGCCAATGGCGAGACATGTGCGAAAGGTAGAGGTTCGCGGTATAGCGCTGGTATGTCAGCGTCTCCGGCGGTCCCGTCGTGGCCGTTTTGTCACCTGGTTCAACCAGACGATCGCGCACGACTCCGGCTGTCAGCCTTAGCGGGTGGCGGCCCGGTGGTCGTCCTTGATGCGGGTGAGGAAGAAGTCCCGGACGTCCTCGGCGAGCAGCTCCGGCACTTCCATCGCGGCGAAGTGGCCGCCGCGCTCGAACTCCGACCAGTGCCTGATGTCGTACAGCCGCTCGGCCAGCGGTCGCACCGACTGCGTGATGTCGTGCGCGAACACCGCCACGCCAACCGGTACCGGGCACGGCTCGCTCCGCCGCGGAGCATCGTGATGCAGCCGCGCCGAGGAAGCCGCGGTGGCGGTCAGCCAGTACAGCGAGATGTCGGTGAGCATCCGCTCGTCGCTGATCGGCGAGCGAGGGTCCGTCCACTGTGCGAAGCGCTCGGCGATCCAGACCAGCTGGCCGACCGGCGAGTCGGTCAGCGCATAGCCGATGGTCTGCGGGGTGAGGGCCTGCAGAGCCTGGTACGGCGGACGGTTCGCCATCAGCTGCCTGACCTTGTCCAGCCGAGCTTCATCCGTTTCGGACAGATCGATGTCGGCGTCCGGGACCGGCCGGGTCGGCAGGAAGTTGACGTGCACCCCGACGATCTGCTCGGATGCCACCGCACCGAGCGCCATTGAGATGCCAGAGCCGAAGTCGCCGCCCTGCGCGCCATAGCGCTCGTACCCGAGCCGGCGCATCAGCTCAGCCCAGGCCCGCGCGACCCGGACGACATCCCAGCCACGCTCGTGGGTCGGCCCGGAGAAGCCGTAACCCGGAATGGACGGAATCACCAGGTGGAAGTCGCGCGACAGCGGCTCGATCACGTCGAGGAACTCCAGGAACGAACCGGGCCAGCCGTGGGTGAGAACCAGCGCGAGCGCGTCCGGCTTCGAAGACCGGACGTGGACGAAGTGGATGTTCTGGCCCTCGATCTCGGTGGTGAAGTGCGGAAGCTCGTTGAGCTTGGCCTCGTGCTCGCGCCAGTCGTAGCCGGTGCGCCAGTATTCGGCCAGTTCCTTGAGCCGCGCCAGCGGGAAGCCGTAGTCCCACCCGGCGTCGGCGACCTCGTTGGGCCAGCGGGTGCGGGCGAGCCGGTCGGTCAGGTCGTCGAGGTCGGCTTGGGGGATGTCGATGCGGAACGGCTTGATCATGGTCTCAGCTCCAGGGGATTCATTCGGCGCACTAATGTTTGGCAAGCTAACGTTTACTCGGCGAACGCTAGCACATCATTAGTGCGCCAAACGACTCGATAGACTTGTCACATGGAGACCGAGGAGACGCCCGCCCGGTGGGAGGGCCTGCCCAGCTGGCTGCTCGGCCAGACCGCCAACCACGCGCACCGCCTGGTGGGCGACGGGTTCTCGTCCGTCGGCGCCCGCGGCTACCACTACCGCCTGCTGGCGACGCTGGAGGAGTCCGGCCCGGCCAGCCAGGCCGCGCTGGGCCGCCGCAGTGGCATCCACCTCAGCGACATGGTCGCGACGATCAACGAACTCGCCGATCGCGGACTGGTCGAGCGCGCCCCGGACCCCTCCGACCGGCGGCGCAACATCATCTCGCTGACCCCAGCGGGCAAGCAGCAGCTGCGGCGACTGGAGAAGCGGCTGGCCGAATGCCAGGACGAACTGCTGGCTCCACTGTCACCCGAGGAGCGGCAGGGGTTGACCGAGCTGCTGTCCAGGCTGTTGGATCACCACAACCGGCGAACCGGCACCCCCGAAGAGCCGTGGCACTGACCGGCCCCGAAGTCCTGGCCCAGCCACCGACTCCGTTGCCCTCTTCGGCCTCGGCTCCGACAGCCGCTCCGCGGCCGCGAAGAACGCCCTGGTCGGTCGGTCGGCGATCCCACGTCCAACTCATCGTCGCGCTCACCCAGACCAGGTCGTAAGCACGAGGTGGTGGTATCGATCCACCACAACCGGGTGTCGGAGATGTCGGCGTGCCAGAGCGCGAGCTGATGGCCTGTGCCGCTCGAAAACGCGATCTCGCTGCTCAAGGCAGCGCACCCACGCAGTTCCACTGCCAAGAGATCATGGATGGATGATCCTCTCGACTGTCATTCCGTCGTGCGTCGTCTGCTGTCTGTGCTAGCGGTGCACATGAGCCGTTCGGCTGCGGCGATGGCGTCGGCCGGTTGGCCGGAAGCCAGCTGGACGACCACCTCCGTCTCGCCGTCCGCACTGCTCATCGCCATCCCGCTGTAGCCGAAGATCCATCCGGAATGGCTGAACACGCGCCGCCCGCAGCTGAGCGTCTCGGCGAAGATTCCGAAGCCGCCGGTCTGCAGTTGCCTGCCCACCTCCTGGGCGAACACCCAGTGGTAGAAGCTCGACACGTTGGCCGCGGTCGAGATCAGCCCGCCCGCGGTCCAGAAGATCGACGAGTCCAGCTCGGCGTTGTCCACTCCGTCGGTGTGGTTTCCGTGCGCGAGATCCTTGGGCAGGTCGTCGGTGGGCAGCTCGGTCGCGGTCAAGCCCTGCGGGCCCGTGATGCGCTCGCTCAGCAGTTCCCTGTACGGCTTGCGGGACACCTTCTCCAGAATCATGCCGAGCAGGATGAAGTTGGTGTTGGAATAGCCCTGCGCCTCTTTGTCCGCATATTTCAGCAGTTCTCGGGGCGGCCAGTGACGGAGGTGGGCGCCGTTGGCCAAGTCCTTGACGAATCGCTCGTCGCGCAGATAGTCGGAGATGCCGCTGGTGTGCCTGAGCAGGTCCGCCACGGTCGCCTTCGTCTTGATGACACCAGGCAGCACTTTGTCCACCCGGTCGGTGAGCGCCAGCCGCCCCTCCTCGACCTGCTGCAGAACGAGCGTCGCGGTGAACGTCTTGGTGATGCTCGCGATCCTGAACCGATGATTCGTCCGCATCGGCACCCCGGTGTCCGCCTGCCCTGCCGCCGCTTGCCACGTCTGATCCCCCTTCCTGACGTGCACCACCGCGCCCGACGATCCGGCCTCGACCAGCCGCGTGGCCTCCGCCTGCACCCCTGGCGCCGGGGAGGGCCGTACGGACGGCGTCCGGGGGGCGGGAGAGCTGCACGCGACCGCGCAGAGCAGGGCGAGGATGGCTGTGATCCGCATGACTTTATATTGATGCCAAAGGCAGGCCCGAGTCACTGACAGGCAGTGTCAGCGATATACGCGCTTCTCGGGGTTCCCCCCTATCCCGCTCGGAAACACGGCTGTCAACGCCCCGCAGTGCTACTGCCAGCAAGATCGCCAACAACCTGACCGATACGTCAGAATAAACTCGACTCTATTTGTCAATATGGTCAAATGTCTCATCGATACGAAGACCGAAACCCTGATTACGGGCATTCCGTAGATCGACAAGATTCCACGCAGCGTGACGGACGCCCCCGACGCAGGGGTGAGGTAGAGATCATCCGCCCAGCTGGAGAGGTTCACCACCCGCCGACGCGCCCACAGGCAGCGATATTTCCCGATGCCCGAAACCTCCATTCCGTCATTGGTTGAAACTTCACCGCTTGACTGACTTTCGGACAAAATAATAGGAATGGCGTGGCTGTAGGCTTTAACCGATCTTCGCCAGGACGAACCCCTGACGAGCGGTCCATACTTTCTGCTGCCCGCGCGACGATCTCGCACGGAGCGGTGGACCCGTCTGGGGGGGTGACTTCGCGTAGCAATGCGAGAGGAACACGTGCTACCCGAGACACCCTTCGCCTCGCTGAGGCGATGCCCGCCCGGCGCTCCGCTCCTCTTCTGCCTTCCCTACGCCGGTGGAGACGTCTCCGCCTTCTGGGCGTGGAGGCAGGCGTTCGACGGTGTCTTCGACGTACGGGTGGTGATGCTCCCCGGTCGTGAAGGCCGGGTGGCTGAACCAGGGGCCCTCTCCCCGGAGCTGATCGCACGGTCCATCGCCGCGCACCACCGCACGCCGTACTCGATCTATGGGCACAGCATGGGCGGCCGGGTCGCCTTCGAGGTGGTGCGCGAGCTGCGGCGGCTGGGCGTGCGAGCGCCCGAATGCCTCTACGTCGGCGCCGCGCACCCGCCGGAGCGCCAGGAGACGCTGGGGCGGTGGACGGGCCTGGGTGACGAGGACCTGATCGAAGAGCTGATCCACCGGCTGGGCGCGCCCGCGGAGTTACGGACGCAGCCCGAGGTCAAGGCTCTGCTCATCCCCGCCCTGCGGACGGACATGGAGTGGCTGCGCCGTTACCGCTTCACCAGGCAGGAGCCGCTCGACGTCCCCATCGTCGCCTTCGCCGGCGCTCATGACCGAGAGGTCACCCACCCCATCATGCTCGGCTGGGCTCGCCACACCTCCTCGACCTTCCGCCTGCACACGCTCGACGCCGCGCACCTCTTCCTCGCCACGCACGGCGATCAGGTGGCGCGGACGATCGCAGCGGGCCCCCAGCAGCGCCTGGCCTCGGACGAGGTGCACGTGTGGCTGGCCGACCTCGAGGAACTGCCCGAGATGTGCGCGGCCGTCGACGAGCTGTCGCCCAGAGAGGCGGCACGAGCGGCCAGGTTCCGGCAGGAGGACCACCGGCGCTGGTTCGTCGGCAGGTCGGTGCTGCTGCGGCGGCTGCTCAGGGAGTATGGGGTCGAGCCGGGCGTCGGCGAGCTGCGTACCCGGCCCGGCGGCAAGCCGTACACCGGGACCGAGCTCACCTACAGCCTCAGCCAATCGGGCGGGCTCGTGCTGGTCGCGCTGGCGACGGGCCGGGAGGTGGGCGCCGACCTCGAGCGCTTCCACCCGCTGGCCAACGAGCAGGCCTTCTTCGAGGGGGCGCTGGACGAGCGGGAGCGCGATGAGTTCGCCGCGCTGCCCGAGGAGCTGCGGTTGAACAGCGCGCTGCGCACGTGGACGGCGAAGGAAGCGGTGCTGAAGGCGACCGGTGACGGGCTGCGGGTGGATCCGGCGCTGTTCGGGTTCGCCGGGCAGCGGCCGGGCGCGACCTGGGTGCCCGAGGCGGCGCCCGAGGTGGCGCGGCTGGCGGAGTGGCGGGTGACGCACCTGCCGCTGGGCCGGGCGATCGCCGCGATCGCCGTCCGCGCGCCGCGCTTCCTGCTGCGTTTCGAGACGGTACGGCAAGGCCGGCTGGTACGGCAGGGCGTGGAGGCCGCAGGATGACGCTCCTCAGCAGTCTGATCACGGCCCAGGCCGCGAAGACCCCGGATGCCCCGGCGGTCCGGCAATGGGAGAACGTGCTGACCTACGCCCAGCTGGTCGAGCAAGCCCGGGCGCTGGCCGGCCGGCTGCGCGAGCTCGGCGTCGGACCGGAGACGCGGGTGGGCCTGTGCGCCCGCCGTACCCCGCTGATGCCGGTGGCGGTGCTGGGCATCATGCTCGCCGGCGGCGCCTACGTGCCGCTGGATCCCGGTCATCCGCGCAAGCGCCTGGAAGAGGTGCTGGGGGACGCCGGGATCGCGGTGGTCGTCGTGGACGGGCGCGGCCGCGAGCTCCTGGACGGCTGCGGCCGTACCCTCGTCTCGGCTTCGGCCGGCACCGCGGCACCGCAGGAGAGCGACGCCGTACCGGGCAATGCCGCCTACGTCATCTACACCTCTGGCTCCACCGGCCGTCCCAAGGGCGTGGTGGTCAGCCATCGCAGCGCGGTCGCCTTCGCCACCTCAACGGCCGCGCACTTCGGCCTGGACGCGAGCTGCCGCTCGGTCGCCTTCTCCGCGCTGGGCTTCGACGTTTCGGTGCTGGACATGCTGGCCCCGCTGACCGCCGGCGGCTGCGTGCAGCTGGTACCGGACGAGGACCGTGTGGATCCGGCCCGGTTACAGCGCTTCCTGGAGGAGCACGACGTCACCTGGGGATTCATCCCGCCTGCGTTGCTGCCGCTGGTGGATCCGGCGCGCCTGCCGTGCCTGAAGGACGTGGTGACGGCGGGCGAGCCGCCCGGGCCCGAGCAGGTGGCGCGGTGGTCGGCGCACGCGCGCTTCCACAACTGGTACGGCCCGACCGAGTCGACCGTCTGCGTGGTGGGCGGCGAGTTCGACGGCGTGTGGGAGCGGCCGCTGCCGATCGGGCGGCCGCTGCGCGGCTGTCGGGCGCACATCCTCGACGAGGAAATGAACGAGTGCCCGCCCGGTGTGCCCGGTGAGCTGTTCATCGGTGGGCCGCAGGTCAGCCGCGGGTACCTGGGCCGGCCCGGGCTGACGGCCGAGCGTTTCGTGCCCGACCCGTTCTCGGCGGAGCCGGGCGCGCGGTTGTACCGGACCGGCGATCACGTGGCGTGGGAGGAGGACGGCCAGATCTCGTTCATGGGCCGCCTCGACCGCCAGGTGAAGGTCCAGGGGCAGCGGGTGGAGATCGGCGAGGTGGAGTCGGCGCTGCGCGCGCATCCCGGGGTGCTGCAGGCGGTGGTGGACTTCGCGGGCGAGCTGGTGGCCTACGTGACGCCCGAGGCCGCGCCCGGCCTGGCCGAGCTGCGCGAGGATCTGGCGCTGCGGCTGCCGCCGTACATGCTGCCGAGCAGGCTGGTACGGCTGGCCATCCTCCCGCTGAACGCCTCGGGCAAGGTCGACCTTGCCACGCTCCGGGCGCAGTCCCAGCCGGAGCGGGGAAGCGGCACGGGACTGGCCGGGATCTGGGCGCGGGTGCTGGAGGCGCCCGCCCCGGACGACGGAGACGACTTCTTCCAGCGCGGCGGGCACTCGCTGCGGGCGATGCGGCTGGTGGCCTCGGTACGCGCGGAGCTGGGCCGGGCGGTGTCGGTCGAGGACGTGTACGCGGCCAGGACCTTCGGCGAGCTGCGTGCGCTGGTGGACCGCGCGCCGCGGGAGACCGCTGCAGCGCCGCCTACCGGGAGCCCTGCCGGGCTCTCCCCCGCCCAGCGCCGGATGTGGTTCGTCGAGCAGCTGACGCCGGCGTCCACCGCGCACAACATCGCGATGGCCGAGCGGATCCGCGGCCCGCTCGACACCGCCGCGCTCCAGCGCGCGCTCACGGCCGTGGTGGCGGTCCACGAGGCGTTGCGCTGGCGGGTGGGCGCGCGCGAAGGGATCCCCGAGGTGACGGTCGCGCCGCCGGGCGAGGTGCCGCTGCCGATCGACGACCGCTCCCCCGAGGAACTGGCCGAGGCGTTGCAGGCGGAGGCGCGGGAGCGTTTCGACCTGGCCGCCGGGCCGCTGTTCCGGGCGCGGCTCATCCGGCTCGGCCCGGACGAGCACGTGCTCTGCCTGACCGCGCACCATCTGGTGTTCGACGGCTGGTCGCAGGATGTGCTCTACCGGGACCTGGCCGTCGCCTATCGCGGCGAGCAGGTCGAGGTGCCAGGGCACGGGTTCGCCGACTACGTGCGCTGGCTGCGCGGGCACGGCGCCGGCCAGGCGCTGAGCTGGTGGCGAGAGCACCTGCGCGATGCCCCGCTGGTGCTGGATCTGCCGAGGGATGGGGCCAGGCCGCCGGCGCAGACCTTGCACGGCGCCTCCTGCCGGGGCGCGCTGGATGCGACGCTCGCCAAGCGGGTGGCCGAGCTTGCTGCGAGATTGGGGGCCACGCCGTACGCGGTGCTGCTGGCGGCCTTCGGCCGGCAGCTGTCCAGGCTGTCGGGGCGGGACGACCTGGTGGTGGGAGCGGCGTACGCGGACCGGCCGCACGTGGCGTTCGAGTCGTTGGTGGGGATGTGCGTGCAGGTCCTGCCGCTGCGGCTGCGCCCTCAAGGGGACTTCGCGGAGCAGGTGACGGCGTGCGCGGCCGAGCTGGGTGCGGCGATCAGGCACCGGGACGTGCCGCTCGGGCAGCTGCTGGAATCGCTGCGGCTGCCGCGCGACCTGAGCCGCAACCCGATCACGCAGGTCATGTTCAACATGTACAACTTCGCCCAGGCCCGGCTGGAGCTGGCTGGTTGCGCGAGCGAGCCGTTGCGGCCCGGGCTGCCGGGGGCTCTGTTCGACCTGACCATGTACGTGAGCGACCAGCACGACGGTTACGCCCTGGAGCTGGTCTACAACCCCGACCTCTATACGGCCGAGCGCATGGCGGCGCTGGTCGACGGCTACGTCGAGCTGCTCGACGAGCTGCTGACGGGGCGGGTGGGACACGACTCCCCCGACGTGGAGCTCCCGGGCTGGGCCGGGCCCGGGCTGCTGGAGCTGGTCGGCGACGCGCATGCGCGGGCGCGGCGGCGGACCGAGGCGGCGCTTCGAAAGGCGGGTGTCGAGCCAGGGGCCGTGGTGGCCGTCGTCGCCTCTCGGGTGCCCGAGCTGCCGGGGATCCTGCTCGGCGTGCTGGCGGCGGGGGCACGGTGGGTGGTGATCGACTCGGCTTATCCTCCTGCCGTACAGGAGAGACAGATCACCGCCGCGGGAGCCCGGGCGGTCCTCAGGGACCACGAGATCGAGCTGCGCGAGGGCAGCGCTGATCTGCCGGGGCCCGGTTATCTCTCGATGACCTCAGGCACCACAGGCGATCCCAAGCCGGTCGTCACCGCCGAGAGGCCGCTGGCCCATTTCATCTCCTGGTATGTCCGCACCTTTACCATCGAGCCGCACGATCGGTTCGCGCTCCTGTCCGGGCTGGCCCACGATCCGGCGCTGCGCGACATGTTCGTCCCGGCCGCGGCGGGCGCCGAGCTGTTCGTGCCCGAGCAGGAGCTGACCCGCGATCCCGCCAAGCTCGTCACCTGGCTGCGCGAGCACGCGATCACCGTCCTCCACCTGACGCCACAGCTCGCGGCGATGCTGGCGGGCACCGGCGCCACGCTGCCCGACGTGCGGCTGGCCGGCGTGGGTGGCGACCGGTTCACCGGTGCCGAGGCGGGCAGGCTGCGCACGCTCGTGCCCCATGCCCGGCTCGTCGCCTTCTACGGCACGACCGAGACGCCACAGGTGCACGCGTGGCACGAGCTCGCGGAGCCGTACCCGGAGATCGTGCCGATCGGGCGGCCCGTCGAGGGCAGCGAGATCATCGTGGTGGCGCCGGACGGCAGGCGGGCCGGTGTGGGCGAGCTCGGCGAGGTGGTCGTCCGCAGCCGCCACCTGGCCACCGGCTACCTGGATCCGGCGCTGACCAGCCGGCGCTTCGTCGGCGACCGCTTCCGCACAGGGGACCTCGGCCGGCGCAACCCCGACGGCACGATCACCCCGGCGGGGCGCGCCGACGACCAGGTGAAGGTGCGCGGGTTCCGGGTCGAGCTGGGCGAGGTGGAAGCGGCGCTCGCCGCCTGCCGGGACGTGCGTGCCGCCGCGGCCAGGGTCGAGGGCGGCACGCTCATCGGCTACGTGGTGCCCGCCCGGCCGGGGCTGGCGGCGCATCGAATCCTGGAGGAACTGCGCCGCCTGCTGCCCGAGCACGCCGTACCCACCGAGGTGGTGGCGCTGCCCGCGCTGCCGCTGACGCCCAACGGCAAGGTGGACCGCGCCGCGCTGCGCGGACGGCCGGTCGAGCAGCCGAAGGCCAACGGCCGCCTCGACGGTCCCACGCCGGAGGTCGACGGCCCCACGCAGAAGACGGTCGCCCAGGTGTGGCACGCCGTGCTGGGCATACCGCGGCTCGGCCCCGACGACAACTTCTTCGAGATCGGCGGCCACTCGCTGGCCATGGCCGCCGTGCAGGCGCGGCTGAAGGCGGCGACCGACCGCGAGATCCCGATCGTGGAGCTGTTCAGGCATCCCACGATCCGGACACTCGCCGCTCATCTCGATGGCGCGGGCGGCAGTCCGGGGCTGGACCGGGCGGCGCGCCGCCTGGCCGTACGACGAGACAGGTTGAAGAACCGTAACGAGAAGGGGACTACCCCATGACGGACGAGCCCACGGCTGAGCCGATCGCGATCATCGGCTTGTCGTGCCGGGTCCCGGGAGCGGGTGACGCGCAGCAGTTCTGGCGCAACCTCGCCGACGGCGTCGAGTCGCTGAGCACCTACACCTTGGAGGAGCAACGGGCGCTGGGCGTGGCGGAAGGTGTGCTGGCCGACCCGAATTTCGTGCCGGCGGCGATGGTGTTGGAAAACCATCAGGACTTCGACGCGGCGTTCTTCGGCATGTCGATCAGGGAAGCAGAGGTCCGCGATCCGCAGCATCGGATGTTCCTCGAGCTGTCGCACACGGCGTTGGAGGATGCGGGCTACGACCCGTTCCGCTATCCGGGCGACATCGGGGTCTACGCCGGGACCGGGACGGACGCCTACCAGTGGCGGAACATTCGCAGCAACGCCCAGGCCCACAAGAACGCCGGCTGGCTGGCGATCATGGTGGGCAACCACGTCGACTACTGCGCGACCCTCACCTCCTACAAGCTCGACCTGCGCGGCCCCAGCTACACCGTGCACACCGCGTGCTCGAGCGCGCTGGTGGCGGTACACATCGCGTGCGAGGCGCTGCGCAACGGCGAATGCGACATGGCGCTGGCCGGCGCGGCCATGCTGGACCTGCCGCAGGGCGAGGGGTACGTCTACGACCAGGACGGCATCGTCTCGCCCGACGGGCACACCCGCTCCTTCGACGCCGACGCCGGCGGCACCATCTGGGGCAGCGGCGGCGGCGTCCTCGTGCTGAAGCGGCTGTCTGAGGCGATCGACGACCGCGACAACATCCGCGCGGTGGTCCTGGGCAACGCGATCAACAACGACGGCGCGGGCAAGGTGGGCTTCTCCGCGCCGAGCCTGGACGGGCAGTCCGCGGTGATCGCGCAGGCGCTGGGTGTGGGCGGCGTGGAACCTCGTACGGTCACCTACGTCGAGGCGCACGGCACCGGCACGGGGCTCGGCGACCCGATCGAGGTGGCCGCGCTGTCCAGCGTGTTCGCGCAGGATACGACCGACACCCAGTGGTGCGGCATCGGCTCGGTCAAGAGCAACATCGGCCACCTCGGCCAGTCGGCCGGCATTCCCAGCGTGATCAAGACAGTGCTGGCGCTGGAGAACAAGCTGATCCCGCCGACGCTGCACTACACGAGCCCCAACCCGAAGATCGACTTCCCGGCGAGCCCGTTCTACGTCGTCTCCTCGCCGACGAAGTGGGAGCGCAACGGCTTCCCGCGCCGCGCCGGGGTCAGCTCGTTCGGTATCGGCGGCACGAACGCGCATGCCGTACTGGAAGAGGCGCCGCCGCGCCCGCCGCTCCCCCGCGAGCGGCCCGCGCACCTGCTGAGGCTGTCGGCCAGGACGGAGTCGGCGCTGGCCGCCGCGCGGGAACGGCTGGCGGCGCACCTGGCCGCGCACCCCGAGACGGACCTGGCCGACGTGGCCTTCACGCTGCGTGTGGGCCGCCGCGAGCTCAAGCACCGGGCCGCCGTCGTCACCACGTCACCGGCCGACGCGGTGGCCGCGCTGGCCGACCCGAAGCGGATCGTCGCCGGTGCCAAGCCGAAGCGACCTCCGCAGGTGGCCTTCCTCTTCTCCGGTCAGGGCTCTCAGTACGGCGGCATGGCCGCGGAGCTGTACCGGAACGAGCCGGTCTTCCGCGAGGCGATCGACGAGTGCGCGGCCATCCTGGACGTGCGTGAGCAGATCTTCGCCACCGGCGAGGAGGCGGACGAGGCGCTGAGGCAGACCTCGCTCACCCAGCCCGCCCTGTTCACGGTCGAGTACGCGCTGGCCAGGCTCTGGCTCTCGCTGGGCGTCGAACCGGCCGCGATGATCGGCCACAGCATCGGCGAGTACGCAGCGGCCACCATCGCCGGCGTCTTCACGCTGCCCGACGCATTGCGGCTGGTCGCGGCGCGCGGGCGGCTGATCCAGGGCATGCCGCCGGGCTCCATGCTGGCCGTGCAGCTCATGCCCGACGAGATCGCGCCGATGCTGCCCGACGACGTCTCCGTGGCCACCATCAACGGCCCCGGCACGTGCGTGGTGTCCGGCCCGTCCGAGTCGATCAGGGAACTGGCCGAGATGCTGGAGGAGGAGGGCATCGGCTGCACCCCGCTGCGCACCTCGCACGCCTTCCACTCGGCGATGATGGAGCCGATGCTCGGCGAGTTCCGCGAGCTGGTCGCGGCCACCGAGCCGGCTGCGCCGAGCCTGCCGTTCCTGTCCAACGTGACCGGCACCTGGATCACCGCCGCGGAGGCCACCGACCCGTCCTACTGGGCCAGGCACGTGCGCGAACCGGTCCGCTTCGGCGACTGCGTCTCGACGCTCCTGGCCGATGGCGAATGGATCATGATCGAGTGCGGGCCGGGACGGCAACTGTCCGGCCTGGCAGACACCCAACTGCCCGCCGGTGCGATCGCCCCGGTGCCGTCGCTGCCCAGCCCGCGCGATCGGGCCGGTGACGTCGCGGTCTTCTCGCAGGCCGTGGGCACGCTCTGGGCCCACGGCATCGAGCTGAACGACTTCGGCGCCCCCGGCTTCCGCATCTCGCTGCCGGGTTACCCGTGGGAGCGGCAGCGCGCCTGGATCGACCCCGACCCGCAGGGCGCCTTCGCCGGCGGCGCCGCCCGCCCGCAGCAGGCCGACGGGCCCCTGCCGCCCGAGCAGTGGTACGGCGTGCCCGTCTGGCACCAGGCACCCGCCCGTCCGGCGACGCGGTCGCCGATCACGCGCTGCCTGGCCTTCGTGGACGAGGACTCGGCCGCGCTGGCTGACGCACTGCGCGCTTCCGGGGCCGAGGTTCTGGAGGTACGGCCGGGCACCGCGTTCGGCGCTTTCGACGGATATTTCACGGTACGGCCGGCCGTACGGGCGGACTACGACGCGCTGCTCGAAGCGGTCGGCGAGATTCCCGAGCGGATCGTGCACGCCTGGGCCCTCACCGGCGGCGAGCAGACGTGGCCGGCACAGGACCGCGGCTTCTTCGGTGTCTTGGGTCTCGTGCAAGCGCTGTCGGCGGCCCAGCCTCCGGGTGGTGTGCAGCTCGATCTGGTGACCGCGGGCACGATGGACGTCGTCGGCGACGATCTGACCAGGCCGGAGCACGCGACGCTGGCCGCCTTCGCCCGGGTCGTCCCCCTGGAGACGCCGTGGCTGCGTGTCCGCCACATCGACGCGCCGGATCGGGATGCGGTGCGTGGCGTCGCCGCCGAGCTGGGCCGCGAGGCGGAGCCCGGCGAGGCCGGGCTGCTGGCCCCGGTCGCCCTGCGCGGCGGGAAGCGGTGGCTGCTCGGATACGAGCAGGTGGAGGTGGCGAGCGAGCCGGGTGAGCCGCGCGACGGCCAGGTGTATGTGATCACCGGCGGTCTGGGCGGCATCGGCATCTCGCTGGCCGAGGATCTGGCGGCGCGCGCCCGTGTCAACCTCGTCCTGCTGTCCAGGAGCGGGCTGCCCGACGGCCCGCCTCGGTCGGCCCGCGCGGCGCGCGCCGTCGAGGCGATCCGCCGGATGGAGGCCGCCGGGGCGCGGGTGCTGACCCTCGCCGCCGACGTGACGGATCCGGCGGACATGCGCCGGGTCAGGGACGAGACGCTCGCCGCCTTCGGCCGGGTGGACGTGCTCGTGCACGCGGCCGGCCTGCCCGGCGGGGGCATGGCCCAGATCAAGGAGAGGGAGGCGGCGGAGGCCGTGCTCCGCCCCAAGGTGCTCGGCACGCTGGCGCTCCGGGAGGCCTTCGGCGACCTGGAGCTGGAGGCCGTGGTGCTCTGCTCGTCGATCACCGCGGTGGCCGGCGGGTTCGGGCAGATCGACTACTGCGCGGCCAACAACTTCCTCGACGCGCACGCCCGCGCCGGACGAGGCTGGAACGCGGCCCAGATCGTCAGCGTCAACTGGGGCAGGTGGCTGGAAGTCGGCATGGCGGCGGAGACCGCGGCGCCCGCCGGATTCGTCGCGTTGCAGCGCGGCGACCGGATCAAGGCGATCGACCACCCGGTCCTCACCGCCCGGCACGCCGGCGAAGGACTCGACTGGTGCAGCGGCACGCTCTCGCCGAGCACGCACTGGGTGCTGGACGAACACCGCATCGCCGACGTACCGGTGCTGCCGGGCACCGGTCACCTCGAGCTGGCCAGGACGGCCGCCGAGGCGGTGCTGCCCGGCAGCGGGCTCGTCGAGCTGCGAGACGTGGTGTTCGTCGAACCGCTGTCGGTGGCCGACGGGGCGACCGCCGAGGTACGGGTGATCTTCACACCGGAGGCGGACGGCGCGGAGTTCCAGGTGCAGAGCATCATCGGCGGGTCACACCGTATCCATGCCAGAGGCATGGCGGCCAAGGTGAACCCGCCACCGGCTGACCGCGTGGACCTACGCGCGATCATGGATCGCTGCGTGCCTTCGGCGGATGGGCAGGGCGGCGTCCCGCTGTCGGGTCTGCTCACGCTGGGCGGGCATTGGAGCAGGACTCTGGCCGCCACGCATACCGGCCGGCAGGAGGCGCTCGGCCTGTTCGAAGCCAACGACGTGCTGCTGGTCGATCTCGACCGCTGGGGGCTGCACCCGGCCCTGCTCGACGCCGCCACCACCTTCAGCTGGATCCAGATCGAGGGTCACTACCTGCCGCTCGGCTACGGCCGCATCACCGTGCGCGGGAGTTTGCCCGACGCGTTCTGGAGCCACCTGCGCATCACCAGCACCGACACCGATGAGGTGCTGGTCGTCGACGTCACGTTGATCGCGCCCGACGGCACGGTGCTGGTGCAGGTCTCCGACTACATCCTCCGGAGGATCGACACCGATGCCGTGGTGACCGGGGTCGTCGCCAGCGCCGGCTCTCAGCGCGCCGCCCCGGCCGCGGCCGACGATGCGGTCGGCATCAGGCCGGCCGAGGGGGCCGTCTCCCTGCGCCGGCTGCTCGCCGCCCCGCTCGGCCCCCAGGTCGTGGTGGCAGCCAGTACGGTGGCCGAGCTCGTCGCCGGCGTCGGCTCGCTGACCCAGGAGACCGTCGAAACCGAACTTGATCCGGCAGCGGTCGCCGACCGGCAGGACAAGGCGCCTGCCGAGGGTTACCTCCCCCCGCGCAACGACGCCGAGGCCACGATCGCCCGCCTGTGGGGCGAGGTGCTCGGCGGCGACCACATCGGCATCGACGACGACTTCTTCGAGCTGGGCGGCAACTCGCTCATCGCGGTCCAGCTCATCGCCCTCATCCGCAAGGAGCTGGGGGTGCGGCTGCCGATGCGCAGCCTCTTCGAGGAGCCGACCGTGGCCCGGGTCGCAGCCCTGATCGACGCCGCCGCTCAGCCCACTCCTGGGCCCGCCACCCAGACCATCCCCCGCCTCCCCCGGAGTTCCGCATGAGCGCAGAGACCAAGGTCGTTCTCAACGACGAGGAGCAGTACTCCATCTGGCCCGCCGACCGGGACAACCCCTCCGGCTGGTACGACGCCGGCTTCTCCGGCACCAAGGACGAATGCCTGGAACACATCGAGCAGGTGTGGACCGACATGCGGCCGAAGAGCCTGCGAGAGGCGATGGCCAGTGAGTGATGCCTTCCCCGCATCCTCCGGCCAGGAGCGGATGTGGTTTCTTTCGCGCTTCGAGCCCGACCTGGCCGTCTACAACATCGGGATGCTCATGCCGATGGCGGCCAGGCAGCCGGTGGACCCGCGCCGGCTGGAGCGGGCGATCGATCTGGTGGTGCGGCGCCATGAGGCGTTGCGCACCACGTTCGAGTTCCGGGACGGGCAGGTGGTGCAGATCGTCAGCCCCGACGCGCCTCCCACGGCGCTGACGGAGACGGACCTGACCCACCTTCCGCTGGCCGGTGCCGAGGCGGAGCTGGCCCGCCTGGCCAGGGCGGACGCGGTCCTGCCGTTCGACATGGAGCGGGCGCCGCTGTTCCGTGCCAGGCAGGTCAAGCTGGCCGAGGACGATCTGCGGCTGGTCATCGTCTTCGATCACACGATCTTCGACGGCGTCTCCTCCATGATCTTCATGGAGGAGGTGGGGGAGTGTTACGACGCGCTCGGCGAGGACCGGGCGCCGAAGCTGCCTGAGCTGTCGATCCAGTTCGCCGACTTCGCCGTGTGGCAGCGCGGCAGGTTGTCCGGCGAGTTCCTGGAGACCGAGCTGGCGCACTGGCGCGAACGGCTGGCCGGGGTGCCCGTCGACCTCGCTCTGCCGGGCGATCGGCAGCGGCCGGCTCGCCGTACCTATCGGGGCGAGATGCGGCTCGGCGCCTACTCCCCCGAGCTCTCGGCGGGCGTGGAGCGGCTGGCCAAGGAGCTCAACACGACGTTGTTCACGGTGATGCTCACCGCGTACGCGGCCGTGCTGTCGCGCTGGTCCGGGATCGACGACATCGTGGTGGGCACGCCGATCGCGGGACGGCTGCTGCCCGAGACCGAGCCGGTCATCGGCATGTTCGTCAACGCGGTGCCGCTGCGCGTGGATCTGTCGGGCGCGCCCACCTTCCGCGAGGCCGCCGCCCGCGTGCGGGCGACGGTGGCCGAGGCGCTGGACCATCAGGAGCTGCCGTTCGAGCGGCTCGTGGAGGACCTGCAGCCGGCCCGGGATCTGAGCGTGCCGCCCCTCTATCAGGTGATGTTCAACCTGGCCGTCCTCACCAACGAGGGGCAGATCGCCAACGGCACCGCGAAGGTGGACATCCAGCTCGACCTCAACATGCGCGACGGGCAGCTGCACACCCGGCTGGAGTACGCCACCGACCTGTTCGATCCGGAGACGATCGAACGCTTCGAGACGAACCTGCGGACGCTGGTCGAGTCGGCCGTCGCCGACCCCGACCGGACGGTTTCCGCGCTCCCGGTGCTCGCGGGGGAAGAGCGTGAGCGGGTGTTGGCCCTCGGGGTCGGTGCGCCCCAGGCTGCGCCCGGGACTCTGCACACGTTGATCGAGACCCAGGCCGCCGCGACTCCCGACGCTCCCGCGGTGCTCTTCGGCGATGTCACGCTCACCTACGCCGAGCTCAACGGCCGCGCCAACCGGCTCGCCCGGTGGTTGCGGCACATCGGCGTCGAACGTGGCCGGCCTGTCGCGGTCTGCGCGGAACGCTCGCCCGAGCTGGTCGTCGCGCTTCTCGCCGTCCTCAAGGCGGGCGGGGCGTACGTGCCGCTGGATCCCGAATACCCGCGGGACCGGCTGGAGTTCATGCTCTCCGACTGCGGCGCACGGGTGCTGCTCACCCAGCGCCACCTGCTGCCCGGCCGGTCGATCAAGGCGGTGCTGCTGGAGGACGACTACGACCTCGACTCCGGCGATCTCGAGCCGGTGACCGGACCGGACGACGCCGCGTATCTGATCTACACCTCGGGCTCGACCGGCCGGCCGAAGGCCGTGGTCAACACCCACCGCGGCATCGTCAACCGCCTCGCCTGGATGCAGGAGACGTTCGGCCTGACGGCCGGCGACGTGGTGATGCAGAAGACCCCGACCAGCTTCGACGTGTCGGTGTGGGAGTTCTTCTGGCCGCTGCTGCAGGGCGCCTGCCTCGTCCCGGTACGGCCGGGCGGCCACCGCGACCCCAGCCACCAGCGCGACCTGATCAAGCGGCACGCGGTCACCACGATGCACTTCGTGCCGTCGATGCTCGCCCTCTTCCTGGAGGAGGCGAACATCGAGTCGTGCACGTCCCTGCGGCGCGTGGTGTGCAGCGGCGAGGAGCTGCCCCCCAGGATGGTGGCCCGCTTCTTCGACCGCCTGCCCGGCGTGGAGCTGCACAACCTCTATGGCCCCACCGAGGCGGCCGTCGACGTCTCCTGGCACGCCTGCCGGCCGGGCGAGACGGTGATCCCCATCGGCCGCCCGATGCCCGGCTGCCGCCTGCACGTCCTCGACGAGCACCTGGAGCCGATGCCCGTCGGCGTCCCCGGTCACCTGCACATCGGCGGCGTCCAGGTGGCCCGCGGCTACGCGGGACGGCCGGGGCTGACGGCCGAGCGCTTCGTCCCCGACCCGTACGGCCCGCCGGGCGCGCGCCTGTACGCCACCGGCGACCTGGCCAGGCTGCGCGCCGACGGGGAGCTGGAGTTCCTCGGCCGCATCGACGACCAGGTGAAGGTGCACGGCTGGCGAGTCGAGCTGGGCGAGATCGAGGCGGCGCTGGCCGAGGACACCCGGGTGCGCAGGGCCGTTGTGGCCCTGCGCGATGACGCCCCGGGCGGCCGCGGGCTGGTGGCCTATGTGGACTGGACGGGCGAGGCGAACCAGCTGTCGCACGAGATGCGGACAGGGCTGGCGCGCAAGGTGCCGCCGGCGCTGATGCCGCAGGCGTTCGTGCAGGTCACCGAGTTCCCCTTGGGCCCGAGCGGGAAGCTCGACCGCGCCGCGCTGCCGCCGCCCACCGGGCCCGGCCGCAGCGATCTGGGCACCACCTATGTCGCGCCGGAGACGCCGCTGGAGAAGGAGCTGTGCGTGCTCTGGGGCGAGCTGCTCGGCCGTGACCGGGTGGGCATCGAGGACGACTTCTTCGCGCTCGGCGGGCACTCGCTGCTGGCCGTCCTGCTGATCACCAGGTACCGGGAGGCGTACGGGATCGAGATGGACCTGCGGGTCTGCTTCGAGCTCACCACGGTGGCCGAGCACGCGCTGGCCGTACTGGAACTCCAGCTCGGCGACGTCGAGCTGGACGATCTCCTGGCGGAGGATGCGGACGGATGAGTGAGGTGAGAGGGCGGCTGGCCCGGCTCAGCCCGGAACAGCGTGCGGCGCTGGAGCGCAAGCTCCTGCGGCAGCCGAAGGCGCGGCCCACCGGCATTCCCGCGCGCAGCGATCCGGACGCGCCGGCGCCGCTCTCCTACGGACAGGAGCGGCTCTGGTTCCTGCAGCGGCTCGACCCTGCCGATGCCTCCTACAACATGTACATGGTGCAGCGGCTGCGCGGTGAGTTGTCCACCCAGGACCTCGCCAGGGCGCTGACCACGGTGGCGGCGCGGCACCCGATGTTGCGGGCCCGCTTCCCCGCCGTGGAGGGCAGTCCGGTCCAGGTCGTCGAGCCAGAGCTGAAGCTCGATCCGGTGCTGGTGGACCTCGCGGACCTGCCCGCGTCCGAACGCGAGGCACGCGCCACGGCGATCGTGGCCGAGCTGACCAATGCGCCGTTCGACCTTGCCACGGGCCCGCTGGTGCGGGTGCACCTGATCACGCTGTCGGCAACCGATCACGTGCTCTGCCTGGTCCTGCATCACCTGGTGGCCGACGGCTGGTCCCTTAAGATCATCTTTTCCGAGCTGGCCGCCTGCTACACCGGGAATGCGGCCGGGCTGAGCGCTCCCTCGGTCGACTACCGCGACTATGCGGCCTGGCAGCGTGGCCGCGAGCCGTCGCAGGAGTCTCTGGACTACTGGCGGGCCCAGCTCGACGGCGT
The DNA here is from genome assembly GCF_005893125.1 of Nonomuraea basaltis. GTDB lineage: Bacteria > Actinomycetota > Actinomycetes > Streptosporangiales > Streptosporangiaceae > Nonomuraea > Nonomuraea basaltis. Next base: position 5,101 of record NZ_VCJS01000086.1, on the reverse strand, counting down.
GGAGCCGCTCGACCTGCCTACAGATCGGCCCCGGCCGGCCGTACGCGGAACCAGTGGCGACTACTGCGCGCGCCGCATCGGCCCCGAGCTGACGGCCCGCCTGGAGCAGCTGGCCAGGGACGAGCGCGGCACGCTCTTCATGGTCCTGCTGGCCGCCTACCAGCTCCTGCTGGCGGCGCACTGCGGCACGGACGACCTCACGGTCGGCTCGGTCATCGCCGGGCGCGATCGCCCGGAACTCCAGGACGTCGTCGGCTTCTTCCCCGAGACGCTCGTGCTGCGCGGTGATCTGTCCGGCGACCCGTCCTTCCGCACGCTGCTCGCGCGGACCAGGGCAACGGTCCTGGACGCCTTCGCGCACCAGGACATCCCCTTCGAACGCCTGCTCAACGACCTCGGCATCCGCCGCGACCTGAGCACGACGCCGCTGTTCCAGGCGATGTTCGTGATCCAGGACAAGGAGGCCTCCGCCCTTCCGCTGCCCGGCATCGAAGTGGAGATGTTCGACCCGGGGGCGACACAGGCGAAGTTCGACCTGATGCTGGACATCACCCAGTTCGACGGCTCCCTCTGGGCGATGCTGTCCTACGCCAGCGACCTGTTCGAGGAGGAGACCGCGACGCGGTTGCTGCGGCGGTGGGAGCGGGTGCTGGAGACGGTCGCGGGCGATCCGGGCGCGCCCCTGTCCGCGCTGCGCGCGGCGATGATGCTGCCCGAGGACAGGCTGCCGGTCCTCGACACCCCGCAGCCGCCCGCGCGCGACGTGCTCGACCTTTTCCAGGAGCGCGTACGGCTGGCGCCCGGCGCGCCGGCGGTGAGCCACGGCACCCGCCGGGTCACCTACGCCGAGCTGGACGCCATGGCCGCCGCGCTGGCGGGGCGCCTGTCCGAGGCCGGAGTCGGCCCGGACACGGTCGTGGGCCTGCGCGCCAGGCGCTCGGTGGCGCTGATCGCCGGGATGCTCGCCGTCGGCAAGGCAGGCGGCGCCTACCTGCCGCTCGACCCGGCTTACCCGCCGGAGCGGCTGCGATGGATGGCGGCGGACGCGGGCGCGGCCCTGGTGCTGGACGAGGACGATCTACACGAGTCGGAACAATCACCGTATTTCGAAAAATCGCCCTATGTCACAGTGCCGGGCTCGCTGGCCTACGTGATCTACACCTCGGGTTCGACCGGGCGCCCCAAAGGCGTGGAGGTACCACGCGAAGCGCTCGCGTCGCGGGTGAGCTGGATGCGCAAGCACTACGAGCTCGGGCCGGGCGACCGCGTCCTGCAGTTCGCCTCGCCGAGCTTCGACACGCACGCCGAGGAGATCTACCCGGCGCTGGCCGCCGGAGCCGAGCTCGTCCTGTGCCCGGACGACCCGCTGCCCGACTTCCTGAAGACTCCGGAGGGTTCCGCGCTCACCGTGCTGGACCTGCCCACGTCGTACTGGCAGGAACTGCTGGCCATGGGCGTCGCCTGGCCGCCCGGTCTCCGGCTGCTCATCCTGGGCGCCGACCCGCTGCCCGGCCCCGCCCTGGCCACCTGGTACGAGACCGGGCCCCCGGGCGTCCGCCTGATCAACAGCTATGGCCCCACCGAGACCACGATCATCGCCGCCACCGCCGAGATGGACCCCGCCGAGGCGCTGCGCCGCCCGACCGTGGGCGTCGCCCTGCCCGGCACCACGCTCCAGGTGCTGGCCCCCGACGGGCTCCCGGTTCCGCCCGGTGTCGCGGGCGAGCTCCACATCGGCGGCAGCGGCCTGGCTCGCGGTTACCGGGGCGCGCCCGCCCTCACGGCCGAGCGCTTCGTCCCCGGCCCTGACGGCTCGCGCCGCTACCGCAGCGGCGATCGGGCCCGCTTCCGCCTGGACGGCACGCTGGAGATCCTCGGCCGCCTGGACCGGCAGGTGAAGGTGCGCGGTTACCGCGTGGAGCCGGGCGAGGTGGAATCCGTGCTGCTCGCCCACCCGTCAGTACGGCAAGCCACCGTGGTGGTCCGCGACGACCGCCTGATCGCCTACGCCGTCCACGACGCCGGAGACGCGTTACGCGATCACCTCGCCGCCGAGCTCCCCCCGCACATGGTGCCCAGCGCGATCGTCTCGCTCGATCGCATCCCGCTGACCCCCGGCGGCAAGGTCGACCAGGATGCCCTGCCCGCACCGGGCCAGCCGCCGAGCGCGACGTACGAGCCGCCGGCCGGCGCGGCCGAGGAGCTCGTCTGCCTGGTCTGGTCCGAGGTGCTGGGGCTGGAGCGGGTGGGCGTGCTGGACGACTTCTTCCAGCTCGGCGGCCACTCGCTGCTGGCCACCAGGACCACGGCCCGCATCGCCGCGGCCACCGAGCTGGAGGTGCCGCTCAAACTGGCCTTCACCCACTCGACGCCACGCCTGCTGGCCGCGGCGCTGGAGCACCTGGCCGAGGAGGCCGACGAGCGTGGATGAGCGGAGTGCGCGCGTGGAGGCCCGCTTCCGCAAGGCGGTGGCGGGCCTGGGCGCTGCGGAGGAGATCCCGCGACGTGCCGAGGGCAGCGATCCGCCGCTGTCGTTCGCACAGGAGCGGCTGTGGTTCATGGAGCAGTTCGCCCCCGGGACGAGCGCCTACGTGCTGCCCGTGTCGGCCAGGCTCCGCGGCCCGCTCGACACCGAACGGCTGCGGCAGTCGCTCGACGCCGTGGTCGCCCGGCACGAGAGCCTGCGCATGACCTTCCCCGCCGGCGCGGATGGGCGGCCGGAGGTGCGGGTGGCAGATCGGGTACGTGTCCCGCTGCGCGTCGTGGACGTGACGACGGAGGCGGCGGCCAGACAGGTGCTCAGCACCGACGCCGCGCTCCCCTTCGAGCTGGCGACCGGACCGCTGCTGCGCGCCACCCTGGTACGGCTGGCGCCCGACGACCACGCGCTGCTCGTCGCCGTCCATCACATCGTCGCCGACGGCTGGTCGGCCGACCTCATCCTCCGGGAACTCCTGGCGCCGCCGGAGAGCGGACCGCGGCTGGGTTTCGGCGACTACGCGTTGTGGCAGCGAGAGCGGCTGAGCGGCGCGCGTTTGGCCGATGACCTGGCGTTCTGGCGCGGCGAGCTGGACGGGTTGCAGGTGCTTGAGCTGCCCCTGGATCGGCCACGCCCGCCTCGGCAGGGCTTCCGGGGCGGCTGGCACGACCTCGAGCTGGACGTGGCGGCGTTCCGCGAGTTGTGCCGGGCCGAGGGGGCAACGCTCTACATGGGGCTGCTCGCCGCCTTCCAGGTGCTGCTGGCCCGCTGGTCCGGCATGACCGGCTTCGCAGTGGGATCGCCGGTGGCCGGGCGGACCAGGCCGGAGTTCGAGGAGATGGTGGGGCTGTTCGTCAACCTGCTCCCGTTGCGGGCGCGGCTGGCGGGCGATCCCGGATTCGCCGAGTTGCTTCGCCGTACGCGGGATGGGGCGCTCGAGGCCTACGACCACCAGGAGCTGCCCTTCGAGAAGCTGGTCGCCGAGCTGGACCCCGAACGCGATGTCAGCCGCCCGCCGCTGGTACAGGTGCTGTTCGCGCTGCAGAGCTATCGCGACGGCGGCGAGGGCTTCGAGCCGGACAGCACGACCACCCGGTTCGACCTGGAGCTCTACGCCGCCGAGCGGGGTGAGCTGCTGGAGGGGCGCTTCGTCTACAACGGCGAGTTGTTCCAGCCGGAGACGATCGAGAGACTGGCGCGGCGGTTCGCCGCACTCCTGCGTGCGGTGGTGGCGGCGCCCGACGTGCCAGTGGGGCGCCTGGACATCCTGCCGGCCGAAGAGCGAGAGCAGATCTCGCGGTGGAACGCCACTGCCCGGGAGCATCCGGGCGGGACCCTGCACGAGCTGGTCTTCGAGCAGGCCGAGCGGACACCGGACAAGACAGCGCTGGTCTTCGAGGGCGACCGGCTGACCTACCGCGAGCTGGCCGAGCGGGCACGCGAAGTGGCGGCAGGGCTGGGTCCTCGGGTGGACCAGCCGGTCGGCGTGTGCATGGAGCGCGGGCTGGATCTCCCGGTTGTGCTCCTCGGGGTGCTGGCGGCCGGTGGCGCCTACCTGCCGCTCGATCCGGGCCACCCGGCGGAGCGGACGCGCGGCATGCTCGCCGACGCGGGCGCCGACCTGGTGCTCACGGCAGCGGACGTGCATGCGGCCCCGGCACCCGTCGTGCGGGTGCACGAGGACAACCTGGCCTACGTCATCTTCACCTCGGGATCCACAGGGCGGCCGAAGGGTGTGGGCGTCTCCCACCGGGCGATCGTCAACCGGCTGCGCTGGATGCAGGACACCTTCCAGCTCACCCCGGAAGACCGCGTCCTGCACAAGACGCCCATCACCTTTGATGTCTCGGTCTGGGAGCTCTTCTGGCCGCTCATCACCGGCGCCACCATGGTCATCGCCCGGCCCGGCGGCCACCGCGACACCGCCTACCTGCGCGACCTCATCAAGGCCGAGCGGGTCACCACCGCGCACTTCGTGCCCTCGATGCTCCAGGCGTTCCTGGAAGAGGAGGGCATCCGGCCGCCGAGGAGGATCATCTGCTCCGGCGAAGCCCTCCCGCCGGGCATCGAGCTGCCCGGCCTGCACAACCTGTACGGTCCGACCGAGGCGGCCGTCGACGTCTCCTGGCACCCCTGCCGTCCGGGTGAGCCGATCGTGCCCATCGGCAGGCCGGTGGACAACACCACCCTGCACGTCCTGGACGAGCACCTCGGCCCGGTGCCCGTCGGCACACCGGGTGAGCTCTACATCGGCGGCGTCCAGCTCGCCCGCGGCTACCTCAACCGGCCCGGCCTGACCGCTGAGCGATTCCTGCCCGCGCCCGGAGGCGGGCGGCTCTACCGGACCGGTGACCTGGCCCGCTGGCTGCCCTCGGGCGAGCTCGAATATCTCGGCCGCACCGACCACCAGGTCAAGATCCGCGGCATGCGCGTGGAGCTCGGCGAGATAGAAGCCGTCCTGCGCGAACAGCCCGGCGTCACGGGAGCGGCGGCCAAGCTCGTGGACGGCCGCCTGGTCGGATACGTCATCGGCTACATCCCCGATTTATCCGATTTGCTGCCAGATTTCATGATCCCGACGGCGTGGGTGCGGCTGGACCGCCTGCCCATCACCCCCAACGG
>NZ_VCJS01000637.1 GCF_005893125.1 Nonomuraea basaltis | reverse complement strand
GCGGCGGGCGCAGATGGTGCTGCTGCCGGCCCAGGGCATGCCGGTGGCGAAGATCGCACAGGTGGCATTCACCAGCGAAGACCGGGTCCGTGATGTGATCCACAACTTCAACGCCGATGGATTCGACTCGCTCTACCCCAAGTACAAGGGCGGCCGGAAGCCGACGTTCACGCTTCCGCAGCGTGTGGAAATCAAGAAGATCGCCAAGTCCAAACCGGCCGAGCATGGGTTGCCGTTCTCCCGGTGGAGCCTGGCCAAGCTGGCCGATTTCCTGGTCGCCGAGGGGGTGGTCGAGGACACCAGCCATGAGGGCCTGCGCGAGCTTCTACGTGCAGAGAATGTTTCAAGCCATAAAGACCTGGAAGGCCTCCCGCGACCCGGACCACCAGGTCAAGAAGGCCCGCGTCGAGCACCTGTACGCGATCGTCGACGGGCAGGTGATCCACGAGCCCGGTGAACCAGCGATGATCTTCTGCGTGGACGAGTTCGGGCCTCTCAACCTTCAGCCGCGTCCCGGTAGGCAGTGGACCGACGTCGGCGGCAAGGGCAAGGATCCCGATCGTTAGCCTCGGCCGCGGATGCGCGCCACCTACACCCGCACCCAAGGGGTGCGGCACCTGTTCGCCGCGTTAGA
>NZ_VCJS01000085.1 GCF_005893125.1 Nonomuraea basaltis | reverse complement strand
GGGACGCATCCGCTGTGTATAAGAGACAGGGGCTGGGGTGACGGGTCGTGGCTTCGATGGCGAGTCGGGTCTTGCCCGTGCCGCCCGGGCCGACGATCGTCACGAGGCGGGCGCCGCTCAGCTCGTCGATGCGTGCCAGTTCGGCTTCCCGTCCCACGAAGCTGGTCAGCTGGGCCGGCGGGGAGACTCGGGTGACGCGTTCGCGGTGCCGCTCGCCGCGCAGGAGCTCCAGGTGGAGGGCCGCCAGCTCGGGCGACGGGTCGGCGCCGAGTTCGTCGGCGAGCAGTCGCCGGGTGTCGTCGAAGACCGTGAGCGCCTCCGCCTGCCGGCCGGCCCCGTGCAGCGCCCGCATCAGCAGCCCCCGCGCCCGCTCGCGCAGCGGGTGGGCGGCGACCAGCTCCCGGAGCGCGGCCACCGGGGTGGCGTGGGGAAGGGCCAGCTCGGCCTCCAGCAGGTCCTCCACCGCCGACAACCGCAGCTCCTCCAGCCGCTGCGCCTGCGCGCCCGCGAACGGCGCATCGGCCAGGTCGGCGAACGCCGGTCCGCGCCACAGGTCGAGGGCATCCTTGAGCACGGCGGCCGCGCCCGCGGAATGGCCGCCGGCGAGCAGCCGCCGCCCCTCGCGGGTGAGCCGCTCGAACCGGTGCGCGTCCACGTCCTCCCGATCGACCGCCAGCCGGTAGCCCGTCCCGTGGAACTCGATCAGCTGAGCAGGCAGGTTGCGCCTGAGCCGGGAAACTTGCGCCTGGATGGCGTTGGCGGCGCCGGCCGGCGGACGGTCGCCGTACTGGCCGTCGATGAGGCGTTCGACACTGACCATCCGCCCCGCGTCGAGCAGCAGCAGCGCGAGCAGGGCACGCGGCCGGGGCCCGCCGACCGCGATCGGGCTTCCGCCGGAGGACCGCACCACCAACGGGCCCAGGATGCCGAACTGCACGGTCTCGATTGTCCCCCACGCCGGGAACCGGGCGGCTTTGACACCGGGGCTTCGGGCGGGCGCAAGCGAGCGCCCGTCCCGCTGTCAGCGCCGCCTACGGGGTGTCCTTCCGGGGAGGGGAAGCGCGGCGTCATGCTGGGCCGCCCTCTTCGGCGCCGTCAACGCGCGGTGTGCCGTCAGCCGCCATGACCTGGGGGAACGTGTGAAAGTTTCATGCGAAGCCGTGCGGTCCGGCCGCTCTGGACATGGTGACCTCACCGGTAGTGGGAGCCCATTGACACATGATCGACATATACATACCGTGTCGTGGGAGCGCTCCCAAAACCGCGTGCGGGAGGAATGAATGGGTCTTCGATTCGGCATCCTCGGACCGGTACGGCTCTGGCGTGATGACGCTGTCGTCCCGCTGGGGACGACGAAACAGCGGTTGCTCCTCACCTGCCTCCTGCTGGAGCCGAACCGCACGGTCTCCCGCGACCGCCTGTTCAGCGCCTTATGGGAGGACAGCCCGCCCAAGTCGGCGCTGGCCAACGTACGCAGCTACGCGAACCTGCTGCGCAAGGACCTGGACGGCCGCCTGCGGGCACACCCGCGCGGCTACCTCCTCACCGCCGAGCCCGGCGAGCTGGACGTCGCCGAGTTCAACGAGCGGGTACGGCAGGGGCGCGCCGCGATGGCGGGCGACCGTTATGAGGAAGCGCTGGGATACCTGACCGCGGCGCTCGCGCTGTGGCGGGGAGCCGCGGCCGAGGACCTGCCCAGGACCGTCGGGGTGGCCGCCCAGCTCGAGGCCCTGGAGGAGCAGCGCTACCTGGCGGTCGAGGAGTGCGCGCGGGCCAGGCTGGCGCTCGGCAGGCACAGCGAGATCATCGGCGGCCTTCGAGAGACGCTGGCGCTGCGGCCCACCAGAGAGCGCCTGTGGGGGCACCTCATGGTGGCGTTGTACCGCACCGGGGACGTGGCGGGCGCGCTGACGGTGTACGCCGAGGCGCGGCGGGCGCTCGACCGCGAGCTCGGCATCGCCCCCGGGCCGGAGCTGGCCGAGCTGCACCACCTCATGCTGAACCGGGATCCGCGATTGAGCGGCCCCGCACTGGGCTGGCACGGCCGCCGCCCCCGCTGCCACCGCCGCCGGCTTCGCTTCACCGGCCGCCGATGACCGCCGCCTCCCTTCACCCGCCCCTGTGGCCACCAAGCCATCCCTTCTCCCGCCGCCGACGGCCCCGCGCCACGGGTGTCGCCGGGCTTTCCTGTGATCAGGCGTCGGCGGGCTGGTAACCCTGGGCCTGCAGGTTGAAGAGCTTCCTGTAGACGCCGTCCAGCATGATCAGCTCTTCGTGCGTCCCCTGCTCGGCCACCTGCCCGGCGTCGAGCACCACGAGCATGTCCGCCTCCCGCACCGCTCCCAGCCGATGCGAGATCAGCAGGCTGGTACGCCCCGCCCGATACTCGCGCAGCCGGTTGTGGATCTCGTGCTCGGCCTCGGCGTCCAGCCCGGAGCTCGGCTCGTCGAGGATCAGCAGATCCCGCTCCGCACGCAGCATCGCCCGGGCCAGCGCCAGCCGCTGCCACTGCCCGCCCGACAACACCACCCCGGCCTCGGGATCGAGTCCGAAGAACATCCGGGTCAGCAGCGTGTCGTAGCCGCGCGGCAGGGCGCTGACCGCGTCGTGGACCCCTGACTTCCGCGCCGCGGCCTCGATCCGGCCGGCGGAGGCGGTCAGCCTCTCGCGGCCCGCCACGTCGCCGATCGCGATGTTCTCGGTGGCGGTCAGGTCGTACTCCATGTAGTCCTGGAACACCGCGCCGATACGGCCGCGCAGCTCGGCCGGGTCCAGGTCGCGCAGGTCGACGCCGTCCCACAGGATCGACCCCCGGTCCGGGTCGTAGAACCTGCACAGCAGCTTGACGAGCGTGCTCTTGCCCGCGCCGTTCTTGCCCACCAGGGCGACCGCGGAGCCCTGCGGGATCGTGAGGCTGACGCCGCGCAGCGACCAGGGATGGTCGGCGGAGTAGCGGAACCACACGTCGCGGAGCTCGATGCCGTGCCGCAGCACGGGCGGCGGCACCGGCCGCGCGGGCACGGGCAGGTCGGGCTCGGCGCCGGTCACGGTCAGGTAGTAGGCGAAGTTGAGCAGTTGCTGGTGCGCCATCGTCACCTCGCTGACCAGCGCGGCCAGCGCCGACTGCACGCCGACGATCGAGGTGGCGAGCAGTGCGATGTCACCCGCGGAGAGCCGGCCTTCCATGGCGGCGAACAGCGCCCAGATCAGCCCGGCTCCGGAGATCACACCGGACAGCAGCCCGAGCCCGCCCTCGACGCCGAGCTCCCGGCGGTCGAGGCGGCGGCGTTCGGAGTCGGCCGCGACCCGCTCGGCGTTCATCCTGGACCGGAAATACCGGCCGGCGCCGAACAGGCGCAACTCCTTGGCGGCGCGCACGCTGGTCAAGAGCTGGCGGTAGAACAGCTCGCGCCGCTCCATCGGCCCGATCCGCCACATCATGGACGCGCGCTGGCGAGACAGGCGCAGCTCGGCGGCCAGCGCGGGCAGCGCCGCCACCAGGACCGCGCCGGCCAGCAGCGGGCTGACGACCAGCAGCGAGCCGAGAAACCCCAGCACCGTGACGAACCCGCGGCAGATCGCCAGCGCCCCGGAGACCACCGCGCTCGGGGTGGCGCCGCCTGACGTGTGGGCCAGGCTCATCCGGTCCAGGAACGCGGGGTCCTCGAACTTGGCCAGGCCGGTCAGGCGCTCCACGCCGGCGAAGAGCCGGTCCTGGGCCAGGCGCCCGGTGCGGCGCTGGAGCTCCTGGCGCAGGTAGCTGGAGACGTGCGGGAACGTGACCGCCGCCACGCCCGCCACCGCCAGCCCCGCTCCCACCACCACCAGCGCGGACGGGCCGGACGTCCGGTGCGCGATCACGTCCAGCGCCGTCTTGGTCAGCCAGGCGGTGGCCACGGGCACGGCCGCTTCGAACAGGGTCAGGACCGCGTACGCGAACACGTGCCACCGGCCCGCCTGCCAGGCCATTCCGAGCGCGCGGGCGAGAGCCGCCGGGCTCGCCTTCATCCGTACGTCCCCGGCTCCGGCCGGCTCCGGTGGCCCGGCCACAGCCGGTGCGGTGGTCTCGGGGAAGGTGGGCTTCGACATCACGGCGGCTATACCCGGGTGAGCGAAAAGACCTGGGTCAACCGCAGCCCGCTGGCCATGATCCGGCCGCCGCCGCCGCCCACCAGCGCGAAGACAGGGAACGCCTGCACCTCCAGCGCCGACGTGACCGGCCCGCCCATGTCCTCGACCACCACCCGTGCCACCGGCTCCAGCTCCGCCCGCAGCGGCCCCGCCTCTCCCTTCTGATCGACGATCACGGCGAGGACCTGCTCAGGACCTCCGGGGAAGCGCTCGGCCGCGGCGAGGAAGTCCGGCATCGCCTTGTGGCAGGCGTCGCAGCCAGGAGAGAAGACGCCCACCAGGACCGGCTGCGTGATCAGGTCCCGGGAGACGGTGGATCCGTCGGTGGCCACGGTGTCGTACGGCGGCGCGACCGCGCCCTCGGGCAGGATCGCCTGCCGCCCGTGCCCGTCGTCGGAGCGGGTGGCGAGGGCCTCGGAATGCTTGCGCAGCCGCCGGATCACGCCGACGGTCAGCGCCAGGTTCAGCAGGCAGAGCACGCTCAGCAGAGTGACGAGCGTGACGACATAGGGCATGGCTGACCTCCAGGTCAGGCAGTCGGGCTGAACAGGTCGATCAGGTCGTCGCCGAGGGCCACGACGATGGCGGCGACCGCTCCGGCGGCGACGGCGGTCAGCATGGCCGCCACGTCGCCGGTCACGGGCGCGTACGTGAGGAGTCCCAGGGCGGACACGGCCATGAGGACGAGATTGCGTGCCACATGGCCGTGGCCGAGCGGGCGGTCGGAGGCGCCGAAGCACGCGCAGGGGGCGCGCTCGGCCCGCCGCAGCGCGGCCACGATCGCACAGGTGAACGCCGCCAGCAGGCCCAGGGCCAGCGCGAACCCCGCCTGTACGGTGCGGGGCACGGCGACGAGCGCCGCGATCGCGAGCTCGGTGACCACCACGGCCGCCGCCGCCACGCGGACGGGGGGCCACGGCGGCGCGAGCCTGCGGGTCGCGGCCAGGAAATCGGCGTACGCGCTGCTGCCGCGCAGCTTGCTCGCCGCCGACACGAGGAACAGCAGGGCCACCAGAGTGCGGCAGCCCAGGGCGACGTACTCCACGGAGCTCTCCTCCCACTACGACGGACGGCCGGTCAGGAGATGCGGCGGTGTGCGACTCCCAGCAGGGTGCCCGCGTCGATGAGCCCGCACTGCCGGGAGTCGAAGCTGGCCGACGGGTTGTCACCCAGGACGACCAGCCGGTCCGGCGCCACCCGGCGCTCCGGCACCACAGCCTGGACCGACTCCGGGACCGGGTCACCGGGCAGCGCCACCACACGCTTGACCATCCAGCGCCGCTCGGGCGGTGGCGGCTCGCCGATGCCCAGCCAGTCGGGCGTCTCGAACACGACGACGTCTCCGACGGAGATCCGGGCCAGCCGCATCCGCCTGACCAGGAGCCGGTCGCCCGCGTGGAAGGTCGGCTCCATGCTGAGGCCGGACACCACGACGACGGCGAGCCGCCGCCGCAGGACCACAAGGACCAGCAGGAGTCCGGCGACCGCGAGGAGACCGGCCGTCCACGCGAACATGGTCATCTATGCGGCCGTCAGCAGCAGTTGCAGTGCCAGGGACCGCACGACTCGCCGGTACCGCAAGAGGCACCCCAGGTGCAGCACTTGCGGACCAGGCAGGTGGTGCCCTCGTACCAGCACGGGCACGCCGCCTGCGCCGAGTGCTCCGGGACTACCTTGGCCAGCAGCCAGTCGCTCAACTTTCCGATTCTCACGCGAACCGCCTCTCTTGGCGTTTTGGGGATCATCGGAAACGTTAGAAATGGGCCTGACAATTCACATACCAGGCGGGTACGTGCCGCATACATTTCCTCCACCGGCTGATCGTCCGGGAGAGCGCGGCGGGCGGCCTCCCGGGGTGAGCGCGTACTGTTGACGGATGTCCGTTGCACGCCAAGGTGTCCTGCTCGGCGTGGCGGCGTACCTGATCTGGGGGTTGTCGGCGCTCTACTGGCCGTTGGTCGAGCCCACGGGCGCGGTCGAGATCCTGGCGCTGCGCGTGCTCTGGTCGCCGGTCGCGGTCGGGATCCTGGTGCTCGCGCTGGGCCGCCGCCGCCAGGTGGCGGCGATCGTGCGCCGGCCGCGCGACCTGGCGCTGCTCTCCCTCGCCGGCGTCCTGACGTCCGTCAACTGGGCGTTGTTCATCTGGGCCACGATGAACGGCCACGTCGTCGACGCCTCGCTCGGCTACTTCATCACCCCGCTGGTCAGCGTCATGCTCGGGGTGGCGCTCCTGGGAGAGCGGCTGCGGGCCGGGCAATGGGCGGCGATCGGGCTGGGCGCCGTCGCCGTGGCCGTTCTCACGGTCGCGTACGGCGGGTTTCCCTGGATCGCGCTCACCCTGGCCGCCACCTTCGGCGCGTACGGTCTGATCAAGAAGCGGGTCGGCGCCGGGGCCGTCGAAGGGCTGATGGTGGAGACGGCCGTGCTGTTTCCCTTCGCCGCGGTCTACACGGTCGTGATCCAGGCGTCCGGCCAGGCCACGTTCGGGCACGTGTCCGTGGCCAACACCCTCCTCGGCATCGGCTCCGGGTTCGTCATGATGGCGCCGATGCTGCTGTTCAGCGCGGCGACCACGAGGATCCCGCTCAGCCTGGTCGGCATGCTGCAGTTCATCGAGCCGGTCGTGCAGTTCCTGGTCGGGGTCCTGGTGTTCGGTGAGGTCATGCCGGCGGCCAGGTGGGCGGCGTTCGCGCTGCTGTGGGTCTCGCTCGCCGTGCTGACCGCCGAAGGGCTCAGGAGGAGACGGAGTCCGGCGTCCGCGGCTCGTCCAGCTCCACGGCGCTCCTCTCGATCATCTCGAACTGTGTCATCAGCCGTTCGAGATCCGGAGGCGAGACCGTGAACGTGTCGTAGACGGCCTCACCCGCGGCGGTGTAGCTGAGCTCGTGGCCGCACGAGCCGTCCCAGACTGCGCTGATCACCCGCATCGCGGCGGGGAGCCGGTCGACGTGTACCCGGCGCACCTGGACCCCGGCGGCGACCTGCTCGCGCGCCAGTTCGTCGAGCTCGTCGGTCCACTCGCGGTAGATGAACACCCTGCGGATCTTCACGCGCCGCTTCATCGCCTCGAGCTGTGCCTGCCAGTATTGCCTGCCGACCGGCTCGCGCCACCAGGTGAGATCCACCGAGGGCACGCTGGTGGCGCACATGGTGTGTTTCGTCTGGTCGATCAGGCGCTGGAACACCGCGTTGTCGCCGTAGGGCGTGCGGAAGTGGCCCCGCTCCAGGTCGGCGAGAGTGCGCAGGCACTCCTCGAACGCCGCCCGGCACGCGTCGACGGCCGGGGTGCCGGGATATTCGCGCTCCACGTGCTTGGCCGCACGGAGCATGGGGACCATGAGGTCGGGGAGCCATGGGATCTTCTCGATGGTGGAGACCAGCTGGCCCACGGTGGTCTCGTGATCGATCCTGCGCTTCTCCCTGAGCAGGGTCTGCACCTGTAACGTGATGACGCCGCCGATGAGACCGGCAACGAGTGCCAATCCCTGGGCGGTGTCCTCACGGACGTAGAAGATCACGCCGAGCAGGACCGACAGACCGGTGCCGATGATCAGGACGGGATCCAGCACGAGCGGCGGAGACTTTTTCGCAGGTCCCTTCATGGAGCCTCCTGAGGGCCGGGGGGATGATCAATATACCGGCATCGCTCCCTTTGCGTCACCGCCTCTCACGGAGTGTGCATGGATGCCCGCTCCAGGAGCGTTGGATCAGCCCATCGTCGCCGTCGTCAGGTCGCGACCCACGGTGATTCTTCCCCGATAGCCGCCCGAGCGCACGTCGGACGCGAACTCCGCCTCGCCCGCCGCATCGTCGGGCGCGGGAATCAGGTGCGTGAGCACGAGCTGCGCCACCCCGGCCCGCTCGGCCAGCCCGCCCAGCGCCACCGTGTCCGCGTGGTAGGAGAAGATCTTCTCGAACGGCGTCCCGGCCACCGCCGCGTGCAGCGCCGTGGTCCGGCATGCCTCGTGGACCAGCACGTCCGCGCCCCGGCTGAGCTCCTCCACCTCCTCGCACACGCGCGTGTCACCCGAGATCACCACGGTCCCGTCCGGCGTGCGCACCCGGTAGGCCACCGCGTCGGGCACCGGCTCGTGGTGCACGGCCACCGCCTCGACCGTGACGCCGTCCCGCGACCACACCTCCCGCGGGCGCGCGGAGCAGGCGAACGGGTGCAGGCGCGGCTCCGGCGGCGCCTTCTGCACGTGCTCCATGCGCAGCGCGATGTCGGCCTTGTACGGGTCCAGCATGCGCTCGACGAAGCCCGCGGCCTCGCCCTCGGGCACGAGGATGTCGAGCGGGCCCGTCTTCCACACGTGGTCCTGGATCCACCGTGCCATCACCACGTCCGGCAGCCCGATCACGTGGTCGCTGTGCACGTGGGTGACGAACAGCGCGCTCAGCTCGTGCAATCCCGTACCGGCCTCGGTCAGTCGCAGCACCGTGGCCCGGCCGGCGTCGAACTGCAGCGCCGTCCGGCCGTACCGGACCAGGACGCCCGCGCCCGCGCGGCCGGGCGAGGGGATCGGCACGCCGGTGCCGGTCAGCGTCACGGTGGTCGTCATGATCGTTCTCCTTGGTGGCAGTCACAGGGTTGACGGGTCAGGCGGCGGTAGATGCCCCACATCAGGACCGCCAGCAGTACGTGGACCGGCACCTCGACCAGCAGCTTGAAAGCTCCCATGGCCACGGCCCGGTCGGCGAGGTAGAGGCGCACCTGGTTGGCCACGAGGGCGCCCTCGGCCGCGACCCAGACGAGGTTGGCGATCGTGTACGCCCGCAGCCGCACCGGGCAGCGCCGCCAGGCGAGGCCGCGGCCGGTGAGCACGCCGGCCGCCAGGCCGACCGGCGGCCATCTCAGCAGCAGCATGATCGGGGTGATCAGGACGACCGCGGTGCGGAGGAGCAGGACGGGGAGGAAGAAGTCGGTGGCCTCTCCCGACAGGGCGGTGATGGCGGCCGCCCCGGCGGTCAGCGCGAACCCGCCCGCCGCCGGCCAGATGCTGCGGGCCTGCCTGAACCGGTGGATCGCGACCAGCGCCGCCATGCCGAGGCCGGTGGCCAGGGCGAGCGGGAGGCGGGTGGTGGTGGCGTACACGAGCGTGAACCCGAGCACGGGCGCGGCGGTCTCCGCGACGTGGAGACCGGCTTTGCGCATCGCGACGAGGTCACTCATGAGGCTCCCGTGGTGTCTTCGACCTGGGTCATCGGATGGCTCCTGGCTGATGCGGCATGTGGGGGTTCACACGGTCCGGCAGGGGTGGCGTCCGCTGTTCGGGTGGCGCGGGTCGTGCGGGCCGGTGGGAGCAGGGGCAGCCAGGCGGCCGCGTCTCGGACGATCGCGGCTCCGACCGGCCCCGGCCTGCGCGGGAAGGGGGCGGCGGCCAGCACCACGCGGTCGGGGCGCACCAGCACCGCCGCGGCCCCGGCGTCCCGCAGCCATCTGTCGAGCGTCGCGTCCTCGACCACCACCGGCCTGCCGTGCTGCGCGGCGTGCTCGCCGGGCGGCTCGGAGCGATGGCCGGGGAGGCAGGCGGGCTGTTCGCGTTGGCCGCCGGCGGGAGCGGGCCACCGGTCCGGGCGTCGCACGTGGACGACGGTGGCACGCAGGCGGCGGGCCAGGGAGGCCAGGTCCGCGTCCAGCGGTCCGAGGCTGATGACGGCGAACGAGTCGCCGAGCACGTCGTCGAGGCGGCGGTGCTCCCCGCCCACCTCGACCCAGGGCTGCGGCACGAGGGACCCGGGCAGGCCGGGTGGCAGTGGCGAGCGCCGCCGTACCAGCAGCCCTCGGTGCAGGGCCGGTGAGGTGCCGTGCGCGGTGACGCGGTGGATGGCCGGCATCCGGGCGGCCTGCGCGAGCAGCAGCCGCCGTACGGCCGCCGTCGCGTGCGGTTCGCGGCCGCCCGCCATCGCCAACCCCACCGCGACCGCGAGCCTGATCACGTGCGTGACGTGCGGAGCCCGCTCCGCCTGGTACGTGTCGAGCAGCCGCTCGTCGCCCCCTTCCGACAGCACGAGCGCCAGCTTCCACGCCAGGTTGGCGGCGTCCCGCAGCCCGGCGCCCATGCCCTGGCCGATGAACGGCGGCGTCAGGTGGGCCGCGTCCCCGAGCAGGAACACCCGGCCGCGGCGCCACCGGTCGGCCACCTGCGCCCGGAACGTGTAGGCGGCCTGCCGCAGCAGCCGCAGCTCGCCCTCGGGCACCCCGCGCGTCCAGGGCGAGATCAGCCGCAGCAGCGTGTCGCGCCGGGTCAGCTCGGCCTCGCTCTCGCCGGTACGCATCCGGAACTCCCACCGGTAGCGCTCGGGGCCGATGCGCATGAACGTGGCCGGCCGCTCCGGATCGCACACCTGGTGGATGCCGTCCCAGACGTCCAGCGGCACGGCACAGCGCACGTCCACCACCAGCCACGGCTCCGCGAAGCGCGGGCCGCGCATGCGGGCGCCGACGTACCTGCGGGTGATGCTGTTGGCGCCGTCGCAGCCGAGGAGCGCGTGCGCCCGCACCTCCTCCTGCCGCCCGCCGGCCACGTCGCGCAGCAGGACCCGGACGGGGCCGCGTACGTCCTGGGAAATGTGCACGACCTCGGTGCCGGGCCGCAGCTCGGCCTCGGGGTGGCGGCGCAGGTTCGCGCGCAGGAGGGCTTCGAGGTCAGGCTGGTCGAACATGTTCGCCTGCGGCCAGCCGTGGCGGCTCCCGGCGCGGTCGCGTCGGAACTCCGCGATCGTCCGCAGGTCTCCGTCCACGAGCCGCATGCCTGGGGCGGGCGAGCTGATGGCGGCGAACTCGCCTGCCACTCCGAGCGCCTGCAGGATGCGCATCACCTCGTCGTCCAGGTGCACCGCCCTGGGCATCGGATAGACGCCGGGGTGGGGGTCCACGACCAGGCTGCGTACGCCGTGCCTGGCCAGCAGCGTCGCCGCGGTCACCCCGGTAGGCCCGGCCCCGGCGATCAGCACGGGCACGACGTCCGGCGCGATGCCCAGGCGTGGGACGCCGCCGGCCTCCGGCGCGGGCTCGGCGCTCATGCGTGCGCCACCGGCGTGCGCTGGCAGCCGAGGTCGATGGCGCCGTCGCCGGTCGCGATGCGCGCGCTGACCACGTCGCCCTCCCGCAGGTAGGCGGGCACCCGCGCCTGCCGGTCGAAGAAGAGCCTCCACTTCAGCTCGGCGGGGAGCAGCGCGCCGAGCAGCTCGACCGGCTTGGGCGGCGCCTTCAGCGCGGTGCCACCGGGCGTGCCGGTCAGCAGCACGTCGCCGGGGCGCAGCGCCTGGAACCCGGCCAGCGCCGTCAGCGCCGCCGCCGGCCCGGCGATCATGTCGGCCAGGGTGCGGTCCTGCCTGGGGACCTGGTTGACCGACAGCCGTAGCCGCAGATCGAGGAGGCGGCCGAACTCGGCGGGCTCCAGCAGCACCAGCCGCGGCCCGAGCGGGGTGAACGTGGGGTAGGACTTGCTCTCGTAGAACTGCGTCTTGGGCAGCTGCACGTCCCTGGCCGACACGTCGTTGGCGATCACCAGACCGGCGACGTAGTCCGGCAGCTCGGCGTCCGTCACGGTCGCGCCGACCGGCAGGTCCGCTCCCATGACCAGGCCGAGCTCGATCTCGTAGTCCAGCAGCCGCACGTGCCGCGGCTTGACGATCGTGTCGTGCGGCCCGGCCACGGAGCCCGACGCCTTGCGGAAGAACGTGATCGGCACCCGGTCCGGGTCGAACCCGGAGTCCTTGGCATGGGACCGGTAGTTCACCATCTGGGCCACGACCCGGCACGGGGTCGTCACCGGCGACAGCAGCTCCAGCTCCTCGACCGGCACGCCCTCCCCGGCCGCCGCCGACACCGCGTCGCGATCGGCCAGCAGCTCGGCGGTGGTCTCGGCGGCCGTGTCCACCGCCACGGCCTGCCCGTCGCGCTCGACCCACCAGGAGCCGGCGGTCCGCAGTACGTTCACGCTCACGTGTTCATCGCTTTCATCAGGCCCAGCAGGCGGGCGGGGTCGATCTCGTTGTCCTCGCGCAGCGCCGTCAGCACGGTGCGCAGCAGTTTGGGTGACGGGTTCGTGCCGAGGAAGTCGCGGGTGACGGGCGGGCCCCACTGCGCCAGTCCGCTGGCCGACATGGGTGCCCACCCGGGCTCGAGGGTGCGGTCGAACAGGTCGCCGTCGGCGAAGTGCTCGACCATCAGGCGGTCGGGGTCGCGCCAGTAGTCGAAGATCTGGCTGCCCTGCACGTGCCGGCCGATGCCCCACACACGCCGGTACCCCCGGCCGGTCAGGTACTCGCCGCCGGCCGCGACCGCGTCCATGTCGGCCACCTGGTACGCCGAGTGCACGTAGCCCACCCCGGGCCCGAGATGCATGGCCAGCGTGTGGTGGTCGGCTGGCTCGGCGCCCCGGTCGCAGCGGACGAACGCCATGGTGGGGCCGCGGTCGCGCTGGTCGTCGAGGAAGAGGAAGTCGCTGACGATCATGCCGAGCGTGTCCAGGTACCAGTCGAGCGCCCGCTCGAACCACCTGGTCTCCAGCACCACGTGCCCGAGCCGCTGCACCCGGGCCGGCTCGGGCGCGGGCCGCTGGGTGCGGTTGATCCGAGGGTGGTCCAGGCCGGTGTTCATGGTCAGCACCGGCTGCTCGGGCTGGGCCGGCATGTCGGCCATGCCGTGGACCACGCGTACCGGGATGCCGCTGGGGTCGCGGAGGTCCACGACCCGGCCGCCGCCCACGTCGTCCAGCTCGCGTACGTCGGCGCCGGTGGCCCGGGCCAGCCGCACCAGGTCCGCCGCTGCGGCCGCCCGGAACGCCGGGCCCACGAAACGCGATCGCGGGCCGCGGCGGACGACCACGCAGTGCGGGCCTGGCAGGGTGCCGCGCAGGTAGAGGGCGTCCTGCGTACGGGCAGCCACGGCGAAGCCGAAGTCGCGGGCGAACGACTCCGCCCGGACCAGGTCCGTCTTCTCGAACTCCAGCCAGGCCAGATCCATGACCTTGATCACCGGATCGCGGGCCCGGCCCGGGTGCTCACCCCGGAGCGGGCCGCGCTCGCTGTGCAGGTTGGCGTG
The DNA here is from genome assembly GCF_005893125.1 of Nonomuraea basaltis. Lineage (GTDB taxonomy): Bacteria > Actinomycetota > Actinomycetes > Streptosporangiales > Streptosporangiaceae > Nonomuraea > Nonomuraea basaltis. Next base: position 37,675 of record NZ_VCJS01000085.1, on the reverse strand, counting down.
CGCGCTCTCCATAGCCACCTCATGATTGAACCATCACTGATGATGAAATCATCAGAAATGAGGGATGCATCTGTCAAGCCCGCTATGATCGGCGTGTGAAGTCGTCGGATCCGCGGCCCGCGTCCCGGCTGGAGCGGCGCAAGACCCGCACCAGGCAGGCGCTCATCGACGCCGCCAGGGCGTTCCTCGCGCGGCAGGGCATGGCCGAGGTGAGCATCCAGGAGCTCACCGAGGCGGCCGACGTCGGGTTCGGCTCCTTCTACAACCATTTCGGGAGCAAGGACGAGCTGTTCCAGGCCGCGATCGGCGACGTGCTGGAGGAGCACGGTCAGCTGCTCGACGAGCTCACCGCCGGCATCGAGGACCCGGCCGAGGTCTTCGCCGCCTCCGTCAGGCTGACCGGGCGGCTGGCCGCCACCCATCCGCAGATCGCCCGCATCCTCACCCGCACCGGGCTGCCGTACATCGACTCCGACAAGGGGCTGGCGCCGCGGGCGCTGCGCGACATCCGCCGCGCCATGGAGGCCGGGCGCTTCCGCGTCAAGAACCCGCACGTGGCGCTGGCCGGCGCGGGCGGCTCGCTGCTGGGGTTCCTGCAGCTCTGGCTCGAGCATCCGGACCTCGTGGACGAGAACTCGCCGGACGAGCTGGCCGAGCAGGTGCTGCGCATGTTCGGCATGGGCCAGGAGGAGGCGGGCGCCATCGTCCGCCGCCCCCTCCCGGGGGGCTAGACCTCGGCGGTGTTGTGGTCCAGGAAGAAGCGCCGCACGCCCGCCGCGACCCAGATCGTGCCGAGGCCGGCGTACACGCCCAGCAGCGCGACGACCGGCGCGCCGGCGATCACGGCCGCGGCGATGGCCACGACCAGCAGTCCGGCCCAGCCGTAGAGCACCTTGCGGCCACGGGGCGAGCCGGTGTGCGTGGCCTCCTGCACGGCGGTGATCAGGGCCATGACCGCCACGCCCGCCGTGCCGACGGCCTCCAGGCCGAGCGCGATGCCGAGCACGAGCACCCCCGCCCCGGCGACGGCGAGGGCGCAGCACGCCATGGCCACGCGGGCCTCGGCGCCCTCGAAGAGCAGCCGGGTGGCCTTGGCGCGGGCCAGCCGCAGCACGGTCACCGCCTCGGAGACCCACGCCGCCCAGTGCATGAGCGCGATGAGGACGAAGACCGCGATGAGCGGCGGGGCCACGGGCAGCAGGAACACCAGCCGCCAGCCGCCTCGGTATCGGCGCCGCAGGTTCGACAGGATCCGCTGGAGCGGGTTGCGCTGCTTGAGCGCCGTCACCAGGAGATCCTTGGCCGGGCCGAAGCCGGGGTCGAGGCGGAGCACCTCGCGGAAGGAGTCTGCGGCCGCCCTCGGGTCGCCGAAGGCCAGCGCCGCCCTGCCGGACGCCAGGTGCGCGGTGGCGCTCTCCGGATTGAGCTGCAGGGCGTGTGCGGCGGCGGCCCGGGCCGGCTCGGCCTCCCCGAGCCTGGTGTGCGCCATTGACAGCAGGCTGACCAGGTCGGACACCTGTGGATCGATGGCCAGCCCGCGGCGGGCCGCGTCGGCCATCTGGCGCCACTGGCCCTTCAGCATGTGGGCTCGGGCCAGCAGCTCCCAGGTCGACGCCTGCTCGGGGGAGTGGGCCAGGGACGCCTCGGCGGCGGCCGCCGCCTGGTTGGGCAGACGAAGGCGGTAGTACACCTGCCCGGCGACGTAGTGCGGGTACCAGTGCTCGGGCACCAGCCGTACCGCCTCCTGCGCGGCGGCGATCGCCTCCAGGCCCTTGCCCTGGTGGACCAGGGCCAGGGCCAGCAGGCAGTGCGCCATGTCATGCTGCGGCTCGACGGCGAGCACGCCGCGCAGTTCTCGCTCGGCGCCGGCGGGCCGGCCCAGCTGCAGCAGCGCCCGCGCGCGCTGGAGCGACTCGTCTACCTTCACCATCTGGCCTTGATCCAGGGCATCAGCTCGTCCCAGGCGCCGGACTCGTTGGCGTGCAGCACGTAGTTGCGGGCGGTGGCCATCCATTCGCGTACGGCGGTGGCGCGGGCGCCCTGGGCGGCGGCCAGCAGGTCGGAGGTCGACATCGGGATCGCGTGGCCCGCGCTGATCGACTGCTGGAGCTTGACCTCCACCGCGCGGTCCACCACGCCCTTCAGGTCCGCGCCGACCATGTGCTCCGTGACCTTCGCGACCGCGTCGAAGTCCATCTCGGCCAGCGGCTTGTCGCGGCAGAGGATGCGCAGGATGGCCGCGCGCGCCGCGGCGTCGGGCGGCGGCACGAACACGAGCTGGTCGAACCGGCCGGGGCGGCGGAAGGCCACGTCGATGTACCAGGGCGCGTTCGTGGCCGCCAGCACCAGGACGCCCTCGTTGGCGTTCTGGTCCACGCCGTCGAGCTCGGCCAGGAACTGGTTGACCAGCTGCCGGTTGTGCGCCTGCCGCATGTCGGAGCGGCGCGCGGCCAGCGCGTCGACCTCGTCGAAGAACAGCACGCACGGGCGGTTGCGGCGGGCCATGTCGAACATGGCGCGCAGGTTGCGCTCGCTGGAGCCGATGTACATGTCGAGGACGTCGGCCAGGCCGACGTTGACGAACGACGCGCCGAGCTCGCCGGCGGCGGCCCTGGCCAGGTGGGTCTTGCCCGCTCCCGGGGGCCCGTACAGCAGGACGCCGCCGCCGGCACGCTTGCCGTACGCGGCGAAGAGCTCCGGCTGCTGGATCGGCAGCAGGAGCTTGACCCGCAGCGACTCCTTGACCGCCTCCATCCCGGCCACGTCGGCGAAGGTCAGCTTCGACCGCTCCACCTCCGCCTGGCCGGGCGCGGAGTCGGGAGCCGGGTACGCCGGCGCGCCCGGCGGGGTGGCGTACGCAGGCTCACCGGGCGCCGGCGGGGCAGCGGGCCCTGGCGGGACGGCGGGCGCCGGCGGGGCGGGCTTCCGGCCCGGGATCGGCAGCCGCTCGGCGAGTTCGGGGTCGGCGAGGGAAGGATCGCGGGAGATCGCCTCGTGGTAGCGGTAGGTCGCCTTTCCCTTCTCGCCCTCGCCGAGCATCGCCCTGGCCGCGAGAATTCCCATCCGCGGCGGGTAGCGGTGGAACATGGCCAGGAACGGTTCGAGCACCGACAGCGCCGCGCCGTACTGGCTCTGCCGCACGAACGCCTCCGCCAGCCCGGCCGCGACGTCCGCGTCCTTGGGCGCGAGCACGAGCGCGGCCCGGAATTCGGCCTCCGCCTCGGCCAGGTATCCCTTGGTCAGGAGCTGCCCGGCGAGATGCCGGCGGAGCGGGAGGTTGTCCGGAGACAGGCGCGCGGCCTCGCGGAGCGCCTGGAGGCCGGCATCGTCGAGCACGTGCTCGGTCCCTTCTGTCGGGAATATTCACTTCCGTACCAAAGGTAGCGCTGGCAATAGGTACGGCTCTCGCGGCAGCGCCCGTGTGCTCGCGCGCGGCCGCCGCTTCAATCGGTGGCATGACGATCACACATGTCCCCGGTCGGTGGGTCGAGGGGACCGGGCTGCTGCTCGGGCCGCTCCTGCTGCTCGCCGGGGTACTGACCCGGGCCGGCGAGGACGACTTCTTCCCCGGCCAGCTCGCCGCCTACGCCGCCGCGCCGGAGAGGATGATCTTCTCCTACAGCCTGTACGCGGCCGGAATCGTGCTGCTGTGGCCCGCGGTGACCGCGCTGGCCCGGCGGATCGGGGTGACGCATCCGGGCTGGGCCAGGTGGGGCGCCACGCTGGTGGTGCTCGGGCTGTTCGGCCGGGTGTTCCACGCCGGCGTGAGCCACCTGGCCTTCCGGCTGGTGGACGCCCTCGGCCTGACGGCGGCGCAGGAGGCGGTCGCCGGCACGTACGGGGCCTTCCACGTCTTCAAGGCGGTCACCATCTGCATCATGGGCGGCTGGATCGTGCTCGCTGTCGGCGCCTACCGCGCCAAGGCCCTCGGCGTGGCGCGGTGCGTCGCCCTGGCGCTGGCGGCCGGGCTGCCGCTGGGCGTGCTCAAGGGCAGCAGCGACCCGATCTCGCTGGTCGCCCTGGCCGGGCTCGCGGTCGCCCTGGTGCCCCTCGGCGTCACCGTGCTGAAGGATGGCCCGGCTCCGCGGTGGCAGGCCGTGGCGCTCGCCGTCGCGCTGGTCCCCGCCGCCTTCTTCATCGGGATGACCGGCTGAGCGCGCCTCTACCGGACGGGCACCTGGAGGTCGCGGAAGCTCGCGATCTTGACCTTCATCGTCGTGACGCCCTCGGGCAGCGCGAACAGGTCCCAGAACACCTTCTCCTCCCCGGGCCCGAACTTCTCGGTCCCCAGGCGCACGCCGGACAGATCCGTGCAGGCGCAGTACGAGTCCACGCGGCCGCCGTCCGCCGGCACCTGGAGGCTGCCGGGCAGGTACTGCCGCTCCGCCGCCACGTCGGTCAGCGTCACGTTGATGGCCGCCCGGTACTTGAACGACATCCAGTCGCGCGCGTCGTTCAGCTCGTTGAACCAGGCCTCGGCGTCACCCTCGTTCGCGATCCGGTAGGTCAGCAGCCCGAGGCCGCCGGGGAGCCGCCGCAGCCCCGTCACCTCCATGGAGATCGGCTGGCCGTCCGCCTTCCCGGTGCCCGTCAGCCCCGTGACGCCCGGGGTGGCGGACGCCGAGGGCGTGGCCGGCTGCTCGGCGCCGGCGGTCTCCGGCTTGGCGAACGTCACCGTGACCCGCCGGTTGCGCCGTTTGCCCTCGTCGGTGTCGTTGCTGTACAGCGGGCTGCGGGAGCCGTACCCCTTGGCCTGGAAAGCCAGACCCTGCCTGGTGACGAGCCCGGACACCGCCTTCCGCACGGCCTGGGCGCGGCGCTCGGAGAGCGGGTCGTTGATGGCGTCGGTGCCGGAGGAGTCCGCGTGCCCCTCCACCTTCACGGCGGCGCCGGGCGACGCGTCGATCAGCTTGGCGGTACGCGCCAGCACGGCCTTCGCCTTGGCGGTGAGCGTGGCCTCGTTCACCGCGAACAGCACGTCCGACGAGAGGTTGACCTGGAGGTCCGTGCCGTCGTCGGCGGTCTCCTCCGATTGGTCCAGCGACTCCGACGGGGTCACGAGCCGCCGGGTGACGGTGGTGACGGGCTCGGCGTCCGGGTCGGGGATGGTCATGCCGGGTGCCGTGGCCGGCGGTTCGTCGCTGATCGGCACGTCCGGCATCGGCGGGCCCACCGGCGTGACGACCGTGGCGGTGGCGGGATTGCCGGAAGGGGCGGGCATGACCGCGTACACGGTGATCGACCGGCCGGGGTCGATGAAGTAGCCGACGCCGTCGCGGTCCTCGTCGGTGCACAGGCAGGGGAAGTCGGCCGGCTGGTACGGCAGGATCCAGGTGCGGGCCTGCGCGTCGAGCACGCCGATGCCGGACGCCCACCGGATCCGCCCCAGCGGGCGCGTGTTGTCGCCCATCTCGCCGGTCCACGGCAGGTGCTTCTCCGTGCCCGTGTTGGTGAGCCGGAGCTGGGCCACCAGGTGCTTGCCCTTGACCCGGTTCAGCCCGACGACCTCGACCTTGAGATCGCGCGTCTTGGTGCTGCGCGTCTCGGCCAGCGCGGGGCGGGCGTCCTGGCCGGACGCGTTCGGGCTCGCGGCGGCGGTGGTCGAGGGCGGAGCGCTGGAGGGTGCGCTGGTGGTGGGGGCGGGAACGGCTTGAGGCGGCGGCGCCACCTGCGCGCAGGCCGGCACCATGAGCAATGTGACGAGTGGGACAGCGATCCGATATCTCACCCGCATGATCCTGTCGCAATTCCCTGCCCCAAATGGGCATTACGGATGGTTTCCGGTGAACCGTAGCTCCCCGGTCCGGGCGGGAAGGGGGAGCTCGAAGTGGAGCGTCTGGAAGTGATCGGGGTCGCCGTCGCGGGCGTCGAAGACCGGCTCGGCCAGCGAGCGCCAGAACGCCTCCGCCCCTGGTACGCGGGTGTCGGTGTGCAGGTAGACGGCCTGGTAGTCGTCGTGTTCCGAGACGAAGTGGCAGGCCTGGCGGACCATCTCGTGGGCCAGGCCGTGCCTGCGGTGTGCCGGGTCCACGTACACGCGGAAGAGCTGCGCCGTCGTACCGTCCGGGTAGAGGCGGGCCAGCCACTCCGGGTGGGGCGGGCTCTTCGGGCCGCCCGCGCGCACGGCCGTGGTGCCGACCACCTCCTCGCCGTGCAGGGCCACGATCAGCGTGTGCCGGGCCGGCCGCAGGTACGTGCCCTCCAGGTCCAGCACGTCCCAGTGCCACTCAGGCAGGTAGCCGTAGCCGAACTCCCGGTAGAACGTGTCGAGCATGACCCGCCGCGCGCCGTCGAGGTGGCGGGCCAGGGCGGGCCGTACGGCGTAGGGATTCATGGCGATTCCTCCAGAATGAGCCGGCCATGATCGAGCGCCACGACGCGGTCGGCGAGCCTGGCGACCACGTCCATGTCGTGGCTGATGAGCAGCAGGGTGAGGCCGAGGTCGCGGCGCAGCTCGTCGAGCAGGTCGAGGATGGCGGCCTGGACGAGCGCGTCCAGGCCGGAGGTGATCTCGTCGCAGATGAGCACGCGCGGCTCGGCGAGCAGGGCGCGGGCGAGCGCGGCCCGCTGGAGCTCGCCGCCCGACAGCGCCGCCGGACGGCGGCCGGCGGTGCGCTCGTCGAGGCCGACCCGGTACAGCAATGCCATCGCCCGTGCCGCGGCCTCGTCCGCGGTGGCGCCGCGCAGCCGCACAGCCGTCCTGGCGACCTGGGCGGACACGCTCCGGTACGGGTCGAAGGAGGCCCTGGCGTCCTGGAAGACGTACTGGACGTCGCGTCCGCGCCTGGACAGGTGGCGGGGGAGCGGTTGCCCGGCGAGAGTGATCGTGCCGGACACCGGCCGGTGCAGGCCGGCGACGCAGCGGGCGAGCGTGGTCTTGCCGCTGCCCGACCTGCCCACCACGGCCAGGCACTCGCCGGCCGCGACGCTCAGGCTCACCGCTTCCAGCACGGGCGCCCGCCGGTGCCCGGCCACCAGGTCGCGCACCTCCAGCACGGGTACGTCGTCCGCGCAGGCCGTGACCCCGGGTTCGGTGCCGGCTGTGATCCGGGGCTCGGGGCGGGCGGCGAGCAGGCGTCTGGTGTAGTCGTGGCGCGGCGCGTCCAGCACGGTGGCGGCTGGGCCCGACTCGACGATGCGGCCCCCGTGCATCACCGCCACCCGGTCGGCCAGCGCGCGCACCATGGCGAGATCGTGACTGAGCAGCACCAGGCCGATGCCCTGCGCGCGCAGGAGGCGCAACTCCTCGATCACCTCCGACCGGATGAGGCCGTCCTGCCCGGTGGTCGGCTCGTCGGCGACGATCAGGGCCGGATCCAGCAGCAACGCCTGGGCCAGCACGACCCGCTGCTGCTGGCCACCGGACAGCTGGTGCGGGTAGCGGCCGAGCAGCTCCACCGGAAGGCGTGCCCGCCGCGCGGCCTCCAGCATCCGCTCGTCGACGGCCCTGGCGTCGCGCCACCGGGTCCAACCGGCCACCCGGCCAGCCCCCCGGTCGGCCACCCGGCCAGCCGCTCGCTCGTCCACCCGGCCGGCCGCCCGGTCGTCCACCATCCGCGCCGCCTGCCGCCGCGCCACTTCCCGCAGCACGCCGCCGACCCGCCGCACCGGGTTGAGCACGCTGGACGGGTGCTGTGGCACGTAGGCCACGACGCCGCCGGCGAGCCGTACCTCTCCCGTGATGCGCACCCCAGGGGCGTGCTCGCCGAGCAGGGCCAGCCCCGTGGTGGTCTTGCCGCTGCCCGAGGCCCCCACCAGCGCGAGCACCTCACCGGCGGCCAGCTCGAAGGACACGCCGTGCACCAGGGCGCGCCCGCCGGCCTCTGCCCGCAGCCCCGAAACCCGCAGCATCACCGCCTCCTCGCCCGGTCGAACGTCAGATTCAGCCCCACCGACAGGGCCACGATCAGCAGCGCCGGCACCAGCACGGCCCACGGCTGCAGGAACATCCCGGTCCGGTTGCGATCGACCATGACCGCCCAGTCGCTGGCGTCCGGCGCCAGGCCGACGCCGAGGAAGCTCGCCGACGCCACCAGGTACAGCGCGCCGACCAGCCGGACGCCGACGTCGGCGAGCAGCGTGGTGAGCATCGACCGGCCGGTGTAGCCGATGGCCCGGCGCCACCACGTCTCGCCCTGCAGCCGCAGCGCCTCCATCGCGGTGCTGCCCGCCGCCTCCAGCGCCGCCGCCCTGGAGATCCGCACCACCTCGGGCAGCCCGATCAGCGCCACGATCCCGACCAGCGCCACCGGCCCCGGCGAGAGCAGCGCCGCCAGCATGATGAGCAGCAGCAGCGACGGCACCGCGAGCAGCAGATCGAGCGGCCGCATCAGCAGCTCGTCCACCCACCGCCGCCCGGCAAGCACTGCCGCCATGCCCAGCGGCACCCCTGCCGTGTACGCGAGCAGCGTCGCCAGCGCCGCCACCAGCACCACGGAACGGCCGCCGAGCAGCACCTGCTCCCACACGTCCCGCCCGACGAAGTCCGTGCCGAGCGGCGGCACGGCGGCGAAGGAGACGCCGCGCGGCTCGGGCGCGCCCGTCAGCCACGGCCCGAGCAGAGCCAGCAGCAGCGGCACGGCCAGCAGCACCAACCCGGCCCCACGACGCGCCCTCATGCGAAGGCCCTCGGAGCCAGCCGGTACGCCGCCAGGTCGGCCGCCAGGTTGACCACCACCGTGGTGGCGGCGAACAACACGCACAACGCCTGGACGACGGGAATGTCCCTGGCCGCCACCGAGTCGTTCAGCAGCGTGCCGAGCCCGGGGATCACGAATACCGACTCGACCACGATCACCCCGCCCAGCAGCCAGTCCGTGGTCCTGGCGAGCTGCTGCGCGCCGGGCGCCAGCGCGTTCGGCAGCGCGTGCGTCAGGAGCACCCGCCGGTGGGACAGGCCCAGCCGGCGGGCGTGCGCCACGTACCCGGAGGCGAGCGCGTCGATCATGCCCGCGCGGACCAGCCGGCTGATCGAGCAGACCGGCCTGGCCAGCAGCACCGCGAGCGGCAGGACCAGCAGCGCGGGCTGCTGGAGCAGGTTGGGCGGCGCGCCGACCGCCGTCGGAGGGAACCAGCCGAGCCGTACCGCGAACACCGCCACCAGCACCACGCCCAGCGCGAACTCCGGGATCGAGTACAGGCCGACGGTCACCGTGGTCAGCGCCCGGTCGAGGCGGCCGCCCTGCCGCACCGCCGCGATCACGCCGGCGCCCACCGAGATCGGCACGAGCAGCAGCAGCGTGAGCCCGGCCAGCACCAGCGTCGGCGGCAGGCCGTCGGCGAGCACGCCGGACACCGGGCGTCCGGAGAGGAGCGAGACGCCGAGGTCGCCACGCGCGAGCCCGGCCAGCCAGCCCGCCCACCGCTCGGCCGCCGGCCGGTCCAGCTCCAGGGCGTTCCTGAGCTGGGCGATGCGTTCCTCGTCCGGGATGTCGCCGGCCAGCACGACGGCGGCGTCGCCGGGCAGCGCCTCCGTCAGCGCGAACACCAGCGTGGCCACCGCCACGACCTGCGCCGCGCCGAGCAGCAGCCGGCGCAGCGCGTAGCTTGCCAGGTTACCCATGTGGATTAGCCAACCGTAGTGACGTTGTGACATAGTGTTAGCGCACGCCCGGCGCCCAGGCGACGTCGGGCACCCTCCCCGGTCAGGCCGAATAAGCCTGACCGGTCAGCGTCCGGAGGGACGTGCTCACACGGGCCGTGGCTCCGGCCATCGGTACCAGGGCACGAAGACGATTGGCGCATGCCGGACACATCACTGTGTCTTGATCTTGTGTAATCCGCAGGATCACCAAGCCAATCAGAGACGCTCAAGCCAGCCACACCTTGTCGAAGCTGGCCCAGCCCAGGGTGTTCGCGGGGGCGTTGGCGACCCCGCGCACCTTGGGGGAGGTGCCGAGCAGCCAGTCGGCGAAGCCCCAGATGAGGAAGCCGCCCTCGGCGTGCAGCGTGCGTTGCATCGCCCCGTAGAGCTCCCCGCGCTTCGCCTTGTCGGGGCTGGCGACGGCCTGGTCGTAGAGGGCGTCGAACTCCGGGCGGGCCCATTTGGTGGCGTTCGTGGTGGAGCCGGTGAGCAGCCGCTGCGAGATGTGCGTCTCGATGGGCATGGCGCCGGAGCGGTAGCAGCAGAGAACGCCCTTGTTCAGCACGTCCGCCCAGTAGGTGTCCTTGTTGCCGACCTTGGCGGTCACGTCCAGCCCGGCCTGCCTGGCCTGGTCGGCGAAGACGCTCGCCGCCTCCAGGAAGCCGCTGGCCGCCGCCGACGTGTCGAGCGGCACCTTCAGCCCCTTCGCCCCGGCCTTGTCGATCAGCCACTTGGCCTGCTCCACGTCCGGGGTGCGCTGCGGGATGTCGGCCGCGTAGTACTGGTAGTCCTTGCCGAACAGATCGTTGCCCACCTGCCCGGTTCCCGCCAGCACGCTGTCGATCATCTGCTCGCGGTCGGCCAGCAGGAACATGGCCTGCCGCAGCCGCGGATCGTTGAACGGCGGCCGGTCCACCTTCATCGCGAACGCCTGCATGCCGCTGTTGCTCAGCCGGGCGATCGCCATCCGGCCGCCGCCCTGGTGGGTGCGGGCCGTGGCCGGGGTCAGGTCGTGCGCGTAGTCGGCCTGCCCGCCGAGCACGGCGTTCACCCGGGCGGACTCCTCGTTGGCGATCAGGTATTCGAGCTCGTCCAGGTGCGGTGCCCCGTCCCAGTAGCCCGGGTTCCGCTTGAGCAGCAGCGACCGGCCCGGCTGGAACGAGGAGAACGCGAACGGTCCCGACCCGACGGGCCGGCTGAACTCGTCGGCCCCCTCGGGCACGATGTAGGCGCCGAAGGCCGCCAGCACGTTGGGGAACTCGGCGTAGGGCCGCTTCAGCACGAACTCCACCGTGCGGTCGCCGACGGCGCGGCTGTTCTTCATGTCGATCAGGGCGAGGTTCGCCTTGGCGCGGAAGGTCCGCTTCTCGTCGGCGATGCGCGCGTAGCTGTAGAGCACGTCCGCCGCCCGTACCGGCCTGCCGTCGTGGAAGGCCGCCTCGCGCAGTGTGACCCGCCACGTGCCGAGCTTCTTGTCGGCCTCCCAGCCGCTGGCCAGGCGCGGCACGATCGACACGTCGGTCCCGTAGTCGGCGAGCTTGTCGAACATGGCCTTGGACCGCGACGCCTCGAGGAACAGGTTGGCGAGGTGCGGGTCCAGGCTTTCCTGGGCCCCGGCACCCGCGAACGCCGCCCGGAGCCGCCCACCCCTCTTGGGCTGCGACGACACGGTTCCGGTTGCGGTTTGGGCGGCGCATCCGGCGAGGGCGACGGCGGCGGCGGCGGCGGAGAGGAAGGCACGACGATCGAGGCGCATGGCCGATAATGGTAACGATTTTCATTTGTCCACGTAAGTCCCCTAATCGGTGAGGAGCTTCACAATGGCCACCGCGCCGATGCAGACGATCACGCCCCGCAGGACCGAGGGCGGGATCCTGCGCCCGAAGCGGGCGCCGAAGTAGCCGCCGATCATCGAGCCCAGCGCCACCAGCAGCACGGCCGTCCAGTCGACCTCGGCGACCAGTGCGTACAGGATGGCGGCGGTGAAGTTCACCAGCAGGACGAGCACGTTCTTCGCCGCGTTGATCCGCTGCAGCTTCTCGTCGAGCAGGATGCCCATCAGGCCGATGAGCAGGATGCCCTGCCCCGCGCCGAAGTAGCCGCCGAAGGTGCCGGCCCCGAGCGTGCTCAGCCACAGCCATGGGCCGCCGTGCGCACGCCTGGGGCGCCCGGTGAGAATGCGGCTGAGCCTGGGTTGGATCACGACCAGCGCGCAGGACAGCCCGATCAGCACGCTCACGATCACGTTGAAGCTGCTCTCGGGCAGGTTGAGCAGGAGGAAGCCGCCGATCAGCGAGCCGATGACGGAGGCGGGGGCCAGCCTGAGCAAGCGCTCGCGCTGGCCCTTCAACTCCGGCCGGTATCCCATGGTGCCGGTGAAGCCGCCGGGGACCAGGCCGATGTTGTTGGAGACGTTGGCGGTGATCGGCGGCAGGCCGACGGCCAGCAGCGTGGGGAACGTGATCAGCGATCCGGACCCGACGACGGTGTTGATGGCCCCGGCCGCCACGCCGGCCGCCAGCACCGCGGCCATCTCCCAAGGTGTCATGCCGCGAGACTCTAGACCATCGTCTTAATTGCTAAGACGAGCGTCTCGGCATTCGAGAATACGGGCACTAAGACGCGTGCTTGCCGGCCCGCCACTCCGGCGCGAGCACCGACCAGACCTCCATGTCGTGCCGCTTCCCCCGGTGGGGGTAGCTCTCCCGCAGCACGCCGTCCTTCGTCATCCCGAGCCGCCGGGCCACGGCGATGCTGGCCTCGTTCGCCGCGGAGGCCACCCACTCCACGCGGTGGATGCCCCGCTCCTCGATGGCCCAATCAATGATCACACGCGCGGCCCTGGTCACCAGACCCTTGCCCACTGCCGATGGCTCCAGCCAGCAGCCCGCCTCGGCGAGGCCGTGCTCGACGTCCATCGTCCGGAACAGGACTCCGCCGACCAGCTTGCCGTCCGTCCAGATGCCGTAGATCCGCCCGGTGTCGGCCGCCGCCTTCTCCGCGTACGCCTGGAGATACGAGCGGCTCGACTCCAGGTCCGTGACGACGTCCGGCAGCCCGACGTATTGCCCGATGAACTCCCGTCCCCGATCCATGTGGGTCAGGAACTCCTCGGCCAGCCACGGCTCCAGCGGGCGCAGTTCCGCGCCGTCGTCGCCCAGGGATATCGCGTACATCATCGCCCTCCACGGCCCGAACCAGAGCACACTGCGAAGGGATCGTCTCACGGGCGGCGGCGGGGCGAATTCTTCGATCGCGTGCTCAAGGGAATCGGCGCGCAGCTCGCGTCGATCAGCCCAGGACCGCGCCGATCGCCGTCATGATCGGAATGGACAGGACCGTGGTGATCAGTACGGCCCCGCGGGCCAGGCGCCGCCCCGTGTCGTAGTTCACCGCGTACACGTAGATGTTCTGCGCGGTGGGCAGGGCGGCGAACAGGGTGGCAGCCAGGAGCGCGCCGGCGTCGAGGCCCAAGGCGAAGCGGGCGGTCACGTAGGCGATGGCCGGTTGGACGAAGGACTTGAGGGCGATGACGAGGACGAGGTCGCGGCGGACGTCTCCCTCTTCGGGGGCCGTGGTGTGCTGGGAGCCGTACAGGCTGAGGCCGTAGGCGAGGAGGGCGACGGGGACGGCGGCGCCACCGAGCAGTTCGATCGGGCGCATGATCGTGACAGGGATGGAGAGGTCGGTCAGAGCGCAGGCGAGACCGAGGAGCGAGGCGACCGTGAGGGGATTGCGGAGCGGGAGGAGGAGTGCCGAGCGCACCGATCTGGCGCCCTTGTCGAGGATCAGGAAGGAGACCGGGGTGAGCACGATCAGCTGGAAGAGGAGGATGGGAGCGACCAGCGCGCCGTCGCCGAGTACGTAGATCGAGATGGGCACGCCGAGGTTGCCCGCGTTGACGTACGACGAGGCCAAGGCGCCGATCGTGGCCTCGCGCCGGTCCCGGCGCCAGATCAGCTTGGCCACCAGGACGTACGCCAGTTGGACGCACAGCACCGCGACGACCTCGGTCAGCAGCACCGGCGAGAGCAGCGTGCCCAGGTCGGCCCGCGACACGGTGACGAACATCAGCGCGGGTGTCGCGACGAAGAACGCCAGCCGCGACAGGACCAGCTCGTCACTGGCGCGCAGCAGCCCGCCCACGCCGACGAGGTACCCGAGCACGGCAACGGACACCAGTGCGGCGAACGCCGCGACAACCCCCGACAAGCCCAAACCTCCAAACAGGACGTTCAGGAGCGTATCGGGTTGACTTTGCACGGATTACGCTGCATCCATGCGAGTAGTGGTGATCGGCGCGAGTGGTCATATCGGCACATACCTGGTTCCCCGGCTCGTCGACGCAGGTCATGACGTGGTCGCGGTGAGCAGGGGCAAGCGGGAGCCCTACAGTCCGCACGGGGCGTGGCAGCGGGTAAGCATGGTGAGCGCGGACCGGGACGCGGAGGACGCCGACGGCACGTTCGGGCGGCGGATCGCGGACCTGGAGGCCGACGTCGTCATCGATCTCATCTGCTTCCAGGAGTCCAGCGCCCGGCACCTGGCCGAGGCCCTGACCGGGCGGGTACGGCAGTTCCTGCACTGCGGGACGATCTGGACGCACGGGCCGAGCGCGCGGGTGCCCACGACCGAGGACCGGCCGAAGCGGCCGCTCGGGGAGTATGGGCGGCAGAAGGCGGCCATCGAGGCCTACTTGCTGGAGCGGGCCCATCGTGATGGGTTTCCGGTCACGATCATCCATCCCGGGCACATCACCGGGCCGGGGTGGGTGCCGGTGAATCCGGCGGGGAACGTCAATCCCGCCGTGTTCCAGGCGCTGGCCGATGGTGCAGAGGTGGCGCTGCCGAACTTCGGCATGGAGACCGTGCAGCACGTGCACGCCGACGACGTGGCGCGGTTGTTCATGGACGCGATGGCCACGCCGTCCGTCGCCGTGGGCGAGAGCTTTCACTCCGTGGCCACGAGCGCGCTGACGCTGCGCGGGTACGCCGAGGCGGTGGCGGGCTGGTTCGGGCAGGAGGCGCGGCTGGCGTACCTGCCGTGGGAGCAGTGGCGGACCACGGTGTCCGAGGAGGACGCGAAGATCACGTACGACCACATCATGTACAGCCCGCACTGCAGCATGGAGAAGGCCGAGCGGCTGCTCGGCCACCGGCCGCGGTACACCCCGCTCGAGGCCATCGCGGAGGCCGTCGACTGGCTGGTCGGAGCAGGGACCATCGCCCGCCACGCCTGAGCCGCCGACGAAGGGATCTCGACCGTGCGCAAGGCCATGGCTCCCCTGCTCGTCACGATCCTCGCCGTGTTCTCTGCCCAGCAGCTCCTGACCCCCGTGCTGGCGCCGCTCTCGCGCGAGCTGGCGCTGACGGAGACGCAGCTCGGCCTGGTCATCACGGTCGCCGCGGCCTCGCTGACCGTCGCCAGCCCGCTGTGGGGACAGGCCATGCGCAGGCTCAGATTACGCACGGTCCTGATGCTCGGGCTCGGGCTCGCGGCCGCGGGGCTGGCGGGGTTCGCGGTCGTCGCCACGCTCGGGCTGGACGGGGTGCTGCCGCCGCCGGTCACGCTCACGTTGATGCTCGTCACCCGCAGCGTCGTGTTCGGCGTGGGCCTGGCCGCGCTGCCGGTCGCGGCGCTCACCGTGGCCGGCCTCGCCACGACCGGGGAGGCCGACCGGACCAGGGCGACCGGGCTCGTCGGGGCGGCGCAGGGGCTCTCCCTGGTCCTCGGGCCGGCCGGGGGCGGCGCGCTGGCCGTGGTGTCGCTGCTGCTCCCGCTCTACGTGGCACCGGCGATCTGCGCGCTGCTCGCGATCTGGGTGCTGGCGACCGTACGGCGCGGACCGGCGCGGCCGCCGGCCGGTGCGCCCCGCGGCCCCCGGTTGCGGCCGTGGGACGCGCGGCTGTGGCCGCTGTTCGCGATCGGCTTCTGCGTCTTCCTGTCACTGGGTCTGGTGCAGGTCGTCCTGGGCTTCCTGATCGCCGACCGGCTGCACGTGGATCCGCAGGCCACCGCGGGCGGCGTGGGCATCGCTCTCGCCGTCACGGGCGTGGTGATCGTCGGCGTGCAGGGGGCGCTGGTGCCGGCGCTCGGGTGGCGGGCGCTCCGGCTGATCCGCGTGGGCACCCCGATCGCGGTGGCCGCGTTCGGGCTGCTCGCCGTCGCGCACAGTCTGTGGCTGATCACCGTGGCGTTCGGCCTGCTCGGGGTGGGGCTCGGGCTCGCCATGCCCGGGATCGTCGCGGCGCCCGGCCTGCTCGTCGGGCCCGAGGAGCAGAGCTCGATCTCCGGGCTGGTCAACGCCGTCATCGGGTCCACGTTCATCGCGGGACCGCTGCTGTCGACCGCCCTGTACGAGCTTGCCCCGGTGGCTCCCGTACTCGCCGCGCTCGCGGCCTCGGCGACGGCCCTGGCGCTGGCGTGGCTGTCACCCGCCGCCCGTCACGCCAGAGCCGAGGCCGACGCCATCGCGGCCCCCTAGCCCGGCCGAAGGCGAGACGATCACCGGTCGCTGATGATTGCGGTCCTGGCCGGGTCCCGGGGCATTACTCTCCCTGCTCGGGCCAGGACTCGTCCTGCGGCACGCGCCCGCGCTGGTGCCGGTGAAACGGAGTGCCTGTGTTCCGCTTCGGCTCATCGCCTAGTCGGAGTAGGTGACGCCGCTGCGGGACACAGGCACTCGGCCACGGTTCACGACGACCGGGATGAGGCCGCATGACCGCCACTCGACCGTTCAACGCGCTCCTGTGGAGTGCTTCATGGTGGTCAGGTGCCCGGCACCGGCGGGTACGGCGTCTCCGTGGAGAACTTGAGCTGGTCCTGGTCCTGGTCCTGGTCCTGGTCCTGACGCTCGGCCTGGTTCTGGTTCTGGTTGTTGTTGTTGTGGACCCAGACGCGAGCCTTCGACTTGTGGCGGTAGTGGTGATGGCTGTGGTGATGGTGGTGGTGCTTGGGCTGGACGTACTGTTTGACTGGTGGGGCGGGCTGCGGCGGCGGGCCTCCGGCGACGTAGGTGGTGCTGGATGTGGCGTTGGCGGTCGAGGCGGTGGCCAGCGTCACGGCGGCGCCGGTCATGGCGATGCTGACCGCGAGAACCGCGGTAGCAGTCTTGAACTTGGGCATTGAATTTCCCCCCAAAGGTTCGGTTGCCCCTGTTCTCAATATTTTCCGGACTGGTTGGAAAATATCGCCGGATGGTGGCTAATGCGCCATCCGTGCGTTCTGTTTCCGGGATTAGTGTCGGGCAAACGGGGCTTTCGTGGTGTTTGCCTGGCCCTAACGCTTCCGTGGCCCTACTTGAGCGTTCATGAAATGAAATGAAATGAAGTGATTTGTCGGTGTTGGTCCCGCTGTCATCTGGCACAAGCGTGCTCATGGATGCATGGCGTGCCGAAGGCGCGTGCGCAGGTGCCGATGGAACCTTCCTTTTTTCGAAGCGTGCGAGGAAGGCGTCTCATTCCTCTTCAGTGGAGGCTCGATAATTTTCGCTGGGGCGGGTGGCCCGGCGGCGGGCGATGAATGCCCGATGGGCTTCAATCGTCTCGGCGGGGCAGACAGCCTCTGGCGACGTCAGATATTGAAACTGTCTGAATACCTTGTCTGGTGTCGGTGGGGATCAGGGCTTTCCAGGTTCTCCGGTATCGATGGACTCGATCACTGCGTGGCGCAGTTGGTTGAGGAAGTCCGTGAGGTCCTTGGCGACGGGTTCAAAGTCGATCTTGGGCGCCGCAACCGGGGTCTTCACGCCCGTCGTGGCTTCGATCCGGCTTTCGGTGCGTGGCCGCGCACCAGGCGCAGGGCGCTGAACCCGCGCCAAGCCCATCCGTCAATGATTCCCAATCCGTATCTGATTGAAGATCGCACTAGAGTGGACACCCCTGGATTGTTACGGTTTACCCGACCAACGACGATCTTCTAGGGGATCCCTATGACCGAGTCCTCGGTGATGCCGCTGCACATGCGGCGGGTGGAGTTCGACCCGGCTCCCGAGCTGGCGGCGGCACGAGACGAGGAGGGGGTCAAGCGGATCAAGACCGTGTTCGGGATGGACGCCTGGCTCGTGACCCGCTACGCGGACGTACGCGAGGTGCTGGGCGACTCCGAACGGTTCAAGATCGCACCGCAGACGCTGGCGCGGCTTCCCGGGGCGCCGGAGATGACCCCGGAGCAGCTGGCCAAGTTCAACGCGGGCAACCTGCTCGGCGTGGACCCGCCGGAGCACACGCGGCTGCGTCGCATGCTGACGCCGGAGTTCACGATCCGGCGGATGCGCCGGCTGGAGCCGCGGATCAAGCGCATCATCGACGACCACCTGGACGCGATGGAGGCCGCCGGGTCCCCGGCCGACCTGGTGTCGGCGTTCGCGCTGCCGATCCCGTCGCTGGTGATCTGCGAGCTGCTCGGCGTCCCGTACGAGGAGCGCGAGGGCTTCCAGCACCGCTCCAGCAGGATGCTGGACATGACGGTGCCGGGCGAGGAGCGGCTGATGCTGCAGTTCGAGGCCCGCGTGTACATGGAGGGCCTGGTCAGGCGCATCCAGGCGGACCCGGGCGAGGACCTGCTGGGCATGCTGGTCCGCGAGCACGGCGACGACCTGACCACCGACGAGCTCATCGGCATCGGCAGCCTGCTGCTGTTCGCCGGGCACGAGACCACCTCCAACATGTTGGCCCTGGGCACGCTCGCCCTGCTGCGCCATCCCGACCAGCTCGACCTCCTGCGGAAGGAGCCCGAGCGGATCGACGGCGCGGTGGAGGAGCTGCTGCGCTGGCTCAGCATCGTCAACTCCGGCACGACCAAGGTCGCCATGACGGAGGCCGAGCTCGGTGGCAAGACCATCGCGCCGGGAGATCTGCTGATCTGCGCCCTGCCCGCCGCCAACCGCGACCCGGCGCTGCTGGCCGACGCGGACCGGTTCGACCTGGTACGCGGCGCGCCCGGGCACGTCGCGTTCGGTCACGGCGTACACCACTGCCTGGGCGCCCCGCTCGCCCGCATGGAGCTGCGGATCGGCTTCCCCGCGCTGCTCCAGCGCTTCCCGGGACTGCGCCTGACGGAGAACGCGGCGCAGTTCCGCACGTTCAGCATCGTGTACGGACTGAGCACGCTGGAGGTGGCCTGGTAACGCCCGCCCGGACCTGCCCCTGCCGCGTATGGAACCGCCGCGGAGACAGTCGCCGCGGAGAGAGGAAATTTGTCGGCCGGGGCGGATAACGTGCAAGCGTCATGCCTATCGACGTCGCGGCGCACGAGCTCATCGGCAGGGAGCACCCGGCCGCGCTGCTGCGTGCCGAGATCGCGCGGGTGATCGGCAGCCACGGCGGCCTGGTGCTGATCACCGGCGAGGCGGGCATCGGCAAGACCACGCTGGTCACCAGCGCGGCCCGGGATGCCAGGCGGCAGGGCGCCCTGGTGGTGGGCGGCGCATGCTGGGACTCCGACAGCGCCCCTGGCTACTGGCCGTGGACACAGGTCATCCGCGCGCTGCGGCGCAGCGCCGAGCCCGAGGAGTGGGCGGCGGCCGAGGAGGCGGCGGGCGGCAGCCTGGCCACCCTCCTCGGCGAGGCCCGGAGCGGCCCGCCACAACCCGGCGACGCGCAAAGCAGACCGTCTCCGTTCGCGCCCGGCGACGTGCAGGGCGGGCCCCCGGACGGCGACGGCCAGAGCGCCCAGGCCCTTGACGCCTTCCGGCTGTACGACGCCGTCACGTCCGCCCTGGTCTCCCTCTCGCAACGCCGTCCCGCCGTGATCGTCATCGACGACCTGCACGCGGCCGACCCGGCCTCGCTGCGGCTGCTGGAGTTCGCGGCCCAGCAGACCTGGTTCGAGCGGCTGCTGTTCATCGGCACCTACCGCGACGCCGAGGTCGAGCCGGTCGACCACCCGCTGCGCGACCTGCTGTCGCCGCTCGTCGCCAAGGCCACCACCATCTCGCTCACCGGGCTCGACCAGGCGGGTGTCGCGGCGCTCATGACCCGCACCGCCGGCCACGAGCCGCCGGCCGACCTGGTCGCCGAGGTCCACCTCCGTACGGGTGGCAACCCGTTCTTCGTCGAGCAGACCGCCCGGCTCTGGCGCAGCGGCGGCTCGGCCAGCGCCATCGCGCCCGGCGTACGCGACGCGCTGCTGCGCCGCCTGTCCCTGCTGCCGAAGCAGGTGTCCGAGCTGCTGCCCGCCGCGGCCGTGCTCGGGCGCGAGTTCCACCGGCAGGTGCTGGCCGCCACCATCGCGGCCCCGGTCGCGCACGTGGACCGGCTGCTGGAGCTGGCCGTGGTCGCCAGGCTCGTGGTGACCAAGGGCGGCGGCGTGTTCGCCTTCGCGCACGACCTCGTACGCGAGACCCTCTACGACTCCCTGGACGATCCACGCGACCGGCACGCCGCAGTGGTCGCCGCCCTGGACCGCTCGCCGGATCTCGCGGGCAAGGTGCTGCCGAGCGACCTGGCCAGGCACGCATACCTCGCGGGCGACCGCGTCGACCCGGACCGGGCGACCGACCTCCTTCTCGCCGCGGCCCGCGACGCGCGCCGCCGGATGGCCGGCGAGGAGCACCTCGGCCACCTGCGCCGGGCGTACGAACTGAGTGCCTCCGCCGATCCGCGCACCCACGCGATCGTCGCCCTCGACCTGGGCAGGGAGCTGCACCACATCGGCGAGCGCGACGAGACGCTGCGGGTCTTCGAGACGGCCACGGCCATCGCCCGCGACCTCGACGACCCTGAGCTGCCCGCCCGCGTCGCCCTCACCCTGCACTCCCACTACGGCCAGGCCAAGGCGCTGGATCTGCTGAAGGAGGCCCACGCGAGGCTGGTGGGCGGCTCGGTGCCGGACGAGCGGCTCGCGCTCGACCTGGTCGTCCACCTCGCCCGGCTGGCCAGGCAGGGAGGTGACGACGACGCGCTGGCGTTCAGTCTGTGGGCGCACCACGGCATCATCTGGGGGCCGGGCACGGCCGGGGAGCGGGTGGCGCTGACGGGCGAGCTGATCACCCTGGCGCGGCGCACCTCCGACCCCGAGCTGGAGCACTTCGCCAGGGCGCTGCGCTGGGTGGCCCTGATCGAGCAGGGCGATCCCCGCTACCTCGACCAGTTCCAGGATTACGCCGCCAAGGGCCGGCGCAGCGAGCAGCCACACCTCTCCATGACCACGTCGATCGACGCGAGCATCCTCTCGGCTCTCGCCGGGCGCTTCGCCGAGGCCGAGTCACTGCTCTCGGGGATCCAGCTGGACGGCCCGCACGAGCACATGGCGTTCATGCTGAAGCACCATCGCTGGGCGATGTTGTGGCTGCAGGGCCGGGCAGAGGAGCAGGAGGCGGTGCTCGACGAGCTCAGGGGCACCGGCCACCCGTGCGCCGGGCTGCTGGAGGCGCTGACGGCGCTCCAGGCCGGCGACCTCGACGTCGCGCTGCGCCGCCAGGCCGACGGGGAGCCGCGTGACCGCATGTCCCAGCCGCTGTGGCTGCGTTTCCAGGCCGAGCTGGCGGCTGCCACCCAGGACCCGGAACTCTGCGCCACGGCGCGGGCCGCGTTGTCACCCCTTCGCGGGCAGTGGGCGGTGTCGCTGCTCGGCTGGGACATCAGCGGCCCGTACGACCTGTGGCTGGCCATGGTGGACGCGGCGGAGGGCCGCTTGGAGCAGGCCGTGGCCGGCTTCACCACCGCCTACCGCTCGGCCGACCAGATGGGGGCCCGGCCGTGGTCCGTCCTGGCCCGCGCCCACCTGGCCGACACCCTGCTCACCCGCGCCGGGCCCGGCGACGTGGAGGCGGCGGAGGAACTCCTCGACGGCGTCCGCCGAGAGGCGGCCGAGCTGGGCATGCGGCACGTCCTGGAATCCGCACTGGAATCCGCACTGGAGTCCGTACGGCCGGTGCGGGCCGAGCCGGTCGCGTCACCGCCGGAGGGCACGCGTCACTGGCTGAATACCTCTGACCATGCCGACGTGCTGGGATCGCGCGGAAGCGCCCGGCCGACCGGCACGCCGGCGCGGCAACCGGACCAGCGGACCGAGAACGCGTCCGGCAAAAGCCGGGACATCGCTGCCGGCTGGAGGGCGAGCGGAGAGTTCAGGCGGGAGGGCGCGGTCTGGTCGCTGGTGTTCGCGGACCGGGCCGTCCACATGCCCGACGCCAAAGGGCTGCGCGACCTGCACACCCTGCTCAGCCTTCCCGGCACGGACGTGCCCGCCGTACGCCTGCTCGACCCGGAGGGCGGCGAGATCGTCGTGGCGGCCCGCCGGATGGGCGGCGACGAGGTGCTCGACGAGGAGGCGAAGACCCGTTACCGACACCGCCTGACCCAGCTCGACGAGGAGATCGACCGGGCCGCGGAGCTGGGCGACGACGGGCGGGCGGCCGAGTTCGACCGGGAGCGAGCCGCGCTGCTGGAGGAGCTGCGGGCCGCGGCCGGGCTCGGCGGCCGCACCCGCCGCCTGGGCGACGAGGCGGAGCGCGCCCGCAAGACCGTCACGGCCAGGATCCGCGACGTGCTGCGCAAACTCGACCGCACCCACCCCGAACTGGCCGCCCACCTTCGCGCCGCGGTCTCGACCGGCTCCACCTGCCGCTACCAACCTGACGACGAAATCACCTGGCACCTCTGAGCGGCTCTTCGAAGCCTGCTGGGAGGCCATTGAACATCCGCCGGGATTTCCCCCGAGTGCTGATCACTCTGGGCACGTCCGCTACCCCGCCGAAACCCTTCAAGGCCGGACCCGGACGCCCCAGGGGCCGCACCAGCACCCCAGCTCCACGCCACCCAGCGATCAAGAAGGCAGCTTGATGTTCTGTGACAACGGACCTTAAGTTCGTGCCATCGAAGTTTGGGCGGCTCTGAAGGCCGTCCGCCTGCGGACGTCTTGTCGAGAGTACCGGCAGTACGGTGTCGTAGACGGCGTAACGGGGGCAGCGCTGACCACGGAGGACGAGGTGAGCAGGATGGGCGTGGAGGGACATATCGAGCAGGCCAGACTGTCATATGAGCGTGCTGTCTTCGTCGGCGATGTCGGTGAGCTGGAGGAAGCGGAGCGGGGGCTGGACAAGATCGAGGCTGATCTTGCGTTGGCTCGGGGTCGGATTTTGCACGCGCGGTTTCTGGATGAGCGGCGCGAGGATCCGCGTGAGCTAGCGCTGTTCGAGCGTGCGAGGCAGTTGTATCGGATGCTCGGTGATGCAACGGGCGAAGCTGAGTCGTTGTTCTGGGTAGGCTGCTTTCACCAGGTTGTGCGGGGTGACGTTGATACAGCCGTTCCCCGCCTTGAGCAGTCATACGACTTGGCGACGCGGGCGGGAGACCGGCGTACTCAGTCGGAGGCGCTTCGGCATCTGGGGATTGCGGAGCATTTCGCAGGTCAGTTGGATGCCGCTCGAGAGCATTTGGAGGAATCGGTACGGCTGCGCCGGGAAATCGGGCTGTTGGCTGGTGTTGCGGCCAATCAGGTAGGGCTGATCTACATCGCCGCCGCGCAAAGCCGGTGTGACGACGCGCTGGCACTGGCGGAGGAGGCGTATGCCACCGCTGAGGCATGCGGAGCCCAACGCATCATGCGGCAAGTCGAGGAAGCGCGTATCCAGATCACGGCGACGGACGCCGATCAGAGCGACGCCCAGGGTCAGAGGGCACCCTGAGCCGCACAAACTTCGATGACACAAGCTCAACGTTCGTTGTCACCGGACACTTGATCACCTTAAAACGCAAGACCGCCAGATCTGCGCGATTCGAACGAGCGATCGGGCTGAGGGGGCGAGCGCTTCGAGCAGCCGAACGCACTCACATGCCGATGAGCGGTGCTCGTGCGAGCTAGTCGAGTGTTCGGGGCAGGCCGAAGTACGGCGCGAGCGTTGTCTCGAAATGCGTGATCTCGCAGATCCGGTCGCCGGCGAAGCCGACCACGAGGACCCCCGTGACGTGCAGGCCGCCGGTCACCGGGTCGCGGACGTACTCGCCCCACGCGGGCTGGCCATTCGCCCGGACCGGCACCATCCGGGCGATCCCCCGCCGGTGCGCGTCGATCGCGGTGAAGAACCGGTGCACGGCCTCGGTACCGCGGTACTCGAACGGCAGCGGCGGCATCCGCACCCACGCGTCATCGGTCATCAACGCGATGAGCGCATCTATGTTGTGCTCGGTGAATGCCGCGACGAAGCGGTCGACCAGCGCTCGCTCCTCCGGCCCGCCGGCAGGGGGCGGCGGCCGGTCGGGCGAGCGGGCCGCGTCCATCGTCGCCCGGGCGCGCTTGAGGGCACCGGCGACGGCGTCCTCGGTCAGCCCGAGCAGGTCGGCGGCCTCACTTGCCCGGTATCCGAGCACGTCACGCAGCAGCAACACCGCGCGCTGGTTCGGCGGCAGCAGTTGAACGGCGGTCACGAACGCCAGCGAGATCGCCTCGCGGGACTCGTACCGGGCCTCGGGCCCCGGCGCCTGATCGGGCAGGCCGTCGAGCAGGAGATCGGGATACGGCTGCAGCCACAGCACCTCACCCAGCCGGGAGGGCTCCGGCGGCGGAACCGAGAGCGGCGCCGCGGCCACCGGTCGGCGCGCGGACGTCCGCAGCACGTTGAGGCATCGGTTGGTGACGATGCGGTACAGCCACGTGCGGATGGACGATCGCCCCTCGAACCCGCCCAGGCCGACCCATGCCGAGAGCAACGCATCCTGCAGCGCGTCCTCGGCGTCCTGCAACGATCCGAGCATGCGGTAGCAGTGCACCTGCAGCTCGCCGCGGTGCGGCTCGACCAGCGCCGCGAACGCATCACGGTCGCCGGCCTGCGCCCGCTGGAACAGTTCGGCCGACATGGGTCACCTCCGTCGTCATCGTCCGCTTGATACTGACACCGCCGCCCGCTGGAACTGGTCGCTACGGGCCCGCCCCATTTCCGGCGGCCGCCGTGTCTGTCTCTGTGCAAGCCCCCACCGTCAGAGCTGAACGGAGAAACCCACCATGTCGACGCCAGAGAACACCATCGCGGACAGGACTGTCCTGGTGACCGGCGCCAATCGAGGCATCGGACGCGCGCTGGTCGACGAGGCCCTGCGCAGAGGTGCCAAGCGGGTCTACGCCGGGACGCGGCAGCCCTTGGCCCACCCCGACGGACGCGTCACGACGCTGATGCTGGACGTGACCGACGGCGCGCAGATCCAGGTCGCCGCGGAGAGCGTCGACGCGCTCGACGTCCTGGTCAACAACGCCGGCCTGGCGGTCTACGACGACCTCGCTGATCGCGCGGTGCTCGAGCAGCACCTGGCGGTCAACCTCTTCGGCACGCACGCCATCACCCAGGCGTTCCTGCCCCAGTTGACCCGGTCGCGCGGCGCGGTCGTCAACGTGCTGTCGGTCGCGGCCCTCGCGTCCCTGCCCGTGATCCCCGCGTACTCGATCTCCAAGGCCGCGGCGTTCTCGCTCACCCAATCCCTGCGCGCGCTGCTCGCTCCGCGGGGTGTCCGGGTGCACGCCGTCCTGGCCGGCCCCGTGGACACCGAGATGTCCCGCGACCTCGACGTGCCCAAGGCTGCTGCGGCGTCGGTCGCACAGGCGATCTTCGACGGCGTGGCCCGCGGTGAGGAGGAGATCTTCCCTGACCCCATGTCGGCGTCCCTGGCGTCGAGCTGGCCCACCGGCGCGGTCAAAGCGCTCGAGCGCGGGAACGCCGCGCTGCTCGGGGCTGCGCGCTGACCACGACGGCACACAGGACTGGAGACGTCATGAATGACAACAGCCTCACCATCGCCTTCACAGTGGACCGCACCCCGGACCAAGCCTTCGCCGCCATCACCAACGTCCGTGGCTGGTGGTCGGGTGAGATCGACGGGCTGACCGACGAGCTCGGGGCCGAGTTCACGTACCGCTACCAAGATCTTCACCGCAGTACGCAGCGGATCACGGAGCTGATCCCGGGCAGGCGCGTCGCCTGGCACATCGTGGACGGCCACCTGAGCTTCGTCGACGACACGACGGAGTGGACGGGCACCGACATCACGTTCGACATCGTGCCGACGGGCGACGGGACGGAGGTCCGCTTCACCCACGTGGGCCTCGCCCCCGACTACGAGTGCTTCGAGCGCTGCTCGAGCGCGTGGGGTTTCTACATCGCGACCAGCCTGCGCAGCCTCATCAACGACGGCTCGGGTCAGCCCAACCCCAAGGAGGAAGACGCATCGTGAGCGACCGCACTCGGCCGTGACGTACGAGTCCCCGACGCCGCAGACCGGCGCGGAAGGCCATGAACGCCTTCTTCGCGCCGGTCGCGGACGTGTCGAGTGCCTGGTCGTGCCTCACGATGATCGTTGAGCGCCTTTTCGCAGGTGGCTGAGGGTTGTCGCTACTTCCGGTTGTACAGCCGCATCGTCAGCGTGCCGAACACCGCGATGAGGACTCCCGCGGACACCAGCACCCACGTGATCTCCCCGGCGTCCGGAGCGCCACCCATCATCGACCGCACCGCGCTCACCAGATGGCTGATCGGGTTCGCGTTCACGAACACCTGCAGCCACCCCGGCATGGTGGACGGATCGACATAGACGTTGCTCAGGAAGGTCAGCGGCATCAGCACCAGCATGCTGATCCCCATCACCGACTTCTCGCTGCGCATCAGCAGCCCGAACATGGTCCACAACCAGGAGAACGCGAACGAGAACGCCAGCAGCAGCAGGATCCCGCCGACCGCCCCGGGAAGGCCGCCCTGCGGACGGAAGCCCAGGACCAGGCCGACGACCAGGATGACGGTCGAGGCCATCGCGTACCGCAGGAGGTCGCCCAGCAGGTAGCCGACCATGGTCGACGGACGCCAGATCGGCAGCGTGCGGAAGCGGTCGAAGACGCCCTTCTCGATGTCCTTGTTGACCTCCACACCGGTGTACATCGTGATCATCACGACGCTCGTCACCATGATGCCCGGCAGCAGGAACTGCAGGTACTCGGTCGGCGACCCGGCCAGCGCGCCGCCGAACAGGTACGTGAACATCAGCGTCATCATCAGCGGGAACGCGGTCACGTCGAAGAGCTGCTCGGGCACGTGCTTGATCTTCAACATCGCCCGCCAGCCGAACGTGAGCGACGCCGACCAGGCGCTCGGCCGCGGCGGTCTCGCCCCCGGCGCCAGGACCGTGCCGAGGACCTCGGCCTCGGGTGCGTACGTGGTGCCGCTCTCGGTTGTCGTGCTCATGCTGCCGCCTCCTCGGTGGCGCGGTGGTCGGTGAGGGCCAGGAAGACCTCGTCCAGGCTGGGCTGGCCGAGAGAGAAGTCGTCGACGACGATGCCGGCCTCGGCCAGCCGCCCGAGGGCGCGCGAGGCCTGCTGCGCCTCGTTGCCGCCGCCGGTGATGCGTGCGGTCAGGGCCACCGGGTCCGCCTCAAGGTAGACGGGCGCGTCCAGCGTCTCGGCGAGCAGGCGCTCGGCGTCGGGGCGGGTGGCCGGGTCGCGCAGCCGTACGTGGACCGAGCCCGAGCCGACGGAGGACTTCAGCTCGCCGGGAGTGCCCTCGGCGATGACCTTGCCGTGGTCGATGACCGCGATGCGGCTCGCGAGCCGGTCGGCCTCCTCCAGGTACTGCGTGGTGAGCAGCACCGTGGTGCCGTGCGCCACGACGATGCGGACGATGTCCCAGACGCTGTTGCGGCTGCGCGGGTCGAGCCCGGTGGTCGGCTCGTCGAGGAAGAGCAGGTCGGGCGTGTTGAGGATGCTGGCCGCGATGTCGATCCGCCGCCGCATGCCGCCCGAGTACGTCTTGACCTGCCGCCCCGCGGCCTCCGTCAGCCCGAACGCCTCCAGCAGTTGCGCCGCCCGCTCCCTGGCGACGGGCTTGCGGTGGCCGAGCAGGCGGCCGAGCAGGATCAGGTTCTCCGCGCCGGTCATCTCCTCGTCCACGGAGGCGTACTGGCCGGTCAGGCTCACCCGGCTGCGTACCGCGTCCGCCTCGCGCACCACGTCGTGCCCGAACACGGTCGCCTGGCCGCCGTCGGGCCGCAGCAGTGTGGCCAGCATCCGCACCGCGGTCGTCTTGCCCGCGCCGTTGGGCCCGAGCACGCCGTACACGGCGCCGGCCGGCACCTTGAGGTCGAGGCCGTCGACGGCTCTGGTCGTGCCGAAGGTTTTGACCAGTCCTGAGGTTTCTATCGCTAGATCGCGCATGGTGTTCCCTTCATGAGGCGTACGGCTGGGCGTGGCGGGCGTCCCGCAACGCCCGGCCCCACCAGGTGAGCTGGTCGAGCATGACGGCGATGGCGCGCAGGCGGTCGTCGGTGTCGCAGGGCCGCCCGCACCCCTCGACGCCCTCGCCGAGCAGGTCGAGCCCTACCCAGTCGCGCATGGTCACCGCGTGCAGGGCGCAGAAGACCGTACGGAGCTGCTCGACCGCGTAGAGGCCGGCGGAGCCCGAGCCGTAGGACACGAAACCGACCGGCTTGGCCTGCCACTCGTCATAGGCGAAGTCGATCGCCTGCTTGAGCGAGGCGGGGAAGCTGCGGTTGTACTCGGGGGTGACCACGACGAACGCCTCCGCGCCGCCGATCGCCGCGGCGAAGTCGCGCATGTCCAGCGTGGTCTCCTGCGGGTAGCAGGCGGGGAAGGCGTATTCGGCCAGGTCGAGCACCTCGACCGCGAGGTCGTCGCGGCGGCGGGCCCGCTCGGCGAACCAGTGCCCGACCGTGTCGCAGACGCGGCCGACCCGGGTGCTGCCGATGATCACTGCCACTCGCAACGGGTTCATGGTCCGTCCCTCCCTTCTGCGCCGTCATCCGGTAGGCGCTAGGAGGGCCGCTAGATCGGATCTAGCGGGCGGTCATCGGCCTGGCCCGCGTTCTCGCCGCTCGCCGCGGCGCTCGTGGCCCTCGGCGGCGGCGCGGTCAGGCGTCGGGACCTGATCGTGTGAAGGTGCATCCGATGAAAGGGTGAGAATCGCCTTAGAGAAATTGTGTGTCGCAGGTCACCAACCCGAGGTCATGGCCCCTGCCTGCGCTAATCCAATTCAAAAGAACGTGACAGATTGCTCTTAGATTCGATCAGCAGAGTGTTCGGCGTGGGGATGACCTTCGGGGCTGAATTCAGATGTTCGGCCAGGTCCCTCCCGGATTGGATTCGAGACCAAATGCGTTTCTCCAAGCCCCTCACCGTGACCCTCGTCAGCGCGGCCCTGCTCGCCCTGCCCTTCTCTGGCGCGGCGCTCGCCGACACCCGCACGCCGGCGCCGACGATGACGATCACGCCCCAGGAACCGACGATGACCATCACGACCGCGCAGCCGCCGCACTCGGACCGCGACAAGACCCAGGACCGGCGGAACAAGAAGAACTCCCTCGCGGTGTCGGTCAGCCCCGGCCGCGTGCGCGCCGGCGATTCCTACACCGTGACGATCAACGCCAAGGGTGTCTCCTCGGGCACCGCCACCGTGACGAGCCCCGAGGGCAAGACCTACCGCGTCGCGCTCTCCGGCGGCCAGGCCACCAAGACCCTGGCCCTGCCCGCCAAGACCAAGCCCGGTAGCAAGACCGTGAGCGTCAAGGTCGGCAACAAGGTCGCCACCGCCTCCTTCACCGTGGTCGGCGGCAAGCAGCAGCAGCGCGACGACCACGGCCGCGGCCACGACGGCAAGTAAGGGTCGTCTGGCGAACCAGAGGCAGGCGCGCGCCGTCGCGGCCGCCGACGCCACCAAAGTCACCCCGCCGAGCCCAGCTTCCCGGCCCTCTCCCCGTGGCTGGGTTCGGCGGGGTTCAACCTATGCACCACCCTGCGCCGCGGGCAGGCAGGCCGCAGCGCCGCGGTGCGGTGGGGAGTTCTCCTCGGCTGAACGGCGCGGCGCGTTTCTACCCGCCGATCAGATGATCGGGAGTGTCCAGCCACACATGCTGACCTTCCGGGGTCACTGTCATTCCGAACCGGTCGCGTCCGGGCTCGCCCCAGCCCACCCACCGGAAGTAGGCCTCGGTCACCTCCTCCCACAGGGGACGATCGCCCATCTGGTAGACGGTGTGGTCGGGGTTACCGCGTTGGTGGATGCCCACTGCCCATTGGCTGGGGTCGGCAGGGTTGAGCACGTACGTCAGGAACCGGGTCTCTTCGCGGCTGATATGCGCGTACAGACCGGTGATGGCCGCCATCGCCAGGTCTGCGCCGGGCGGTGCGAGCCCGATGGTGCGCGGATGCACCCGGGTGGGATGGCGCCGGCCACCGCCGTCGTCGGGGGCGTACGGGGCGGGTCGCTGGGAGCGCATCATCATGTAGGAGGCGTAACCAGGGAAGCGGCCGATCGCAGTACCATCCGGCAGGGTCACCAACCGCAGCGCGTGGTCGTCGCCGAAGCCGGGGCAGTACGGAGCGACGACCACTCCTCCCGGGCGGCACTGCTCGATCCACGTGTAGGGGACGGTCCGGATGCCGCAGGTGATGTGGACGCGGTCGTACGGTGCCCGCTGGGGACAGCCGTCCGCGCCGTCGCCGACGATCACGTGCGGCCGCACGCCGGCCGCGGCGAGGTTCTTCGCGGCCTGCTCGGCCACGATCTTGTCTATTTCGATCGACGTCACGCTGCCGTGTGGTCCGGCCAGGTGGGCGAGCAGCGCGGCGGTCCACCCCGTGCCCGTGCCCACCTCCAGCACCTGATCGTCCGGCTCGGGGTCGAGGAGTTGCAGGAAGTACGCGACCGTACTGGGTGCGGACGAGGAGGACGTATATGCCCCCACGCGGGTCCTGATGTCCGTGTCGCCGTCGTCGAGTTGGGTGACGATCGGGGTTCGGGAGTAGACCGTGTCCCACCAGGTATCAGGGTCGGTCTCCCGATCAATGATGAACGCTTGATCGGGATCGCCGGGGGTGGCCAGCGCCACGTCGGGGATGAACTGGTGGCGAGGCACCGCGCGGATGGCCTCGGCGACGAAGCCCTGGATGTCGTCGAAGCCACTGATGTACTCGACCAGGCGTTCGATGCGCTGGGTGGTGGCCTTGTCCACTACTTCTTGCCGTCCTTGCCCTTGCCGTCCGCGTGCTTACCGCCCGACTCCTTGTAACCGTCGGGCGTGGCCTTGCTGGGGTCGACCTTGAACGGCTCGTCCTTGGGGCTCTTGGGGTCCTCATGCTTGCCCACGCCAGGGTTCTCCTTCGCCTAGATGAACGCTCGTCGTGACCGTATGACTACACAATCGATCGGGCAAGGCAGGATGGCTTGCCGTGAGTTGGTGGGCGGCAGACGCGTGCAACGGCGACGCCGGGAGCACTCCGGTATCTGACGACTCTTTCTTGCGGCTGCGTCGCCATGGCGTCATACCGCGCCTGGGAATCTCCTTGATGGAGACGTCCGTTCTTGGCGGCGAGTTTCCTGCGCCAGGTGCTCGAAAAGCTCAGCCAGGGTGGCGCCACAACGTACGTTGGAGAGCCTGCTGTGGTCAGGCACCAGGACGATGCGGAACGCGATATAACCTCCCCCAGCGCCCTCCACGATCTCCCAACCCGGAAATCTCCTAGTCGTCGTCATTGCGCCCGCCATCCGCGTACGACGCTGTGCAGGTAGATCGCCGCCTCCTCATGCGCGCCGACCGAAAACTTGGCCTCCTCTGTACGGCCCGCTGGACGCACGA
This sequence comes from Nonomuraea basaltis, assembly GCF_005893125.1. GTDB lineage: Bacteria > Actinomycetota > Actinomycetes > Streptosporangiales > Streptosporangiaceae > Nonomuraea > Nonomuraea basaltis. The sequence goes on along the minus strand of NZ_VCJS01000085.1, from coordinate 6,526 downwards.
GGTACGCGCGGTCGTCCCCATCGCCGACGATCTCCACTCGCCCTCCCAATTTGCCGTCCCGCCCGCGGACCTCCAACGCAGCGGGCAGGTAGCGGATGTAGCCGGGAACCCCAAAACTCATGTTCAGGTGGATCACCTTGATCACGATGGCGGAGACGTTCAGGGACATAAGCGCGCGATGGAGTATGACCAGGAGAATCATGTTTTGGTCTATTTGGTCCACTGGTGTGGTGTCGCTCGATGTTGTCACTCGTACGTTCCCTTACGCGTTACTTCGAGGACGAGAAATACATGAGAGCAGTTCAACTCAGCGCCAGTGACATCGGAACCGCGCGACGGGGACTTTACGGGGCGTTACTGCAGTGATAAAAACGCCCTCTAACGTCCCTGGAGGCTCCCATGGCCAACGATCGTCTTCGCACCACCTTGGTTGCCAGTGGCTACACAGAGGCCGGCCTAGCCTCGGAGCTGGGCCTGGATCCCAAGAGCGTGCAGCGGTGGGTAACCCGCAACATCACGCCACGCCGCACGACCGCATATGCGGCGGCCAAACTCCTCGGAGTGGCCGCCAGTTGGCTGTGGCCAAAGTTGAACGCGGATAGGCGGAACGCCTCTCAATCGGAAATCGTTACGTTGTACCCGCACCGATCAGACACCCCGAACCATCTGTGGCTCGATCTGCTCATCAACGCACACGACGAAATCTGGCTGTTCGCCAATGCCAATCTGTTCTTGCCGGAAGAGAATCCAGAGTCGATTGATATTCTCGCGCGCAAAGCCGCACAGGGTGCAACAGTACGGATCATGATGGGGGATCCGGATAGCCCTGAGATGGCGCTACGAGGCGTTGAGGAACGACTGTATGACGCTATCCCCGGCCGCATCCGAATGGCACTGACCTACTACGCGCCGCTGGTCGGAATCGCTGGCGTGGCGTTCCGCCTGCACCGTACATCCCTCTACAATTCAATCTTCCGGTATGACGACCAGATGCTGGTCAACCAGCACATCTACGGCACGTACGGCTACCTGGCGCCCACCTTGCATCTCCGCCGTCTTGAAGGCGCCGACTTCTTCGACACCTACGTCCACAGCTTCGAGCGGGTCTGGGAAGCCTCCTACCCCATTGAGGATTCCAACTTCTGGCAGCAACGCCAGGCCTCTACCGGGACAGGCCTGTCAGTTTCATGACCGCGGCGACCAGTGCCGGGGTGTCAGTCAGATCGGAGAACACGACGTCCGCACCTGCCTCCGACAGCTCGGCCATGCTGTCGGATCCCGTCGCCACGCCGATGACCGCGGCACCGCCGTCCACCCCGGCCTGGACATCACGTGGCGTGTCGCCGATCAAGACAGTGGAGGAACGGCCGAAGGACTGCCCGTATTTGCGACTGGCGCGCTGCTGGGCGACCGCGACCAGGCCGGCGCGTACCGCGCCGTCCGACCCGTACCCGCCGAGCTCGAAATCCAGACGCTCATGTAGGCCGAACACCGACACCTTCACTACTGCATTGGGCTGGATATTGCCGGTGAGCACGGACTGGACGATGCCGGGCACCTCGGCGAGCGCGACGATCGCGTCCAACGCTCCTGGTAGTGCGTATCCGCGCTCGCTCAGTCGCGCCCGGTTGAGGGTCATCGCGCTTTTCAACGCGTCGTTCAGCCTCGTCAACTGGTCAGGGGACGGCTCGATGCCGTGCCGCCGCAGCAGGTTGAGCATGATCTGCGGGTCTGTACGGCCACCGGTCTCCGCCCGGTGCTCGGCAGGCCGCCCGGTCAGCAGTTCAAAGGCCCGAGCGTAGATCTCCTTGCTCACCCCGCCGTTCTCGATCAACGTGTGATCGACATCCCAGAGCACCAGTCCCGCCACCACCGTCACCGCCCATGCGCCCATGCGGACCGTTTTCCCAGGCTAGTGGTCTGCCGAGGGCCGTGAGTTGGTTCTTTGAGTAGTGCTCCGTCAAGTGCGGCCTCGGCCGAGGGCTCCCTGGACCGACATGAGCGGCTTCTCCTGGCAGGACGCCCGCTTCGCCGAATACCGCAACTCCGGCCCGGGCGCAGCCGGCACCGCCGACCGGCCGCAGTTCACCGACGCGCAGGCGGCCGAGTACACCGTCGAGCGGTATCTGGGGAGGTGGCGGCCCTTCGCGGAGCGGCGTCCGTAAAAACAGCTCGACGGCTCTACGATCACTTCGTGTCCATCGACCCCAACACGCCAAATCTCGCCCGCATGTACGACTACATGCTCGGCGGCAAGGACAACCTCGCCGTGGACCGCGACGCCGTCGACCGGCTCGTCGCGCACATCCCCGCGACCGTGCCGACGGCCAGGGCCAACCGCGCCTTCCTGCGGCGCGCGGTGCGGCACCTGGCCGCGGCCGGTGTCCGGCAGTTCCTGGATCTGGGCAGTGGCCTGCCCACCCAGGGCAACGTGCACGAGATCGTCCGTGAGGTGTCGCCCGGCGCCGGAGTGGTGTACGTCGACCACGACCCGGTCGTCGCCGCGCACGCCAGGACGCTGCTGGCGGAGGCCGGTCGGGTCGCGTTCGTCCAGGCCGACCTGCTGCGCCCGGCCGAGCTGCTGGCCGGCCCCGAGGTCACCGGCCTGCTCGACCTTGCCGAGCCCGTCGGCGTGCTGCTGGTGTCGATGCTCCACTTCATTCAGGACGCCGACGACCCGCAAGGCGTCGTGAAGATCCTGCGGGACGCGCTGGCGCCGGGCAGCTACCTGGTGCTCACCCACGCGGTGGCAACGCGGAGCCGGGAGGCGGAGAAGGGCCCCAAGAAGGTCTACCGAGGCTCCGCCACGGGGCGCACCCAGGAGGAGATCCGGGCGTTCTTCGGCGACTTCGAGCTGGTCGAGCCGGGGCTCGTGGCGGTCACGGACTGGCGGCCCGACGATCATCTGCTCGTCGGCGAGGCGCCCCTGCCCGGCTACCTGCTGGCGGGCGCCGCCAGGAAACCACCCGGGTAGGACCTTTACCCTGCCCAACCCCCAACCCGTACGTAATCGACCCAACACGCATAGTTACTATGTGGCTGGTTCGTGCATGTAAGCAGCGCAAATTCCAGGGGGCTGGAAATGACCGACGAGACCAGAGCCGACAGGACAGAGACCGCCGAGAGGGGCACGGAGGCCGAGGAGCCGCTCCTGCACGTGGAGGACGACCCGGTGGCCGCCGCGGCGGTCGACCTGGCCGTCGAGGCCGAGCTGCTGGAGGACGACGATCTCGCCGACCGTGCGGCCGCCGAGGCGGAATGGCTGGCGGCCAAGCGGGAGAGCAAGCGCCAGATCGCCGAGCTGGACTCCAAGGATCAGGAGCGCGTACGCCGGCTGCAGGGCGAGCTGCGTGCGCTGGGCGCCGACGTCTGGCCGGTCGCCAGGTGGTGGGGGTTCGAGATCAACCTGAACGAGACCGCCGCGGTGCGGGCCGCCGAGATCTCGGCGCTGATCAGTGAGACCGCCGGCGCCGTGCTCGGCTCCTGGCTCGCGCCGATCGTCGAGTGGTCGGCGAAGAACAGGCCCCGCTGGATCGCCTCGGCCGCCCGCCCGTACGGCGTCAGGCTGGTCTCACCCTGGACCGCGCCCGCCACGCTCGTCCCGGTCCGCGTGGCCGGCACGCCGGTCGCCGACGCCCGGCTGTGGTGGGCGGTCTACGAGCCCGGCGAGGGCTGGAGCGAGGACCAGCGATTCGTCGACCACTTCACCGCGTCCGGCCCGGCCGTCGCCGAGTACCGGGACCGGCTGTTCGTCGCCCACCGCGGCGCCGGCGGCGACTCGAGTCTGTGGTGGACGGTCTACGACGCGGAGCAGGGCTGGAGCGAGGACGAGCGGTTCCCCGAGCACTTCAGCGCGAGCGCCCCGGCGCTGGCGGCGTTCGACGGGCAGCTCTATTGCGTGCACCGGGGGAGCGGGGACGACAGCCTGTGGTGGACCCGGTGGGACGGGGACACATGGAGCGCGGACGCCAAGCTGCCCAGGCACTTCAGCGCGAGCGCTCCGGCGCTGGCGGCGTTCGACGGACAGCTCTATTGCGTGCACCGGGGCAGCGCCGATGACAGCCTGTGGTGGACCCGATGGGACGGCGCCAATTGGAGTCCCGACCAGCGCTTCCCCGGCCACTCCAGCCGGTCCAACCCGGCGCTGGCGGTGTTCAGGGGCCACCTCTACTGCGTGCACCGCGGCTCGGGCGCGGACACGTCCCTGTGGTGGACCCGCTGGGACGGCTCCGGCTGGACCGCCGACCAGCGGCTGCCCGGCCACTTCGCGGCCGAGGGCCCGGCCCTGACCGTGTACAAGGACCGGCTCCGCTGCGTGCACCGCGGCGCGTCGGACCAGAGCCTGTGGTGGACCTCCTTCGACGGCTCCAGCTGGAGCACCGACGAGAGGCTGCCCGCCCACTACAGCGCCGAGGCTCCGGCCGCCATCGCCTACCGCGACAAGAACGCCAGCCGCGACCAGCTCCTGGTCGTGCACCGGGGTAGCCGCTGAGGCACCGGGTGCCGGGCCACGAGCCCGGCACCCGGCCACCCGGTCACCAGCCCGCGAGCCGGCCGACGAACCATTCCACGAGGGCCTTGGAGACACCGCCGTGCGGGTGGTTGCCGGTGTCGCAGCAGAACGCGTCCAGTGACGTCTCGTCCTTGGGCAGCTCGCGCAGGTCGGCGTACAGGTCGGACTCCCACTGGAGCGGGTCCCTGGCCAGCGCGATCGCGCTGACCGACGGGACGAAGCAGCTGCGCCGGAACCGGTCCTGGATCGGCAGCCCCATCGCGTCGGCGACCCGGCCGAACGCGTCCAGGGTGCCGCCCGGCGCCCCGTCGAACGGGGCCACGTACGAGGTCGCGCTCGTCCACACCGGCTCGCCGAAGCCGATCGCGCCGACGTTCCGCAGCTCGCCGAGGTTCGGCTGGATCCTGGCGACGAGCTGCAGGGGCCCCTGGCCCAGGTCGAGGACCGGCGTGCCGGGCGGCAGGTCGGGTCCCCGGCCGTCGCCGGTGCCGTTGGCCATGCCCAGCTTGTACGGGCGCCTCGGGAACCAGCCGATCCTGCGCAGGTCGTCGAGGAAGTCCTCGCGCAGCGGGCTGGAGGTGGTCAGGTGGCCCGAGTAGCTCGCGTTCTCCACCCAGCCCCACAGGAGCTGCTGCGCCGCGGGGCTGCGGATCAGCTCCGCCTGCCCGGCCCCGTCGTGGAGCGACTCGTGGAGGTGGGCCAGCTGCTGGAGCACGAGCGGGATCCAGGCGCCGAGGTGCGGGGTGTCGTAGGAGAAGTACGTGTCGGTCTGGTGGTCGACGCGCTCGGTCTCCATGCGGGCCAGCGCGTACCGGGTGACCAGGCCGCCCACGCTGACCCCGCCGACGGCCAGCGGGCTGTCGCCCTGCCGCTCCGCGAGCGTCCGCCTGACGCAGACCACCGCCACGGCGGCATTGGCCTGAACGTACGTCTGCCGCTGGTCGAACCCCAGCAGCACCACGTCGATGCCCATGCCCCGCAGCTGGTCGAGGAGACCCGGGACGCCCGTCTCGTACGGGGCGTTGAAGTGCCGCCACAATGCGTCCAGGTCGCTCGGCCCGTAGCCGAATCCGTCGGCGAAGATCAGCGGCCGGGTCAGCGTGGAGTGCTCGTCCGCCAGGTAGACGTTGGCCCGGCCGGTCGCGATGTGTCCCAGATGCGGCTTGTCGCCCACCAGCTCCCACACGAAGTCGGGCCTGGCGGCCCTGCCCTCGCGGACCGGCGGCGTGGTGAACCACACCCCCGGGTCGCCGAACGCGCCCGCGACCTGCCGCACCTGCTCAGGGGTCAGGCTGCCCTCGATGTTGATCTCGACGTCGATCCTCGGTTCCTGTGCCATGGTCGTTTCCCCTCCCTATTCGATCACTCAGAGTAATCGAGCAGGTCGGAGGGGTGGCGACGGCGCGCGTCACTCGTGAGAGGACTCCTGCCGTTGCCGGGCGACTGACTACCCGAGCGGTGGAGGAACAGACGCCGCCCTCCGACCTCGTTGAGACGGGGTCAGCAAGTGGAGAGCATGCCGCCGAGCGCGGACTTCTCCGTGCTGTCGACGCTCAGGCCCCAGTACCACTTCACCTGGATCCAGGCGCGGGCGTAGCGGCAGCGCTCGGCGGTGCGCGGCGGCTGCCACTCGGCCGGGTCCTGGTCGCTCTTGGACTGGTTGACGTTGTCGGTCACGGCCCACAGCTGCGGGCCGCCCAGGTCGTTGGCGAACTGCTGGCGGCGCGCGGTCGTCCACGACCACGCGCCCGAGGCCCACGCCTCGGCGAGGGCGACCATGTGGTCGATGTCGACGTCGGAGGCGGCGGTCCAGGTGGCGCCGTCGTACGGGCTGTACCAGGAGCCGGAGACGGCCGCGCAGGAGGAGTTCGTCACCACGTTGGTGCCGTCGCGCTTGAGCACCTGCTCGCGGGTGTTGCAGGCACCGCTGATGGTGATCCAGTGCGGGAACAGGTCGCGGTCGTAGGTGCTGCCGTGGGATTCGGCGGCCACGGTGAGGGTGGCGACTGTCTC
>NZ_VCJS01000636.1 GCF_005893125.1 Nonomuraea basaltis | reverse complement strand
GGTTTCTGGAAGGGCGGGCGGGGGCGGTTCTGGCGTTGGAGGGCTCCAACATGACCGGCTGGACCCGGGCCTTGTTAATCGACTGAGCCGCCGTCACGACCTTCGACCGAGTAGGAGCGAACACGAGAACAATGAACTCCGACGACGAGAATCTGCCGCTTCCCGACGAGCGGGAATGGTGGCACGCCACCGTCCGCTTTCCCGGCGATGCCGGCGTGACCCCGAAAGCCGCGGCCGCGCTCGCGGCCGCGCTGTCCGGCTGGCGTTTCCACTTCCTGCGCAAGGAAGGCAAGCTCCGGCTGCGCACCGAGCGGCCCGCCGCCGACCTGCTTGAGCAGCTCGTCGCCGACGAGCTGGCGGCCGGTTGGGTTGACGGCATCTACGAGCCGGAGACCGACGCCTTCGGCGGCCCGCTGGGCATGGACATCGCCCATGAGGTGTGGTGCGCCGACAGCCCCGCGGCCTTGGCCGAGACCGGCAGCCCGCACGCCCGCGAGCGGTGCATCCTGCTGATCTCCACCATGAACCGCGCGGCCGGGCTCGACCCGTTCGAGATCGGCGACGTGTGGGCGAAGGTCGGTAACCTCCGCCCGGCGATCAAAGCGCCCGAGATGGCCCACCGGGCGGAGGCTATCGCG
>NZ_VCJS01000635.1 GCF_005893125.1 Nonomuraea basaltis | reverse complement strand
GTGACCTCGGGTGCACCTACTGCCGAGACCGGCCCGCGCGACCAAGCCTGGCCCGAGACCATGCCCCCGCTGAGCCCGCCTTGCGCCGGGCAGCCCGGCTGGCCAGCCGACGGGTCCTGCGACACCGGCCGACGGGCCCGGCCACCGGGTGGTGATCGGGGCCGTCGGGTCGGGGGTCTTGTCGGGTTAGTTGCCGGTCGTGGGGTCGAGGAGCTGGGCTTCGAGGTCGGCGACGCGGCGGTCCTGGAACCGCATGTTCGATCGTGCGGCTTTGAGTCGTTCCTCCAGGGTTCGGTTGTCGGTGGTGAGTTGCCGTACTCGCTGCTTGAGGGTGGTGTTCTCGGTGGTGATGCGCTGGATGGCGTCCTGCGTCCACTCAGCCTCAAGATCTCGGATCTGGCCCAGGAGTTCGCCGATGCGGCGCCGCTGTTGGACGATCTCGGCGTGGGCTGCCTTCAACGCGTCCTCGGCGTTGAGGGCGCGCTCCCGCCATGTCGCTTGGGTGTAGCTCGGCTCGTCCTCAGGGAGCCTCCAAGCCCGCCGCCGGCCTCGCTATACTCCGGCGATATGGCCGATCTGCTCTTCGACGCCGTCGAGCGAGCACAGCTCAGCGACCTGTTCGACGAGCTGGGTCCCGAGGC
>NZ_VCJS01000084.1 GCF_005893125.1 Nonomuraea basaltis | reverse complement strand
GCCGTTTGCCGCCCCGCACGATGTGCACCCGCCCGGCCTGCCAGTCCGCCCGCACGGCGGCCAGCCGATCGGTCAGCACGTGCAGGCGGCGAGACTTGGCGAACCACTCCTTGCGCGAGCGATACCCCGCCGGAGTGTCCTTGGTGGCCTTCTGGCCCACGGGCACGGAAAGGCGGCGCGTGATCGTCGCGATCGCGGCCTCGAGGTTCTGGATGTGGGCGAGCTGGCAGCGGCGGGCCAGTGCCCATTGGTCATGCGACGCCTTGGTGATCGCCCCGGCCCACCGCGCCGACGACAGCGCGGTCAGCTCGCGTTTGCGCTGCGCCCACCGGTCCGCGTCGTGCGCCAGCCCGTCCCGGCAGCGCACCGCAAGATCGCTGGAGGCCAGCGTGCCGAGATGCGCACCCACCAGCCGCAGCACCATCTCATCCCGGGCGCTCAGCCCCTTGAGACGATCCCGGACCGCCACACCCGACGGAGCGGCAGCGACGAACGGCGCCTCGATCGGTCGCAGCTGCTCAGCCATGCGCCGTGGCCTCCAGCGTCGTGCGGGCACAGCCGTTGGCCGAGCGGCAGGCATGTGAAGAGATCGCTGGATGGAGATCGCGAGCACCCCGGTACGCCTGCATGACGTCAACCCCACCTCCCAAGCCGTTACTGAAGGTGACGAATAGACTACCGAAGTTTGCCACCGTTGGGCAGAACATTTGAGCGATACGCAAGCCTTTATGGCCCGTGCGGCCGTGGCGTCACGCTTGCCCGCGCACCCTGTGTTCTCTACCAACCGTGAGGTTCACGGCGCACACTCCGGCATCAGCTCCTGTCATTTCGTGCACACTTACGCACACTCAAAGAACAACTGTTGCCGACCCCCACACGGCCATGTGGCGCGCAGGGACCTACCGATGGACCGGGATGATCGCCACGGGGCAGGTGGCGTGGTGGAGGACGGTCTGACTGACCGAGCCGTGCATCAGCGCGCTGAGCTCGTGGCGGTGGTGAGAGCCGACAACAAGCAGGGACGCCTCGGACGCGGCGTGCGTCAGCGTCCTGCCCCGCTGGCCGGTGAGAGACTCCTGGACGATCGTGACCGCGGGGTAGCGCTCCTGCCACCGGGCCAGGCGGTGCTCGGGCAGGGCCAGGCTTCTTGGACTGGCTGATCTCTCGGTGCTGACATGCGCCAGCATCAGGACATTCGCTGTCCGGGCGGCATGCGCGAACGCGAAGGCGAGCAGAGCCTCGCTCTCGCCATCGTCGGCGATGCCCACCACGACAGGTCCCCGTGGCGTGACGGGCCCGCGCACGACGACGACGGGGCAGGCGGCCTCGCTCCCGAGTCGGGCGCCTACCGATCCCAGGAGCAGGCCGCCTACTTCGCCGAGCCCGCGGCTGCCCACGACGAGGAGTTCTGCTTGGTGAGACCGGTGCAGCAGTGCGGTGGCGGGCTCGCCTTCCGGCAGGCTGGTGGTCACCTCGATGTCGGGTGCGACTTTTTGTGCACGGGCCAGTGCGGTGGCCAGGATGCGTTCGGCGGCGTGCCGGAGGCCGCCTTCGGGAGGCGCTCCCGGCGCCGGTCCGAGGGGTACTCCCAGGAGGGGCCAGATGAAGGCGTGGAGGATCTGCAGCGGCTGTCGGCGGCGTCCGGCCTCGCCAGCGGCCCACTCCACAGCTCGCAGGCATTCCTCGGAGTCGTCCACGCCTACGACTACAGGGCTCATCGTTGCCGTCCTTTCAGGGGGAGGGCGCCATTGCGCCGTCAGCGGTGTAGCGGGCGGCGACGATGTGTGCCGCGGTGTGGAATCGGGCAGCCGGGATGTTTCTTCGGCCGCATCGCCCGATGGTCGCTACTCGACGAGCTTTCCGACGCTGGAAACCTCGCGCATGAGCGCCGCGATCTCGACGGGAATCGGGGGGATGGTCTCCCTCTCCACCGATCCGGGACCGGACCACACGAGGTTGACCTGCAGTGCGGGGTCGAGATCGGGGTAGTCGGAGCGGTTGTGGCAGCCGCGGGTCTCGCGACGCTCACGTGCGGTCTCGATCGTCGCGCGGGCGGCGAGCGCTGCGGACTTCAGGTCGAAGGCGTGGGCCAGGTCCTGGAAGCCGGCGATGTCCGGGTGCACGCCGACATCGTTGATGCGCGCTTCTACCGCCTTAAGTTCGGCGAGGCCTTTCAGCAGGCCGCTCTCGTCGCGCACCACGCCGGCGTGCTCGGTCATGATGTCGCGGAGGGCTCGTTGCAGTGCGCGCACGTTCTCGGGGCCGTCGGCGGCCAGGAGTTGGTCCACCTCCGCCCGTGCCGCGTCGAGCGCCTCGGCCGAGCGGCGCTGGGCCTCCAGGCCCGCGGAATACTCGGCCGCCGCCTGCCCGACGATGCGGCCGAAGACGAGGAGTTCGATGAGTGAGTTGCCGCCGAGGCGGTTGGCGCCGTGCAGGCCGCTGGCCGCCTCCCCGATCGCGTACAGGCCGTCGACGCCCGTGCCGTGGTCCTCGGGTCGTACCCAGACCCCGCCCATCGAGTAGTGCGCGGTCGGTGCGATCTCGATCGGCTGCTTGGTGATGTCGAGCATCTGCAGTTCCAGGAGCGTCTGGTAGACACGAGGCAGCCGCGTCATGATCGTCTCGCGCGGCAGATGTGACACGTCCAGCCAGACGCCGCCGTCCGGGGTCCCGCGGCCTTCTTTGATCTCGGTGTACGCGGCCAGGGCGACGCGGTCGCGCGTGGACAACTCCATCCGCTCCGGGTCGTAGCGCGACATGAACCGCTCGCCGAGCTGGTTGCGCAGGATTCCGCCCTCGCCCCGAGCCGCTTCGGAGACGAGGGTGCCGGCCGCGTTCTCGGGTGCGATGAGACCGGAGGGGTGGAACTGCACCAGCTCGGGGTCGCGGATGCGGCAGCCGGCGAGGACCGCGAGGCGGAAGGAGTCGCCGGTGTTCTCGTCCCGCCGGGAGGAGGTGCGCCGCCAGATCCGGGTGTGGCCGCCGGCGGCCAGGATCACCGCGTCGGCGTGGATGACGTAGCGGCTGCCGTCGGTCAGGTCGAACCCGTACGCGCCGAAGACCGCGTTGTCGCGGACGAGAAGGCGCGTGATGTACACGGTGTCGAGGACGGGGACGTCGAGCTGTGCCGCGCGGTTGATCAGGGTGCGCTGGATCTCCAGTCCGGTGTAGTCCCCGGCGTAGGCGGTGCGCCGGTAGGTGTGGGCGCCGAAGAAGCGCTGCGAGATCCGCCCGTCCTGTTCGCGGGCGAACGGCATGCCGTAGCGCTGGAGGTCTTCGATGCCCCGTGCGCCCCCTTCGGTGACGATGCGCACCGTCTGGGGGTTGGCGAGGAGGTAGCTCTCCTTGAGGGTGTCCGCCGCGTGCTGTTGCCAGGTGTCCTCGGGGTCCATCGTGGCGAGCGCCGCGTTGATGCCGCCCGCCGCGAGAGAGGTGTGCGCGTCCGCCTTCGGCCGTTTGCCCACGGCGAGGACGCCGACCCCGCGCTCGGCGAGCTCGATCGCGGCCCGCAGCCCGGCTCCTCCCGTGCCGATGACCAGGACCGACGTGGCGATCCGTTGCTCTGGCGAATGCATGGTGCTCCCTTTGGCCGCATCGACGAAAACCCTTCCAGAAGCAAGACCGGGTAGCGGCGTGATTTGTGACATCCTCGTTGCTGCGCGCGGTCGCTCGTGCCGGATCCGGCCGCCCCTCGTACGAGGTCCTGGATCGCTTCGCCACCACGGAGGTCACCCCCATCGACGGCCAGGCGAACCGGTCTGGTCCGCGCGAGCGGCGTCTGATGGACGAGGAGGAGCACGCCAGACGCGACCTGCTAGACGCGCTGGTCGCCGATGACGGACAGCAGGCGCAGTTTGTCGCGGCTATCGCTGCCCGATGGCGCGGTGTAGACGACGAGCATCTGGGACTGGTCGGGGTCGATCAACGTCTGGCAGTGCAGTTCGAGCGGGCCGAGCTGCGGGTGCTGGATGCGTTTGGGCGGGCAGTACAGACCGGTGATCGGGTGCTCGCGCCACAGCGCGGTGAACTCGGCGCTCTCGGCGAGCAGGGCGTCGACGACCGCTGCCAGGCGCGGGTCCTCACGGTCGCGGGTGTACATCTCGTGCAGGTTCGCTGCGATCAGCCTGCTATGTGTTGGGTGGTCGTCCTCGGGATAGATGGATCGCGCAGTGGGGTCGGTGAACCACCGGTAGTGCGCGCTGCGGGCCATCCCGGTGCGGGAGGTCTCATCGCCGATCAGCGCCTTCGACAGCCGGGTCTGCTTCAGCGTTTCTCCGATGTGGTTCACGACCTGGGCGGCGGCGTTCTCGAGGCCGTCGAAGACGCGCATCATGCCGGGGTTGACGTGGTCGGCACGCAGGGTCCGCTGGGGGGTGGCGTAACCCGCGAGACGGAGCAGATGATCGCGTTCCTCGAGAGACAGGCGCAGGCCGCCGGCGAGGGCGGCGAGCATCTGCTCTGACGGGTGCGGCCCGCGTCGCTGCTCCAGCCTGCTGTAGTAGTCGACCGACATGTCGGACAGCACGGCCACCTCTTCGCGCCGCAGCCCGCCCGTACGCCGCCGCCCGCCACGGGGCAGCCCTACGTCTTCTGGCTGCAACGCCTCCCGGCGGCTTCGCAGGAATTCGGCGAGTCGGACCCGGTCCACGATGGTCGATCTCCTCTGCGCGTTGTCGGAGTGGGCGAATCGCGACCCCGGCCGGCCGGCGGGAGGCCGCATGTACGGTCGCCTACGCATTCGCCCCGGCAACACTTCCTGGCCGGAAATGTTTCCCCCGGGGTGTCGAGTATCGAGGCGCCGGCCGCCCGGATCCATGTTCTGCCGGTCCCTGGATCGGCGAGACGGGGATCGAGCCAGGCCGGATCCCCGGATTGGGAGAACATTCCTCCGGCCTCGCCCTGCTGTCAGGGTCGTTGCATGAGCACAGCACTGAAGACAGCAGCCCACTGGATCGGCGGCCAGAACGCCGCCGGATCCACTCTCATGATCGACGTGGTGAACCCGGCGACCGGCGAAGTCATAGCTCAGGTGCCGGACGGCACCACGGCAGACGTCGACCAGGCCGTCGCCGCGGCGACCGCGGCCTTCCCCGGCTGGGCCGCCACCGACCCGGCCGAACGCGGGCGGGTCGTCGGGCGCATCGCAGACGGATTGCGCAGCCGGGCCGAGGAGATCGCCACCACGATCACCCGCGAGATGGGCGCCCCCATCACGCTGTCCCGCACCGCGCAGGCGGCGTTCCCGGTGGCGGTGGCGGCGTCCTTCGCCGCGCTCGCCCCCACCTTCGACTGGACGGAGCGGATCGGCAATTCGCTGGTGGTGCGTGAGCCGATCGGCGTCGTGGGCGCCATCACGCCATGGAACTTCCCGCTCCAGCAGATCGTCTCGAAGTTGGCGCCCGCCCTGCTGGCGGGCAACACCATGGTGTTCAAGCCGTCGGAGATCGCGCCGCTGACGGCGGCGATCCTGGCCGAGGTCGCGGCCGAGGCGGGGCTGCCCGCCGGGGTGTTCAACATCGTCCATGGCACGGGCCCGGCCGTCGGTGCGGCCATCGCGGCGCATCCCGGCATCGACATGGTGTCGTTCACCGGCTCCACCCGTGCGGGCCGGCAGGTTTCCGCGGCGGCCTCGGAGACCGTCAAGCGGGTCACACTGGAGCTTGGCGGTAAGTCGGCCAACATCATCCTCGACGACGCCGGCTTCCCTGAGGCGGTCGCTCGTGGCGTCGCCATGGCCTTTCCCAATGGCGGTCAGGTTTGCGGCGCGTGGTCGCGGATGCTGGTGCCGGCGTCGCGGCAGGAGGAGGCGGTCGAGCTGGCCGTGGCCGCCGCCGCCACCTACGTCGTCGGTGACCCGACGGACGAAGCCACCCACATCGGCCCGATGGCCTCCGAGCAGCACCGGCAGCGGGTCAACGGCTACATCGAGCGGGGCATCGCCGACGGTGCCCGGCTGGTCTTCGGCGGCCGGGGAAAGCCCGCAGGGCTGGACGGAGGCGCGTACGTACGGCCGACGATCTTCGCCGACGTCGCGGCGGACGCGGTGATCGCGCAGGAGGAGATCTTCGGCCCGGTCCTGACCATCATCCCCTACAGCGGCGACGACCAGGCCGTGGAGATCGCCAACAGCACGATGTACGGACTCACCGGCGCCGTGTCCGGCAGCCACGACCGCGCGATGGCGATCGCCCGCCGGCTGCGCACCGGCCAGGTGGACGTCAACGGCGCCGACTGGAACGTCCTGGCACCGTTCGGCGGATACAAGCAGTCCGGCAACGGCCGCGAGTTCGGCCGCCACGGCCTCGAAGAGTATCTCGAGACCAAGTCCATCCAGGGCTGATCCTCCTGCCACCACCCCGCCCGGCCGCACGGCCGGCTCTGCCACGGCAAGCTCCACAGCGGCCTTCCGCGGCTGCCACCGGAATCGCGGCATGGGGTGACCGCGTCGCTGTCTGTGAGAGCAGACGTCTGGCCGGCCGCTGCGCCGGAGGAGATCTTCCTGGACTGTTCCCCGCTACTGGCCTGTCCCCGCTGTTCAAGGGGTAGGCGGCAGGTAACAGTCCAGGAAGGTCCCGAAGCTCGGACTACCGACGAGGGGGGACGCCGGAGCAGGGGGCGATGACAGTGGCGGATACCGTGCCGACGAGCGAATCTGGCGGACCGGAAGATCTCGAACAGGCCGTGGCGGTGTTCGACGGTGTGCGGCCGCGCCTGTTCGGGATCGCGTACCGGATGCTGGCCAGTGTCACCGAAGCCGAGGATCTGGTGCAGGACGTCTGGCTGCGCTGGCAGGCGTATGACCGCGCCACGGTGGACAATCCGGCGGCGTTCTTGGCGACGACGACCACGCGGCTGGCCATCAACGCCGCCCAGTCCGCCCGCGTCCGCCGCGAGACCTACCTCGGCCCATGGCTGCCCGAACCGGTCGACACCGGCGGGGATCCCTACCTCGGCGCCGAGCGCGGCGAGGCCCTGGAGTTCGCGGTGCTGCTGCTCCTGGAGCGGCTCTCGCCCACCGAACGCGCGGCGTACGTGCTGCGGGAGGCATTCGACTACCCCTACCGGCAGATCGCCGACATCGTCCAGCTCAACGAGGCGGCCGTACGCCAGCTGGTCAGCAGGGCCCGCAAGCGCGTACTCGTCGAGCGCCGCACGCCCGTGACCGGAGCCGAACAACGCAGGCTGCTGACCGCCTTCGTCACCGCGGCCCGCTCCGGCGACCTCACCGCGCTGGAGGAGCTCTTCGCCGCGGACGTGACCAGCTACTCCGACGGCGGCGGCGCCGTGCGCGCCTCTCGTTTCCCCGTGGCGGGCGCGTCGCGGGTGGCCAAGTACGTCAAGGCATTCGCGGACCGCTTCTGGACCGGTGTCGACGTGGCCTGGGCGACCACGAACGGCCAGACCTCAGCCCTGCTCAGCCGCGACGGACAGGTGTTCACGGTCCTCACGGTCAACGCCTCGGAGCAGGGCATCGACCAGGTGCTGTGGATGATGAACCCGGCCAAGCTCACCGCGGTGTCCACCGGGCCTGACCCGCCACCAGCCACGCAGGGCCGATGACCCTGCACCAGCGTGGACCGTCCCAGATCTCCTTTACGCCTCGCCGGAGCTGGAGGATTGCGGGCCATGACGACGCGCTCCAGCGCGGGCCCCAACGACTGCGGTCCAGATCGTGACGGCGACCAGCACGACGCAGATGGCCGCGATCACCGCGACCACGGCGGCCACACCGATCCAGGGCGTCGCGAGCGGCAGCACCAAGATGACGATGACGCAGCCCAGAACCACAGCGGGAAAGAAGACGGGCGTTGCGACGACAAGTGCGTGTACCGCCCACAGCAGAGCGAGATACACACCGACCGGGATGGCGACCGCGTAGCCGAGTGCCAGCGGTGATGCCGCAACGGCGTGCCCGCTCTGCTCCACCGCCACTTCGAGCCCGGCGCCGAGGGCCGCCAGGGCCGCGAAGATGCCATAGTGGCCGTATCCCCACAGGTAAGACCGATGACGGCGGTCGCTGAGACCTTCGCCGGCCTCTACGAGGAAGTAGAGCCACCAAAGAGCGAACAGCAGGACGAGGCCGGAGAAAGCGATGACGACGAAGCCACCGCTGATCTCGCCTGCTTCGAGCGCTCCTTCGACTCCCCTGCTCGCGGCGAGGACACTTTCACCGAGCAGAATGATGGTGAACAGGCCGTAGCGCTCGGCGATGTGGTGCGGGTGCCAGTTGGTGGCCCTGGCCCGTTCCGCCCACCGTGGCACCGCGAGTTCTAGGACGACCAGGCAGGCGAAGAGCGGCAGCGCGGAAGACGAGGGCAGGGCGCCCGTATCCACGAGGAGGAAGCGAAGCACCCATCCCAGCTGCACGAGGCTGATGCCGGCGGCGTAGCGCCGCGCGGTGCGGCGGCTGTCCGGGTCTTCTAAACCGGCCCGCAGCCATTGGGAGACGAGCGCCACCCTCATGATGAGGTAGCCCAGCGTGACAACACCGTAATCGGAGTCGCTGATCGCGGCGGGCACACCGGCGGCGAGGACCAGCACGCCGGCCATCTGCACCATGGTCAGCAGCCGGTAGGCGACGTCGTCGGTGTCGTAGGACGAGGCGAACCAGGTGAAGTTCATCCACGCCCACCAGATCGCGAAGAACACCTGGAGGAACGGCACCAGCTGGGCCAGGCCGTGACCGTCGGCGATGCTGTGCGCGAGTTGGGCGGTGACGGCCGCGACCGCGACCACGAAGGTGAGGTCGAACAGGAGCTCAAGCTGGCTCGCGGCGCGGTGCGGCTCGTCGATGGGGCGAGCGCTCATCCGGACCCGGATCCGGATCGTGGTGCTGGCTGGTGGCAAGGGCTCACTCCTGTCGCTCTGGGAGTCCGGTCCGTCTGAAAGACAGCGCAGCATCCCGATCTGTGACAACGCGACGCCGAGAATACGCATCAGAAGCCCTACGTGCCCCGGGCGAAGACCTCGGGCGACCTACCGGCGGCGTGTCCTGGCCAGGAGCCACAGCAGGATCGGGGCTCCCAGGGCGCCGGTAACCACGCCGACCGGCAGTTCCACGTCTGGGATCAGCAACCTCGCGATCAAATCCGCGCCCAGCACGATGAATGCGCCCGCGAGGCCCGAGGCCAGCGGTGGTGGCCAGGCGGTGCCGGCCAGGCGGCGGGCGATTTGCGGGGCGGAAAGGGCCACGAAGGCGACGGGGCCCGCTGCTGCTGTTCCGAAGGCCACCAAGGCGACACCCGTCATCAGGAGTGTCAGCCTCGCCAGCTGCACCGGGGCGCCCAGGACGACCGCCAGCTCGTCGCCGAGTTGGAGCACCTGGCTCCAGCGGGCCAGCAGGAGGGCGGCGGGTGCCAGCACGGCCAACGCGATCGCCAGGGGCATCACGTGGTCCCAGGTGCGGCCGTTCAGGTTGCCGAACAGCCAGCCGAGCGCCTGCTGTGCCTGAAAATCGCCGCTGGTGACCATGAGGTACTCGGTGGCGCTCGTGCAGATCCACGACAGGCCGATTCCCACGAGGACGATGCGGTTGCCGGTGGCGCCGCCGCGTCTCCAGGCCAGCAGGTACGTGATCAGCGCGGCGAACACGGCCCCGGCGAAGCCCAGCACCTGGAGTCCGACGCCGAGGCCCAGGGCGATCCCGGCCACCACGGCGACGCCCGCCCCCTGCGTGACGCCGATCATGTCAGGGCTGGCGAGCGGGTTGCGGGTCATCGTCTGGAACAGCGCGCCCGACAGGCCGAACGCGATGCCCGCGAGCAGCCCGGTCAACGCCCTGGGCAGGCGCAGCTCGCGTACGACGAACGCGGTGCCCTGGTCTCCTGTTCCCAGCAGCGACCCGACGACCTCGCCGAGGCCGAGCGGGACCTCCCCCAGCCCGATGCCCAGGCAGAACGCCAGGAAGGCGGCCGCGGCCACGGCCAGGCACACCAGGATGAGGCGGGGGCGCAGCACGCCGGAGATGGGCGGTACGGACAGCCGGAACGTGACGACCTGGCTCATCACAGCTCCCCTGACCAGCAGCGTATTCCAGCCCGCTCCATCACATATCCCCCCGAACACCGATGCAGTACGGCCCGTGCCGTCACAGCTCCGCCAATCGCCGGCGCCGGGCCAGGACGACGAAGAACGGACCGCCGATGAAGGCCACCAGCAGCCCCGCCTGCACCTCGATCGGCGGTGCCACGACGCGGCCGGCGATGTCGGCGGTGAGCAGCAGGCACGGTCCGAGCATGGCCGCCAGCGGCAGCAGCAGCCGGTGGTCGGCCTCCGAGCCGTCGCGCCTGGCCAGGGCCCGCGCCAGGTACGGCACCACGAGCCCGACGAACACCACGGGCCCGATGGCCGCCACGGCCGACCCGGTCAGCAGCATGACGGCCGCCGCCCCCTCCAGCCTGACCAGCCCCACCCGGCGCCCAAGCCCGCGGGCCACGTCGTCGCCCAGCGCGAGGCTGTTGAGCCCCGGCCCGCACGCGAACGCCAGCCCGGCCCCCACCAGCACGAACGGCAGCAGTTGCGGCAGCACATTCCCGCCCGTGCCGGACAGCGATCCCGCCGACCAGAACCGGAACCGGCTGAGCGACTCCGGGTCCACGAGCACGAACGCGCTGGTCACCGAGCTCAGCAGGAACGTCACCGCGACCCCGGCCAGCGCCAGTTTGACCGGCGTCATCCCGTCGCGCCCCAGCCCGGCCAGCCCGTACACGACGACGCTGGCGACCAGGGCGCCGGCGAAGGCGAACCACACGAACCCGCCCGGCGCCCCGACCCCGAACACCCCGATGGCCAGGACCACGGCGAACGCCGCGCCCGCGCTGACGCCCAGCACACCGGGGTCGGCCAGCGGGTTGCGGGTGAGGGCCTGCATGAGGGCGCCCGACAGGCCGAGCGCCGCGCCCGTCAGCACGCCGATCAGCGTGCGCGGCAGGCGTACCGACCAGATGACGTCCAGGATGTCGCGGTCGGTCACCGTGCCCGCCAGGGCTCCCGCCACCTGGTCGAGCGGGATCTGGCGGGCGCCGAGCGAGAGCGACAGCAGGCACACCACGATCAGCGCGCCCGCCGCGACCCCGAGGGCCTTCACGTGACCTTGGTCGCCGGGTCGCCGTCCACCGCGGTCGCGAGCTTGGGCACGAGCATGTCGAGCACGTACGGCAGGCTCAGCACGGTGAGGAACGCCACGGAGTCGCCCTGCGGAGTGCTCTCCTGCAGGAAGACCTCCCTGCCCTCCGTGGCCACCTTGAGCCCCTTGTAGACGCTGTCGCCGTGCAGCTCGGCCTGGCCCTTGGGGATGTCGGTCACGCTCCAGACGATCGCGTCGGTGTCGAGCAGGTCGAGGCGCTCCCTGCTGATGTTCGCGCCGAACTTGTCGCCGATGGCCTTGTCGAGGTCGGTGGGGAGCTGGAAGCCGAGCGAGCCCAGCAGGCGGGAGCGCGCGTCCTGGCTGCCGAAGACGAAGTAGCCCTCGTACACGGTGGCCATGAGGGCGGTCGCGCCCTTGAACTCGGGGTGCTCCTTCCGCACCTGCGCGAACCGGTCCTCGACCTGCTTGACCAGCGCTTCGCCCTCGGCGGCCTTGCCGACGGCGATGCCGGCCTTCTTGGTGAGCTCATCCCATGGGATGCCGTAGTCGATGTACTCCTTGGGCTGGGCGACGGTCGGGGCGATCTTCGACAGGGTGGTGTACTGCTCCTGGGTGAGCCCCGAATAGAGGCCGATGATCAGGTCGGGATTGAGCGCGGCGATCTTCTCGAGCTGGGGGCCGCTGCCGGTGTCCTTCAGGACCTGCGGCACGGTGGCGCTGCCGAGCTTGTCCTTGGCCCACGGGCCGATGGCTCCCGGGTGACCGCCGAACCACTCCGTGGTGGCGACGGGCACGACGCCGAGGGCGAGCAGCGCGTCCTGCTCCACGAGGCCGACGGTGACGACGCGCTTGGGGGCGGCGGGGATCGTGGTGCTGCCGTACTTGTGCGCCATCGTCACGGGGAAGGCACCGGCCGCGGCCGTGGCGCTGCCCGCGCCGGTGGCGGGCGCGGGGGCGGGCGCGGTGGAGCCGCAGCCAACGATCGTGATCAGGACGAGCGCCACGAGGGTGAGCGTGCGTGTCAAAGAACGGCTCCTCAATAGATCAATGCCGCCTATTTAGGCGAGGCTAACCTAATGGATGAGCGTCCGGCAATGTCAAACTGCATGATCGGCCGTCGCGGTCACGCCGAGGGGCCGCCAGGCGGCCTCCAATGCCTCCGTACGCGTTCCGTGCGCGTCATCGAGGACGTTGGCGCGTACCCGGGCCTCGGCGATCCTGGCCAGTGCCGCGCGGGCGTCCGGCCGCCGGCCGGCGAGGGCGGGCCGTATCGGGGTGAGGAGCGTCACCTCGACGGCGAGATGCCGGGTCGCGGCGACCCGCAGCAGGGAGGCCAGCAGCGAGTCGTCGCCGACGTAGCAGGCGCGGGTCGAGGTCGCCGCGCCCTCCCGGTAGCGGAGCGTCGCCGGTCGCACCGGGGCGCCCGCGTCGATCGCGGCCTGGAACACCGCCGGCCGGAACCCGCCCATGCCGCGCCCGCACCAGGTCGTCCCCTCGGGGAAGGCGACGACCGTGTCGCCCGCCCGCAGCGCGCTCGCGATCGCCGCGACGGTCGCCGGCAGCTCGTACAGCCGCTCCCTGTCGATGAGCAGCGCCCCCGAGCCCGCCACCAGCGTCCGGACGACCGGCCATCCGGCGATCTCCCGCTTGGCCAGCGGCCGCGACGGCACCGTGGCCGCGATCACGATCGGGTCGAGCCAGGAGATGTGGTTCGCCACGACGAGGCCGCCCTCGCCCTCCGCTCCCGGGGCGACCTCGACCCTGATGCCGAGGGCGCGCAGCAGCAGCCGCGCCCACACCCTCGTGATCTCCGCCCGCCGGGCGGCGCGCACCCTGCAGGTCGCGAGGGACAGCGGTACGCCCGCGAGCACCACGAGCAGCGCCGCCGACAGCCGCGCCACCAGGCGGACCGGCCCGGCCTGCGCGGCCGGGACCTCCACGCAGGCGGCGGGCGAGCACGGCCCGAGCGGCCGCCAGGGGTTGAGCTGCGCGACCGAGCTCACCACGGCACCTCCAGGGCCGCTCACGGCGTCTCTCCCAGGAAGTAGCGCAGGTAGCGGGCGTTGACGCGGGCCATGGACAGCAGCACGAAGAAGTCGGCGGTGCCGAAGTCGCGGTCGTGCGCGGGCGCCCCGCACACCCAGGACCCCAGCCGCAGGTACCCGCGCAGGAGTGCGGGCGGCACGAACCGGTCGGTACGGACCGCGCCCCGCCCGCTGCGCCACGGATCGCGCGGCGTGACCCGGTACTCCTCCGGCCCGAGCGGCACCCGCTCGGCGACCGCCGCCGCCACCGCCCCCTGGTCGTCGAGCGGCACCGAGCAGCAGCCGGCCAGCCACTGGTGTCCGCCGCTCACCATGTACCGAGCGATGCCCGCCCACATCAGGCCCACGACCGCGCCGTCCCGGTGGCCGGGGTGCACGCAGGTGCGGCCGGCCTCGACCAGGCCCTTCCTGATGGGGGCGAGGTTGCGGAGATCGAATTCCGCGTCGGAGTAGAGCCGGTCGGTACGGCCCGGCGGCAGCAGCCGGTACGTGCCGACGACCTCGGCGCCGTCGCGTACGAGGAGGTGGTCGCAGTAGGCGTCGAACCTGTCTGCGTCGATCCCGGAGACGGGGCTGTCGAGCCGCGCCCCCATCTCCTCGGCGAAGACCTCGTACCGGAGCCGTTGCGCTGCCCGCACGTCGGCTGCGCTCGTGGCCATGCCGACCGTGTACCGACCCGTGTCAAGAGAGATCGTCATGGGGCGCGTCCTTCCCTGAAAGCGTCTCGCGCCTATGTCGACATGCGGAAATGACGGCGGCGTCTCTCTTCGGCGGCAGGCAGGCGTCCGCGTGATGAACCTCACGCCCGGCGGAAAACCCGTTTCTCTGGTCACGCCGGTTTCACTACACTCGCCTCGAACCGACGCACCGCGATCGACGAGGGAGAGGAGCCGGCCGTGCGCCACAGCACCGCTGCCGTCGTCCCCCCGTCGCGCTACGAGGTGATCCTGGTGTCTTCGTCGCCCCGGTGCCGGCTGCGCGGCCGTCACTGGACGTCCTGACGAACATCCGCCCTTCTGCCGAGGGGTTCCCGCCTGCCCGGACCCGGGCCGTTCGCCGGGGAATCGCGCTGTCCTGTTCCCATGCGTCATGAAGGGCCATAGGCCATGCGCACTCGTGTTTCCAACCCGCTGACCGCCATCCGCAACCTGGGCATCCTCGCCCACGTCGACGCCGGCAAGACCACCGTCACCGAGCGGATCCTGTACCTGACCGGCGCCACCTACAAGCGCGGCGAGGTGCACGACGGGACGACCGTCACCGACTTCGACTCCCAGGAGCGCGACCGCGGCATCACGATCTTCGCCGCGGCGGTGAGCTGCGTCTGGGACGGCCACTGGATCAACGTGATCGACACACCGGGCCACGTCGACTTCTCCGACGAGGTGGAGCGCTCGCTGCGGGTCCTCGACGGCGCGGTCGCGGTGTTCGACGGCGTGGCCGGGGTCGAGCCGCAGAGCGAGTCGGTGTGGCGGCGGGCCGATCGGTACGGCGTGCCGCGCATCGCGTTCGTGAACAAGCTGGACCGCGCCGGCGCCGACCTGGACGCGGCGGTCGCGTCGATCCGGGCGCGACTGCACCCGTCGCCGCTGGTGGTGCAGCTGCCGATCGGCAGCGAGGACGCGTTCACCGGGGTCGTGGACCTGCTGCGGATGCGGTCGCTGGTGTGGGCCGATGGCGGCGGGGCCGAGGAGGGCCCGGTGCCGGACGCCCTGCTGGACGAGGCGCGGCGGCGGCGCCGGCTGCTGGAGGAGGCGGTGGCGGAGCTGCATCCGGGCGCGCTGGAGGAGTTCTGCGCGGAGCCGGCGATCTCCGCGGCGACCCTGGCCGCCGCGCTGCGGGACCTGACGCGCAGCGGTGCGGGCGTGGTCGTGCTGTGCGGGTCGGCCTACCGCGACCGGGGGATCGAGCCGCTGCTGGACGCCGTGGTGGCGTACCTGCCGTCGCCGCTGGACGTGCCGGCGGTGCGGGCGCAGGACGGCGGCGAGCGGGCCGCGGACCCGGCGGCGCCGCTGGCGGCGCTGGCGTTCAAGGTGAGCTCGACCGCCACCGGGCGGCTGACCTACCTGCGGATCTACTCGGGCACGATGCGGAAGGGGGACACGGTGCTGGACGCCGGCGCGGGACGTACCGAGCGGGTGGGCCGGATCCTGCGGGTGCAGGCCGACCGGCACACCGACGTGGAGCGGGCGGTGGCCGGGGACATCGTCGCGGTGGTCGGGCTCAAGGGCGCCCGCGCCGGCGCCACGCTGTGCGCGCCCGGGGCGCCGCTGGTCCTGGAGCCGCCGGGCGTGACCGAGCCCGTGGTGTCCGTGGCGGTCGAGGCCCGCAGGAGCACCGACGCCGACCGGCTGGCCGCCGCGCTGGCCCGGCTGGCCGAGGAGGACCCGTCGCTGTCCGTGCGGGCCGACGCCGAGACCGGCCAGACGCTGCTGTCCGGCATGGGCGAGCTGCACCTGGAGGTGGCGGCGGAGAAACTCCGCCGCCACCACGGGCTGGACGTGGCCGTCGGCCGGCCGCGGGTGGCCCACCGGGAGACGGTGGCGCGCGGGGTGTCGGGGCTGCTGTACCGGCACGTCAAGCAGGACGGGGGCGCCGGCCAGTTCGCCCACGTCGTGCTCGATGTGGAACCGCTGGACGGCGAGGGCTTCGAGTTCCGCTCGTCCGTGGTCGGCGGGCGGGTGCCGCGCGAGTACGTGCGGGCGGTCGAGGCGGGCTGCCGGGACGCGCTGGCCGGCGGCCCGCTCGGCGGCCATCCGGTGACCGGGCTGCGGGTCACGCTGACCGACGGGGCCACCCATCCCAAGGACTCGTCCGAGCTGGCGTTCCGCGCGGCGGGACGGCTGGCGCTGCGCGAGGCGCTGCGGGCCTGCGAGATGGTGCTGCTGGAGCCGGTGGCCGAGGTCACGGTCACGGTGCCGGAGGAGTCCGCCGGCGGCGTGCTGGGCGACCTGGCCGCCCGGCGCGGCCGCGTCTCGGGCTCGACGGCCCGCGCCGGCACGGTGGTGATCACGGCGACGGTGCCGCTGGCCGAGCTGTTCGGGTACGCGACCCGGCTGCGTAGCCGAACCCAGGGCCGGGGCACGTTCACCACTCGGCCCGGCGGGTACGCGCCGGCGCCCGGCCGGTGACACCAGGCCGGGCCGGAGCGGCGAAGTGACGAGCCGGCCCGGCGGCGCGAAAGGCCGCCGGGCCGGCTCGTCGTCATGGCGCTATGACGGTCACGCCCGTGGCACCAAGGCGCGGTGACCGTCGCGCCCGTGGCGCTAGGGCGTGGTGACGGTCGCACCGGTGACCGCGGCCGACCAGTACAGCGCCCTCGCCACCTGCGGGAACAATCCCTTCGGGTGGTTGCGGAACAGCGGCTCCGTGCCGAACAGCACCACGGCCGCGCCCCGCTCGTCCCTGCCGCTGACCACGGCCGCCTGGCCCCTGGCCGCGTCCGGGCCGCCGGTCCCGTTGTCGTTGGGCCGCCAGTGGCCGGAGACGAGCGGCCCGTCGGCGGCGTACGACTGCTCGACCGTCACCTCGGCCCCGAGAGCGGTGAACCAGCGCGGCGAGTACACGAACGAGTGCTCAGGCGACCCGCTGCCGACGGGACCGCCGGACGAGACCGTGCGCACCACACCGTTGGCGTCGCCACGGCCGGCGACCGCGGTCGCGGTGAGCAGCCCGGCTGCGGCGTTGAACGTCGCGCCCGTGCCGCCCCGGGTGATCACGCCGCCCGTGGCGAGGAACGCGTCGAGCGCCGTACGGGCCGCCGGGTTGAGCGCCGCGTGGCTGAGCCCGCTGGAGACGTACAGCACATCGGTCCCGCTCCAGTCGAAGCCCGCGTTGAGCACGGCCGTGGAGACCGGGGTGACGGGGAAGCCCAGCTCGCGCAGCGTGAACAGCTCGTCGGCGGACGCGGCCGCGGCGACCCGCACCTGCGCCAGCGGCGTGCCCGTGGCCGGCCCGGCCGGGGTGAAGGCCACGCCGTACCGGTCGGACACCGTCCTGGCGGCCTGCCGGGCCCCTGCCGGTACGATCGCGCTCCCGTCGTTCGCCCAGGTCACCGTGACGCCCTGGGCCAGCAGGTCGTTCACCGCCAGGACCTCCTTGGCGTCGGTCACCTTCAGCGCGAGCGGCCCGATGGCACGCGGGACCGACCCGGTGGGCGCGGCGGCCTTGACCGGCTCCGACGACACGTGGAGCGAACCGGGGGCGACGCTGTCCACGGAGGCGCCCCAGAGCAGGCCGTGGCTCCAGCCGGAGATGTCGTACATCGCATCCACCCTGGGCGAGATGTCCGCGCCCGGCTCCAGCATCACGTTGGCCAGCCCGCGCTTGGGCTGGCGCATGTCCACGACGTAGGACCCGGCCGGGTACGTCGTGCCGTTCGCCCGGAACGGATGCCTGGCCCGCTCGACCCGTACGTCGTTCGCGATCAGGTGGTCGACGAGGCGGGCGGCGGCGGTGGCGGAGCGCCGGCCGGTGATGACGTACGCGCGGGGGTAGGTGGTGTTGTAGACGTCCTCGGGGCCGAAGCCGGGCACGATGCCGAGCGGCACGACCTTGGACGGCTCGCCGGCCGCGCCCCGCCGGAAGACCTCGATCTGGTCGGCGATCAGCTCGTCGTGCCTGGTCCCCACGAAGCCGTACGTGGCGCGGATCGCGGCGGCGGCCACGTCCGTGTTGATCGCGGAACGGCGGCGCAGCTCCTCGGCGGGCAGCTGGTTGTAGTCGGCGTTGTTGACCCGCAGCGGGATCTCGACGGTGTGCGAGGCGACCGTGCCGTGGAAGGGCGCGTACTGCGGGGTGAAGATCGGCGGCCAGTCGTCCCAGCCCTCGGCCGAGTCGCGGAACGGGATCTGCGGCGGGTGGACGCCGTCCTTCTCGAAGGTGTACCCGAGCGCGTTGACGGCGGCTTCCATGCCGAGCCCGTTGGCATAGGTGTTCTTGATGAAGACGTCGTACTCGTAGTTGGCGCCGTGCGGCGGCGTGGTGGGCTCGATGAGCGTGCCGTTGACGTAGCCGTGCAGGTCGATCATGGCGACCGGCTGGGTGTCGATCATGATCTGGCGCATCGCCCGGACCTCGGGCTGGGAGGCGGTGACGAAGTCGCGGTTGAGGTCGAAGCCGGCGCCGTTGGCCCGAACCCCGTTGACCCGGCCGTCGGGGTTGGCGGTGATGTTGAAATAGAGCCTGGTGCGGGCGAGGAGCGCGGCCGTCTGCGGATCCTTGCTGGTCGCGAGCTCTTCGATGGTACGCAGAGCGGCGTCGGTGCCCTCCCACTCGTTGCCGTGGATGTTGGCATTGACGAAGATCGGCGACTTGTACCTGCCGGCCAGCTTCCTGTCGCGGGCGGCGCCGGCCGGGTCGTTCTCGATGCGGTCGCGGATCTTGCTCTGCTCGCCGGCCGCGCTCCGGCTCTCGGGGGCTGTGACGGTGACGAGGTAGAGGTCGCGCCCCTGGTGCGTGCGGCCGGCGATCTCGACGCTCACCCGATCGCTGCGCCGCTGCAGGTCGTTCAGCTTGGGCGCGATGGCGTGGTACGGGACGAGGCCGAGCTTGATGGAGGCGTCGGCGGGGTTCTCGGCGGGGATCGGGAGCCGGATCTGCCTGGGGTAGCCGCGGTCGCGGGATATCCCGTACGACTCCGTCTCCGGGGTGCGGCGAAGTGACTCTGCCTGCTGCCCCTCCTCCACTCCGGCCGCCACCTCGTTCCGCTCGGGACCGTTGCCGAAGTCGCGTACGGCGGGGTGGGGCGGCTCGACGGGATCGGCTGTCGCCGCCCCTGGCGGGACGAGGAGCGCGGCCGAGGCGGCGATGCTCAAGAAGGCGATGGATAAGCGCACGGCGTCCTCCACGGATGAGAAGTGCGGTCTCGTCCGTAAGTTTTCAGGACAAACCGCACAGGACACCGTGATCATAGCGACGCGTGGCCGGCACCCCCGATGCGCGCGCCCGCCGGCACGGCCCCCTCGGCCGTCAGCTCATCGGGCGCGCCACGGGCGCGCGTGCTCGTCGACGATGCTCGCCAGGTGCTGGACCCTGGGTACGGCGCGAGCCCGCAACGCGGCGGCGAGATCACCGGAGGCCACGCCGGCGCTCTCGCCGGAGCCGGTGGCCATGTCGATGCCGACCAGGTCGCTCCAGACGGCGCGCCCGGCGAGCATCCCGGACGCTCCCGCGCGGCAGGCGGCCCGTACGGCGGCCGGGAAGTCGTCGCGGTCGACGCCCTGCGAGAGCACGACCCACGGGACCGGGATCACCTCGTCGAGCCGCGCGCACTCCTCGACCAGCCGCTCCTCCGGCGCCGCGCCCGCGAGCGGGACCTGGGCCTTGTACAGGCTCGGACGCAGCCCGGCCAGCTCGGCGGCTGCCGCGCGGATCGCGGCGGGCCCGTCGAACGCGGCATCCGCATCGTGTTCACCCGCGGAGAGGGCCGGTTTGGCCACGCCCTCGAGGACGGAGAGCAGGCCTGCCCGCGCGCACCGCCGTACGAACTCGGCGGCGACGTCCAGGCGGCGCTGCCGGTGCTCGTCGTCGCGCCAGATGAGCAGGAGCTTGGCGGCGACGGCGCCGGCCCGCCGGGCGGCGGCCAGGTCGACCCGCTCGTCGATCGACGTGTCCTCGACGGGGCCGTCCGGGGCCTGCTGGAGGCTGTCCACGGCGACGATCAACCCGCCGCGGACCAGCCGCTCGGCGGCCACCCGGTCGAAGCCGTAGTCCCGGTCGATCAGGAATCCGGACGCGTGCGGGCCGACCTCCCTGGCCACCGCCAGCTTGAACGCGGTCAGCGTGTCGTCGCCCACCCGCTCGCCGGTGGCGGCGGCGTACATCTGCCTGAGGCTCTCGCGCTGATCCATGGCGACCATGGCGAACCCGCCCGACGGGCGGGCCAGCAGGTCGAGCGTCGGCGCGGGCGTCTCGGTCTCGGAGGCGGTCATGCGGGGCTCCAATCGGAGAGCGATCTCGGATCCCGGCCAACAGCATGTTGTCACTATAAATTCACAACCCGCAGGCGGCAGTCCTCAACCCGGGGCCACGCGCTCGAGCTTGGTCCAGCCTGTCCAGCCTCGCTGCTTCAGCAGCTCGATCAGTCGACGGGCCGGCGGCGCGGTGTCGAACGCCAGCGTGTCCATCAGCTTGACGAGCGGTGGCTCGATATCGGTGTCGTCGACGTAGTCCTCGCCCTGCTCGTCGGCCGTTCGCGTGATGTAGGCGGCCAGCTTGTCGGCCAGCTCGACCAGCCGCGGGTCGTCGCCGGGCCGGTCGAGAGCCTGGCCCAGGGTGCGATAGAAGTCGATGAGCTGCGGGTCGGCGATCTGCTCCTGCTTGCGTGCCATCCACTCCGGGACTCGCTCGGGTGAGTGCGCGGCCAGCGGGATCCAGCCGTCGCGTTCGACCTGGATGATCCGCTCGTCGACCCCGAGCGCTCGCAGTCGGTCGAGGTACTCGACCACCTGCGGGGGCAGCGCGAGGCTGTCCCCGGAGGCGAGCCGGGCTATCTGCTCGCGGTGCCGCTGCCGCTGCCGGATCTCCGCCCGCAGCCGCTTGTCGATGTCTGCGATCGCCGCGGCGAACTCCTCCTCGTCGGCCTGTAGCAGCTCCCGCACCCGCGCCAGAGGAACCCCGGCCTCGGCGAGGGTCCGGATTTTGATCAGCTCGACCACGGCGCCGGCGTCGTACCTGCGGTAGCCGGAGTGGTCCCGCTCCGGCTCCGGCAGCAGCCCCTTGGCGTGGTAGTGCCTCACCGCGCGCACCGTCACTCCGGCGTACGACGCCAGCTCGCCGATGGTCAGCATCTGACCAGCCTCCCAGGAGTTGCTCAGGAGGTCGCCTGGCCGGCTGGGCCTTGTGCACTCCGGATGATCTGGGCGATTTCCGGGGCATGGGTGAAGACCAGCCGGTGGTCGGCGTCGAGCCAGGACATGGCGATGTGCGGCTGCTCGCGGACAAGCCGCCCGACACCGGCACGCCAGTTCTGATTGAACCGCGGCGCGTGCCCTTCGCCGCTGTCGCCGGCCATCGAGGTCGACATGATCATGCTGATGGGCCGGTCGATCTTCCTGTACCGGTCGAGGATTTCGGACCGAATCACATCGATCTCGAGGTTCAGGTCGAGAATCTCCTGGGCGGTGAGCAACACCTGACGCGCGGTGCCCCGCTCGGCCTCCTGCTGCGTCGCCAGGTCCTCCCACATGGCGCGGAACTCCGGCAGGGCGGCCTCGGTGATGAACGGTTCGGGCACCGGGTTCGCCCCGTCGATGAGAACGAGCTCGGCGACGGTGCCAGGATGCTCGGAGGCATAGTGCACGGCCAGGTCAGCGCCCAACGAGTAGCCCACGAGCACGGGCGCCCCGGGCGGGTCGAGGCGTCCCAGCTCCGTCATCACTGCGACGAGATCGCTGAGGAACGCCTCGAAGGAGTATCGGTCGGCGGCCGAGGCGAGGCCATGGCCCCGGAGGTCGAAGGTCACCACGTCGTGGTCGCGCCACAGCAGCTCGGTCAGCTCGTGCAGGTCGGCCTGTGTCGAGTTCAGCCCAGGGCACAGGACCAGCGGCCGTCCCCGGCCGTCGCGAGACACCGGGATCGTGACGCCGTCGTGGTGGATCGTGAAGTGCCGCATCGTCCTGTCGCCTCTCTCCGCCCGCTCCCCATCGTCGTCGTGGTCGCCGTACGACTTGCGCAGTCCGGCGACCTCGATCGCACTGGTTTTCGTGGTCATGCCACCATGCTGAGAGATTGACGCTGCGTCAGGGTCAAGCGGCGCGGCGACATGACGTCCGCACACCCGCGACCGCCGGCTTCTGGGCCACCGAACCGAGAAGATGATCTCGGCTGGCCGCCGCTTGGCGATCACCTCGACGGTAGGGAAGACCCCCACCCCAACAGGCAGGCAGGCGTGACTGATCCTGAGTGATCTTCCCGCGACATTGGAGGCATGACGAAATTGCTCGCTGCTGCCGTCGCCGGTTCCCTGGTCCTCGCCCCTGTCACCCCCGCCTTCGCCGCCGCCGCAACGCCCTCGCCGCAGTCCCGCCTTGACCTGCTCACCACCGAGGACGGCATGGCGGGCGCGTTGAGCCAGGTGCGGAGTCCGGGCGGCGCGACCGTGACCCGGCGCTCCGGCACCGCGGAGCGGGGCACCGGAAAGCCGATGATCGGCCCCCAGGGCCGGTTCAGGATCGCCAGCGGGAGCAAGCCGATCATTGCCGCCACCGTGCTGCGGCTGGTCGATCAGAAGAAGGTCGACCTGGGCGCCAGGGTGGAGCGTTACCTGCCCGGGGTGCTGCGCGGCACCGGCGACGGCGCCGAGATCGACGGTCGGAAGATCACCGTCCGGATGCTGCTGCAGCAGACCAGCGGCCTGCCCGAGTACTTCAACGCGATCGAGTGGAAGGAACCCTTCCCGGACTTCCTGCAGGTGGCGCTGGCGCTCAAGCCCACGCCCCGCGGCTCCTTCGCCTACGCCAACACCAACTACCTGGTCCTCGGCATGATCGTGACGGCAGTGACCGGCAAGGACTTCCGCCAGGCGAGCCGGGACCTGATCCTCAAGCCGTACGGGATGCGGGACACGTATTGGCCGGCCAAGGGCGACTACGGCATCCGCGGCCCGCACGCCCACACCTACGGGGTGCACCCCGGCCAGCCGCAGGGCGGCGAGGTGGACCTGACCGACCAGCTGCCCACCTACGAGTTCGGTGCCAGCGGCGGCCTGGTCTCCACTCCCGAAGACCTCAACCGGTTCTGGCGTAAGGCCCCGCTGAGCAAGATGATGACCCGGCCGGTGAAGGTCGAGCAGGAAGGCTGGCCCGCGGGCGCCCGCTACGGCTACGGCGTGGCCGGGATGAAGTCGAGCTGCGGCTACGCCTACTTCGCCGCCGGCGACATGCCGGGGGCCGCGGTGTTCAGCGGCCGGGACCGGGCCGGGCGCGCCGCCACCGTCTACGTCACTGGCGTGCCCGAAAATCGGCGGCACCTGATCGACGCCTTCGTCGCCGCGATGTGCGACCGCTGAGTCCGGGTGGCCAGGCGGCGGCCCGCTGACGCGGCTGCGGCCCAGGTGAGCCACAGCACCGGCGCCGTTCTCTTGGAGATCGCGCGGTAATTCGCAGAGGAATGGGAGACAGGCGAATTCATTCACTGCAAACACGTGCATTAATTTCGCGAAATGCACCGGAAAACAATCCTTGACAAACCGCACAGCCTCCCAATAATCTCCGTCCGTAATTATATCGATTTAATCCGCCAGGGACGCGGGGGCCACCGCGCCCCCATGCGGGCATCACCCTCAGGAGCCCGTGACATGAGACCACCCAGCGGCATCCGCCGCGCGCTGACCACCGCCTTAGCCGCCCTCCTCTGCGCCCCTCTGGCCGCGCTCCCGGCCGCCGCGGACTCCGACGGCGGCCATGGCCGGCCGGGCGCGGGCGTACAGCTCGAATACCTGGACCGCGGCCTGGTGGCGGCCGCCACCAGCGAGGGAGTGTTCCTCAGCTGGCGGCTGCTGGGCGACGAGGTGTCCGGCCACGGCGCCACCGGCATGACCGGCGCCGACTTCCGCGTCTACCGCGACGGCCGCCCGGTCGCGACGGTCACCGACAGCACCAACTACCTCGACGCCACGGGAGCCGGCTCCTCCGAGTACCGCGTCGCCCCGATCGTCAAGGGCCGGGAGGGCCGGCGCAGCGCCGCCGCCACGCCTTGGGTTAAATCGTTTTATGATCTTCGGCTCACGAAACCGGCCGATGGAGTGACCCCGGCGGGCGAGGCCTACACCTACTCGGCCAACGACATGAGCGTCGGCGACGTGGACGGCGACGGCCAGTACGAGTACGTCGTCAAATGGGACCCGTCGAACTCCAAGGACGTCTCCCAGCGCGGATACACCGGCAATACGTACGTGGACACGTACGAGCTGGACGGCACCCTGCGCTGGCGGCTCGACCTGGGCGTCAACATCCGCTCGGGCGCCCACTACACGCAGTTCCTCGTCTACGACTTCGACGGCGACGGCCGCTCGGAGATGATGCTCAAGACCGCCCCCGGCACGAAGATCATCCGCTACGGGGACCGCGGCCAGGTCGTCTCCGAGCGATACGTCACGATGCCGAGGCAGGACGTCAAGGCCGGCCACGCGCACGGCGACGACTACCGCAAGAGCGCGGCGGACTACTTCGACCACGTCGTCGCCATGTTCGAGAAGTGGCACGAGCACCCGGAGGTGGTGGCCGGGCGCTGGCCGAAGACGCTGGAGCAGGCCTTCAGCATCGAGCCGAAGCACCAGTACCCGTTGTCCCACGAGGCCGCCGTGGAGCTGGCCACGCACTTCGTCGACGTCTACGCGCCGGGCCGCAGCGGCAACAACCGGCTGCGGGAGTTCGCCGGGTTCGTCATCACCGGCCCCGAGTACCTGTCGGTGCTGGACGGCGCCACCGGCAGGGAGCTGCAGACCATCCACTACAAGCCGGGCCGCGGCGACGACGGCCTGATGTGGGGTGACTACGCGATGGGCCGCATCGAGCCGGGCAACCGGGTCGACCGGTTCCTGTCCTCGGTCGCCTACCTGGACGGCAAGCGGCCGTCGGCGGTGTTCGCGCGCGGCTACTACACGCGCACCACGCTGGTCGCCTACGACTGGAACGGCAGGAAGCTGAAGGAGGTCTGGTACGTCGACAGCGGCCACGCGCCGATGACCAACCCGTTCAACGCCTCACCCCACGGCGTGCCCGGCGCCGACCCGGAGTACGCCGACATCACCACGCAGGGCTTCCACTCGATGAGCGTGGCCGACGTGGACGGCGACGGCAGGCAGGAGATCGTGTACGGCGCCGCGACGATCGACGACGACGGCGACGTGCTGTACTCCTCGTTCGCCGAGGGCCCGCCACAGAGCAACGTGCCGGGGCAGAACGTCCGGCTCGGCCACGGAGACGCCATGCACGTCGGCGACCTCGACCCCGACCGCCCCGGCCTGGAGATCTGGACGGTGCACGAGGGCGGCCCTTGGGCACCGTACGGGTGGGCGATGCGCGACGCCGCCACCGGCGAGGTGCTCTTCGGCGGCTACAGCGGCGTGGACACCGGGCGCGGCATGGTGGGCGACATCGACCCCGCCCTCCGCGGCCTGGAGGCGTGGTCGTCGGTGCCGTCCAACCAGGCGATCCAGGCGGGCCTGTGGTCGGTCCGGGGCGACCACCTCGGCAGGAGCACTCCCGGCACGAATATGAGCATCCGCTGGGCGGCCGACATGACGACCCAGATCGTCAACGGCGCCGCCACCACCGTGCTGCAGACGCCGACGATCGACGACTGGAAGCGCGGCACGGTGCTCACCGCGGAGGGCACGCTGGCCAACAACTGGACCAAGGGCAACCCGGGGCTGGTGGCCGACGTGTTCGGCGACTGGCGGGAGGAGCTGCTGGTCCGCACGGCCGACAGCACCGCGATCCGGATCCACCTCAGCACGGAGGTCACGAACCGCAAGCTGTACACGCTGATGCACGACCCGCAGTACCGGGTGGAGGTGGCCAGGCAGCAGACGGGCTACAACCAGCCGGCGTATCCGAGCTTCTACCTCGCCTCGGACATCGACTGGTCGCGGGTGCCGGTGCCGCGCATCTGGACGCCCAGGAGCTAGGGGCGGCGCACGTCAGGCCGGCGCGGGGGTGCCGGCCTGACGCGTCGGTGGGCAGGGAGGTCAGCCGGTCGACTCGCGCGCCACGACCGTGAAGCGGCTGATGAACTCCCGCGCGACCCGCTGGTTCTTGCCCTTCTCCGCCAGCCGCCCGACCAGGAACCGGACGGCCGTGCTGGCCATGAGCGGGTGGTCGGGGTCGATCGACGACAGCGAGGGCACGCTGTAGGCGCCTTCGGCGATGTTGTCGAAGCCGATGACCTTGATGTCCTGCGGCACGCGTACCCCGGCGTCGGCGAAGCCGCGCAGCGCCCCGATCGCGACCGTGTCTGTCACGCAGAAAACGCCGTCGGCCTCGACCCCGGACTCGCTCAGCCGGCGCGCGGCGGCGGCGCCCTCCTCCATCGTCAGCACCTGGATGTGGATCAGGAGCCGCGGGTCGATGGGGATGCCCGCCTCCTCCAGGGCCTCGCGGTAGCCGTCGTAGCGCAGGCCGGAGACATCGACGTCATCGCCGGGCCGGCCGTCGATCAGCGCGATGCGGCGGCAACCCCGCTCGATCAGGTGCGCGGTCGCCGCCCGCGCGCCTTCGACGTTGGGCATCGCGACGTGGTCCACGGGCCCGTCGAAGATCCGCTCCCCCAGGATGACCATGGGGTAGTCGACCTTGAGCAGGTCGGTGTCGGCCGGTCCCAGCCCGACCGTACTGAGGATGAGCCCGTCATAGAGCCGGTTGCGGGACAGGGCGAGCGCGGCGAGCTCGCCCTCGCGCGAGGCGCCGGTCTGCTCGATCGCCACCTTGAGGTTGTGCCGCGCCGCCGCCGCGATGATCGCGGCGGCGAGGTGCCCGTAGTAGGGCCGGTCCACCTCGGGCACGGCGAGCCCGATCGTGCCGGTACGCCCGGTGCGCAGGTTGCGCGCCGCCACGTTGACCCGGTAGTCGAGATCGGCGATGGCCCGCAGCACACGCTCGCGGGTTTCGCTCTTGACGTGGGGATGATCGTTGATCACGTGTGACACGGTCATGGCGGACACACCCGCGGCCTTGGCCACGTCCTGGATCGTCACCATTCGTTCATCGCCCGCACGGCCCGCATCCTCTCATGATCTCAGCCCTTGACGCTCCCCTGGAGGAGCCCGTCGACGATGTGACGCTGCATCGCGATGAAGAAGATCACGACGGGGATCAGCACGATCACGCTGAGCGTCATGAACGCCGGCCAGTCCACCCTGTACTCCCCGACCGC
This sequence comes from Nonomuraea basaltis, assembly GCF_005893125.1. GTDB lineage: Bacteria > Actinomycetota > Actinomycetes > Streptosporangiales > Streptosporangiaceae > Nonomuraea > Nonomuraea basaltis. The sequence continues at coordinate 23,958 of NZ_VCJS01000084.1, read as the reverse complement.
CTTGTAGACCTGCAGGACCAGGGTCTGCTTGTCGGGCGAGCTGATGAACACGTTCGGCGTGATGAAGTCGTTCCAGATCCACATGGTCTGGAACACGCCGACCGTGATGAGGATCGGCCGGATCAGCGGCAGCACGATCCGCCAGTAGATCTGCCAGGGTCCGGCGCCGTCGATGCGCGCGGCCTCGAAGATCGAGATCGGCAGCGACCGCAGGTACCCCTGGATGAGGAATTGACGCGCTCCCCGGCGTAAACGCCGAGGATTCTGGCCTGTGCCGCGCCGTTCATGCGGCGGCACTTCCACGGCTTCCTGCTTCATCGGCCTGTGCCACCGCGAGCGATGGTCTTACCTGGCCTCCACAGGCGTTTCGTCTCTCCGCCCGTCCAGCGGCGAGGATGTTGATCGCGGCGTTGACGTCCCGGTCGTGATGTGCCCCACACGAGCAGTCCCACTTGCGAACCGCCAGCGGCATCTGCTCGGCGAGTGTCCCGCAGACTGAGCAGAGCTTGGAGGAGGGGAAGAACCGGTCGATCCTGGCGAACGTCCGCCCGTACAGTTTCGCTTTGTACTCCAGCATGGCGGTGAACGCCGACCAGCCCGCGTCGTGGACGCTCTTGGCCAGCCGGGTGCGGGCCAGTCCGTTGACCGCCAGGTCTTCCACGAAGATCGCTTGGTTTTCGCGAACTATCCGGGTGGATTCCTGGTGGTGGAACTCGCGCCGTCCGTCGGCGACCTTCACGTGCTGGCGGGCGACCTTGATCCGGGCCTTGGCCCGGTTGGATGATCCCTTCTGCTTACGGCTCAACGCCTTCTGCAGCTTGCGCAGTTTCTTCTCCGCCCGGCGCAGGAACCGCGGGGAGTCGATCCTCCGGCCGTCCGCCAGCACCGCGAAGTGCTCAAGCCCAAGGTCAATGCCGGTCTCGGTCTGCTTTTGAGGCAGGGGGTGCTGGTTGACCTCGACGACGAACGAGGCGAAGTACCGGCCCGCCGCGTCCTTGATCACCGTCACGCTGGACGGGACCGACGGCAGGCGGCGCGACCAGCGCACCGCGATGTCGCCGATCTTCGGCAAGGTCAGTTTCTCCCCCACCTTGAACCGGGCGTTCCTGGTGAACCGGATCGCCTGCCGCTGGTCCCGGCGGGACCGGAACCGAGGCGCGGCGATCTTCGGCCCCTTCCTCTTCCTGCTGAGACTGGCGAAGAAGTTGCGGTAGGCCATGCAGGCGTCAGCCAGGGCCTGCTGGAGCACGACCGCCGACACCTCGCCAAGCCACACCCGATCCGGGCGCTGCTTGGCCTCGGTGATGACGTGCTTGGACAGGTCCCCGTCACTGATGAACGCCAAGCCGTCCGCGTGCGCTTGACGACGGGCCGCGAGCGCGTCGTTGAACACCACCCGCGCGCACCCGAACGCCCGCGCCAGCGCGATCCGCTGCATCGGGGTCGGGTCCAGCCGGAAGGAGTAACGGAGCTGCACGACCGCATCCTACAGTTGGCCTATGGACGAATACAGCGGAATCAGGACCGGCAGACACTGTGTTTTCCTCCTCCACGCCCATTTGGTTTTCGTGACAAAGTTCCGGCACCGCGTCTTCACCGGCACCCACCTGACCCGCATGGAAGAGATCATGAGATCGGTGTGCGCCGACTTCGAAACCCAGCTGACCGAGTTCAACGGCGAGAACAACCACGTCCACCTGCTGGTCGACTTCCCACCCAAGATCGCCCTGTCCAAGCTGGTCAACAGCCTCAAAGGAGTGTCATCACGGCGGATGCGTCGGGAGTTCCCCGAACTCGCCCGCCACTACTATCGGGCGAACAAGCTGTGGTCGGGTTCCTACTTCGCCGGGTCGGTGGGCGGCGCTCCGATCAGTGTCCTACGCCAGTACATCGAACAGCAGAACCGGCCCACCTGAACTCGGTGGACGCCGATTCGCCTGGCGGCGAATCGGCTATTCCTGCCCCGCTACGCGGGCTGGTCGGCTTCACCCCCGGCGTGAACAGTGAACGCCGGAGCACTGCCGACGAATCTGGTAGCACCCGTCTGCCACGACCAGGGAGGGATCGGCCAGGAGCCGGCCCGTCGGCGACGGCGGCTCACCGGCCGCGCGCTCGGGCCTGATCGCGCCGTCGGGCGTACGGGCCGCCCCGGCATACTGGGCCATGTCGGCTTTCCATCCCTTCGCCGATTTGTATCGATACAAACCACCGAGTGTCAAGGATGTGTTACCGGGCCTTCACGGGGCAGAATCGGACCGGTCAGCTTCTCATCACGATCGCAGGTCAGCTCGTCCCCGCGGACCCGCAGGCGGGCGGCGTGCACGGCCGACCGCCGCCCGCCGCCCGGCGCGTCGAGGTGGGTGAAATAGAAGGCCAGCGCCTCCTCCCCCGTCACCACGACGTCCGCGTGGTGGCCGTACCCGCCGTCGTGCTCGCCGCTGCCCGGCTTGTCGAGGACGAGGCCCAGGGGCTGCCAGGTCTCCAGGTCGTCGGATCTGAGCACGCGCTGGCCGTGCCATTCGTCCACGATCATCCAGTGCCGGCCGCCGAGGGCGAACACGTTCGGCCCCTCGTGCACGGAGATCGTCACCGCCGGCCCCTTGACCTGCCAGTGGTAGAGATCTTGGCTGTCGGCGGCCCAGGTGTGGGAGTCGTCGGCCTCGTCCTTGTACCAGAGCCGGTAGCCGCCGCCGGGCAGGGCGGCCACGCAGGCATCGATCACGTACGAGGAGGACAGGCCGAGGGTGGATCGGTACGTCCAGCGGACGAGGTCGGGGCTCGTGTAGTGGCGGATGTGGCGCTCGTAGGGCCGCCAGGCGCCGGGGACGCCGCGGATGACGCTGACGTACATGTGGTACGTGGAGCCGTCGTCGACGATCTCCGGCGCCCAGTACGTGTGCCGGCCCCATTCGGTGTCGAGCCCCTCGATCGTCCCTCGGTAGAGCCAGCTCACGCCGCCATCGGCGGACGAGGCCACCCCGAGGTCGGTGCCGTGGATCCAGCTGACGTCCTGGCGGTCCGGCGCGGTCGCCCGCCGGCTGGTGTAGACGAGCCACCACGCGCGCTCGGCCCGGTTCCAGATCACGGTGGGATCGGTGGCGCCGTCGTGCATGGGGTCGCGGTAGAGCGGCCGGGGAACGTCCGTCATGGCCGTCCTTTCCTGTTGATCGTCCCGTTGATCGATTTTGTAACGATACAGGCGAGGAGGGCACCCCCGGCTGGGGATGCCCTCCTCGTGGACGCGCGCGACGTACCTGACCAGTACGGCGCCGGTCAGCCGGCCGGGTTCTTCACCGACACGGTCTTGACCTTCGCCGGCGTGGCCGGACGGGAGTCCCGCTCCGACCAGGCGCCGGTGGAGAAGGCGACCGGGAAGTTCTTCTTGCCGACGCCGTCGCCCCACTTGGTGATGACGTAGTCGATCTTGATGTGGCCCTCGCCCTCGACGCCGTCGACGCCCAGGGTGTCGTCGTTGAAAGAGCCCCCGGTCAGCTCGGCGAACGTCTTGGCGTCCAGGTCGAGCATGACACCGCGGCTGGAGGGGTCGCCGGGACCGCGGTCACCGACGAAGAAGGGCAGCTTCTTGCCCTTGTACATGACGTAGCCCTCCGTCAGCAGCGGCCAGCTCGGGCTGGCGGCCAGGCCCTTCTGCATGGGCTTGCCGGCGGCCGGGAGGCCCGTGTCACCGGCGCGGCCGGAGGAGTCGTCCCAGAAGTAGGACGCGGTCGTGGAGCCCTTGAGCATGGCCTGCTGGCCGGTGGCGCCAGAGTCGGCGGAGGCGGCCGAGGCGGCGGCAGAGCCGATGGTCAGGGCGCCGAGGGTGGAGGCGGCGAGCAGGGCGATGGAGCGCATACGAGCAGACATAGGTCAGGCAAGTCCTTTGTTAGGGGACAACGAACATTTGCGCTCTCGTCTCTACGGACGTAGCCGGGCATCAAGCCACACGGTCACTACATGGAGCGCTTCAGAATCCGGGAACCCGGGGATCCGATTCCGGTCGAGCCCGTCCTTCAATCGGAGGTAAGGCACGGGTCACTCGCCGGCAACAGGTACTACGTTACGACCTAAATCGGACAAAAGCAAACGAATCACCATGAACCGGGCAAAGATCTACCCTGCGAGGTTCAGCTCGCCCACTTCCCTGCGCAGGACGCGTACCGCGCCCGCCACCAGCGGCAAGCCATCCCGCCGCGGTCTCCCCAGCGGCGCCCAGCATACCGGCGGCGCTCCACAGGACGGTGTGCGACAGGTAGATCACGATCGCGGCCGGCGCGTTCGGTCGCCGAAGCCCGGAGCCGGGGGCGGGTGGCTCCCCACGAGCACCGGCCCGCCCCCGGCACCCTTCATTTGATCATGACGGCCACGTCGAACGACGAGGTGGTCGGGGAGGGCGGCATGAGGAAGCCCGGCAGGCGGGCCGCCCTGCCGCCGCGAAGACGCGGAAGGTGGCAGGCGTTGGGCTCGTGCCGTAGCGTTTCCGGATGTCGGGCAACACGATGCGTGACCGCGCCTGGGAGGCGGCATGCGAGATGATCCGCAGGTCGTGGGACTGGTCGTCAAGGCCCGCAAGGGCGAGCAGGACGCGTGGGACGAGATCGTCGAGCGCTACTCGCCGCTGTTGTGGTCGATCTGCCTGCGTTACCGGCTGGACCGCTCCGACGCGCTCGACGTGGCGCAGACCGTGTGGCTGCGCCTGGTCGAGCACCTGGCAGGGCTGCGCGAGCCCGCCGCGCTGCCGGGCTGGATCGCGATGACCGCCCAGCGCGAATGCCTGCGCGTCTACCGGTCGGCCCGCCGCCGGCAGGACGTCGAGCAGGTGCTGGACGTCGAGCTGAAGGACGAGTCCGCCGTCGTGCACGAGGAGGTGGAGCGGGCCGAGCGGCGGCTGGCGCTCCGCAGGGCGCTGGCCGAGCTGCCCGAGCACTGCAGGACGCTGCTCGGCCTCTTCCTCCGCGAGACCCCGCTGTCGTATGCGCAGATCAGCGAGAAGCTGGGGATGCCGATCGGGGGGATCGGCCCGCAGCGCGCCCGGTGCCTGGCCAGGTTACGCCGCCACCCATCCCTGAGCGGGTTCGCCGACCCGGAGCAGGCGTGAGTTCAGGCGGGATCGGGCGTCACCCAGGCCGTGGTCAGGACCAGGTCGTCGCAGACGCAGCGCAGGCGGAAGGTGCCCGCCGGAGCGGGTCTGAGGGCGAAGCCGCCACCGTCGTCGATCGGCGCGGAGATCGTCTCGCCGCCGGCCAGCTGGCGCTCCACCGTGCCGGGACGCGGTGGCAGGAGCTGCCCGACCAGGATGTCGGGGCCGAGCTCGACCTCGATCGTGTGGTCGTCGGCCACATTGAAGATCAGGATGCGCGGCCCTCCTCTGGTGGCGGACGCGAGACCGCCGTCGAGCGCCGAGTCGTAGACCAGGGCGGCGAGCTCGGCGTCGGGATCGCGCCAGGTGAAGACGGCCTTGCCGGCCTCGACGAGCTCGCGCGGCACCGCTGCCGCCGCTTGGCCGGCGTCTTTGAGCGCGGCCAGCAGCCGTTCGTCGTCGGCCCACGGTGACGTGGCCATGTCACTCATCCTGTTCCGTCGGCTTCGGTGGCTCATCGGGGCGCCCGGCCCGCGCCCTCTCATCCTCGTACGGATCGCGCCTGTGAGGGAAGCGGGCCGGCCGCGACGAGTCCGTGGGAGACGGCGATGGGGCCCGGAGGGTTCCGGATGCTGAACGGGGATCGACCCCATTGCCGCCGGCCATCGGATGCCACCTTCGCTCGTCGGTGTCGCTTACCTCTGCCGGAGCAGGTGACCTTGTCGTTGATGCAGCGGATTCGCCGATGGTGGCGGTCGCGGCTAGACGGGGAGCGCCGGACCGACGCCCGGCAGCATGACGGCCTGCCCGAGCACGGCGCTCTTGGCGTCCTCCGCCGGCACCCCAGTCCGCGCGATGTGGGCCGCGATCATGCCCGCCACCAGCGGCGCGGCGAACGAGGTCCCGTCCCACCTGCTCATGCCGCCGAAGACCTGCACGGCGGGGGCCTTGGGCGGCTCCTGGTAGGTGTACTCGCCGGTGGCGTAGGCGTTGACCATGCCCTCGCCCAGCGCGTACACGTCCACCCAGGATCCGTAGTTGCTGAACCAGGCGCGGTGCAGCTGGTCCGGCCCGAGCGCGCCGACGGACAACGTCCACGGGTACGCCGCCGGGTAGAACTCGCGGTCGGTGGCGTCGTTTCCGGCCGCGGCGACCAGCACGAGCCCGGGATGCGCCTCGTGGAAGGCCTCGAAGCCGAGCGAGGTCCAGTTGTTGCGCGTGTACGTGCCCGCGGACAGGTTGACGACGGCGGGGTTGTGTTGCTGGATCAGGTCGTCGAGCCGGGCGACGATCGCGCTTTCGAGCTCGCCGCCGGACATGGTGAAGTGGTCGGCCACGTACACGCCGGCCTGCGGGGCCATGCACCGCGCGACGCCCGCGATGAACGTGCCGTGCCCCTTGAACGGCGGGATGCGGGGCAGGCCGCCGGACAGGATCGGGCCGAGCGCGTCCGGGTCACCGGTGACTCCGTTCAGCCAGGCGGGCAGCGGGCCGTCCAGCAGGCCGGTGTCGGCCACCCCGATCATGACCGGTGCCGGGTTCGCCGTCGGCGGGCGCTGGGCGGGCCACGGACCGGCCGGGTTCCCACTGGGCAGCTCGGGCTCGGTCGCCGGGCAGAGCCGGGTGATGTGCACCACGTGGTCGGGGGTGGCCAGCGGGGCGCGGCCGCGCCGCACCGGGTTGTCGTCTCCGAGCCGCTCGTCGAGCACGTTGAGCGCCTCGGGGACGGTGAGCGAGCCCCGCTCGACGCCCTCGATGGACAGCACGGCCAGGTCGCCCCAGCCCGGTTCGTCCACGCGTACGACGCCGGGGAGCAGCCTGGATAGTCGCTCCAGGTTGTCGTCGCGGACCCGCGTGAGCAGGCGGCCGGTCCGGTAGAGGTAGTCGACGTCGCCTCCGGGGGCGAAGGCGACGTTGATCTCGATGCCCTTGCTGGCGAACGACCTTTGCATGAGGCGGTACTGCGATTCGAACGCGGCGTCCATGGCCCGACCCTTCTGACGGCTTCTGTGCCACCCTCTTCATCGACTCAGGCCTTGCGCGCGGTACGGGGGTCGTCAAAAGTCTTGGATATGTCTGCCGACCCGGCGGAGACCGGAACGACGGAGCTGCTGCCCCTCGCGCTGTCGCGCCCCTACGAGGCGCTGGACCGGGCGCGGTGCCTGCTGGCCGGAGGCCTTCCGCCCTTCGACGCGTCGCTCGCGCGGCAGGCGATCGGCATCGTGCTGCGCGAGTTCGGCGACATCGACGCCGCGGTGCGGGAGCTGCGGGCGGCCCGGCGGCTCGCGCGCGCCTCAGAGTCGACCGAGCGGGAGGACGACGTGCTGGCCACCCTCGGCGTGGCGCTGGTCTTCGCCGGCCGGACGACCTCGGGCCGCAACGCGCTGAACGCGGCGGCGCAGCGCTCGACCGGCCTGCTACGCGGCCGGATCCTGCTGCGGCGCGGCGGTGTCCTGCTCGCCCTCGGCCGGCACCGCGCGGCGCTCGCCGATCTGAACAGCGCGATCGCCGTGCTCCGCCTGGAGGGCGACCTGCTCTGGGAGGCCAGGGCGCTCACCGAGCGGGCGTTCTGCAGCCTCGCGCTCGGCTCCGTGCGGCCGGCGGTCACCGACCTGGGCCGCGCCGAGGAGCTGTTCGCCCGTACCGGGCAGGAGCTGGAGTCGGTGGACGCCACCATGCACCGCGGCGTGCTGGCGCTGCGGATCGGCGATCTGCCGGTCGCCCTGTCCTGCTTCGACACCGCCGCCGAGCGCTTCGCCCGGCTCGGCGCGTCGGACCCCACCCTGAGCATCCACCGCTGCGCGGCGCTGCTGGCGGCCGGGCTGGCCGAGGAAGCGCTGGACGAGGCCGACGCCGAGATCGCCCGGCTGGAACGGGTCCGCGGCTCGCCGCTGAAGCGGGCCGAGCTGCTGCTGACGGCGGCCGAGGGCGCGCTGGCGGCCGGTCGGCCGGCGGCCGCGCTGGACCGGGCCGGGACCGCCGCCCGGCTCTTCGACCGGCAACGCCGGCCCTGGTGGCGGGCGCATGCCCGGCTGGTCAAGATACGCGCCCAGTTCGCCGCCGGGCCGCCGTCCGGTGCGCTGCTGAGAGACGCCGCCAGGTGCGCGCGCGAGCTGGCCGCGCTGTCCTCGCCCCGCCTGCCGCTGAGCCGCCTGGTGGCCGGGCAGGTCGCGCTCGCGCTGGGCCGGACCGCGGTGGCGGAGGAGCACCTGTCCATCGCGGCCAGGGCGCGGCGCCGGGGCCCGGCGCTCTCCCGTACCGCGGGCTGGCTGGCCGAGGCGCTGCGCGCGGAGGCGGTCGGCGACCACCGCCGGCTCATGCACGCGTGCCGGCGCGGCCTGGAGGTGATCAACGAGCACCGCGCCACGCTCGGCTCGTCCGAGCTGCGGGCGCAGGCCACCGCGCACGGCGCCGAGCTGGCCAGGCTGGCGCAGCGGCACGCGCTGCGGCTGAACCAGCCGCGGCTGCTGCTGTCGTGGAGCGAGCGGTGGCGGGCCGGCGCGCTCGCCGTTCCGCCGGTACGGCCGCCCGACGACGAGGAGTTGCAGGCCGATCTCGCCGCGATGCGGGTGGTCACCAGCCGGCTGGCCGAGGCCCAGGCTCGCGGGCTGCCGATCGCCGCGTTGCGGCACGAGCAGTTGCGCCTGGAGCGGGCGGCCCGGGCCAGGGCGCTGCGGGCCCAGGGCGGCGACCGTACCGTGCCGTTCTCGTTCGACTTGTCCGGCGTGCGCGAGGAGCTGGGCGATGGGCGGCTCCTGGAGCTCGTGGACGTCGACGGGGAGCTGCACGTCCTGGTGTGCTGCGGCGCCGGCCGGGTCAGGAGGTGCGCGGCGGGCCGTACGGAGCAGGTCGCCCGGCAGGTCGATCTGATCAGGTTCGGGCTGTCCCGGCTGGCGCACGGGCGCTCGACGCTGACGCCCGAGCAGCTGCTCGCCCAGCTGGACGGCGCCGGCCGGGCGCTCGAACGCCTGCTGCTCGGCGACGCCGCGCGGTTTCTCGGCGACCGGGAGATCGTCATCGTCCCGCCCGGCCGGCTGCAGGCCGTGCCCTGGGCGCTGCTCCCCAGCCTGCGCGACCGGGTGGTGAGCGTGGCGCCGTCGGCCGCGTCCTGGCTGCGGGCGCGCCGGTCCGAGGCCAAGAGCGCGGGCGTGGCGCTGGTCCGCGGCCCGGGTCTGCCGTCGGAGGGCGCCGAGGTGCCGCGCATCGCCCGCGAGTTCCAGGACTCCGCCGGCTCCGGGCGCTTCGGCCGCGGTGAGCGGCCGATCGTGCTCGGTGACGGCACCGCCACCGTCGCCCGCGTCCTGGAGGCGATGGACGGGGCGCGGCTGGTGCACGTCGCGGCGCACGGCGTGTTCCGTACCGACAGCCCGCTGTTCTCCTCGCTGCGGGTCGACGACGGCCCGCTGACCGTCTACGACCTCGAACGCCTCCGCCAGGCGCCCCAGCAGGTCGTCCTGTCCAGCTGCGACTCGGGCCGGACCTACTCGGCCGGCGCGGACGAGCTGCTGGGGCTGGCGGTCTCGCTCATGCAGCTCGGCACGACCGGCATCGTGGCGAGCGTCGTCCCGGTGAACGACGTCGCGGTGGTCCCGCTCATGGTCGCCCTCCACCGCGAGCTGCGAGCGGGGGCGAGCCTGCCCGCCGGTCTCCGCAACGCCTGCCGCGCCACCGCCGACGACCCCGTCACCACGGCCGCGGGCTGGTCGTTCCTCTGCCTCGGCGCGGGCTGACGTCCGCCGGGAGCGGCACGTCGCGGCGCTGAGGGCCGTGAACCCTGGACCACCTGGGCACTTTCGTCACGCGCCGCCGCGATCCACCTCGCTCATCTGGGGAGGCGTTCGGCGCTGGAGCGGAGGATCAGCGTGGTGGCGAGCTCTATCCGCGTGCCCGCGGCCCCTCTCGGGTGGGTCAGCTCCTCGGAGATGAGCCGGACGGCCTCGTTCGCCATGTCGTCGAGCGGCTGGCGCACGGTGGTGAGCGGCGGCGACAGCATCTCGCACAGGGGCGAGTCGTCGAACCCGACCACGGACAGGTCGCCGGGGACGCGGACGCCGCGCTCGGCCGCCGCCTGGTAGACGCCGGCGGCCTGCAGGTCGGACCCCGCGAAGACCGCGGTGGGCGGGTCGTCGCGGTCGAGCAGCTCGCCCCCGAATCTCTTGCCGCCCGAGACGAGGAAGTCGCCGTAGCGGGTCAGCTCCGGGTCGGGTTCGATGCCGAACGTGCGGTGCGCGGCCAGGTAGCCCTCGTAGCGGTCGAGCGTGCACTGCACGTCGAGCGGCCCGCCGATGAAGCCGACCCGCGTGTGCCCCAGTTCCAGCAGGTGGGTCGTGGCCATGACACCGCCCGACCAGTTCGTGGCCCCGACCGTGGACACGCGCGGGTCGCGCTGCCCGACCGGGTCGAGCAGCACCAGGGGGACGTGCAGCAGCTCCTCGATGGCGACGATCTCGTCCAGGTTGGCCCGGGAGAGCACCAGCACGATCCCGTCGGTGCCGCGCTTGCGCATGATCCCGATCCACCGCCGCAGGTCGAAGTCGGGCCGCGCGGACGAGGTGACGACGAGCGAGAACCCCCACCGCGCCGCCGCCTTCTCCGCGCCTCTGATGAGGACCTGCGCCCACGGCGAGCCGAGCCCGTCGATGAGCAGGTCGACGATTCCGGCGCGGGGCGTGCTCGGCGGGCGCGGGGCCTCGTATCCGAAGGCGCGGACCGCTTCCAGGACTTTGTCCCTGGTGGCGGCGGAGACGTGTTTCTTGCCGCTCAGGACCTTGGAGACCGTCGGCACCGACACTCCGGCGGCCGCCGCGACGTCGGCGAGCGTGGCTCGGGGCACAGGACCTCCCGCTGGCGCGGTGCCGCCTTCCGGCCGACACCGGCGAGTTAGAACTTTCGGAAAATATCGTGGGGCCAGATAGCCCTCTGAACTGGCACAACTGGCGGTTTGCTGCTATTCGCCGAGGACGGTTGACATTGTTGCGACCGGCAGCCTACCGTAACGAATCGGCAATGTCACGGCAATTTTTCGGAAAGTTGGCCAGAAACTTTCTGACTCGAATTCTGTCAGGGCTGTAAAGCGGCGAACGATGAACGAGGGTGCCTGACCGGGCCGGCGGCGTGGCGGGCAGTGAGATCACCGGCTCCGAGCGGCGGCTGACCGCCGTGCCGGTGGAACTAACACAGGAGCATTTGACATGACCCGTATGGACGCGTTCAGGAGCCGCGTGGGCGGCTTCGCCTTCGGCGGCGACTACAACCCCGAGCAGTGGGATCCCGCCGTCTGGCGGGAGGACGTCCGCCTCATGCGCGAGGCCGGCGTCAACGCCGTCTCGCTGGGCGTCTTCGCGTGGGCGTCGCTGGAGCCTGATCCGGGCAAGTACGAGTTCGGCTGGCTGGACGAGATCATGGACCTCCTCCACGAGAGCGGCATCAGCGTGAACCTGGCCACGCCCACGGCGGCACCACCCGTCTGGCTCACGCAGCTGCATCCCGAGGTGTTCCCCATCATGGCCGATGGGCAGCCCTTCGGTTTCGGTAACCGGCTGCACTACGATCCGTCGTCGCCGATCTACCGTGAATACGCGGCGAACATCACGACCAAGCTGGCGGAGCGTTATTCGTTCCATCCGGCGCTGGCGATGTGGCACATCAGCAACGAGTACGGGCCGACGGCGTACAACGAGGCCTCGTCGGTCAATTTCCGGCGCTGGCTGCGCCGCAAGTACGGCGACCTCGGCACGCTGAACGAGGCGTGGACGACCCGTTTCTGGGGCCAGATCTACACGGACTGGGACCAGATCGAGGTGCCGAACATCCCGCGCAACTGGATGAACCCGTCCCGCAGGCTCGACTTCAAGCGCTTCAGCTCCGACGCCTTGCTGGAGTGCTACGTCGCCGAGCGCGACATCGTCCGCTCCTTCCGCGACGACATTCCGGTCATGACCAACTTCATGCGCTTCTTCCGGCACGCCGACTACTGGAAGTGGGCGCCGGAGGAGGATGCGGTCGCGCTCGACATCTACCCGAACCCGGCCGACGCCGACTCGCACGTGTCAGCGGCGTTCAACTACGACCTGTTCCGCTCGCTCAAGGGCGGCCGGCCGTGGATGCTGATGGAGCAGGCGGCCAGCGCGGTCAGCCAGTGGCAGCTCAACATCGTCAAGGAGCCGGGGCGGATGCGGCTCGGCTCACTGCAGGCGGTGTCCCGGGCGGCCGACTCGGTGATGTTCTTCCAGTGGCGGGCCAGCCAGGGCGGGCAGGAGCGCTTCCACTCGGCGATGCTGCCGCACTCGGGGCCGGACTCGCGGACGTTCAGGGAGATCACCGATCTCGGCCGGGAGCTGAAGCTGCTGGCGCCCGTGGCGGGCACCACGTCGCGGTCGGAGATCGCGATCATGTTCGACTGGGACGCCTGGTGGGGGCTGGAGGAGACGTTCGGCCTGCCGCGTAACGACTTCAGCTATCCGGACACGGTCATGCGGCACTACACGCCGCTGTGGGAGCGGCACTACCCGGTGGACGTGGTGTCGGCCGGGTCGGCGATGGAGTCGTACAAGGTGCTGGTGGTGCCGAACGCGTACCTGATCGACGACGACGGCGTGCGGCGGATCACCGAGTTCGCGCGGAACGGCGGCACGGTGCTCATGTCGTTCTTCTCGGGCGTGGTCGACGGCAGCAACCGGGTGCGGCCCGACGGGTACCCGGGCGCGTTCCGGCAGCTCATCGGCGCCAAGATCGACGAGTACTGGCCGGCGCGGCCGCATGAGGAGTTCGCGATCGAGTTCGCCGACGGGCGGCGGACCACGTCGGCCTGGTGGCGCGAGGACCTGCACCTGGAGGGTGGCACGGCGCTGGCGACGTACGGCGACGGGCTGCTGGCAGGGCGGGCCGCCGTGGTCGAGAACCGGTACGGCGCCGGCCGGGTGGTCTACGTCGCGACGCTGCTGGAGCGGGCCGCCTTCGACGCCCTCGTGGCGGAGACGGTGGAGGCGGCGGGCGTGTCCACACGCTTCGACGGCGCTCCCGCCCACGTGGAATGCGCTGTGCGGGGGGACGGGACGCACGAGTACGTGTTCCTGCTCAACCACAGCGCCGAGCTGAGCGCGTCCGTCCCCCTGGGCGGGGAGGGGACGGACCTGCTCACCGGGCAGGCGGTGTCGGGGATGGCCGAGCTGGAGCCGCTCGGGGCGGCGGTGATCCGGCTGGCTCGCGCATAGACCGGATGGTGTTCGGCGGCGTCAGGGATGACCGACGTCGCCGAAGCCGACCGGCCCACGGCTCTGCTCAGAGGTCATACCGGGGCAGTCCAGGCACGCGCCGGGCGGGGAGACCGGCGGATTTCGGCCATGGTCACCTGTCGTGATAGACCTGGCGAATGTGATGATCAACAAGGAATTGCGCGTTTCCGCGTACGCCATCTGCATCGACGACGGGAAGATCCTGCTCGCCCGCTGGGTCGGCGCCGACGAATGGCAGTGGACGCTGCCGGGCGGCGGCCTCGACCACGCCGAGGATCCCGTCGACGCCGCGATCCGCGAGGTCGAGGAGGAGACCGGCTACCGGATCGCCGTCGAGACCCTGCTCGGCATGGACACCGTGCGCCGGCGCCACCCTCGCGGCCCGGGGCGCGAGGCCGACTTCCACGGGCTGCGCATCGTCTACGAGGGCCGGATTCTCGGCGGCACGCTGAGACACGAGGTCGGCGGCTCCACCGACCAGGCCGCGTGGGTGGACCTCGACCGGGTCGCCGATCTCGAACGGTCCGACGTGGTGGACGCCGGGCTCGCGCTCTACCGCGTACGGCCGCGCAACGGCAGGGTGAGCGGCCCTTAGACGAGGCCCCGACCGAGAGCCGGTCAACGCATTTATCCCGGTTTATCAACCCAATCCACGTCCGCCTGCCGGCAGGACGAACTCCGAACAGCCCCGTCCGGAGGCAAGGAGGTCACGGCGACCGGAGCCAGGCGTCCACGTCCCCTCGGAGCCGGACCTTGAGATCCTCCGGGGCGAAGGAGGCGTCGATCGAGGCCCGGGCCAGCTCGGCCAGGTCGTCGTCCCCGTACCCGAAGACGTCGCGCAGCCGGGTGTACTCGTCCGCCAGCGCCGTCTCCCCGTCCGTGTTGATCGTGACCGCCAGCCCCGCCGCCCGCAGCCGCGGCAGCGGGTGATCGGCGAGCGAGGGGACGAGCCCGAGCAGGACGTTCGAGGTGGGGCAGACCTCCAGCGGGATCCCGCGCTCGCGCACCTCCGCCACCAGCGCATCGTCGTCGAGCACCCGGATGCCGTGGCCGAGCCGCTCGGCGTGCCCCAGGTCGAGCGCCTCGCGGATGCTGTCCGCCCCGGCCGCCTCCCCCGCGTGGTGCGCCAGGTGCAGCCCCGCATCTCTGGCGGCGTCGCACACCTCCGCGAACGGGGCCAGGGGATGGCTCTCGTCGCCGGCGAGCCCCATCCCGATCACCTGCTCATGGCGGGTGGCCAGCTTGAACGTCCGCCACAGCCGCTCCACCGGCCGCCGCCTGGAGTGGTCGAGCAGCACCCGGCACTCGATCCCGTACCTGGCCCGGCCCTCGGCCAGCCCTTCGAGCGCCGCCTCCAGCGGCATCTCCGGCTCCCCCAGCCGCTCGCCGTGCGATGCGGCGGTGAAGGTCACCTCCGCATAGCGGGTGCCCTGTGCGGCCTCGTCCGCGCAGAACTCCACCGCGATCCGCCTGAAGTGGTCGGCCGTGCGCAGCAGCTCGCGCACCCGCGCCCGCTGCTCGGCGAAGTCCCTGAAGGTCGCGAACACGCCCTCCGGTGCGCGCGATCCGCCAAGGTCGCGCACGGTCTCCGGCCGTACGGTGCTCTCCAGGTGAACGTGCAGGTGGGCCTTGGGCAGTGACCGTACGTCTCTCACGCCCCAACCCTAAAGGCATGCCCCCGTCGTACGCAGTCCGATATTCGCCCGGCGGCGTATGGTCAGGGCAGGCCGCCGGCGAGCGGTTCCTCGAGCAGCAGCGCTCCCTGCTGGGCAGGCGCCGCTAGCTGAGGGGGTTCTTGGTGAGGCGGATCTTCGACTGCTTGTGCGGCAGCCGTTCCCAGTCCTCCATGAACGTCGCCGTGAACCCGTACCTCCCGGCCAGCGCCACCAGCGTCTCGGTGCGGTAGTAGAAGTCCTCCCGCAGCACCTGGTGTTCCCTGCCCTCGGTCCGGTCGAAGGTGAAGTCGAACCAGGCGTTCGGCTTCATGACCCGGCCCACGTGGGCGAAGCACTCCTCGATGACCTCCAGCGGCGAATGCGAGAAGACGCTGTGCGCGTGGACGACGTCGAAATGCTGATCGGGCAGGAACGCGAAACGCAGATCGCGTACGGGGGTCAGATACGGCAGTTTGTCGCGCAGCCCGTGCTGGATGATCGTTTCCTGCGCCGCCATAAGGATGTCGGGCGAGATGTCGATGCCGTAGTAGTTGCCGGTGTGCAGGTAGTCGATGAACAAATGCCCGGCGCGCAGATTGCCGCAGCCGATTTCCAGCATCCGGCATTCCGGCTTGAGCCCGTGCTCGACCAGGTAGTCGAACTGCATGCGGCCCAGCGCCAGCCACCGCCTGTGCGTGTGCGACCCGACCGCGCCCTCGGGGTCGCGCGCGGTGTCGGACTTCATGACGGCCCGGTAGTAGGCGACGTGGTCGCGGGTGCGCAGCCGGAACCACGTGTCACGGGCCAGCCGCCGCAAATGGGGGGCGATCTTCCACGGATTCTTGATCGCGTAGGTCACCTGGTGGACGAGGCTGGAACGGGAGCGTTTCACGATGGGGAATCTAGGACAGCCGCCATGCCCGTCAAAGGCCCAATGCGACAGACTTGAGTTTTCGTTTGCGCAGCCTTTTGCGGTCGGCGCATTGTCACCCCAGAAAGGTGCCGTCACCCCACAAGATCACGTGAGCGGCACCCCGGGCATTCCATGCTTCCCCCCTGGAAGCCTCATGATCGGTGCGATCAGCTCAGATAGTCGCGCAGCGCCAGCGAGCGGGACGGGTGGCGGAGCTTGGACATCGTCTTGGCCTCGATCTGCCTGATCCGCTCCCGCGTGACGCCGTAGACGCGGCCGATCTCGTCCAGCGTCCTCGGCTTGCCGTCGGCCAGGCCGTAGCGCATGCTGATCACGCCCGCCTCCCGCTCCGAGAGCTGGTCGAGCAGGCTGTGCAGCTGCTGCTGGAGCAAAGTGAACGAGACCGCCTCCGCCGGGGAGACCGCCTCGGTGTCCTCGATGAGGTCGCCGAACTCGCTGTCGCCCTCCTCACCCAGCGGCGTGCTCAGGGAGATCGGCTCGCGGCCGTAGCCCTGGACCTCGATGACCCGGCCCACCTCGAGCTCGGTCTCGGCGGCGATCTCCTCGGGGGTGGGCTCGCGGCCCAGGTCGCTCTGCAGGCGGCGCTGCATCCGCGC
Source organism: Nonomuraea basaltis (assembly GCF_005893125.1). Lineage (GTDB taxonomy): Bacteria > Actinomycetota > Actinomycetes > Streptosporangiales > Streptosporangiaceae > Nonomuraea > Nonomuraea basaltis. The sequence goes on along the minus strand of NZ_VCJS01000084.1, from coordinate 7,462 downwards.
CACCTTGTTGATCAGCTCCACCATGTGGACGGGGATGCGGATCGTGCGGGCCTGGTCGGCCATGGCCCTGGTGATGGCCTGCTTGATCCACCAGGTCGCGTAGGTGGAGAACTTGAAGCCGAGCCGGTAGTCGAACTTCTCGATCGTCCGGATCAGGCCCATGTTGCCCTCCTGGATCAGGTCCAGGAAGAGCATGCCGCGACCGGTGTAGCGCTTGGCGATGGAGACGACCAGCCGCAGGTTGGCCTCGAGCATGCGGCGCTTGGCGCGCAGGCCGTCGTCGGCGATCCACTCCAGGTCGGCCCGTAGCTCGGCGGACAGCCCCGGCTCCGTCTCGAGCCGCTCGGTGGCGAACAGGCCGGCCTCGATGCGCTTGGCGAGGTCGATCTCCTGCTCGGCGGTGAGCAGCGGCACGCGGCCGATTTCCTTCAGGTACGCCTTGACCGAGTCGGCGCCGACGGCCGTGCCGCCGTCGGCGACGGTGTCGTCCAGTTCGAGAACCTCTGCTGCTTCGGACAAAACTCACTCCTCGCTCGCGTTGGATGGACGCACGGAAAATTAGGTCGCACCTAAGCTTAGGTCAGACCCCAAACAGAGTCAACCTAAAATCAGGTCCAACCTAAAAATTTGTGGAAGACTGTCGCTATGGGCATCGACACCTTGGGCTTGAGGGAACAGAAAAAGCGAGAGACCCGGCAGGCCATCTCCGACCACGCTACCCAACTGTTCCTGGAACGTGGCTTCGACCGGACGACGATCGCCGACATCGCCGCCGCGGCACGAGTGGCGAAGATGACCGTGACCAACTATTTCCCCCGCAAGGAGGACCTGGCCCTCGACCATCACGAGGCCTTCGTGACGGGCCTGGCCGAGGCGGTCGCGGAGCGCGCGCCCGGCGAGCCGGCGCTGGCGGCGGTGCGGCGGACGTATCTGGCGGCTTTGGAGCGGCGCGATCCGGTCGCCGGCTTCACGGGACGGGAATTCGCCAGGATGATCGCCGACAGCCCGACCCTGGTCGCCCGCCTGCGGGACCTCCATGAGCAGCGCGAAGAGGCCCTCGCCGACCGGCTCGCCGCGGAAACGGCCGGCTCCGGCCGGCCCCGGATCATCGCCCGGGCCGTGGCGGCGCAGGTCGCGGCGGCGGACCGGCTGCTCTTCCGTGAGCTGCAGAGCCGTACCTTGGCCGGTGAGGGCGAGGACGAGATCGCCGCCGCCCTCGCCGAGACCGCACGGCAGGTCTTCGACCTGCTCGAGCCCGCCATCGGCGAATTCGCCCCGCGCGACCCACAGGCCTGACGCGTGAGTGTGCGGGTCCCGAGGACGCACGCGGCGGCCCGGGCCCCTAAGAGGCACGCGACAGCCCGTGGGCGGGCTCTGGCCGGAACAACACCCACTGATTCTACCCTCCGTACGCGTCCAGCTACCTTGGGCAGATCGCGCTCGCGAATCCGCCCCTCGCAGGGTGCCCCTATCCGAGCTGTTCGACACCCCCGGGGGCGGGCTCTTCCGGGTGCCTGGGCGGTAGCCAGGTGATGCTCCCTTCCTCGACGCGGGCGAAGGCCATCAGGCGCGTGGCCTCGGCGGCCAGCTCCTCCATCACACCGTCGGGCAGCGGGTGGAAGGGCTCGATCGTCAGCACGCCGTCCTTAAGGTCCCACATGCCACCGACAGTTCCGTCGACCAGGAAGGTGGGGTAGATGACGGCGCCCACGCACACCGCCTTGCGCTGCTCGGCGGTCATCAGCCGGCCGCGGTCGGCGTACGCGACGATGAGGTTGTCGAACCAGGGCAGGAACCGTACGGGAGCGGGCACGTCCTCCGCGACGAGCGGCGCGTCCGGCAGGTCATAGAGGACACGCCCCTCGATGTCCTGATAATTCCGTAAAAATGGCATGGCCTCCATGATCGGGCGCAGCCGCGTCAGCCCCGACCACATCTGCACGTCCATCACGCTCGCCGGCCCGAACGCGGCCAGATACCGCACCACCAGCCGCTCCACCAGCCGTTCCATCGGGGTCGAGCCGTCCAGCGGCCCTCCCAGCCACTCCTCGGCCAGCGTGAACGGCGTGGCCCCGCCCTTGCCCCAGATCCCGTTCGGCGGCGTGTGCACGATCGGCACCAGCGCCTGCGCCGAGAAGCCCAGCGCCGTCGGATCGGCCTCGGGCCAGCGCCGCCGCAGCAGGTCGCGCAGCTGGGGGCGGGTGAGCGTGCGCCCCGCCAGGTGCTCGCGCGCCAGTGCGGCGAACTCGTCCAGGTCCACGTCGCGCATCATCCGGCCGAACGCCGCCTGCCTGGTCCTGGAGAGGATCACCTGCACCAGCGGCCGGATCCACACGTAGTTGCCGGCCAGCGTCAGGTGCTGGGTCCCGCGCAGCAGGGATCCGCGTACCACCTGCCTGCCGTACAGCAGGGCGGCCAGGTCGTCCTGGGTGAAGGCGGCCAGGCGGGACCACAGCCCGATGTACGGCGCGTCGATCTCCTGCCCCTGCACTGCGACCAGCCGCTCGATCGCCTCGGCGGGCGACATGGCGGAGCGGCTCAGCAGGAGCTGGCGATCGAGCGTGGTGCGGTTGAGCACCCGGCGGTTCAGGATCATGCGCCTAGCGTAGAAACCAATGCGGCAAGGAAGGTTCCGCGTTAAGCGCTCCACTACTGCGGCAGGGTCGCCTCGGCGTTGCGGAGTTCCTCCAGGGCGTCGCGCAGGTGCCGGGCCAGCTCCCACGCGTCCGGGACCATCCGCCGGTCGGTGACGACGCCGATGTCGAGCGAGCCGTCGTAGGAGAAGGCGGTGATGTTCACCCCGCCGCTCACGTCAGTGATCACGGAGACCGGGTAGTGCGTCAGCAGCCGCCTGCCGCACACGTACAGGGGGAACTGCGGGCCGGGCACGTTCGAGACGATCAAATTGATCGGCGGCACGGTCTCCCCCACCAGCCCGAACGCCGACCTCGACGCCAGCCCCATGAGCGCGGCCGGCATCGACTCGCTGAACTCGCGCAGCCACCGCGCGGGCGCCAGCGAGAACCTGTCCTTGATCCGGTGCATGGCGTGCCGCACCTGGTGCAGCCGGGCGACCGGATCCTCGACGTGCACGGCCAGCGGCGCGGTCATGATCGTCACCTGGTTGCCGGCGCCCTCCACACCGGCCTCCCGCAACGAGAACGGCACCCCCGCCACCAGCGGCTGCCGCGGTACGCCGCCGTGCGCGGCCAGCCACCGGCGCAGCGCACCCGCGCACACGGCCATGACCACGTCGTTGACCGTGACCCCGAACGCCTTGCGCACCTGCTTGATCTCCTCCAGCGGCAGCGACACGAACGCGAAGCGCCGGTGCTGCGACACCGGACCGCTGAACGGCGTCTTGGGCGCGGGCAGCGGCGGCAGCTCCGGCGCCTGCCCGGTCCCGGCGAGCTTGCGGGCGAGCCCGGAGACGAGCCGGCTGCCCGGGATCCGGGACACGACGGGGATCTCGTCCAGGTGCGGCACCGCCCTGGCCGCGAACCGCACGGCGTGGGCGGGGTTGAGCGCCAGCCTGGTCAGCCCGCGCGCGACCATCTCCACCGGCCCGGGCGGCGGCTCGTCGCGCTCGGGCGCGTGCGGGGGCGGCGGCGCGGGCTGGGGGCTGGTGTCGAGCAGCGCGGCCAGCACGTCGGCGCCGCCGATCCCGTCCACGGCCGCATGATGGATCTTGGTGTAGAGGCCCATGCGGCCGCCGGACAGGCCGTGGATCAGGTAGATCTCCCACAGCGGGCGGGCGCGGTCGAGGCGGCGGGCGTGCAGGCGGGAGACCTGCTCGGCGAGCTGCCGGTCGTCGCCGGGCGGAGGCAGGCCGATCTCGCGTATGTGGTAGTCGAGGTCGAGATCCTCCCCCTGCACCCAGTACGGGTGGTCCAGCCCGAACGGCACCTGGGCCAGCTTGCGCCGCAAGGCGGGCACGTACGGGAGCCGCTGTTCGAGCAGGTCCTGCAGGTCGGCGCGGTTGAGGTCGCCGTCGAGTACGGCCAGACCGGCGATGTTGGCGACGTTCGTGGCGGTCTCGAAATGGAGGAACTGCGCATCCAAGGCGGTGAGCTGCGACATGGTGGTGACACCTCCGCCCCGAACCAAATCAGACTCCGTCCGCCACTTCAAGTGAGAACGACGCGGCGTCGGGCTCGGCGAACGCCAGCAGCCGCAGTCCCTCCTCCTCCAGCAGGCCGAGCGGGGTCGAGGCGAAGGGGCTGACGAGCAGCCTGGCCCTCTTGCCCGAGCGCTTGATCTGCCAGGTGCCCGCGGCGAATCCGTCCACCAGGTAGACGGCTTTGATACGCAGGTTCTTGGTGCTGACCAGGCCCTTGTGCTCGTCGGCCAGCACGCGGGTGCGGTCGGCGTGTCCGAGGATCAGCGTGTCGAAGTCGGGCAGGAACCGTATGGGGGCGGGCACGTCCCCGCCCGGCCGGGGCGCGTCCGGCAGGTCGTACAGCTCCCTGCCCGCCGGGCCGGCGAGCCGCTCCAGGTCCATGGCCGCCATGACGGGCCTGAGGCCGCCCAGCCCCGACCAGGTCTGCACGTCGGCGGGGGTGGCCGGGCCGAACGCGGCCAGGTACCGCTCGACGAGCGTCTCCGGGCGGGGTGCGGGGTCGAGCTCCATGCCGGGCAGCCCGAACGCGGGCTCGCGCGGGAAGCTCCACCGGTCCTCGGCCGGCACCATGATCAGCGGGGTGAGCATGCGGACCGCGTACCCGAGTGCCCGGTCGTAGGCGTCGGGGAACTCCTCCTGCAGCCGGGGCCGGAGCTCGTTGAAGGTGTACGGCCGCCCGGCGAGCAACCGGTCGGCGGCGGCCACGACGGCGTCGAAATCGATCCCCTCGAAGCGCCGCGCGGCGGCGGCCAGCACGGGCTGGAGCAGAGCACGGAATGCGGCGAAGTCCGCGGCCGTCACCAGGTGCAGCGTCGCTCGCCACATGGTGGCGCGCACCAGCGTGCGCGCGTGCAGCGCCGCGTGCAGATCGTCCCGCTCGAAGCCCTCCAGCCGCGTCCACACCCCGAGATACGGCGGCCGCGGCTCCTGGGCCTGCAGCCCTGCCAGCCGCCGCACGACGTCGGCCACGTCCCCTTTGTGGCGTTCGAGAAGGTGCTGACGGGCCAAGGTGGCGCGGTTGAGGTCCCTGAGGGTGAGCATCTACATATCATGCCTTTCCCCATTAATTCGGTACGCGCTTCGTACCCAGCCTTGACCGACGGCCACGCCTATCTGGACGGCGCGGCCGGCACCCAGACCCCTCGATCGGTGATCGACGCCATTTCCGACGCCTACCGGAGCGGGATCGGCAACGTGGGCGGCGCCTTCCCCGCCAGCCACCGCTCCGACGCGATCGTGGCGGCCTGCCGCGCCGCCGTGGCCGACCTGGTCGGCGGCCAACCCGGCGGGGTGATCCTCGGCCCGAACATGACCACCCTGACCTACCGCCTGGCCAGGGCGATCGCCGGTCCCGGCGACGAGGTGGTGGTCTCCAGGCTCGACCACGACGCGAACGTCCGCCCCTGGACACAGACCGGCGCGACCGTCCGCTGGGCCGAGGTGGACCCGGTGACCGGGGAGCTGCCGGTCGAGCAGTACGCGGACCTGATCGGCGAGCGCACCAGGGTGGTGGCGGTGTCGGCGGCCAGCAACGTGCTCGGCACCCGCCCCGACGTGCCCGCGATCGCCGAGCTGGCGCACCGGGCGGGCGCGCTGATGTACGTGGACGGCGTGCACGCCACCCCGCACGGCCCGGTGGACATGCGCGCGCTGGGCGCGGATTTCTACGCCACCAGCGCGTACAAGTGGTCGGGCCCGCACATCGGCGCGGTGGTGGCCGACCCGGCGCTGCTGGAGACGATCCGGCCGGACAAGCTGGCCTCGTCCCCGGGCACGGTGCCTGAGCGGTTCGAGACGGGCACGGCGGCCTTCGCCGACCTGGAGGGCGTGACGGCGGCCGTCGACCACCTGGCGGCCATGGTCCCGGGCACGGGCAGCCGCCGCGAACGCCTGCTGGCCTCGATGACGGCGGCCGAGGAGCACGAGCTGGAGCTGTTCGCGGTGCTGATCGAAGGGCTGGAGACGCTGCCGGACGTCACCGTGTACGGCAAGCCGGCCCGGCGCACCGCCACCGCCTACTTCAACGTGGCCGGGCACACCCCGCGCCAGGTGGCCGAGCACCTGGCCCGGCTCGGCGTGAACGTCTGGAACGGCCACAACTACGCCTGGGAGCTGACGGGCGCGCTCGGCATCCGCGACTCGGGCGGCGCGGTGCGCGCGGGCCTGGTCCACTACAACGACCGCTCCGACGTGGACCGGCTCCTCGACGGGGTGGCCCGCCTGGGATGAACGCCTGCCCCCCGGTTCTGGCCCGCTCCACGGGCCGTCTCAGAGCATGCGTCGACGGTCCAGCGCATCCGCCACGTCTGTGGATGACCCTCTCGCGAGGAGAAGGCTCCATCCTCAGGCCACTTGCGAAGGGACTGGACCGGCAAGCTGGGCGAACCCACTGGACCCTTCTAAGATCGTCCAGGTGAGCCTGCCTGCCGTACCAGATCTGGGGGCGCCGCCGATCGAGCCGGCGCGCGACCCGTACCACGTCTATCTCGACTCGCTCACCAGCCCGGAGTCGCGCCGCACCATGCGCGGCTGCCTCGACCGGCTGGCGCGCCTGCTCACCGGCGACGAGACGGCCACGGGCGCAGGACAGCCGTGGCATCTGCTGCGGTACGAGCACACGGTGCGCATCCGGACGATGCTCACCGATCAGGGCTGGTCGGCGGCGTACGTCAACAAGCACCTGGTGGCGTTGCGGCGGGTGCTGAAGGAGGCGTGGCGGCTCGGGCAGACCAGCGCGGAGGAACTCGCCCGCGCCTCCGACCTGGCTCCGGTACGGCAGAGCCGCCTGCCCGCCGGGCACCACGTGCCGCCGGAGGTGGTCGGCGCGGCGCTGTCCGCCTGCGACGACTCGCCTGCCGGGGTGCGCGACGCGGCGCTGATCGCGGTTCTCTACTCCACCGGCTGCCGGCGGGCCGAGCTCGGCGGGCTGGCGCTGGCCGACTACGACTCGGGGGCGCGGTCGCTGCGGGTGCGCGGCAAGCGGGACAAGGAGCGCATGGTCTACCTGACGACGGACGCGATCGGGCTGGTGGAGCGGTGGCTGGCGATCCGCGGGAGCGCCCCGGGGGCGATGTTCAGCCCGATCAGCAAGGCGGGGCGGCTGCGGCTGCGCGACGGGCGCCCGGTGGGGCTGACCGGGCAGGGCATCGCCGACATCCTGGCGCGGCGGCTGGGGGCGGCGGGCGCGGCCCGCCGTACCGCCCACGACTTCCGCCGTACGTTCATCGGCGAGCTGCTGGACGCGGGCGTGGACCTGGCAACGGCCCAGGCTCTGGTCGGCCACTCGTCCCCGGCCACGACGGCCCGCTACGACCGCCGCCCGGAACGCACCCGCCGCGAGGC
>NZ_VCJS01000634.1 GCF_005893125.1 Nonomuraea basaltis | reverse complement strand
TTGAGGAAACGCGGCGCCCGGTAGCGCAGGTTCGCGCCCCGGCGCCGCCGCCGGAAGGCGGCCCGCGCCACCAGCCGGTCACGGATGCGCCCGCCCCGATGGTCGAGCTGCACCGCGAACAGCCCGCTTCGGGTGCCCTCGCCGTCGTGGAAGACGGCCAGGCCGGTGTGCCTGCTGCCGGGGTCCACGCCGACCTCGACGCCGGGCACCTCACACGAGCCGGCCTCCCGGTCCTTCAGCCGGATGACCAGCGGGGTGTGCCGGTGGATCACCGCCCGGCCCGAGGCCAGCAGCTTGCGCGCCATCGCCGGGCGGGTGGGTTGAAGCGGCGCGCCGTACTTGTCGAGCACGAACACGCGGGGTGCGGCGGAAATGCCGCGGCCTCCCTCAGCGTCGCGTGACGCCTCGGGGTGACGCCCGCCGCGCGGTGCGCCGCGGCGGGTCTCCCCTCGCCCATGTCCCACGCCGGGTTCGCGGCCTGCCGCGCGCCTGTCCCCCGTTTCGTCCCTGCTCCCGGGGTTGTCTGCGAAGACAGGTTCCAGAGCGTGCCGCTGAGGAAGCACGGCACGGTGGGTCTGCTGTCCTGCGTGAAACGTAGCCATCAAGGATGCACCTCCTTGCCGGTGATGGCTCGGGCTGGTCAAACA
>NZ_VCJS01000083.1 GCF_005893125.1 Nonomuraea basaltis | reverse complement strand
GGCCGAGCGGGGGACGTTCGGGCGGCGGGGGCTGGGCTATCTGGCGCTGTTCCAGGTGGTGCTGCCGCTGCTCGCGCCCGTGGTGGACGTGATGGCGATCTACAGCGTGCTGATGGGCGACCCGTTGCCGGTGGTGGCGGTGTGGGCCGGGTTCGTGGTGATCCAGGCGCTCACGGGGTGGTACGCGCTGCGGCTCGACCGGGAGCGGGCGCGGGTGCTGTGGGTGCTGCCCCTGCAGCAGTTCGTCTACCGCCAGCTGATGTACCTGGTCGTCATCCAGTCGCTGTCCACCGCTCTGCTGGGTGTCCGCCTCCCCTGGCAAACCATCCGCCGCGAGGGGATCTTCTCCTCTTAATCCTTGGAACCCCCTTCTTTTACGGTCGCCCGGCATCACCGCACGCGCCGTACCGGGTTGCCGGCTGTCATGGCCGGTCGTGAAGGCTCACGGGTTGCTCGCGTGACGGAGCGCCCTCTTGACCTGTGCCGTGGTGACTCCTCGACCCATGGGATGATCTTGAACATTGTATGGAATGAAGCGTTCCGTTCTGTTATTCTGGAACAGAACGAGCCGTTCCGATTCAGGAGGCACACATGACCGCCCTCGACATCCGCCCGGTGCAGACGTCTCCAGAGCTGTACCGGTGGCGCTGGCCGGCGCTCGCGGTGATCCTCGCCGGTTCCGTGATGGAGGTGCTCGACGGCACCGTCACCAACATCGCGGGGCCCACGATGCGCGATCAGCTCGGCGGTGGCACGTCGCTCATTCAGTGGCTTGGCGCGGCCTACCTCCTGGCCATGACCGCCGGCCTGCTGACCGGCGGGCGGCTTGGCGACATCGTGGGGCGCAAGCGCATGTTCCTCATCGGCGTCATCGGGTTCACCGCTGGGTCGCTGCTGTGCGCCCTGGCCTTCTCCCCCGAGACCATCATCGCGGCCAGGATCGTGCAGGGGCTGTTCGGGGCGGCGATGATTCCCCAGGGCATGGGGCTGATGAAGGAGATGTTCCCGCCCAAGGAGCTGGCGGTGGCGATGGGGCTGTTCGGGCCGGTCATCGGGTTGTCGGCGGTGGGCGGGCCGATCCTGGCCGGCGTGCTGACCAGTGTCGACTGGCGGCTCATCTTTCTGATCAATCTGCCCGTCGGCGCCGCCGCCGCGCTGGCCGCCCTGCGGTTCCTGCCCGCCTCCCGTCCGGCCGGCGGCGTGCGGCTCGACCTGCCGGGGGCGCTGCTGGCCTCGGCGGGCACCGTGCTGATCGTGTTCCCGCTGGTCCAGGGCGGCGAGCACGGGTGGCCGGCATGGTCGTTCGCGATGATGGCCGCCTCGGGCGCGGTGTTCGCGGTCTTCGCCGCCTACGAGCGGCGCCGGGCCGCGCGCGGCGGCGACCCGCTGATGGCGCCGAGCCTGTTCCGCAAGCGGGCGTTCGTCTCCGGCATGGCGACCGGCGCGATCTACTTCGCCGCGTTCGCCGGGTTCTTCTTCGTGATCGGCCTCTACACGCAGCTCGGCCTGGGGTACTCGCCGCTCAAGGCGGCGCTGACCGGCGTTCCCGCATCGCTCGGCATGATCGCGGGCATGGGCGTCGCGCAGGCCGCACGGCGGCACGGGCGCAAGGTGCTGCTGGCCGGAGCGGTCGTCATGGGGCTCGGCGTGGTCGGCGTGATCGCCATCGCCTCGCCCGGCGTCTCTCCCTGGCAGCTGGCGCCGGCACTCGCGGTGACCGGGCTGGGCAGCGGCCTGATCATGACGCCGTACTTCGGCATCGTGATGGCCGCGGTCGAGCCGCAGGAGACCGGCTCGGCGTCCGGCACCCTCACCGCGCTGCAGCAGGTCGGCGGCGCGCTGGGGCTGGCGCTGCTGGGCACGGTCTACGCCGGCACGGGCAGCGTGCGGATGACGCTGTGGGCGGCGGCCGGGATGATCGCCGCGACCTTCGTGGCCGGGCTGCTGCTGCCCAAGCAGGCGCGGGAGGACGCGGACGTCGTGCACTGAGCCCTGCGAGCCCGCCGCGGGCTCGCCCGGCGCGGCGCCTCACCCAGTGGGGCGCCGCGCCCTGTTTCATGTCCTTCTGGCCTGTTCCATGCCGGCGAGGAGGTAGCCGAGGCCCTCGTCGAACGTGGCGTCCCACTCGGCGAAGGGATCGCTTGCGGGTCCCGGGGAAAAGCCGAGGCCGTGCTCGGCGAGAGCCGGGTAGCGGCCGGCGCGCTCGCGGAGGAACGCGCCGGTGTCCTCGCGGTCGCGGTCCTGCAAGGTGACCTGCATGATGACCGAGCCCATGACGTAGTTGGACAGGCTGTACGCGGCCGCCTTCGGCGTGGCGAAGCCCGCGGCGGCCAGGGTCTCGTAGAGGAACTCGGTGCGCTCCAGGGCGTTCGGGCCCATGAGCGGGCGGTCGAGGATGGTGGCCGACCACGGGTGGCGCAGCAGGGCGGCGCGCCAGCCCTTGATCAGCGCGCGGACGGGCTCGTGCCAGCCGCCGTCCGGCCGCCGGTCCGGCAGTCGCACGTCGCCGAAGACGGCGTCGAGGGCCAGGTCCAGGACGTCGTCCTTGGTCTTGACGTGCCAGTAGAGGGTGGTCGAGCCGGTGTCGAGCCGTTCGGCCAGGCGGCGCATGGTCAGCCGGCCCACGCCCTCATCGTCGAGGAGCGCCACCGCCTCCGCCACGATCCGCTCCAGCGTCAGCGTCTGCCTCGGCGCCTTCTGGGGGCGCGACCACACGGTGTCCACGAAGAGATAATACGTTGTACGCATGACTGGATCGATGGTCTAGTAAGTGGAACAACGATCGAGAGGAGGGATCGCCATGGGGCACATCGAGGCGAGCGAGCTGACGTACCTGCTGCCCGACGGGCGGCCGCTGCTGCTGGAGGCGTCGTTCAAGGTGGGCGACGGGGCCAAGGCGGCGCTCGTCGGGCCGAACGGCGCGGGCAAGACCACGCTGCTGCGGCTGATCGCGGGCGAGCTCCACCCCTCCGACGGCCGGATCGCGAGCAGCGGCGGCATCGGCGTGATGCGGCAGTTCCTCGGCGAGGGCACCGTGCACGACCTGCTGCTGAACGTGGCGCCGCGGCCCATCCGGGACGCGGCGGCGGAGCTGGCGGCGGCCGAGGCGGCGATCTCCAGAAGAGACGATCAGCCCGCTCAGCTCGCCTACGCCCAGGCCATCGCCGACTACGCCGACGCGGGCGGCTACGAGCTGGAGGTCGTGTGGGACGTGTGCGCGACCGAGGCGCTGGGGCGGCCGTACGAGCGGATCAAGGACAGGAGCCTGGCCACGCTGTCGGGCGGCGAGCAGAAGCGGCTCATGCTGGAGGCGCTGCTGCGCGGGCCCGACGAGGTGCTGCTGCTGGACGAGCCGGACAACTACCTGGACGTGCGGGCCAAGCAGTGGCTGGAGCAGGCGATCAGGGGCTCGGCCAAGACGGTGCTGCTCGTCTCGCACGACCGGCAGCTCCTGGCCGAGGCGGCCGACCGGATCATCACCGTGGAGGGGCGCACGGTGTGGGTGCACGGCGGCGGCTTCGCGGGCTACGCCGAGGCGCGCAGGCAGCGCAGGGAGCGGCTGGAGGAGCGGCGGCAGCGCTGGGAGGACGAGCGGGCCAGGCTGCGCCGGCTGGTGCACACGCTGCGCCAGCGGTCGGCGAACAACGACGCGCTGGCGGGGGCGTACCAGTCGGCGGTCACGCGGCTGGAGCGGTTCGAGCGAGAGGGGCCGCCGCAGCGGGCGCCGAAGGAGCAGAACGTCCGGATGAGGCTGCGCGGCGGACGTACCGGAAAGCGGGCGGTGATCTGCGAGGAGCTGGAGCTGACCGGGCTGCTGCGGCCGTTCTCCACCGAGATCTGGTACGGCGAGCGGGTCGGCGTGCTCGGCCTGAACGGCACCGGCAAGTCCTGCTTCCTGCGGCTGCTGGCCGGCGAGCCGATCGCGCACACCGGCGTGGCACGGCTGGGCGCCAGGGTCGCGCCCGGCCATTTCGCGCAGACCCACCTGCGGCCTGACCTGAAGGGGCGGGCGGCCGCGGACGTGGTGATGCGCGAGCACGCGATGACCCGCAACGAGGCCATGGCGGCGCTGGCCCGCTACGAGCTGGCACCGGCCGGCGGGCAGCCCTTCGAGACGCTGTCGGGCGGGCAGCAGGCCCGGCTGCAGATCCTGCTGCTGGAGCTGTCGGGCGCCACGCTGCTGCTGCTCGACGAGCCGACCGACAACCTGGACCTGGCGAGCGCGGAGGCGTTGCAGCAAGGGCTGGAGGGATATGAGGGAACGGTGCTGGCGGTCACGCACGACCGGTGGTTCGCGGCCGACCTCGACCGCTACCTGATCGTCGGCGCGGACGGGCTCGTACGGGAGAGCGACGAGCCGCGGTGGGACGTCTGACGGCCTCTAGCCGGAGGCAACGCGGTCGCGGCGCACGACCGAGACCTTCATCGTCTCGTCGACCGCCTCGGGCGACAGGACGTGGTCGAGCACCATCACCGCGCAGCCGCTGATGCCCGCGCCCGCGCCCAGCCGGCTCGGCTCGATGCGCAGCCGCCTGGTGGCCAGGGCCGTGGAGCGGCGGTAGACGACCTCGCGGATGCTCGACACCAGGGGCCCGAACGCCTCCGCCATGTCGCCGCCCAGGACCACCACCGACGGGTTGAGGATGTTGACCGCCCCGGCCAGCACCTCCCCGATCCGGCGACCGGCGGTGCGGACCATGGCCATCGTCTCGGCGTCGCCCGCCCGTACCAGCGCGGTCACGTCCGCGATCGTCTTGACGTCCCTGCCGGCCCCGCGCAGGTCGCGCAGCAGCGCGGTGCCGCTGGCCACGGAGTCGACGCAGTCGGTGTTGCCGCAGCGGCACAGCACGCCGCCGCCGTCCAGCACGGGGATGTGCCCGATCTCGCCCGCCGCGCCCAGCGCGCCGCGCAGGATGCCGCCTCCGGCGATCACGCCCGCGCCGATCCGCGTGGAGACCTTCACGAACATCAGGTCGTCCAGGTCGGGGTAGGCGCCGCGGTGCTCGCCGATGGCCAGCACGTTCACGTCGTTGTCCACGAGCACGGGGACGGGGAAGCGGCCGCGGATGATCGGGGGGATCACCACGCCGGTCCACGACGCCATCACGCGGGCGCTCTCGGTGCGGCCCTGCGCGAACTCGACCGTGGCCGGCACGCCCATCCCGACGCCCCTGATCATCGAGCGCGGCCGATCGCCGAGCAGCTCGTCCCAGGTGTCCATGAGCAGCGGCAGCACGACGTCGGGGCCCTGCTCCACGTCCATGACGAACTCGCGGCCGGCCAGCTCGTGCCCGGCCAGGTCGCAGACCGCGACCCTGGTGCGGCTCGCGCCGAGCGCCGCCACCAGCACCACGCCGCCCTCGGCGTTGAACTCCAGCCTGACCGGCGGCCGCCCGCCCGTGGACGGGGCGTCGGTGCGCTCCACGACCAGACCGCGTTCCAGCAGCTCACCGACGCGCAGCTGCACCGCGGGGCGCGACAGGCCGGTCACCCGGCCGAGATCGGCCCGCGTCACGGCCTCACCGGTGCGGATGAGGCGGAGCACCTCGCCGCTGGTGGCGAGTGTCGCGGCGGTACGTCGTGGCATCGGCTAAGTGAACCACATGGGGTTAGGTAATGAAAAGTCAGTACTTTTTCATCTCAAATGGCAAAACTCGGCTTGTGTACTACCCAAACTCTCGTTAGTGTCCGTTCTGTCCTTCCCTGGTAGACCATCGGAGCCTTCACCGTGTCCACCCATCCGCCAACCGGCCATGCCCACACCGCCGACCTCGTCGTCTTCGGCGGGACCGGCGACCTGTCAATGCGGAAGCTGCTCCCCGCGCTGTATCACAGCGACAGGGACGGCCGGCTCTCCCCGGAGACCCGCGTCATCGCCATGTCCAGGGGCGGTCTGACCGACGCCGACTTCCGCGGCAAGGTGGACGCCGAGGTACGCGACCGGGTCCCGGTGGACGACCCCGCGGTGTGGCAGCGGTTCCTCGGCCGCCTGCACCACGTGTCGGTCGACGTCGGGGGCGCCGACAGGTCGGGGTGGAACGCGCTGTCGCGGACGCTGGCCGGACACGAGCCGCGTGACCGGGTGTTCTACCTGGCCAGCCCGCCGCGGACGTTCGGACCCTTCTGCCGGGAGCTGGCCGAGGCCGGGCTGGTGACGCCGCGCTCGCGCGTGGTGCTGGAGAAGCCGCTGGGCCACGACCTGCCGAGCGCGCAGCGGATCAACGACGAGGTCGGTGCCATCTTCGAGGAGCGCCAGATCTTCCGCATCGACCACTACCTGGGCAAGGAGACCGTCCAGAACCTGCTGGTCCTGCGCTTCGCCAACGCCTTCCTCGAGCCGGTCTGGAACTCGCTCTGGATCGACCACGTCCAGATCACCGCCGCCGAGACCGTCGGCACGCCGGGCCGGCGCGGCTACTACGACCACGCGGGCGCGCTGCGCGACATGGTGCAGAACCACCTGCTCCAGCTCCTCACGCTGACCGCGATGGAGCCGCCGGCCCGCAACGACCGCGAGGCCATCCGCGACGAGAAGGTCAAGGTGCTGCAGGCGCTGCGGCCGATCGCGGGCACGGAGGCGCACCGTTTCACCGTGCGCGGCCAGTACGTCGGCGCCGGCGACATGCCGGGATACCTTGACGAGCCCGCTTCCACGCCGCCGACGGACGCCTCGCGGCAGGTGGAGACGTTCACGGCGATCCGGGCCGAGGTCAAGAACTGGCGATGGGCCGGTGTGCCGTTCTACCTGCGGACCGGCAAGCGGATGCCGTACCGGCGTTCGGAGATCGTGGTGCAGTTCAAGGACGTGCCGCACTCCATCTTCCCCGGCGGCACGCCGAACCGCCTGGTGCTGCGGCTGCAGCCGGAAGAGGGCATCGAGCTGCACATCATGGCCAAGGAGCCGGGCGCGGGCGAGGTGACGCTGAAGCCGGTGCCGATGTCGCTGAGCTTCGGCAAGACGTTCACGGCACGGGTGCCGGAGGCGTACGAGCGGCTGCTGACCGACGTGCTGGACGGGAACCCGACGCTGTTCATGCGCCGCGACGAGGTGGAGGCGGCCTGGCGCTGGATCGACCCGATCCTGGACGCCTGGAAGGCCGACCCCGCCCTGCCCGAGCCCTACCCCGCAGGAACCACCGGCCCCGCCGGAGCCCACGAACTGCTCGGCCGCAGCGGTCGCGCGTGGCACGAGGAGGAAATGTGAATTCCGTCATCCAGGATGTGACCGACCGGATCGCCGAGCGCAGCGCCGCCAGCCGTGCCACGTACCTGGCACGGATCCGGCGCGACGGCGAGGCCGCCAGGGCGAAGGGCCCCGCACGGGCGCACCTCGGGTGCGCGAACCTGGCGCACGGCTTCGCGGCCGCGAACGCCGAGGACAAGCCGGCTTTGCGGGGCACGGCCAAGCCCGGCGTCGCGATCGTGACGAGCTACAACGACATGCTCTCCGCCCACCAGCCGTATGAGACCTACCCGCCGGAGCTGAAGGCGGCGGTGCGCAAGGCCGGGGGCGTGGCGCAGGTCGCGGGCGGCGTGCCCGCCATGTGCGACGGCATCACCCAGGGCCGGGCCGGCATGGAGCTGTCCCTCTACAGCCGCGACGTCATCGCCATGGCCACCGCGATCGCGCTGTCGCACGACATGTTCGACGCCTCGCTGCTGCTGGGCGTGTGCGACAAGATCGTGCCGGGGCTGTTCATCGGGGCGCTGCACTTCGGGCACCTGCCGGCGATCTTCGTGCCCGCCGGGCCGATGGGCTCCGGGCTGCCGAACAAGGTCAAGGCCCGCACCCGCCAGCTGTTCGCCGAGGGCAAGGTCGGGCGGGACGAGCTGCTCGACGCCGAGGCCAAGTCGTACCACTCCCCCGGCACCTGCACCTTCTACGGCACCGCCAACTCCAACCAGGCGCTGATGGAGGTCATGGGCCTGCACCTGCCCGGCTCGACGTTCGTCAACCCGCACACCGAGCTGCGCCACGCCCTCACCGAGGCGGCCGGGCGGCGGGCGGTGGAGATCACCGCGCACGGCTCGGAGTACACGCCGATCGGCGAGCTGGTCGACGAGAAGGCCATGGTGAACGCCTGCGTCGCGCTGCTGGCCACCGGCGGGTCCACGAACCACACGCTGCACCTGGTGGCCATGGCGGCGGCCGCGGGCATCGTGCTGACCTGGGACGATCTGGCCTGCCTGTCGGAGGTCGTGCCGTCGCTCACCAAGATCTACCCGAACGGCCAGGCGGACGTGAACCACTTCCGCGACGCCGGCGGCATGCAGGTCCTCATCGGCGACCTTCTCGACGAGGGGCTGCTGCACGCCGACGTCATGACCGTGGCCGGGCACGGGCTCGACCGCTACCGCGAGGCGCCGTCGCTGGTGGACGGCTCCCTGGTCTGGGAGCCCGTCACCGGCGGCAGCGGCGACCTGGACGTGCTGCGGCCGGTCGCCCGGCCGTTCTCGGCCGACGGCGGGATCCACATGCTCGAGGGCAACCTCGGCCGCGCGGTCAGCAAGGTGTCGGCGGTCAAGCCCGAGCACCTGGTGATCGAGGCGCCGGCCAAGGTCTTCGACGACCAGCTCGACCTGCTGAAGGCGTTCGAGACGGGCGAGCTGGACGGGCAGGACTTCGTGGCGGTCATCCGCTACCAGGGGCCGAGCGCCAACGGCATGCCCGAGCTGCACAAGCTCACGCCGCCGCTGGCCGTGCTGCTCGACCGCGGGCAGCGGGTCGCCCTCGTCACCGACGGGCGCATGTCCGGCGCCTCGGGCAAGGTGCCAGCCGCCATCCACCTGTCGCCCGAGGCGGCCGACGGCGGGCCGATCGCGCTGGTGCGCGACGGCGACGTCATCCGGCTCGACTCCGCGGCGGGAACGCTGGAGCTGCTGGTGCCGGCCGAGGAGCTGGCCCGGCGCACGCCCGAGGGCCGGCCGCTCAGCGACGCGCAGTGGGTGGGCACGGGGCGCGAGCTGTTCGCCGCGTTCCGCCGGATGGCCGGGCACGCGGAGCAGGGCGCCGGGATCTTCGGCGTCAGCGGCGCCGAGTCGCCGCACCACGGTCCCGGGCTCGGCTTCCCCGCCGAGGCCGGCGCCTCCCACCTGGAGACCGGCGCCCCGGCCGGCGCGCAGCCCGCTGGGCTGGTGAGGTGAGCGGTCATGGGCCGGTACGGGGCGGTATGAGCGTCCATGGCATCCTTCGGAGTATGGCGGGCGATCTTGGGAGCGCCCTGACTGCCGGAGGTGTGCGGTGAGTGCCTTTGACCTTCCCTGGCTCGTAGCGGACATCGGGGGGACCAACGCCAGGTTCGGCCTGGTCACCTCGCTCGGCGCGCGGCCGTCGAACGTCGCGGTCCTGGCCGGGGCCGACCACGACACCCTCCCCGAAGCCGTAGCCGCCTATCTCGCGCAGCACGCGGGCGGAGTGCGGCCGGGGGCGGCCTGCCTGGCCGTGGCCGGACCGATCGACGGCGACCGCTACCGGCTCACGAACTCCAAGTGGGCCGGGTCCGTACGCGATCTCGACGTGCCGTACGCGATGCTGCTCAACGACTTCGAGGCGCTGGCCGTGTCGCTGCCGCACCTGGCGGGCGGCGACCTGGTGTCCCTGGGCGGGCCCGAGCTCGGCTACGGGGTCAAGGCCGTGCTCGGTCCCGGCACCGGGCTCGGCGTGGGCGGGCTGGTGCCCGCCGAGCACGGCTGGACGCCGATCCCCGGCGAGGGCGGGCACGTCACGGTGCCGGTCGTGGACCGGCGCGAACTGGAGATCGTCCGCGTGCTGCAGGCCGAGGGACTGGCGCACGTGGTGGCCGAGCACGTGCTGTCCGGGCCGGGCCTGGTCCGGCTGCACCGGGCGCTCGCCCAGGTCAACGGCGTCGCCGCGCCCGACCTGACCGCCTCCGACATCGTGGCCAGGCTCGACGACTCGCTGTGCGCGGAGACGATCGAGGTCTTCTGCGGCATGCTGGGCAGCTTCGCCGGCAACGTGGCCCTGACCCTCGGCGCGAGGGGTGGGGTGTACCTGGGCGGCGGAGTGCTGCCACGTATCGTGGAACGCGTGCGCACCAGTAGCTTCCGTACGCGGTTCGCCGCCAATCCGGACATGGCCGCATACCTGGCGACCATCGGGACCGCGCTGATCGTCGCGCCCCAACCGGCGCTGATGGGCGCGGCGGCCTGGCTGAGCCAGCGTGCCCGCAGGGAACTGGTGGGCTGACAACGGCGCCGGCCGCGCGTCCGGAACTAGACGGCCTCCGACGGGCCGATGAGGAGATAGAACGCATGAGCTTGCTCGATCTCGCCCCTGTGATCCCTGTCGTGGTGATCGAGGACGCGGAGACTGCCGTGCCGCTGGCCCGGGCGCTGGTCGCCGGAGGGCTGCCGGTCATCGAGGTGACGCTGCGCACGCCGGCCGCGCGCGAGGCCATCGCCAGGATCGCCGACGAGGTGCCCGAGGCCACCGTGGGCGCGGGGACGATCCGGACCACAGACGACATTTCGGCGTCCGTGGCGGCGGGGGCGAGGTTCCTGGTCTCGCCGGGCACGACCCTGTCGCTGGTCGAGGCGCTGGACTCGAGCGGGGTCCCGTACCTGCCGGGGGCCGCGACCGTGTCGGAGGTGATGGCGCTCGTCGAGCGGGGGATCAAGGAGCTGAAGTTCTTCCCCGCGGAGGCGGCGGGCGGCGTCCCCTACCTCAAGGCGATGGCGGGACCGCTGCCCGACGTCCGCTTCTGCCCGACGGGCGGCATCCGCGTGAACACCGCGCCCGACTACCTCGCGCTGCCGAACGTGGGCTGCGTCGGCGGCACGTGGCTGACCCCGGCGGACGCCATGGCGGCGGGCGACTGGGCTCGCGTGGAGAAGCTCGCCTCCGAGGCCGCCGCCCTCCGCTGACCCGCGCCTCCGAGGCCGCCGCCCTCCGCTGACCCGCGCCTGCGACGCCGATGTCAGCTCCAGATGGAGACGTGGATCGGAGGGCGGAAGCGACTGCGGGGGATGCCGTCCTCGGGGGTGCGCATGATCTGGGTGGCCGCGGGCGTCGTCAGGAAGTCCAGGAACGTGCCCGCCGCCACCGACCGGTTCGCGGGCTCCAGGGTCGTCGCGTACCAGTAGGCGGGCAGCGGGGTGGCGGCGGTCTCGATGGCCACCAGTTCGCCCCGGCGCAGGCCCGAGGACACCAGGTGGGCGGTGGCCGGCGCGACGCCGGCGCCCTCGGCCGCCGCCTTCCAGGCCGCCGTCTGGTTCGCGAAGACCCGCACCTGCGACTCCGGCACCCGTAAGAGCCGCAGCAGCCGGCTGGTGTCGCTGGCCGGGTCGGTGCCCGAGGGGCCGACGAGCCAGTGATCCCGGCGCCCGCGCGGCGCGCCGACGACGACGAGGCGGCAGCGCAGCACCGGCCGGCTCACCAGCCCCGGCCCGCTCACCTGCGCGCCGAGCGCGACGTCGGCCAGGCGGCTGGACAGCAGCAGCGGCACCTCGGCCGTGGCCGCCACACCGGTGGAGACGTCCACCGACTTGCGCTGCGTGAAGAGGCAGAGCAGCGGCCCGGCGACGTACTCGGCCAGCCCGGCGTCCATGGCCACGTGTAATCGGGAGGGGCGCCCAGGCTGCACCGCGGCGACGGCCTCCGCCCCCAGTGCGACCATCTGGGAGGCGATGCCCAGCAGCCGCCGCCCGCCCTCGGTCAGCACCATCCGGTCGCCGGACCGGGTCAGCAGCGGGTCCCCGAGGTGCTTGCGGAGCTGAGCGAGCGACTGGGAGACCGCGGGCTCGCTGACGCCGAGAGCGCGCGCCGCCGCCTTGACGGATCCCAGGCGGGCGACGAAAACGAACGCGCCGAGCTGGCTGAGTGTCACCAACCCTTCATAGATCGCCGGCCCGCATTAAGGAATCCCTTATTTGCGGATTGTCGCGACAAATCGGTAACAGCAATGTGCAGTCATGCAGGTTCCCGCGAAGTTCGAATACGAGAGAGCCGACAGCGTCCCGCACGCGATCGAGCTCCTGGAGCGGTACGGCCCCGAAGCCCGGATCGTCGCAGGTGGGCACAGTCTCATCCCCATGATGAAGCTCCGCCTGGCCCAGCCCGAGGCGTTGATCGACATCAACGGCCTGGCCTCTGAGCTGGGGCGGATCGAAGTCGAGGGCGACGAGCTGGCCATCGGCGCATTGGTGCGGCACGCAGAGTTACTCGACAACAGCCCCGCAACCGACCTTTTCCCGATATTTCGGGACGCAGAGCGCGTTATCGCCGACCCAATAGTACGAAATCGGGGGACCGTTGGCGGCTCGCTCTGCCAAGGGGATCCTTCTGAGGATTTGTCGGCGGTGTTCACGGCGTTGCGGGCGACCGCGGTCATCCAAGGTCCCGGCGGCACCCGTACCGTACCGGTCAGGGAATTCCACCAGGGTCCTTACGAGACCGCCGTCGAGCCGAACGAACTCTTGATCCAGCTCCGCGCCCCGATCACACAGAACACCGGCAGCGCGTACGAGAAGGTCGAGCGGCGCGTCGGCGACTGGCCGGTGGCGGCGGCCGGAGCCGTGCTCACCGTCCGGGACGGTGTGATCGCGCAGGCGGGGATCGGGCTGACCGCGGTCGGCGCCGAGCACTTCTGCGCCCCGGAGGCCGAAGCCTTCCTCCAAGGCCGGGAACCCGGCGAGGAGGCGTTCGCGGAGGCGGGCAGGATCGCCGCCGAGCACTGCGAGCCGCACGCCGACCAGCGCGGCCCCGCCGACTACAAGCGCCATCTGGCCGCCGAGCTGACCCGGCGCGCGCTGGCCTCGGCAGCAGGGAGGATCTGACATGCGGATCACGGTCTCGGTGAACGGGCAGCCGTACACCAGAGAGGTCGAGCCGAGGCTGCTGCTCGTGCACTTCCTGCGCGACGAGCTGGGCCTGACCGGCACCCACTGGGGCTGCGACACCTCCAACTGCGGCGTCTGCACGGTCCAGCTCGACGGCGTGCCGGTCAAGTCGTGCACGGTGCTGGCGGTCATGGCGGACGGCCACGAGGTGACCACGGTCGAGGGGCTGGAGCGGGACGGCGAGCTGGACGCGGTGCAGAAGGGCTTCGTGGAGTGCCACGGGCTGCAGTGCGGGTTCTGCACTCCGGGCATGCTGCTGACCGCGCGCTGGCTGCTCGACCGCAGCCCCGACCCCGACGAGGGCCAGATCCGCGAGGCCATCTCGGGCCAGCTGTGCCGGTGCACCGGCTACGAGAACATCGTCCGATCCATCCGGTGGGCGGCAGAAGCGGCATCTCATTCTCAGGGGGCCAAGCAGTGAGCTACGGACGCATGCTTCGGAAGGAAGACGCCAGGTTCATCAGGGGGCGCGGCAACTACACCGACGACGTGCGGCTGCCCGGCATGCTGTACGGCGCCGTGCTGCGCAGCCCGCACGCGCACGCCAGGATCGTCTCCATCGACACGAGCGCGGCCGAGGCGCACCCCAAGGTCAAGGCCGTGATCACCGGGCAGACCCTGGAGGGGCTCAACCTGGCCTGGATGCCCACGCTGTCGCAGGACACGCAGGCGGTGCTGGCCACGGACAAGGTGCGCTTCCAGGGGCAGGAGGTGGCGTTCGTGGTGGCCGAGGACGCCTACTCGGCCCGGGACGCGCTGGAGCTGATCGACGTCGAGTACGACCCCCTCGACGCGGTCATCGACGCCCGGCGGGCCCTGGACCCGGACGCGCCGGTGATCAGGGACGACCTGGAGGGCCGCACGAACAACCACATCTTCGACTGGGAGGCGGGCGACCGGGACCGGACGGACGCCCTCTTCGATCAGGCGGAGGTGACGGCCGCGCAGGACATGCTCTACCCGCGCGTGCACCCCGCGCCGCTGGAGACGTGCGGCGCGGTCGCGGACTTCGACAAGGTCACCGGCAAGCTGACCGTCTGGTGCCCCACGCAGGCGCCCCACGCCCACCGGACGCTGTACGCGATGGTGGCCGGGCTGCCTGAGCACAAGATCCGGGTGATCTCGCCGGACATCGGCGGCGGCTTCGGCGGAAAGGTCGGGATCTATCCGGGCTACGTGTGCGCGATCGTCGGCTCCATCGTCACCGGCAAGCCGGTCAAGTGGATGGAGGACCGCTCCGAGAACCTGATGAGCACCGCCTTCGCCCGCGACTACCACATGCGCGGCGAGATCGCCGCGACGCGCGACGGCCGCATCCAGGCGATCAGGGTCAAGGTGCTGGCCGACCACGGCGCGTTCAACGGCACCGCGCAGCCGACCAAGTTCCCGGCCGGCTTCTTCCACGTCTTCTCCGGCTCGTACGACATCGAGGCCGCCCACTGCGAGGTCACCGGCGTCTACACGAACAAGGCCCCCGGAGGCGTCGCCTACGCCTGCTCCTTCCGCGTCACCGAGGCCGTCTACCTGGTCGAGCGCATGGTCGACGTGCTGGCCGCCGAGCTCAACCTCGACCCCGCCGAGCTGCGGATGCGCAACCTGCTCAAGCCGGAGCAGTTCCCCTACCACTCCCCCACCGGCTGGGAGTACGACTCCGGCGACTACCCGAAGGCGCTGCGCCTGGCCATGGACATGGCCGGGTACGACAAGCTCCGCGCCGAGCAGGCCGACAAGCGGGCCAGGGGCGAGCTGATGGGCATCGGCGTCAGCTTCTTCACCGAGGCCGTGGGCGCGGGCCCGCGCAAGCACATGGACATCCTCGGCCTCGGCATGGCCGACGGCGCCGAGCTGCGCGTCCACCCGACGGGCAAGGCGGTGCTGCGGGTCTCGTGCCAGTCGCAGGGCCAGGGGCACGAGACCACGTTCGCCCAGATCGTCGGGCAGGAGCTGGGCATGCCGGCCGACGACATCGAGGTCGTGCACGGCGACACCGACCAGACGCCGTTCGGCCTGGGCACGTACGGCTCCCGCTCCACCCCCGTCTCCGGCGCCGCCACGGCGATCGTGGCCAGGAAGGTCCGCGACCGGGCCAAGATCGTGGCGGCGGCCATGCTGGAGGCCTCACCGGACGACCTGGAGTGGGCCGACGGCAGGTGGTCGGTCGTCGGCGACCCGGCCACCGGCAAGTCCATGGCGGAGATCGCGCTGGCCGCCCACTCGAACCTGGAGCTGCCCGAGGGCGTCGAGGGGCACCTGGACGCCGTGACGGTCTACAACCCGCCCAACCTCACGTATCCGTTCGGCGCGTACATCTGCGTGGTGGACGTCGATCCGGGGACGGGGCAGGTGAAGGTCCGCAGGTTCGTGGCGGTCGACGACTGCGGGGTGCGGATCAACCCCATGATCGTCGAGGGGCAGATCCACGGCGGGCTTGCCGACGGGGTCGGGATGGCGCTCATGCAGGTGATGGCGTTCGACGAGGACGGCAACCACCTGGGGGCGTCGTTCATGGACTACCTGCTGCCGACCGCGATGGAGTGCCCGTCATGGGAGCTGGGCGAGACCGTCACGCCGTCGCCGACGCACCCGATCGGGGCCAAGGGCGTGGGCGAGTCGGCCACCGTGGGCTCCCCGGCGGCCGTGGTCAACGCCGTGGTGGACGCGCTCAAACCGTACGGGATCCGGCACGCGGACATGCCACTCACCCCGGCGAACGTGTGGCGCGTCGTCAAGGGCGACCCGTTCCGCACCGACCTGGCCATCCCGTGAACGAGTTCATCGGCATGCCGGCGCCCCGGCGGCGGGCGCCGGCCGCCTCCGATATCCAGGCCAGGGTGGCGGAGTTGCGGTCGGGGCGGGAGCCGTACGTGCTGGCGACCGTCGTGCGGGCGCAGCGGCCGACCAGCGCGAAGGCGGGCGACCGCGCGCTGGTGCTGCCCGACGGGACGATCGAGGGGTTCGTCGGCGGGGTCTGCGCCACCGACACGGTACGGGCCCAGGGCCTGCGGCTGCTCGAGCTCCGGCGCACCGGCCGGGCGGTGCTGCTGCGGATCACGCCGGAGGCCGATGAGCCGCACGAGGAGGAGGGGCTGGTCGCGGTGGGCCAGCCGTGCCTGTCCGGCGGCACGCTGGAGATCTTCCTGGAGGCCGTGCTGCCTCCGGTACTCGTCCACGTGTACGGCGACAGCCCCATCGCCCGGTCCTTCGCCGCCGTGGGCCAGGCGCTGGGCTACCAGGTGGAGGCGAGCGCGGATCCGCTGACCGCGATCGCCGCCGACACCTCGGCCGTGCTCGTCGCCTCCCACGGCGTGGCCGAGGAGCCGGTCCTGCGTGCCGCGCTGGCCAAGGGCGTGCCGTACATCGGGCTGATCGCCAGCCGCAAGCGCGGCGCGGCGGTGCTGGCTCGCGTGGAGGGAGGTGAGCGCGTGCACGTTCCGGCGGGTCTGGACATAGGGGCCAGAACGCCTGGTGAGGTGGCTGTGTCGATCTATGCGGAGCTCATCGGCCTGCGACGGCATATGGCGACCGAGCCGCCGAACGGAGTGAGGCAATGAGCACGCGCTGATCCAGGGTATTCGGAGGGGCGGCAGCCGGGTACGCAAAGAATTGTCAAGGTACATGTCAAGCCGCCGCCCCGGGGGCCCTCTTGCTCTTGAGAGCGAAGGGACATTGATGCTCACGCATACGGCCAGCCAAGCACCACCGCTCACCGACGATCGCCCGATGTCGCAGCCAGGGAGCCTGGAGAGGGGGATCGACATCCTCCTCTCGCTCAGTGCGGCCGCCAGTCCGGTCAGCCTGGCGCAGTTGTGCCGCAGCACGGGCCTGCCCAAGTCGACGGCGCACCGGATCCTGGGCGTGCTGTGCTCGCGGGCGCTGGCCAGGCGCGTGGGCAACGGCTACCTGCCGGGCGAGCTGCTGGAGTCGATGGCGGGCATCACCCGGGCCCGGGTGCCGGGCAGCCGCCGGGTGGTGCTGCCGTACCTGCTCTACCTGTACGAGACCACCCGGCAGACGGTGAACCTGGCCGTGCCCTCCGGCCTCGAGGCCCGCTACGTCGAGCGGCTGTACGGGCACAACCGGGCCGGCTCCCGCTCCGACGGCATTGACCGGGCGCCGCTGCACTGCACGGCGACCGGCAAGGCGCTGCTGGCCTTCGACCCGAAGCTGCGCGAGGAGCTGCTGGCGCGCGGCACGTTCGAGCGGATGACGCGGCGGACGATCACCAGTCTGGCCGCGCTCGAACGCGAGCTGGCCCAGGTGCGCCGGCACGGGGTGGCGTACGCGCAGGAGGAGTTCACCGAGGGCGTGGCCTGCGTGGCGGCCCCGGTGTTCGGCCCGGGCGGCCGGATCTGCATGTCCCTGGGAGTGGCCGCCCGCGCCCACACGGCGCCCCTGGCCAAGCTGGGCATCTCCGTGCGCGGCGCCGCCCAGGCCATCTCTGCCGCGCTCCTCGGCGCCTAGACGTTCCGGCCACCGGAACGCCTGCGCATCCGGTGGCCGGGAACGTTCCATTGACCGAAACCCGTGATTGCGGCCGCCGTGCCACAGCGATCACATCGTGGGTATGCGTTTCCTTCCCGCTCTCCCTTCCCCTGCCCGGCAGATCCGGGCTCCTATGCCGCCGCGGGAGGCCGCGCGTGCCTAGGGGCCTGCCCAGGGCGACCGCGCTGGAGAGCCTGCGCCTGACGGCGGCCCTCGTACCGCCGGGGGCGCGGCACGTGCCCCCGAGGCGCGACCTGCTGCGCGCGTGGCCCCTGCTGGCCGACCTCGAAGCACGGTACGGCGGCCGTCCCGTGCTCCTGCGCGGCCCGAAGAGCCCGGCGCTGCTGGTGCTGTCCAAGCGCGACGCCCTGCGCGTGCTGTCGGAGGAGCGGGACGCCTACACCCCGGCCGTCGAGGAGCGGCCCTTCGGCCTGCCGACGGATGTCCTGCGGCCGGCGTTCATCGAGGTCGCCCGCGAGGAGGCCGGGGAGCTGACCGACGGCGTGGTGGACTATCCGCGGCTGAGCGCCCGCTGGCAGCGTGTGGCCAGGCGCTGCGTCTACGGCGCCGGCGCGGCCGGCGACGAGGAGCTCAGCAGGCTGCTGGAAGGCGTCACGCGGGCGGGCAGGCGGGGGGCCAGGCGGCGCCAGGAGATCCTCTCCGGCCGCTACGACGCGCGGATCATCGACCACCTGCGCCGGGCCGAGCCGGGCAGCCTGGCCGGGCTGATCGCGGAGACGCCGGAGGCCGAGTCGCGCGGGCTCATGCAGGCGGCGTTCTGGCTGATGGGGCTGGGCGTGACCGCGACGGGGCTGATGCAGACGCTCGCGCTCCTCGCCACCCACCCGGCGCACCGCAAGGCGGCCCGCGCCGACCCCGAGCACCTGCGGGCCTGCCTGCGCGAGGCGCTGCGCCTGTGGCCGCCGGTGCCCGCGCTGTCCCGGGTCACCGCCGCCGGCACCGACTGGTACGGCACCACCCTGCCCGCCGGCACCACCGTGCTCGTGCCGCTCGCGGCGCACCAGCGCAGCATCCGCCTGCCGTACGCGAACACGTTCGCGCCCGAGATCTGGCTCGACGGCACCGCGGCGGACGAGTGGTGGGCCCGGCCGGGATGCGACGGCGCGCACCTGACGCTCGCGGTCGGCACGGCCTTCCTCGGCGGCATCCTGCGCGCCGCCCGCCCCAAGCCGGCCGGGCGGCTGCTCTCGGCGCACCGCCCGCTCCCCCACACGGTCAACGTCTCGCGCCTGCGGGTGACGATGCGCCCGGCGCGCCGCAAGCCCGCCCAGCCTTGAAGCCATGCCTGCTCAGCGCCAGTGGCCGACGTTGAGTCCCGTACTCCGTTAGAGTCTGGGGTGCAAAAGGGCCGGGCATAGGTACGGTTCGGGTTGAGACGGGGTCACTCGCTCTCGGGCCTGAAGGCCGGAGCCTGCCCCGCTGAACTGGGGGGCCGGAGTGATCAGACCGAGCCATCACCGATAGGGAGGTGACCTTGGTGGCTACGTTGGACACACGTCAGCAGATCCACTTCGCCGTGCTTCCTCAGCGGCGGACCCTGGAATCCGCGCCTGCAGACAACTCTGGAGCAGGGACGAAACGGGGTGTGGAGGCCTTCGGGCAGCGGGGTGTCCAACCTGGTCGAGGGGAAACCCGCGGAGGTCCGTTCCCTCTCCGGCCTGAAGGCCGGAGTATCCACGGAGAAAGTCGGACGACGACGGCGAGAGGACGGCGACATTGGGGCGCTCCGCAGGCACTCCGCTGAAGCCGGAAGACCCGCCGGCGATCGGCCCCTACGAGCTGGCCAGCCGTCTCGGCTCCGGCGGCATGGGGGTCGTCTACCTCGCCAAGGCCGCCGACGGGTCGCGGGTGGCGCTCAAGGCGATCCGCCGCGACTTCACCGCCGACCCGATCTACCGGGCTCGCTTCAACGAAGAGGTCTCCAACGCGCGCAAGGTGGCCTCGTTCTGCACGGCGCGGGTGCTCGACCACGGCGAGGAACGCGGCGTGCTCTACCTCGTCACCGAGTACATCGACGGCATCTCGCTGGAAGACCACCTGATCGAGCACGGGGCGCTGTCGCCGTCGGTGCTGCACGCCGCCGCCGTCGGCGTGGCCGCCGCGCTGACCGCGATCCACGCCGCGGGGCTGGTGCACCGCGATCTCAAACCGGCGAACGTGATGCTGACGCTGGCCGGGCCGCGGGTGATCGATTTCGGGCTGGCTCGGTCGACGCACGTCGACTCCCGGCACACGAACGCCGGCATGGTCATGGGCACTCCCGGCTGGATCGCTCCCGAGCAGGTCTTCGAGGGGCGGACGAGCCCGGCGGGCGACGTGTTCGCGTGGGGGTCGCTGATCGCGTACGCGGGGCTGGGCGGGCATCCGTTCGGTGAGGGGGACGCGTACGTGATGGCGGCTCGGGCCCGTACCGCGCCGCCCGACCTGCGGGGGCTGCCCACGCCGCTGGACCGGCTGGTCGCGGCGGCCATCCACCCCGACCCGGCGCGCCGGCCCACGGCCCGGCAGTTGCTGCTGGAGCTGGTGGAGGCCTCCGACGAGCCGGCGGCTCAGCTGGCCGCCACCAAGCACCTCACCAACGCGTGGAACCCGTCGGAGTTCGCGCCCCTCGCCCGCGGCCCGCACGCGGGCCCGCCGCCCCCGGAGCGCACCGGACCCGTGCCGGGTACCGGCGGCCCCCAGCGTCCCGAAAGCCACGGCCCACGCCACGACGGACCCGCCCGCGCCCCGCAGGTACCGCCACAACACCCGGACACCCGCAGCGCGCAGGCCCCCTCGCATCACGAGAGCCGTGGCGGGCAGGCACCGCCGCATGTCGAGGCCCGCAGCCCTCAGGCGCCGTCGCACGCCGAGACACGCAACCCTCAAGGGCCGCCGCCGGCCGAGCGCACCGGACCCACGCACGGGGCCGGGCGGGCACCGCAACCGTCGCCGGCCGAGCGCACCGGGCCCACGCCGGGGGCCGGTCGTGCGCCGCAGTCGCCGCAGCCGCCGCATCCCGAGCGGACCGGGCCCGTGCCGGGCATGGGACCGCAGTCGCCGCACGCCGATCGCACCGGACCCGTGCCGGGGCCGGGCATGGGGCCGCACGCCGATCGCACCGGACCCATGCCGGGCGCCGGTCGGCCGCCGGGGCCGGGGCGGGGCGCGCAGGCGCCGCATCCTGAGCGCACCGGGCCTCTGCCGAGCGGGCGGGCGCCCATGCCCCATCACCAGACCGCGCAGGGGCCGCTCCCCCGCCATTCGACCACCGGCCAGGGGCCGTTGCGGGGCTACCCGGCCGCCAGGCCGAAGCGGAGCGTGTTCGCGGGCTGCCTGACCGCCCTGGTGGTCGCGGCAGTGCTGCTGGTGCTGCTGCTGGCCGTGCTGGCCTGGATCTTCCGCTCGCCCCCGGCCGGCGCCGACGGTCCCGTCCAGGACGGGAAGCTCAGGTTCGCCGTGACCAGTACGAAGTGCGCCAAGCCCGCGAAGGACGCGACGAAGCGCACCTGCCAGATCGGGGTGAAGGTCAGCAACATCGGCCAGGAGGCCAGGGTGCTCTACCCCGGCCAGCAGAAACTGATCGACGAGGACGACGCGCTGCACGGCGGCACGAAGCTGCTCGACAAAGGCGGCAAAGAGATCACGCCGATCCGCATCGAGGCCGGCGGCGCGTTCACCGGCTCGCTGGTGTTCGAGCTGCCGAAGAACCTCGATCCCATCGGCATCGAGGTGCACGACTCCGGACTGAGCACAGGAGCCAGGGTCAACCTGGCCTAACGCCCCCGTCCGCCCCCTACGTGGAGCATGAAGTGTCCGTGCAGGCCCTGCGGCTCCATGCCCGTGCTCCGGTCAGCGGGCTTCGGCGAGCCGGGCGAGCAGCGCGGTGACGCGCTGGCCGGCGGCCTCGGCTCCGCCGGAGGTGAGCGCCGAGCCCATGCCGCAGGCCACGGCGCCGGCCGCGATCCACTCGGGCGCGTTGTCGATGGTCACGCCGCCGGTGGGGATGGCGGGGACCTGCGGCAGCGCGGCGCGCACGTCGCGCAGCCAGGACGGCGACACGGCGGACGCCGGGAAGATCTTGACCGCGTCCGCGCCCTCCTCCAGGGCCCGTACGATCTCGGTCGGGGTGGCCACGCCGGGGAAGACGGGCACGCCGTAGCGGTGCCCGGCGCGGATCACCTCGGGGTGCAGGTTGGGCGAGACGAGGAAACGCGCACCGGACTCCACGGCGGCGCGGGCCGCGGCGGCGTCGAGCACGGTGCCGGCGCCGACGAGCGCCTCGGGCCGCAGCTCCGTGAGCCGCGCGACGGCGGCCAGCGCGCGCGGCGTGGTGAGCGCCACCTCAACGGCCCGCAGCCCGGCGTCCAGCACGGCCTCGGCGGCGGCCACCGCCTCGTCGGGGCCTGCGGTCCTGACGATCCCGAACACCCGCTGCTCGGTGACGGCCCGGACGATCTCCCAGCGGTACATGGCTTCCCTTCTCACGGTGCACGAGTCGGCTTGTCGCGGTCGCCCACCATCCGGGGACCTTCGCGCCACCGGTTGACCAGCGCTGCTCGTCACCGGTTGACCAGAGGACCCGAGCCGGTGGAGCCGCGGACGACCAGCTCCGGCTGGAAGACGAGCTCGACGTGCTTGGCGGGGGCGCCGTTGACCTCCTCGAGCAGCGTCTGCACGGCCGCCGAGGCCATGGCGCCGATCGGCTTGCGCACGGTGGTCAGCGGCGGGTCGGTGAACGCGATCAGCGGCGAGTCGTCGAAGCCGACCACGGACACCTCCCCCGGTACGGACAGCCCCTTCTCCCTGCAGGCGCGGATCGCGCCCAGCGCCATCAGGTCGCTCGCGCACACGATGCCGGTGCAGCCGCGCGACAGCAGCTGCGCGGCGGCCGCCTGCCCGCCCTCCACCGAGAACAGCGAGTGCGCGATCAGGTCGTCGACGTCGGCCGCGCCGAGCAGGTGCGCCATGGCCTGCTTGTATCCCTCGATCTTCCTGATCACCGGCACGAACCTGCGCGGCCCCAGCGCCAGGCCGATGCGTTCGTGGCCGAGGTCGACCAGGTGCTGCACGGAAAGCCGGGCGGCCAGGCGGTCGTCGGACGAGATGAAGGGCGCGTCGATGTGCTCGCTGTAGCCGTCGACCAGCACGATCGGCAGCCCGCGGTCGATCAGGCGGGTGTAGCGGTCCATCCGTGCCGTCGTGTCGGCGTGCAGGCCGGACACGAACACGATGCCGCATACCCCGCGGTCCACGAGCAGCTCGGTGAACTCGTCCTCCGGCGCGCCGCCGGGCAGCTGGGTGCACAGCACGGGCGTGTAGCCGTGCTGGGTCAGCGCCTTCTCGATGGCCTGCGCGAACGCCGGGAAGATCGGGTTGTCCAGCTCGGGCGTCACCAGGCCGACCAGCCCGTTGCTGCGCTGCCGCAGCCGGGGCGGGCGCTCGTAGCCCATGAGGTCGAGCGCGGCCATCACCGCCTGGCGGGTGGACGGGGAGACCCCGGGTTTGCCGTTGAGCACCCGGCTGACCGTGGCCTCACTCACCCCGGCCTGGGCGGCGATGTCGGCTAGGCGAGCGTGACCGTTCATGCCACTCACTTTACTTTCCACCAGGTTGCCGAATCCCCTGCTCCAGGGACATCCGAGGCGAGCAGGAGCGCTCCTTCGACGCCGAAGTCCACGGGTGCAGCTCCAGCGTCGAGCCGGGCAGTCCTTGCTGTGCCTCCACGCTCAGCTCCGCCCAGTGTGCCGGGATCGGCAGCCATGGGTCGGCCCAGCCCAGATGGCGTCCACACCGAGCCCTGCCAGGGTAGGGCAGGCGATCGCGAATGCCGATCAGATCGCCGATCCCGTCACCGTTGCCATCAGCGAGGCTGCGCACGTACACCTGGTAGATAACGGCGTTCCGCCACCACGCGGTCATAGTCTCCCCTGAACGTTCCGACCATGAAAGCCGTTTCCGCAAGTTTACGCAAGCCCTTCCATATACCCCCATATTCCGGAAATTTCGGCGTTCGGATGGCCAAAACCCCAAGCCGAAACTCCCCGGTAGGAGATTCTTTATGTCAAGGGTGGACATGTGCCGTTAAGGCGCGATGTACTACCTCTTCAATCAGCCTCGTCTCAGGTGACACGCGTGCAAGGTGTAGGCCCATGAGCTCGGTCGTTCTCGACAAAGTGACCAAGGTGTATCCGGGCGACTACCTCGCAGTCGACCGGCTGAGCCTTCGGGCAGAAGACGGCGAGTTCCTCGTCCTCCTCGGCCCTTCCGGATGTGGCAAGTCAACGTTGCTGCGCATGATCGCGGGTTTGGAGGAGATCACCGAAGGCGAGCTCTGGCTGGATGGGCAGATAGCGAACCACCTGGCCCCGCGGGACCGCGACGTCGCCATGGTGTTCCAGAACGGCGCCCTCTACCCGCACCGCACCGTGCGCGGGAACATCGCCTTTCCCCTAGAGATCGCCAAGTCGGACCCGGGGCTGGTGCGCGAACGGGTCACGGAGCTGTCGAAGGCGCTGCACATCGACGAAACGCTCGACCGCCGCCCTGGCACACTCTCCGGCGGCCAGCGCCAGCGCGTCGCGATGGGGCGGGCGATCGTCCGGCAGCCGAAGCTGTTCCTCATGGACGAGCCGCTGTCGAACCTCGACGCCGGCATGCGCACCGAACTGCGCATGGAGATCTCGGCGCTGGTCAGGTCGCTCGGCGTCACCACGATCTACGTGACGCACGACCAGGTGGAGGCCCTCACGCTGGCCGACAGGATCGCCATCCTCAATCGCGGCGTCCTGCAGGACGTGGGCACTCCGGCGCAGATTTACAACGATCCAGCGACGGCGTTCGTGGCGGCGTTCCTCAACTCGCAGCAGTTGAACCTGTTGGCGGCCACGGTGAACACGCCGCAGAACCAGTACGTCATGCTCGACTTCGGGCCGCACCGGCTGATGCTCCCGTGGAGCGATCCGAGGGCGTACGCCATCTCGCAGCACACCGGCGGGCACGTGCTGGTAGGGCTGCGGCCGGACGGGCTGGCGCCGGTGCCGGAGTCGTATGAGGGGCCGTCGTTCTTCGGGCGGGTGCGGGCGCTGGAGTACCACGGGCACGAGTGGCTGGCGTACCTGGAGTGCGGCATGCCCGCCGTGCCGGTGCCCGAGCCGCCGAACCGGATCGGGCGTGTCAACGGCGAGAAGAACGGGTCGGGCAAGCTGTCGGGGCTGATGCGCCGGATGTTCTCGCCGCCGAAGGAGGAGCGGCAGGAACAGGAACGGGTGGGCCAGAACCCGAACAGCGGCATCCACCGCCGCTCCGACCTGATCATCCGCCTGGGCAACCGGCCCGTCTGGCGCGCCGGCGACGCCGCCAAGGTCGCGGTCGACCTCTCCCGAATCATGATCTTCACCCCGGACGGCGCCCGCATCGACCCCCCGCGCCGCTAGCGCCGCCGTGGCCCGGCGAGCGCGGCGGGGTCGAACGAGACGGGGAAGGGCTCGACGATCGTCAGCATGTCCCCAGCCTTGACCTCCGCGACCAGTTCGTAGCCCTGCGAGCCCAGGTTGAAGACTTCGACACGCGGCGCGTCGTCGCCCTGGAGCTCGACCCTGATGAAGACCGGAATGCCTGCCGCGGCGTATTTGGGCGGCTTGATCTCGTAGTCACGCCGCCAACTCGCCTTGCCTGGGCTGACGACCTCGACCACGCACACGGCCTCGGCGGCGGTGAGCATGGCGACCCCAGCCAGCATCGTGTCGGCATGCCCAACCACGATGTCGGGAATGAGGCCATCCTCGCCGACTTCGAGATTGCCCGTCTCGACCACCTCGTAGTCCTGGGGACACGCGTCATCCAGAATGCGGACCAGCCGCTTCGCAGCGAGCGCGTGATCATATGCGGGCATGGGACTCACTACGAAACTCCCGTCGATCAACTCGATCCGCTCCCCGGTTTCGGGCAGCTTGAGCCAGTCCTCGACGGTGTAGTCGTTACGGGTCGGCGGCAAGGCGAAAAGCCTGGCACGCCGTGGTGGCGGATGGGCAACCAGCCATCCATCCTCCGGCAAAGCAGTCATCCCCTCATCGCCTTCCATAAAATCGAGTCTCGCACGCATGACAAGAAGAGCCAACTGTAGCGCTGCGAGCACGCCGAGTGACGACGCCACGTTACCGGGCCTTTACCCGCTCCGTCAGCCAGTTCGGGTCATGGGGCGGGTGTCCAGCGCGGCCCGCCCGGGGTGTCCTCCACTGCGACGCCGCCCGCGAGCATCGCCGCCCGCAGCGCGTCCGCCATGTCGTACCGCCCCTCGTCCCGCAGCTGCGCCCGGAGGGCGAGGAGCGGCTCCACCAGGGATCCGAGGCCGAGAGAGCGGAGGTTGGCGGTCGAGGCCAGCTCGCCGAGGCGGGCGATCAGCAGCCTCATCAGCTCCCTGGCCTGGTCGACGCCGCCGGCGTCCTCCTCCGTGTCCGCCGCCCACTTGACGATCTCCGCCTCGAGGTCGAGCACGGTCTGCGCGGCCGCCACCATGTCGGGCTTGGCCGCGGCGGCCTTGAACAGCTCCTCGCACGACCGGATCGTCTCCTCGAGCGTGACCTCGGCGGGCGCGGGCTCGGACGCGGCCAGGGGTGGAGGCGCGGACGTGCCCGCGCCGCCCTCGGCCAGGCGGCGGATCTCGGCCAGGTCGGTACGGGTGCCCGCGGGCAGCACCGCCAGCGAGCCCGGCCGCCGCACCGTCAGGCCGCCCCTGCCCGCCACCTGCACCGACTCGCTCTCCAGGTCGATGACGACCGCCGTGTGCTCGTCGAGCCCGAGGACCGCGGTGCCGGCCGGCAGCTCGCGCTCCATGCGCGACAGCCGCCGCTCCCCCAGGTAGCAGTAGCGGGTGTCGTGGGTGCCGCCCTCGGCGTTGTCGAAATGCGGGATCAGCACGGCCTGCAGGCCGAGCGGCTCCAGCAGGTCGAGCCCCTCGCGCCAGTGGGGCTCCGCGCCCACCTTGTAGATCTCGTAGACCGGCACGGTGGCCAGCCCCGCCGTGCAGGCCGCCGCCGAGGCCAGCACGGTCACCCCCTGACGTGCGCGGACGCGGGCCCGCAGGTCGCCGGCCACGCCGGAGCCGGCCCACCGGTCCAGCGCGTAGGTGGGGCTGCCCGGACCGGAGAAGGCCCAGTCGGCGCCCGCGATCCCGGCGGCCACCTCGACATCCAGGCCGACGCTGCGGGCGAAGTATCGGCAGGCGCGGGCGGAGATGTCGGCGCGGTTTTCCTGGAAGGCGTAAGGGGTGTCCAGCAGCACGGCCCGCGCTCCCGCACGCAGCGTCCGCGTCGCGGCGCGGTGGATCTCGACCATGGTCGGGCTCGTCTCGCCCGACCCCATCAGCACCAGCAAACCCGGCATGGGTGTCGGCCTCTCTCTCGCACGCCATCGACTACAGCCGGGCTCGCCGCGGGGTTCAAGAGCGGGAGACATATGCGTTGGGGACGCAGTTGCATATGATTGGCAGTAAGTTGTCGGCGATGACAGGACACGTGGTCTCGGTTGAGACGCTCATGCTACGGGTGAGCACCGACAATCGCTGGTCATACCGGCGTGCCATTGCCCAGCCCGTACGCGGCGAAAGCCCGGACGCGGCCGCGCGGCGGCTCAGCGGGGTGACGGCCGCCGATCCGCATACCCTCGTGCACTCCACGAGCTGGCGATATGAGCGGGACGGAAGGATCGTGCTGACGTACGCGGTCTGCCCCGATCCGTCGCCCTGGCTGCCCGCGATCGAGGTGCCCGTGCTGGAGATCGCCCGCGGCGAGGCGCCGGCGACGCCGTCACCTGATCGCGTCGCCCTGGCCAACGTGGTCGCGCACGCCGTCAGGCACCTGGCCTTCCTTTTGGCCGAGGACCCCGTCGTGGCGCGGGCACTCTCCCGCCACCCCGAGATCGGCCCGGCTCTGGAGCCCGCGGGGGCTCCGGCCTGAGATGTGGCGGCCCAGCGCCTGCCCGGGCCGCTCGATGTAGCGGTAGGCCATCGCGCTCACGCCCAGCGTCAGGCCCAGGGCCAGCACCGCCATGCCGAGCTGGTACGGCAGCGCCGCCCGGCGCAGGTCACCGCTGACCTCCACGAAGTACTTCAGCAACGGATGATGCACCAGGTAGAGCGAGTAGCTGATCAGCCCGAGGTAGACCAGCACCCGCGGGAGCCGTCGCCCGCGCAGCGCCATCCCGCCCGCGAACGTGGCGCCGGCCAGCGCGAGCGTGGTGATCCACACGTCGGGGCGCACCCACCACCAGCCGCTCATGACGGCCCACACGGGCGTGATCGCGACCAGCGCCGCCGTGACCGCCACCGGCCACAGCCCGCCGCGGCCGCCCTCCCACCGGTGGATCGCCGTGCCCGCGAACATGACCGCCAGCACCGCCACCCCCAGCCACGGCACCCGGCTGCTCAGCAGCAGCAACGCCAGCGCCATCACGCCGAGCACGCAGGCCGCGGCGGTACGGGCCCGCCCCCAGATGACGCACACCAGCCCCACCACGAAGAGCCCGCAGGACACGTACGCCGGCCACGCCCCCGCCAGCGCCGCGCGCGCCGCCACCAGCCCCACCACCACGGCCCCGGCCGCGAACACCATCGACAGCAGCCCGCTGCGGTGGTGCGCCTTGACCAGGAACAGCGCTGTGACCATCAGGTAGAACACCATCTCGTACGACAGCGTCCACATCGTGTCGGCCACACCGCCCACGCTCACCACGTCGAGCAGCATCGTCGCGTGCGCCGCCACCGCGCTCCCGTCGCGCGCCACCTCCCCGCGCACCGGCACCCACCACGCCAGTGCCAGCACCAGGACGACCACGCTCAGATAGAGCGGATAGAGGCGGAAGATCCGGCTGACCCAGAACGCCCGCACGTCGCCGTGCCGCTCCAGCGAGGTGGGGATGATGTAGCCGCTGACCAGGAAGAACACGATGATGCCGTAGATGCCCAGGTTGAACCAGTACGGCCGCAGCCCCGGCAGGAACCACGGCAGCATGTGCTCGGCCACCACGGCGAGCGCGCCGATGCCGCGCAGCGCGTCCAGCCAGGCCAGCCTGGTGGCGGAGTGGGCGGGCTGGGCCGGCAGGGCCGGGGCGGCGGCGAAAGACACCCGAAGTAACATACCCGGAACAATCCTGGTAATACGGCGATGTCAGGAGATACGCCCTGACCGACTCCGGCCAAATGGGCACATCGCTGCTGCTGAACGCGCCAACCGCCCCGCGGCCCCACCCACAGCCCGAACGTCACTGACACCCCGCGACGCGGCAGACGGCTTGCGACCGTTACGGAGACGGGTCGCGCCCCTTGGACACGGTGACGGCTTGCTCCCGCTGAACGCGCCGACGGCAGCAGGAAACGGCTCGCGTGCCTCGGGGCGAATGGGAGGAAAAGGGCGGTGGCTCACGTGGTGCGATGGGTGGACAGGGGGGCGTGGTGGTCGGCGCCCGCGGGGCCGTGCGGGTCGGTGTGGACGGTGGCGGCTCTCAGGCGTGGCAGCTCGTGGATGAGCCGGTGCTCGGCCTCCACCGCCACCGCGTGCGCGTGGACGACCGACATGTCGTGAGCAACGAGGATCTCCACCTCGGCGTGGAGCGCGTGGCCGATCCAACGCAGCCGTACGGAGCCGACGTGCTGGACGCCCTCGACCGTGGCGATGATGCGCTCGGCGGCGTCCACGATCGCGGGGTCGACGGCGTCCATGAGCCGGTGGTAGATCTCGCGGGCCGCGTCACGCAGGACGAAGCAGATGGCAGCGGTGATCAGGAGGCCGACGATCGGGTCGGCGATCGGGAAGCCGAGCGCGGCGCCGCCCGCGCCCACGAGGACGGCCAGCGAGGTGAAGCCGTCGGTCCTGGCGTGCAGGCCGTCGGCCACCAGTGCGGCCGAGCCGATCTCCCTGCCCACCTTGATACGGTACCTGGCCACCCATTCGTTGCCGAGGAACCCGACCACGCCCGCGCCCGCCACCCACCACACGGCCTGCATGTCCTGGGGATCGAGCAGCCGCTTGACGGCCTCGTACCCGGCCAGGCCCGCCGAGGCGGCGATGAGCAGGACGATGGCGATGCCCGCAAGGTCCTCCGCCCGGCCGTACCCGTAGGTGAAGCGGCGGGTGGCGGCGCGGCGGCCGACCGAGAAGGCGATGGCCAACGGGACGGCGGTGAGCGCGTCGGCGAGGTTGTGCAGCGTGTCGCCGAGCAGCGCGACCGAGCCGGACGCCAGGACGATCACGGCCTGCACGGCGGCGGTGACCATCAGGACGGCGAACGAGATGGCCAGCACGCGCATGCCGCGACTGCTGGACTCCAGGGCGGCGTCGGTCTTGTCGGCGCTGTCGTGACTGTGCGGCGCGACAGCGTGGACGACCCGCCCGAACACCGCCTTGATGCCTCGCCACCGCGAGGCCGGTTCCCCCGCATGCCCATGACCGTGCCCATGACCATGGCCGTGGCCGGCACCGTGTCCATGACCGCGCTCCTGGCCGTGCGCATGCTCCTGACCGTGCCCACGCTCCTGGCCCTGCGCATGGTCCTGGCCCTGCGCATGGTCCTGGCCGTGGCCGTGGGACCGAACGTGCCCGTCGGCGCGGCCGTGCCCGCCGGAGGTGCCGGGGCCCTCTGGGTGGCCGGGACGGGGGTGCTGGTGGGGTGTCGGGTCGGAGTCCCGGTGGTCAGACATGGCATCCCTCGCTTGCGCAATTCATCCCTTTTGACCAGGATATGTAGTCATGTACGCACGCGACAACGCCTCAGGTGCCAACCCGTCGCAGGAGCAACCCACCCCCGCACAGGTGAACGCGGCCGTTGACGCGTTTCGCATGCTCAGCGACGCGACCCGGCTCAGGCTGATGTGGTTGTTGTCGTCCGGCGAGCGGGATGTGAGCTCCCTCGCCGGAGCCATCGGCGTACCGCGCCCGTCGGTGTCGCAGCACCTCGCCAAGCTCCGGCTGGCCGGCCTCGTGGACACCCGCAGAGACGGCCGCCGCGTGCTCTACCGGGCCCGCGACTCGCACGTGCGGGCGCTCATCGCGGAGGCCATGTTCCACGCCGACCACGAGATCTCCGGCCTGCCCCGCCACGACTGAGCGCGACGATCACCAACGCCGATCTTCCCCTTGCCGAAGACGAGCACGCGGGCGGGAGCGTGCAGACGGCTACACGCGGGCGGCGAGCTTGGCGACCACGTCCACGATGCGGGCGGCGCGTTCCAGCTCGGCGCGGTGGAACACCGGCCCGTCCGCGCGGGCCACGACCACGTGCATCCGCTGCGACATCACGGGCAGCAGCATCAGGCGCAGCTCGCGGGCGTCCATGGCGACGGCCCGCGGCGGCGGCTCGGGCAGATCGAAGTCGGCGGGAGCGGACAGCGAGGCATGCTGTACGGCGCCGTCGGCCACCGCCAGCGACCACTCCGCCCCGCACAATCCTGGCAGGGCGTCCACGAGGGTGGCGAAGCCGCGCGCGGGCTCCGACACGACATGCATGAGCAGGTCGTAGTCCAGCGCCGAACCCGGCACCTCCCTGGTCGCCCAGACCCCCTCGACCCGGATGCCGGGCACCACGGACAGCCGCTCGCGGGCCTCCGCCGGGGTCACGGGGCCAGACCAGGAGACCGTGAAGTCGTCCACGGCCCGTCCGGCCTCTCGTTCGAGCACGGTGACCTGCAGGATGTCAGCTCCGAGCGCACCCAGCGCCTTGGCCACCTGCCCCAGCCCGCCCGGCCGGTCCGGCAGCGACACCCTCAGTCGCAGCAGCATTGCCGCCCCCTTTCCAGAGGCTCTCACAGTGCCGTGGAAAGGTTTCGAGCATGTTCCACGGAAATGTCGCACATGCTGCGGTTCTATCCCAGGATGAAGGGTTAAGTCCGGATTGTCGATAATTAGCCGCTGCGGTTTTCCACAGGTCATCGTATGGTCGCCCGCATGGCCCGGCAGGTAACGGATCTCTAGCGTCGTCCCCATGATTCTCACCAAGATCGCGGCACTTACGCTCGCCCTGACCACCCTCTCTCCCGCCCACGACTCGCTCGAACAGCAGCTCGACGCCCTGGTGCGGACCAAGGCCGTGTCGGCCGCGCTCGTCCGGGTGAGCGAGAACGGCAAGGACTGGACGGCCGCGGCCGGCTACCGCGACATGGTCTCGCGCAAGCCGGCCGACGCCGGCGGGCATTTCCGGATCGGCAGCGTCACCAAGTCGTTCGTGGCCACCGTCGTGCTCCAGCTCGCCGACGAGAAGAAGCTGTCCCTCGACGACCCGATCGCCGAGCACCTGCCCGGCGCGCTGCCCGAGGGCAGCCCGATCACGGTGCGGCAGGTGCTCGACCACACCAGCGGCCTGTTCGACTACGCGGGCGCCGGCATCCCCGGCTGGTCGGCCCGGGACTTCCGGCCGGTGGAGTCACTGTACGACCAGACGCCGCAGGAGCTTCTGGCCGTCGGGCTGTCCAGACCGCCCTATTTCAAGACGCCGGGCGAAGGCTGGCGCTACTCCAACACGAACTACGTGGTGGCCGCCATGCTGATCGAGAAGCTGACGGGCGGCTCGTACGCCGACGCGATCACGACCAGGATCCTGCGCCCCATCGGCCTGACCCACACGTTCCTGCCGGGCCACGACAAGGCGCTGCCCAGGCCGCACGCCCGCGGCTACGCCTCGTACCACGGCAAGATCGTGGACGCCACGAGGATCAACCCGTCACTGGAGTACGGCGCGGGCGAGATGATCTCGACAACGGCGGACCTGGCCCGCTTCTTCGACGCCCTCATGAGCGGCAAGCTGACCAGCGCGTCCGCGCTCAAGCAGATGCGCGCCACCCGTCCGGCGGGCGCGGGCATGGGGTACGGCCTCGGCCTCCAGGAGTTCAAGCTGACCTGCGGCAAGAGCGTGTACGGGCACAGCGGCGGCATCTTCGGCTTCCTCACGTACGCGCTGCGCTCGGACGAGGGCCGCACCGTCGTGATCTCCGCGAACCCGTACACCGGTCAGGTCCCCGCCGACGCCCTGCCGAAGGCCCTGGCCACCGTGTTCTGCTGACCAGGGCCTCACGGGGTCAGGCGAACACGTCCTGCTGGTAGCGCCCGTCCGCCTCCAGCCCGGCCAGCCAGGCGGCCCCGTCCTCGCCGGTCTTCGCCCGGTAAATGTCCAGCAACGTCTGCCGGACCGCGGGTGCCATCCGCAGCCCGTCGCCGCAGACGTACACGTGGGCGCCCTGGTCGAGCAGCTCCCACACCTCGCCGGCGTGGGCGGCGATGGCGTTCTGGACGAACCGGTGCGGGTGCCCCGGCACCGCCGAGAACGCTAGGTGCGCGGAGACGCCCCAGGCCGCCAGGTCGTCCGCGTACAGCAGGTCGTGCTCGGGGTGGCGGCACCCGGCGAACACCTCGGCCCGCCCCGTGGCGCCCGACAGCGCGCGCTCTTCGAGGAAGCCGCGCAGCGGCGCGAACCCGGTGCCGGGGCCGACGAGGATCACGGGCGTGGCCGGGTCGGCGGGAAGCCGGAACGGCGGGGCGGGGACGCGGACGTAGCCGTAGAAGACCTCGCCCTCCTTCAACCCGGCGAGGTAGGCCGAGCACATGCCCTGGTAGGTGCCGGTGCCGGACCAGGCGGGGCCCTCGACGAGGCCGACGGTGAGCCGTACCAGGGACGGGTCGGCCAGCGGCGAGGAGGAGACCGAGTAGTAGCGGGGCTTGATCGGCCCGGCCATCTCCAGGAACGCCGGCAGCGGCAGCTCGATCGCGGGAAAGCGCTCGAGCAAGGCCAGCGGGGAGACGCGCTTGGCGAGGATCTCGTCGGCGTAGTTGCCGGTCAGCTCGGCGAGCCGGCCGCGGGTCCACGGGCACGCGGTGTGCGCGGCCAGCGCCTCCAGGTCGGACCTGGTGGCCACCTCCTGCAGCTCGGCGAACTCGGTCAGCAGCAGGCCCGCCGTCACCGGCGTGTCCACGGGCAGATGGGTGGCCCCGGCGGCGCGCAGGCGCACGACCTGCTCCCTGGGGACGCGCAGGCAGCGCAGCGCCCATTCGACCAGCTCGGGGTCGTTCTTGGCGAAGACGGCCACGTGGTCGCCTGCCGTGTACGTGACCCCCTCGGGCAGCCTGGCCACGATGGAGCGCACGCCGGGGCGCGGCGCCTCGATCGAGAAGTCCCAGAGGCCGGCGGGGTCGCCGATCAGCTCCTCGTTGGAGACGACGGTCAGCGGGAAGGCGCGCTCGGAGACGACGGCGGGCCTGACCTCGGCCTCGCTGAGCACCTCCATCTCGTAGCGCGGCCCGGTGGAGTCGGCGCCCAGATGCAAAGGGGCACTGTACTGCTCGGCCAGCGCCGCCCACAGCCTGCCCGTCCACGCCGACACGTCGCCGTCGAAGTCCCCGTCGGTGTCGGCCTCGCCCCGCTCGATCAGCGGCACCGCCCCGGCGGCCGTCAGCTTCTCGAAGGCGCGGCGCGGGAAGTCCTGGTACGTCGGCCACTGCGTGTTGCCGCAGCCGAGCACCGCGAGCCGTACCCCGGACAGGTCGGGCAGCGTGCCGAGGGCGTCGAAGCGCTGGGCGTTGTCGGGCGCCTTGCCGTTGTAGGAGGAGGCGACCACGACGAGCAGGCCCTCGCTCGGCGGCGCCAGCTCGTCGAGGGTGGTGAGCGTGGTGGCGAACCCGGCCCGCCCGGCTCGCTCGGCCAGGCGCTCGGCGATGTCGGCGCTGGTGCCGAGGTTGGAGCCGTACGCGACGGTGAGCGGGACGCCGGTGACGGCGATGTCCTGCTGCTCCGCCTCCTGCGCGGGTTCCCCGGCGATGACCGCCCGCTCGTGGGCGCGGCGCTCGCGGACTCTGAGCGTGAACCCGTCCGGCTTGAGGGTGAGCGTCTGCTTGATCTTCATGCGGTAGACGTTCGGGTCGGACAGCGCGAAGCGGCGCAGGATCATCGCCAGGGCGAGCTTGGCCTCGGTGAGCGCGAACTGGCGGCCGATGCAGGCCCGCTCGCCGTTCCCGAACGGCTTGTACGCGCCAGGGTGATGCGCCTGCTTGTGCTCCGGCAGCCAGCGGTCGATGTCGAAGTCGGCGGGCCGGTCCCACGCCTTCGGGTGGCGGTGCAGCACCGGCAGCAGCACGACCACGCCCTGGTCCTTGGGGATGGGGTAGCCGCCGATCGTGGTGTCCTCGAGCGAGGTCACGCTGAACGCCGGGATCGGCGACCAGACCCGCAGCGACTCCTCCAGGATGCGGGCGATGACGTCGAGCTTCATGACGGCCTCATACGTCGGCGGCTCGTCGCCCGGCAGCAGCCGGTCCACCTCGTCGTAGGCGCGGGCCAGGGTGTGGGGCTCGCGCAGCAGGTTGTACAGGGCGAAGGAGAGCAACCCGCTGGTGGTCTCGTGACCGGCGATCAGGAAGGTGAGGACCTGGTTGCGGATGTTCTCGTCGGACAGCCGGCCGCCGGTCTGCGGATCGGCCGCCTCCAGCATGAGCCCGAGCAGGTCCTTGGCACCGCCGCCGCCATCCGCGCGGCGCTGCATGATCACGTCGTCGACGAGCGACTGCATGGTGGCGATGTCGCGCCGGTACGTCTCCTCGCGCCCGCGCTTGAGCTTGGTGACGAACGGCAGCTGCTGGTTGCGCAGCATGGCCTCGGTCAGCGCGCCGCCCATGGCCTGCAGGAACGGGTGCAGCTCGGGTGAGTCGAACGAGTTGAACCGGTAGCCGAATCCGGTCAGCGAGATCGTGTCGAGCGTGAGCCTGGTCATGTCGTCGGCGACGGGCAGGTCCTCCCCCTGGCGACCTGCCCACGACTCGACGAGCTGCTCGGCGACCTCGAGGAACTGCGGGTAGTACGCCTTCATCGAGCGCTGGCTGAAGGCGGGCATCAGGATGCGGTGGGCCTGCCCCCACACCGGCTCGTCCGGCTCGGCCGTGAACAGCCCGTCGCCGGCGAAGTCGCGCACGATCGCCAGCGGCGGCCGGATGCGCTTGACGAACCGGCTCTCGTCGCACACCTCCGCGACCAGGTCGGGGTCGAAGACCAGCACGACCCTGCGCCCGGCGATCTCGAGCCGGAAGATCCCCTCCTCCTGGTATCTGGCGGCCACCTCGACGAAGTGCTCCACCGGCGAGTGAGAGGGGATTTGCAGCGTGTTGCCCACGATGGGCAGGCCCTGCGGGGCGGGAATCCGCGCCATGAGTGCTCCCTAAGGTAGCCATACACCGTATGGCTGAAGCTACCATACGGTGTATGGCAGTGAGCGCGCGCAGGGGTGAGCCCCTGAGTCTCGAAGAGATCAGCTCCACGGCGCTTCGGCTGATGGACGAGGGCGGCGTGGAGGGGCTGTCCATGCGCAAGCTGGCCGCGGCGCTGGACGTCAACCCGATGTCGCTCTACCACCACGTGGAGAGCAAAGAGGCGCTGCTCGGGCTGATCTGCGCCACGGCGGCGGCGCGGATGGACCTGCCGCCGGATGACGGCGCGCCGTGGCAGGACCAGCTCAGGGCGCTGGCGCGGGCCTACTACCGGCACGCGCGGGCGCATCCCGCCCTGTGGAGCCACGTCCACAACCACCCGGAGCTCGTCGCCGACCGGCGGATGGCGATGTGGCAGGTGCTCGGCCGGGTGCTGCGGCTGGCCGGAGTGCCGGAGGAGGAGCTGCGCCGGACGAGCGACGTGCTCCACGCGTTCGTCTCGGGCCTCGTCCTCTTCGAGATCCAGGGGCACCTGCGGGACGATCCCGAGGAGACCGACCGCAACCTCGACACGGCCATCAACCTGATCATCCACGGCCTGGTGGGACCCGGCCGATGACGCCGGGCCGCGGATCGACGGCCCCCGGCGGACGCATCGGCCGTGACGGGCTCAGGCGGACGCTTGCCAGACGGCCTCGAACGCCACCTCGGTGATCTCGGTCAGCTCCCAGATCTCCAGCGGCTGGTCGGTGAGGAAGCCCTGCTCGTCCTGCAGCCGCCGCCACCAGTAGCAGCGGGCGACACGATCGGCGCCGACCTCGACCTGCCTGATCGCCCAGTGCTCGCCGTCGCCCTCGACGCTCTCGAACAGCCAGGCCCGGCCGTCCTCGTCGGCGATGTGCCAGTAGTGGCGCGGAGCGTCGGACTCGGCGAGCTGCCTGACGAGGGGCTGGCGAAGATCTGGAACAAGCACGGGCCCACTCTAGACACCGGCACCGTCAAAAGAGCGCAGTCCTCACCTGGCGATCTCGGCGCCGCGCCACGTCGGCTCCGCGAAGGTGGTCCGTCTCAGTGCTGGTACGCGCCCGCGTCCGGCGGACCGGCCACCGGCTTGCCCGCGGCGTCCTTGGCGAAGG
Organism: Nonomuraea basaltis; assembly: GCF_005893125.1. Lineage (GTDB taxonomy): Bacteria > Actinomycetota > Actinomycetes > Streptosporangiales > Streptosporangiaceae > Nonomuraea > Nonomuraea basaltis. The sequence continues at coordinate 14,388 of NZ_VCJS01000083.1, read as the reverse complement.
CCTTGCCGCCGTACCACTGGGGGGTGAGGGCGAGGCCGCGGCCGAGCGCCGGGGAGCCGGGGCGCAGGCGCAGGTCCGTGCGGGAGACGAACTTCGGGTCCGCCTTCGTCGACTTGGGCCCGAGCTTGAACCCGCCCATGCGGCCCTGGTAAACGCTGCCGGCCTCGTCGGCGCCCTTGCCGTCCTCCCAGCCGGCCACCCCGCCGACGACGATGACGTTGTTGCGCAGCTTGAGTATCGACGGCGCGCAGCCGTCGTGGCAGGACCAGCCGACGGTGTCCTTGGCCGGCAGGTAGACCGAGTTGTGCGCGGCGACGGTGCCCTTGACCGGGCCGACGATGTGGCGGGGGCCGCGGGTGATGAGGAAGGAGCCGCGGCGGGAGGAGGTCACGACGTTGAAGGCGAAGACGTTGCCGGTGGCGGTCTTGCCCTTCGCGGCGCCCAGCTCGGTGAAGGTCTCGTTGTTCCTGGAGACGTTGCGGGTGACCCGGTTGCGGTCGCCGTTGAAGATCTCGACGGCGGCCCCGTCGGTGCCGTAGTCCTGGCTCTTGGCGAAGCTGCCGGTGATGGTGTTGCCGGTCACCACGTTGTCGTCGCCGTTGAGCAGCACGCCGAAGGCGCCGGAGTCGTCGTCGCCGCCGTCGTCGTCGACGCTCATCCGGTTGTTGTCCGTCATGACGCTGTCGCGGATGGTGTTGCGCGAGCCGGACGGCGTGACGTGCACGCCGGCGATGTTGCCGTCGGCCTGCACGCCGGCCAGCTCGTTGTGGTCGCCGTCGAGCCGGAAGCCGGCCCAGCGACAGCGGGAGGCCCGCAGGCCGCTGACGCGCCAGTGGTCGCCGCTGATCACGACGCAGTCCTCGTCAGTGCCGGTGATCTTGGCGAGCGGGCCGGTGCCGTACGGCTTGACGGAGAGGGGGCGGGCCGCGGTGCCGTTGGCCGCCAGGGTGAGCGTGCCGGTGAAGGAGCTGCCGCGCTTGAACGCGACGGTGTCACCCGGCTTGAGGTCGGCCGCGTTGGCCTGGTCGAGCGACTTCCACGGCGCGGTGGCGGTGGTGCCCGCGGCGGCGTCGTCGCCCGCCTTGGAGTCCACGTAGTAGGTCGTGCCCGCCTGGGCTGATGCTGCGACTGGGACGGCCGGGAGGAGCGAGGCCATGACGGCCACGGAGAGCAACCTCATAACGTGCACACCACTATCTAGTTGAACAATAAAGGGAATCCGGCAGAGGCAACCGTAGCGTGCTCACAGTGTGAGGCGCCAGATACGGAGCGAAGGCCCGTCGCCCGGGATGACGTCGCCGTCCTGGCGTTGTACAGGCCTTCGGCGCGGGCGCCGAGAGCGAGCGGCTCACCCGGCGAATTGGAAGAACTTGCGAAAGAAGCCTTACCCGGCCTATATCCCTGGTGCCGCCCTGACCTCAGCTACACATGCGCAAATCCAAGGAAAGTGACGTTTGCAACTTTCCGAAACTTGCACTTGACCGGCGGAAGCGATCGCGACATCCTTCACCAGAACATCACCCGACATCTCGGGCAACCGGGGGAAGGACAGTCATGCTCGGCAACGACGACTGGTGGCGGGACGCCGTCGTGTACCAGGTGTACCCCCGAAGCTTCGCCGACGCCAACGGCGACGGCATGGGAGACCTCGAGGGCGTGCGCGACCGCCTGGGCTACCTCGCCGAGCTGGGCGTGGACGCCATCTGGCTGAGCCCCTTCTACACCTCCCCCATGGCCGACGGCGGCTACGACGTGGCCGACTACCGCGACGTGGACCCCATGTTCGGCTCGCTGGGCGACTTCGACGCGCTCATCGCCGACGCCCACGACAAGGGCATCAGGGTCATCGTCGACCTGGTGCCCAATCACTCCTCCGACCAGCACCCCTGGTTCCAGGCAGGGCTGCGCGACCGCTACATCTTCCGCGAGCGGCCCAACGACTGGGAGTCGATCTTCGGCGGCCCGGCGTGGACGCAGGTCGAGGACGGGCAGTGGTACCTCCACCTGTTCGCGTCCGAGCAGCCCGACCTCAACTGGGACAACCCCGAGGTGCGCGCCGAGTTCCGCGACGTCCTGCGCTTCTGGCTCGACCGGGGCGTGGACGGCTTCAGGGTCGACGTGGCGCACGGCATGATCAAGGCCGACGGGCTGCCCGACGTGGGGCCGAAGGAGGGCCGCCAGGCCGAGATGCTCGGCGACGAGCAGCTGCCGTACTTCGACCAGGACGGCGTGCACGACATCTACCGCGAGTGGCGGCCGATCCTCGACTCCTACCCCGGCGGGCGGATGGCCGTGGCCGAGGCGTGGGTGTCCTCGCCCGAGCGGCTGGCCCGCTACGTGGGGCCCGACGAGCTGCACCAGGCGTTCTCGTTCGAATTCATGATGGCGGACTTCCACGCCAAGTCGTTCCGCACGGTGATCGAGAAGGCGCTGAAGGAAGCGGAGCTGGTGGGCGCTCCGACCACCTGGGTGCTGTCCAACCACGACAAGCCCCGCCACGTCACCCGCCACGGCGGCCTGGCCCGCGCCCGCGCGGCCACGCTGCTCATGCTGGCCCTGCCCGGCTCGGCCTACCTCTACAACGGCGAGGAGCTGGGCCTGCCCGAGGTGCTCGACCTGCCTGACGAGCTGCGCCAGGACCCGGCGTTCCTGCGCCGCGGCGAGAGCCGCGACGGCTGCCGGGTGCCGGTCCCGTGGACCTCCGCCCCCGGCTGCGGCTGGCGGGACCCGTGGCTGCCGATCCCGGAGGCGTGGACGGAGCTGTCGGCCGAGGCCCAGGAGGACGACCCCGCCTCCACCCTGAACCTCTACCGGGCCGCGCTGCGGATCCGCAGGGAGCACCCGGCGCTCGGCGGCGGCACGCTGCGCTGGCTGGACTCCCCCAAGGACGTGCTGGTCATCGAGCGCGACCCCGGCCTGGTCGTGGTGCTCAACACGGGCGAGGAGCCGGTGCGCCTCGACCTGGCGGGCGAGGTGCTGGTGTCCAGCGGCCCGCTGGCGACCGACGGAGCGGTCCCGCCGGACACCGCGGTCTGGCTCCAGCGTTGACCAATTGGGGGAAACTTTTCCTTTACGCGGCATATGACGGTGATTACCCTCGGTAATGTCGGTGGGTGTCAGCCCTGTGGGCGAGGTCCCTGCGGGGACGCGTCACCCTCATCGCGACGGCCGTAGCGGCCCTCGTGCTCACCCCCGTGAGCATCGGCGGGGTCATCGCGACGAGGGCCCTGGTCGAGGGCGGCGTGTTCGAGGACACCCGGGACACCGCCGAGCACGTCGCGTACGAGATGCGTAGCGGCGCCCTGCCCATGGGCGCCGCCCTCCCGGTGACCAAGCCGCCGATCAACCTCATCCAGGTCGTCGGGCCCGACGGGCAGGTGCTCGCCACCAGTGACGCGGCCAGAAACCTGCCGCCGCTCAGCGACGTGCGCCCCACGGCCGAGAACCGGGTCATCAGCACCACGAACTGCCTGCCGACCGAGTGCGTCCACCTGTCGGCGGTCAGGGTGAGCGTCTTCGCCGACTCCCCCGTGGTCTACGCCGGCCGCAGCACACCCGACCTGCTGGCCTCGCGCACCCTCGAGATGATCGTGTTCACCGAGATCGCCGTGCTGATCGCGCTCGCGGGCTGGGCCACGTGGCTGGTCACGGGGCGGGCGCTGCGGCCGGTGGCGACCATGCGGGAGGAGCTGGACGCCGTGCACGCCGGCGACCTGAGCAGCCGCGTCACGCAGCCGCCCGGTGAGGACGAGGTGGCAGAGCTGGCCAGGTCCGTCAACGGCACGCTGGCCAGGCTGGAGCGCTCCGCCGAGCAGCAGCGCCAGTTCGCCTCCGACGCCTCGCACGAGCTGCGCACCCCGATCGCCGGGCTGCGCGCGCAGCTCGAGAGCGCCCAGCTCTATCCGGAGGACACCGACGTCGAGTCGCTGGTGAGCAGCGCCCTGCGCGACACCGACCGCCTGGAGGCCATCATCACGGACCTGCTCCTGCTGGCCAGGATCGGCTCCCGGGTGGACGCGGCCAGGGAGCGGGTGGACCTCGCCGAGCTGGTGCGCCAGGAGCTCTCCGTCCGCAGCGACAAGATCCCGGTACGCGCGGACCTGGCCGAGGGGGTGGCGGTCGACGGCGTACGGCTCCAGCTGGCCAGGGTGCTGACGAACCTGCTGGACAACGCCCAGCGGCACGCCGAGCGCTTCGTCCGGGTCGAGGTCGCCCGCGAGGACGGCGTGGCGGTGCTGTCGGTCGAGAACGACGGCGTGGAGATCGCCGAGAGGGACCGCGACCGCATCTTCGAGCGCTTCACCCGCCTGGACGCGGCGCGCAGCCGCGACGCGGGCGGCACCGGCCTGGGCCTGGCCATCGCGCGGGACGTGGCGATGGCGCACCGCGGCCAGATCACCGTGGAGGACTTCCTGGGCGGCGCGAGATTCGTCCTCCGCCTTCCGGCCGCCTAACCCCGAATCGGTAGAAATCAGGCACGCCAGTAGTGGATCATTCATGGCATGACAGAACAGGCCCCGCAGGGCGTGGATCCGCATATTCCGAACGCGGCACGGATGTACGACTACTTTCTCGGCGGCAAGGACAACTTCAAGGCCGACCGGGAGCTTGGCGACATGGTGCTGAGCGTGATGCCGGAGGTCCGCGACGGGACCAGGGAGAACCGCGCGCTGATCGGCCGGCTGGTGCGGTATTTGTGCGAGCAGGGCATCACGCAATTCCTCGACCTGGGCTCGGGGCTGCCTGCGCAGGAGAACGTGCACGAGGTGGCGCACCGATGGGCGCCCGAGGCGCGCGTGGTCTACGTGGACAACGACCCGGTGGTGGCCGTGCACGGCCGGGCGATGCTGGCAGACCCGAGCCGGGTGGCCATGGTGCAGGGCGACGTGCGCCGGCCGGAGGAGATCCTTTCCGACCCGGAGGTGCGCGGGCTGCTGGACTTCGACCGGCCGGTGGCCGTGCTCATGATGTTCATCCTGCACCTCATCCCCGAGGAGGACCACCCGCAGGATTTCGTGGCCGCCTACCGCGACGCGGTCGCGCCGGGCAGCTATCTGGCGATCTCGCACGTGACCAACGACGTGGCCACCGAGCGGACGGCCAAGGTCACCGAGTTCTACCGCAAGGCCAACGCCGCGTTCACGCCGCGGCCCGGCGGGGAGATCGGCGCCTTCTTCGGCGACTTCGAGCTCATCCCGCCGGGCCTGGTCACCGGTCCTGGGCCGCACGGCTGGCCGTTCATCGACCCCGACCACCCGTTGTTCGCGGACGAGGAGATGACCCGCATGGCCTACGTGGGCATCGGGCGCAAGCCCTAGACCCTCGCCATCTCCCTGTCGCCGGCGTCGGGCTCCGGCCGCTCGTCCTCATCCAGCAGCGTGGCCTCGTCGAACGGCGCGTGCCCCGACAGCACCTGGCCGGCGCGTTCCTTGTCGAACTCGCCCGTCCAGGTGCCGACCAGCACGGTGGCCACGGCGTTGCCGGCGAAGTTCGTCAGCGCCCTGGCCTCGGACATGAACCGGTCGATGCCGACGATGAGGCCGACGCCGTCGACCAGCTCGGGCCGGTGCGCCTGCAGGCCGCCGGCCAGCGTGGCCAGCCCGGCGCCGGTCACGCCCGCCGCGCCCTTCGACGCGATCATCATGAACAGCAGCAGCGCCACCTGCTCGCCGAACTCCAGCGGCGACCCGGTCGCCGAGGCGATGAACAGCGTGGCCATGGTCAGGTAGATCGCGGTGCCGTCGAGGTTGAAGGAGTAGCCGGTCGGCACCGTGATGCCGGCCACGGTCCGGCTCACGCCCAGGTGCTCCATCTTGGCGATGAGCCGGGGCAGCGCCGTCTCCGACGACGAGGTGGACAGGATCAGCAGGAACTCGCGGCCCAGGTAGCGCAGCAGCGACAACAGGTTGATCCGGGCCACCAGCCACAGCATCGGGCCGAGCACCACGCCGACGAACAGCAGGCAGGTGACGTAGAAGGCGACCATGATGATCGCCAGGCTCTTGAGCGCCTCGATCCCGGTGGCGCCGACGACGGCGGCGATGGCGCCGAACGCGCCCACCGGCGCGGCCCACATGATCATGGCGAGGATGCGGAACACGAGCCGCTGGAAGTGCTCCACGCCCCGCAGGATCGGCGCGCCCTTGGCGCCCATGGCCTGCAGCGCGAACCCGGCCAGCAGCGCCACGAGCAGCGCCTGCAGCACCGAACCCGCGGTGAGCGCCGACACCAGTGTGTCCGGGATGATGCCGAGCACGAACTCGACGGCGTCGCCCTCGGAGCCCTTGGCCGCCTCGGCCGCGGCGGCCTCCCGGGCGGTGTCGGTAAGCTGGAGTCCTGAGCCCGGGTCGATGACGTTGCCGACCACCAGGCCGATGAGCAGGGCGACCGTGGACATGACGATGAAGTAGCCGAGCGCCAGGCCGCCGACCTTGCCGACCTTGGCCGCCTGGCTGACCGAGCCGACGCCGAGCACGATCGTGCAGAAGATGATCGGGCCGATCACCATCTTGATGAGGGCGACGAATCCGGTGCCTAGAGGTTTCAGCTCCTTGCCGACCTCCGGCCAGAGGAATCCGACCAGGATCCCGAGCAGGACGGCCACGATGACGGCCAGGTACAGGTAACGCGTGCGATCGCGCATGGGGGGTTTCTCCAGCGGGTTTGGGCGGAACTTCCAGCTGTGCGACTATGCGCTGCACAAGTGACCCACGTCACGATTGCGTAAGTTACGTTCACGAAAAGAGTCGTTAATATGCGGCGCTGGAGCCTGGCCGGGCAGATGCTCGTCCTGCAACTGCTCGTGGTCGTGGTCACTGCCACGGGCGGCGCCGTGCTCGCTCTGGTGCAGGCGCACGACCTGCTCACCGAGGAGGCCGCCGCCACGGCCAAGGGCGTGGCGGTGACCGTGGCCGCCTCGCCCGATCTGCTGGAGGCGCTGGAGGAGGCGAACCCGAGCGAACGGCTGCAGCCGTTCGCGGAGCGGGTACGCATCAACACCGGCGTCGACTTCGTCACGATCATGAAGCCGGACGGCACCCGCTACACCCACCCGAACCGGGCCGAGATCGGCAAGCGGTTCCGCGGCAACATCGGGCCGGCGCTGGCGGGCAAGGCGTTCACCGAGACCTACACGGGCACGCTCGGCCCGTCCGAGCGGGCGGTCGCCCCCGTCATCTCGGGCGGCCGGGTGGTCGCGCTGGTCAGCGCGGGCATCAGGGTCGAGAGGATCAGCGGCTGGCTGCGCGACCGGCTCGCGTGGGGCGGGCTCATCGTGGCGCTCGCGCTCAGCCTGGGCACCGCCGGCACGTGGCTGGTCACCGTGCGGCTGCGCCGCCAGACCCACGGGCTCGGCCCGGTCGAGCTGGGCCGCATCCACGAACACCACGACGCGGTCCTGCACGCCGTCAGGGAGGGCCTGCTGCTGGTCGGCACGGACGGCAGGCTCACCCTGTGCAACGACGCCGCCCGGCAGCTGCTCGGCCTGCCCGACGACGCCGAGGGCCGCCACATGAGCGAGCTGGGCCTGGCCGACGTGCCGGTCGGCGGCGAGGAGCGCGTGCATCTGGTCGGCGACCGCGTCCTGGTCGTCAACAGCGCCGCCAGCAGGCTCGGCACCGTCGTGACCGTACGCGACCACACCGAGCTGCAGGCGCTGACCGGCCAGCTCGACGCCGAGCGGGGGTTCGCCGACTCTTTGCGCTCGGCCGCGCACGAGGCGGCCAACCGGCTGCACACGGTGATCACGCTGGTGGAGCTGGGCCGTACCGAGCAGGCGGTCGCGCTCGGCACCGCCGAGCTGCGGGCCGCGCAGGAGCTGACCGACCGGGTGGTGGGCGCGGTGCGCGAGCCGGTGCTCGCGGCGCTGCTGCTGGGCAAGAGCGCCGAGGCGGCCGAGCGCGGAGGCGAGCTGCTGATCAGCCAGGACAGCGAGCTGGACGACCTGGGCCTGGACCCACGGGAGCTGGTCACGATCGTGGGCAACCTGATCGACAACGCCATCGACGCGGCCACCCGGGTGGAGGTGCACCTGAGCTCCGGCGAGGGCGAGGTGCTGATCAGGGTCTCCGACAACGGTCCCGGGCTGACCGGCCCCGCCGCGTTCGGCAAGGGCTGGACGACGAAGGGCGACGGGCGCGGCCTCGGCCTGGCGCTGGTGGGGCAGGCGGTGCGGCGCCTGGGCGGCACCATCGATGTGGAGGGCTCGGTGTTCACCGTGCGACTGCCGATCCCGGAGCCGCGACCCGGCACGATTCAGCGACCGCGACCTGACACGGGTCCGGAGCCGCCACCCGGCCCGATCCAGCAGCCCCGGCCCGGCACAGGCCCGGCACCGCGACCCGGCACAGGCCCGGCGTCAGGCCCGCAGCCGCCGCCCGGCCCGCGCCCGCGGTCACAGCCCGGCCAGGGGCCGGGGCCGGGCATGGACGCGGGGCGGGCGCGATGATCTCGGTGCTGGTCGTCGAGGACGAGGAGATCACCGCCGAGGCCAATCGCATCTACGTGGAGCGGGTGCCGGGCTTCGAGGTGGCCGGGGTGGTCCGCTCCGGCGGCGAGGCGCTGCGCTTCCTGCGCAAGCGGCCCGTGGACCTCATCCTGCTGGACCTCTACCTGCCCGACATGCACGGCCTGGAGGTGTGCCGGGCCGTGCGCGCGGGCGGCCTGATGTGCGACATCATCGCCGTCACCTCCGCCCGCGACCTGGCCATGGTCCGCTCGGCGGTGTCTCTCGGCATCTCCCAGTACCTTCTCAAGCCGTTCACCTACGCGACACTGCTCGAAAAGCTCACCCGTTACGCCCGGTTCAAAGAGGAGGCAGGCGTCGCCGTCGGCCAGGGCGACGTGGACCGCGTCCTGGGCACCCTCAGGGGCAGCTCGGAGCTGCCGAAAGGCATGTCCAGAGACACCCTCGACGCCGTCGCCGCCAAGCTGCGCGAGCGGCCCCAGGGCATGGCGGCACAGGCCGTGGCGGACGCGATCGGAGTGTCCCGCGTGACCGCCCGCCGCTACCTGGAATACCTGGTGGAGCTGGGGGTGGCGGCCCGCATGCCGCAGTACGGCGCGGTGGGCCGGCCAGAGTTGCTCTACCGGATACCCATGGAAAGTTAATGATGGTGATGCTGGCCGTTCAATCCGGCCCTCTAGCTTCTGGGTGCATCCGATGCACTGAGGAGACACCTTGCGAGTCCTGGCCGTAGTTCCCGCCCGCGGAGGTTCGGCGGGCGTACCCCTGAAGAACCTCGCCCCGGTCGGGGGCGTCCCGCTGGTCACCCGCGCGGTGCGGGCCTGCTTGCGCGCCGAGCTCGTGGACCAGGTCGTGGTGAGCACCGACCACGCCCAGATCGCCGAGACCGCCCGGGAGGCTGGCGCGCTCGTCGTCGACCGGCCCGAGGAGCTCAGCGGCGCTACCGCCTCCAGCGAGTCGGCCGTGCTGCACGCGCTCGACACGCTCGGCGAGGATCCCGAGGTGGTCGTGCTCGTGCAGTGCACGAGCGCGTTCATCGACCCCGAGAACCTGTCGGCCGCCGTGCGCAAGGTGCTCGACGGCGAGGCCGACTCCGTGGTGTCGGGCCTGCCTACGCACGAGTTCCTGTGGACGGCCACGGGCGGGGGCGTCAACCACGACCCCGCCGTCCGGCCGCGCCGGCAGGACCGCGAGCCCGAGTTCCGCGAGAACGGCGCCTTCTACGTCATGCGCACCTCCGGCCTGCGCCGGCACGGCCACCGCTTCTTCGGCACGACCGCCGTGCAGCCGGTGCCGCCGCAGCACGCCATCGAGGTGGACAATCCCGAGGACCTGGAGCTGGTACGCGCGCTGGCACCGTTCATCGACGCGCCCGAGCCGATCGACGTCGACGCCGTCATCACCGACTTCGACGGCGTGCACACCGACGACCGCGCCTACGTCGACTCCGACGGCCGCGAGATGGTGCTGGTCAGCCGCTCGGACGGGATGGGCGTGTCGCTGCTGCGCCGCTCCGGCGTCAAGGTCCTGATCATGTCCACCGAGCACAACCCGGTCGTGGCCGCCCGCGCCCGCAAGCTGGGCGTGCCCGTGCTTCAGGGGCTGGCCGAGAAGCGGACCGTGCTGCGCGACTGGCTGACCATCGAGGGCCTCGACCCGGCCCGCGTGGCCTACGTCGGCAACGACGTCAACGACCTGGGCCCGATGGGCGAGGTGGGCTGGCCCATCGCCACGCCCGACGCGCACCCGCGCGTGCGCGCCGCCGCCCGGGTGGTGCTGACCAGGCCCGGCGGGTCCGGCGCGGTGCGCGAGCTGTGCGACCGCGTGGTGGCCGCCCGGCCCGAGGCGCCGGTGGCGGAGGCCAAGGCACGGCCCAGGCTGGGCCCGGTGGCGATCGGCGACGTGCTGGTCGGCGAAGGCGAGCCCGTCTACGTGATCGGCGAGATCGGCATCAACCACAACGGCGATCTCGACATCGCCCGGCGGCTCATCGACGTGGCCGCCGACGCGGGCTGCCAGGCGGTCAAGTTCCAGAAGCGCACCCCCGCGATCTGCGTGCCCGAGGAGCAGAAGGGGCAGATCAGGCAGACGCCGTGGGGCGAGATGACGTACCTGGAGTACAAGGAGCGGACCGAGTTCGGCCGCGACGAGTACCGGCAGATCGCGAAATACTGCGACGAGCGCGGCCTGCACTGGTTCGCCTCGCCGTGGGACGTGCCGTCCGTCGAGTTCCTGGAGGAAATGGACGTCCTGGTGCACAAGGTGGCCTCGGCCAGCGTCGCCGACCACGAGCTGCTGCGCGTCCTGGCCGCCACCGGCAAGCCGATCATCCTGTCGACCGGCATGTCGACGCTGTCGGAGATCGACGCGGCCGTCGAGGTCCTCGGCACCGATAGGCTGATCATGATGCACGCGACGTCGACGTACCCGCTGCCTCCCGAGGAGGCCAACCTGCGCACGATCACGACGCTCAAGGAGCGCTACGGCGTTCCCGTCGGCTACTCCGGCCACGAGCGCGGCCTGCAGATCTCGCTGGCCGCCGTCACGCTCGGCGCGGTGTGCGTCGAGCGGCACATCACGCTCGACCGGACCATGTGGGGCTCCGACCACGCCGCCTCCCTGGAGCCGGCCGGCCTGGAGCACCTGGTGCGCGACATCCGGATCATCGAGCAGGCCATGGGCGACGGCGTCAAGCGCGTCTTCCCCGGCGAGGAGGCTCCCAAGAGCCGCCTGCGCCGGGTGACCGTCTGACCGTCACCACCAGGAGAAGGAACCATTGATCACCCTCTCGGTCGTCGTGCCGATCCGGGACGGCGAGCGGTTCATCGCCGACGCGCTGACCTCGCTCTGCCGTAACGCCCGGCACGACTTCGAGTTCATCGTCGTCGACGACGGGTCCGTGGACGCCACCGGGGACATCATCGAGGACTTCCGCGGCGATCTCCCCGGCCTGACCATGCTGCGCAACCCCGCGCCGGTGGGGCTGGCCGACGCGCGCAACACGGGCCTGTCGGCGGCGTCCGGCCGGTACGTCACGTTCATGGACGGCGACGACTGGCTCGCCCCCGGCTACCTGGCGCGGCTGGTCGAGGCCATCGACGGGCTCGGCTGCGACTTCGTCCGCGTCGACCACGTGCAGGCCGAGGGCCGAAAACGAGTCGTGCACCGGGCCCCGCTGGCGCAGCGGGGCGCGGTGCTCGATCCGCGCGACGCGATCCTGCCGGCGGGCGTGCGGACCATGGTGGACTACCCGTACGCCTGGGCCGGGATCTACCGGCGGTCCCTGCGCGACCTGCTGCACTTCCCCGGCTCCCTGCACACCGCCGAGGACCGGCCGTGGATCTGGCGGCTGCACCGGGAGGCCGCCACGTTCGCCGTCGTGTCGATGGCCGGGGTGTTCTACCGGCGCATGGTGACGGGGTCGCTGACGCAGGTGGGTGACGAGCGGCAGCTGCACTTCTTCGACGCCTTCGAGCTGGTGTTCAAGGACCTGGAGGCGGAGTTCCTGCCGAAGGCGGCGCGCAACTTCTGCGCGCTGCTCGCCCACCACCTCGAGATCGCCGACCGGTTCACGCCCGCGCTGCGCGCCCGCTTCGAGGAGCGCGGCGCGCAGATGGTGCGTGCCCTTCCGGCGGAGCTGGTGTCCGACTCGGTGGCGCGGATGTCGGCCGAGCGCGAGACCACGCTGCGCGCCCTGGTGCCCGATCTGCCCCCCAGCCCGCACGTCCGGGTCCGCCGCGACCGGGAGGAGACATAAGTGAAGGTCTTCTACGCCTCGACGCTGTTCGGGGCGATGTCGCTGGCCGCCGCGATCGACGACGGCCGCTTCGGCGACGGCCGGCGCGTCCTCGTCATGTCGAACAACGCGGCCATCCCCGAGGTGGCCACGCCGCTCGACAAGACGCCCGGCTTCGCGGTGCTGCGCTCGCGCTTCGACGAGGTGCACTCCTGGAACGACCTCATCGCGCCGCTGCACCCGTCCGACTGGCGGGCGCGCATCATCGAGGTGCCGATGATGGAGCGCCTCATCCGCTCCCACTGGGCGCTGGACGGGGTCGAGGAGCTGGTGCTGGAGTCGATCGCGGTGGCGCCGGCCCGGACCATCGCGGGGCTGGTGCGCGACTGCCCGATCACCGTCTACTCCGACGGGCTGATGAGCTACGGCCCGACCCGCGACCCGCTGCCCGCCGAGATCTTCCGCCGCATCGGCCGGCTGCTCCACCTGGACCTGGTGCCGGGCCTGACGCCGCTGCTGCTCAGCGAGTACGACGTCCCGCCCGAGATCCTGCCCGGCGAGCGCTTCCTGTCGATCGTGAACGAGGTGGCCTCCACCGCCCCTGACCTGCCGGCCGGGCAGGCCGTCATCCTGGGCCAGTACCTGTCGGCGCTGGAGATCGTCACGGCCGAGGAGGAGGCGGAGCTGCACGAGACGATGCTCAGGGCGCTGGCCGCCCGCGGCTACACCGACATCGTGTTCAAGCCGCACCCGGCCGCCGGGCGCCGCCACGCCCAGCTGATGCGGGCCGCGGCCGAGCCGCTGGGCGTGCGGCTGTCGGTGCCCGGGGAGAGCGTGCCGGCGGAGGTGTGCTTCGCCGCGCAGCGGCCCGAGCTGGTGGTGGGCTGCTTCTCCACCGGGCTGGTGACGGCGCAGCGCTACTTCGGCCTCAAGGTGGCCTCCTACGGCACGCAGCTGGTGCTCGACCGGCTGGCGCCGTACGAGAACAGCAACCGGATCCCGGTCACGATCGTGGACGCGCTGCTGCCGCGGCTGTCGGCCGAGGGTCACATCGACCGGCCGCCGGCCGTGGACCTGCCCGCGCTGGTGCGCGCGGTCGGCTACTGCATGCAGGCCGACACCTATCCCGAGCTGCGGCCGGAGAGCATCGAGTTCGACGCCCGCTACTTCAAGCGCAAGCGCCTGGAGACACTCGGCCTGGCGGCCAAGCCGACCGCTCTCTCCCGGCTCCGCAGGAAGATCAGATCAGCCATCTGACCGCCCGGCCCCATATGGACCATGCCGCCCGTGGTGCCCGGCCGGCGCTTGGGGCGGCCGTCCGTGCTTGGGCGCTTGGGACGGCGGCCGTCCGTACTCGGGAGCTTAGGGCGGCGGCCGTCCGTACTCGGGTGTGCTTGGGACGGCGGCCGTCCGTACTCGGGGACTTAGGGCGGCGGCCGTCCGTACTCGGATGTGCTTGGGGCGATGGGCGTCAGTTGAGGGCCTTGAGGTAGCGGCGCATCCGGCGCTTGGCCTTGTAGCCGGCCCGCAGCATCGTCGGCGGCACCTCCACCCGCAACCTGGCCCGGCGCCGCGCCGCCGCGTGCTCGGGACCGTCCAGCAGCGACCTGGCCGGCACCCGCGGCCGGGAGCTCACCAGCCCGTTCAGCAACCCCGCCCAGTCGTTGCGCTCCGCCGGATGGAAGTAGTTGGCCGCGCACCACACGGCCGAGGCCGCGCGGAAGTCACCCTCGGCCAGCTCCTCCAGCGTGCCCAGCAGATCGCTGCCCTCGAACACCAGGTTGATCATCTCGGCGCTCACGCCGAAGTCCCTCAGCACCAGCGATGGCACGTCCAGCGCGATCGCCTCCAGCGCCGCCGTCGAGCTCACCGTGACGAACCCGGCCGCCCGCGTCAGCTGGTCGTGCATCGACCCGGCCTCGAACGCCAGCCGGCCCGGCTCTCCCATCTCCCGCCACAGCCGCTGGTAGTGGTGGCGCTCGTTGTGCGTCTGGCGCTCGTCCTCCAGCGCCCGCAGCTTGACCACCACGTCCAGGTCGGGGCGCCGCCCGGCCAGCTCGGCCAGCGCCAGCAGGATCCGCTCACGCTGCTCCCGTTCGCGCGGCACCTTGGCCTGGGTGGCGAACACCACCCGGTTCCCGCCCTGGGCGACGGCCTTGGGGCGCAGGAACGGCAGCCTGGCCAGCCC
>NZ_VCJS01000633.1 GCF_005893125.1 Nonomuraea basaltis | reverse complement strand
TGGGGGTCGGTTTCTGAGTGGTCTTGGTGGGCGTGGGCTTCCGGGTGGTCTTGGTGGGCGAGGGCTCGGGCTCCTCGGTGGTCTTCGTCGGAGTCGGCCTCTGCGACGGCGACCTGGAGGGCCGGACCGTCCTGGTGACCGTGGCCGTGGGCTTGGCCTTCTTGGTCGGCTTGGTCGACTTCTGGGCCGGCTGGGTCTGCGTCGGCTGGACCGTGACGGTGGGGACCGGCGCCGGCTGCGTCGAGATCGGCGCCGGGGTGGGCACCGACGTGACCACCGGGACCTCGCTCGTCTCGGTGGGGCCGTCGGTCGGGAGCACCATCGGGCCGACGCCGCTCTCGTCGGGGCCCGGCGTGGTCGCCCAGGGCGCGGTCACCTCGGCCTGCGGCTGCGCGGGCGGGAGGGTCACGTTGCCCTGACCCGGGGCTGCGGCCGTGTCGCCCTGGCCCGTGCCACCGGTGGCCGCGGCGGCAGGGGAGAACGTGACGTTGTCGGAGTACTGGCTCGCGCCCCACAAGCCGAGGCCCGACAAGAGTGCGACCGCGGTGACGCCCGCCACGAGGCCGATGGGGAACGGCTTGCGCTCCTGCCTGTCGTCCTGCCTGGGCACGACGTGGGGATTCCACCCCTGGGGTGGGTTCTGCGGGGCC
>NZ_VCJS01000632.1 GCF_005893125.1 Nonomuraea basaltis | reverse complement strand
CGCACGGTCGCCTCCCACCTGTACAAGGCCTTTCCCAAGCTGGGCGTCTCCTCGCGCGCCGAACTGACCAGGCTCCCAGGACTGATCTGAGGGTAGGTCACACTCGGCGGTAGATGATCGGCTGCGCGGCGATGCCGTTGGCCTTGAAGTTGGCCAGCACGAAGCGGCGGAAGGTGGGCCGGAAGATCAGGCTGGGTAGGAAGGTCCGCCAGTTCGGCCAGCTCGCGTGGTTGACGAGCCCGTAGTCGGCGGGCTCGCCCTCCAGCGGCTGCATCAGGGCGGAGTTGGGCAGCGCGGTCTTGGCCTGGAACCACCCGGCGGTGTACTCCCACACCTTCAGCAGGGTCTCGCGGTCGTCGGCGTAGAAGTAGTTGAACAGGAAGCAATGGTTCTGGCTGTGGTCCACGTCGCCGAGCCGTCCGGCGTTGCTCGCGACGATCTCGTGGGTACGGCGGGCCGCGGCGCGGAGCGTCGCGGCGAGCTCCTTGTAGGCGGCGCTCTCGCGCAGTGCCAGCGCGGCCTCCACGGACGCGGTGCGGATCAGCACGACGACGTCATAACGCGCCGGCCGGATGCCTCGGGCGGCCAGCAGCTCGTCGCCCTCACCTGGTGTACGCAGGACGGCGCGGAACACGTTCGCCTCCCGCGCCTCGAT
>NZ_VCJS01000082.1 GCF_005893125.1 Nonomuraea basaltis | reverse complement strand
AGGTTACAGAGGTAGGGGGGTAACGGGGGGATCATGGTGGCCCAAGGAACGACGCTGGCGGGGCGGTATCGGCTCGATACCCGCATCGGCGCCGGTGGCATGGGCGAGGTGTGGCGAGGCGAGGACATCGTGCTCGCCCGCACCGTCGCCGTCAAGGTGCTGCTTCCGGGCCGCATGGAGGATCCGGGGTTCGTCGCTCGCTTCCAGGGGGAAGCGCGGGCGATGGCCACGATCAACCACTCTGGCGTCGTCGACGTCTACGACTACGGCGTCAGCGGCGACACCGTCTATTTGGTGATGAAGTTCGTCGACGGAGAGCCGCTCGACCGGCTGCTGGGCCGGCTGGGCAGGATCCCGCCGCAGGCGGCCATGGACCTGATCGCGCAGGCCGCGTCGGCGTTGCAGGCCGTACACGACCGTGGCATCGTGCACCGCGACGTCAAGCCGGGCAACCTGCTCGTGCAGCGCGACGGCACGCTGGTGATCACCGACTTCGGCATCGCCCGCTCCGACCTGGCCAACCGGCTCACCGACGCCGGCATGGTGCTGGGCACGGCCGCCTACTGCGCGCCCGAGCAGGCCGAGGGCGCTCCCGTCACGCCCGCTGTCGACATCTACGCGCTCGGCGTGGTCGCGTACGAGTGCCTGGTCGGGCAGCGGCCGTTCGACGGCGACAGCGCGGTCACGATCGCGCTCAAGCACATCCGGGAGGCCCCGCCGCCGCTGCCGCCCGACATCCCCCCGCCCGTGCGCACGCTGGTCGAGATCGCCCTGTCGAAGGATCCGGCCAGGCGTTACCCGACGGCCAAGGCCATGAGCGACGCGGCCCGCGCGATCGCCAGCGGGCAGGTGCCGGCTCCGGCTCCCGAGCAGGGCCCGCCGCTGGCCACAGGGGCCTCGATGGCGCCGCCGACGGATGCGTACCGGACCGGGGCGCAGCCCGCGGACCAATATGGTCCGGGACCGTACCAGACCGGTGCGCGCATGACCCACGAGGACACGACAGTCGCCGAGCGACGCGGCGGCCGCCGTGCGGCCAAGGCCCCGCGCAGGACGGGGCTGATCGCGGGCATCGCCGCCGTGGCGGTGCTCGGCGCGGGCGCCACCGCGGTCGCGCTGACCGGCATGACCACCGGCGAGCCGACGCCCACGAACACCGCGGCTCCCATCGACGTGATCAAATCGCCCTCGCCCTCGCCCTCCACCAGGAAGCCCAGGATCACGAAGCCCCCGACACGGGATCCCAAGCCGACCACCACCAGGCCGAGGGTGACGCAGACCGAGAAGGAGGAGACCCCGACCCCCACCGCGTCGAAGACGCCCTCCCCGACACCGTCGAAGACGCCGACGAGCAGTCCCACGCCGACCGTCAAGCAGGTGCTCGTGCCCAAGGTTGTCGGGATGCCGTTCCTGGAGGGCCAGGAGCGGGTCGAGGTGGCAGGCTTCGACGTGCGCGTGACCGACGAAACCACCACCACCAACGGCCCGCGCTGCGGCAAGATCAGCCGGACTGATCCGGCCGGCGGGGTGAAGCTTGCGGTGGACAAACCGGTCAGGCTGTTCGTCGTCGATGGAATCTGCCCAGAGGCCTCGCCGACTCCCAGCACGACCGCCACGGCGAAGCAGTAGGTCACACCCCCGTCGTGTTGCGGGGGTAGGCGATCTGCGGGTCGGTGGCGACGTTCACCATGTACGGGATCCCGGAGTCGAACGCCCTGCGCAGTGCAGGCCCGATCTCCGACGGCTTGGTGACCAGCTCGCCGCCCCCGCCCAGCGCGGTCACGACCTGGTCGTAGCGGCACTGGGGCTGCAGCTCGGCCGCCACGTCGTAGCCGTACAGCAGCTGCATGGGGTGCTTCTCCAGGCCCCAGATGCCGTTGTTGCCGCAGATCATGACGACCGGCAGCCGGTGGCGTACGAGGGTGTCGACGTCCATCAGCGAGAAACCGGCCGCGCCGTCGCCGAGCAGCAGCACCACCTGTGAGGACGGCCTGGCCAGGCGGGCGGCGATGGAGTAGCCGAGGCCGGTGCCGAGGCAGCCGTACGGGCCCGGGTCGAGCCAGTTGCCCGGCTGCTTCGGCTCGACGTACTTGCCCGCGTAGGAGACGAAGTCGCCGCCGTCGCCGATCACCACGGCGTCGTCGGCCAGCACCTTGCCCAGCTCGCCGTACACGCGCATGGGGTGGATCGGGTCGGAGTCGGAGGCCAGCAGCTCGGCGTCGCCCGCGATGGCCGCGGCGGCCGTCTCCGACAGCTTCGACACCCACGAGGCGTACGTCTCCGGCTTGACGCCCGCATCACCGCAGGCCGTGCCGAGGCTCCAGAACACCACCGACAGGTCGCCGGCGGCGGACGCGGCCGGCTGCATGTGCGTGGCCAGCTGCGACGGCGCGTCCACAATGTGCACGACGCGGGCCAGCGGCGCGCCGTCCTTGCCGCCGAACCACCCGTAGCCGAGGCGGAAATCGAGCGGGGTGCCCACCACGATCACCAGGTCGGCCTGGGCGAAGGCGAGCCCGCGGGCGCGCGTGACGAGCAGCTCGTGCCCCGAGGGCAGGATGCCACGGCCCTGACCGTTGGGGATCACCGGCAGCCGCCATGTCTCGGCGAAGTCGCGGGCGGCCTCCTCGGCCCGGTCCATCCACACGTCGGAGCCGTACACCAGCACCGGGCGCTCGGCCTCGGCCAGCAGGTCGGCGATGGCGGCCACGTCGTCGGGGTCGGGCTCGTACGGCGAGGGAGTCTGCGTCCGCACGTCGTGCACCGGCGAGGGGGAGAACAGGTGGTCCATGTAGAAGTCGAGGAAGACCGGGCCCCGGTGGGGCGCGACGGCCGTGCGGAAGGCCGACTCGACGTCCTGCCCGACCGACTCGGGGCCGGCCGCGGTGAACGACAGCTTGGTGATCGGCGCGAGCAGCGGCGGGTGGTCCATCTCCTGGAGGGCGCCGCTGCCCCAGCGCGACTGGGGCGCCCGCCCTCCCATGACGACCACCGGCGAGCCGTTGAAGTGGGCGGTCGCGATGCCGCTGACGCCGTTGGTGATGCCCGGCCCGGCGGTCAGCACGGCCAGCCCGGGCTTCCTGGTCAGCCTGGCCGTCGCCTCGGCGGCGAAGACCGCGCTCTGCTCGTGGCGTACGTCGAGGATGCGCATCTCCTCGTGCACCGCCCCGTCGTAGAGCGGGAAGACGTGGCCTCCGGAGAGGGTGAACATGGTCTCGACGCCGTAGGCCTTGGACACGGCGACGGCGGCGTCACCGGCGTGCTTCGCAGACTCCATGCCGGGAACTTACCAACCAGTCACAGCGGTAAACAGACCTTAAGGCGTGTGCCGGGATCTTCAACGGCAGCACAGGGACACCGATCCTCCCGGCGCCTTCGCGGTGATCTTCCGCGGCGATTCGTCGTCCTTCTTGACGTCGAGGGTGGTGTTGGCGGCGTCCACCGTCAGGTCGTAGAGGCCGGTGGGCACGTTCACACGGACGTCTCCCGCGGTCCTGACCACGGCCCTGACGGACATCGGCGGGTTGACGAACGACAGGTCCACGTTGCCGGAGCCGACCTCCACGTCGGCCGTATCGCCGTCGAGCCGCTCCGCGTCGACGTCGCCGGTGCCGGTCCTGGCCCAGATGGGGCCGGAGATGTTATGAACGCGGACGTCGCCGGAGACGGTGGTCAGGCGCACGCTGCCGAAGATGTCGTTCACGGCGAGCTCGCCGCCGGTCGTGTCGGCCACGATGTCGGTCTCCGGCGGCACGAAGATCACGTAGTCGGCCCGGCACACGGGACCGTCCGGCTGGTCGGAGCCCGGGCAGGCGGCCTCCAGCCGCAGGGTCGAGGTGGCCGCCTCCCAGTCCTCGGTGATGTCGGGCCGGTCTCTGGACCACCGCAGCGTTCTGTGGATCAGCAGCTCTCCCGCCTCGCCGGCCAGGACGATCACGCTCACCTGGGTCGTGGCACCCTTGATCTCGACCTTGTCCTTCGCGAACGGGATGGACCTCTGTGTGGTGTCCACCGGTGTCCTGGCCCTGGCGAACCCGCGCCAGAGCGCTGTCGTGGACACAACCAGCGCGATCACGGTCACCACGGCGCCGGCCGCCAGCCAAGCCGCCCTCACGGCAGGCTCCTGATCTTCAGGAACTGCAGCACGGCGAGCACCCTCCGGTGGTCGCCCTCGGTCGGGGACAGATCGAGCTTGGTGAAGATGTTGCCGATGTGCTTGCCCACCGCGCCCTCGCTGAGCACGAGCGCCTGACCGATGCCGGCGTTGGAGCGGCCCTCCGCCATCAGCTTGAGCACCTCGTGCTCCCTGGGCGTCAGCCGCTCGAGCGGGTCGCTGTTGCCGCGCAGGATGAGCTGGGCGACCACCTCGGGGTCGAGCGCGGTGCCGCCGGAGGCCACCCTGCGCAGCGCGTCGATGAACTCGGTCACGTCCGCCACCCGGTCCTTCAGCAGGTAGCCGACGCCGCCGTTCGCGGCGGAGGCGAGCAACTGGGCGGCGTAGCGCTCCTCGACGTACTGCGAGAGCACCAGCACCGGCAGGCCAGGCTGCTGGCGGCGTAGCACGAGGGCGGCCCGCAGCCCTTCGTCGGTGTGCGTGGGCGGCATCCGGACATCCGTGATCACCAGCTCGGGCCGGTGCTTCTCGGCGGCCCGCAGCAGCCCCTCGGCCTCGTCCACGGCCGCCACCACCTCCATGCCGGAGGCGTCCAGCAGCCGGATCAGCCCCTCGCGCAGCAGCACGGAGTCCTCGGCGAGCACTACTCGCACGGCAGGTCCACCTCGATCGTCGTCGGGCCGCCGAGCGGACTGGACAGCCGGAGCGTCCCGTCGACGGAGTCGATGCGCTGGGCCAGGCCGCGCAGGCCGGTGCCGCCGTCCAGCCGGGCGCCGCCGCAGCCGTCGTCGTACACGAGCACGTGCAGCCGGTCGCGCTCGCGCCGCACGCGTACCTCGGCCTTGGTGGCCGCGGCGTGCTTGGCGATGTTGGTCAGTGCTTCGGACACGATGAAGAAGGCCACCGCCTCGATGGTAGGAGTGGCACGCCATTCGATGTCGACGCGCAGCTTCACGGGGAAGGGGGCGCGGGCGGCGACGCCGGACAGCGCCGCGTCCAGGCCCTGGTCGTTGAGCACGGCCGGATGCAGGCCGCGGACGAAGTCGCGCAGCTCCTTGAGCGCCTGTTTGGCCTCCTCGTGCGCCTGAACGATGGCCTCGCGGGCGGGCTCGGGCAGGTCGGTCAGGGTGGCCCTGGCCAGCCCCAGGTTCATGGCGAGCGAGACCAGCCGCTGCTGGGCGCCGTCGTGCAGGTCCCGCTCGATCCTGCGGCGCTCGGCGTCGGCTGCGTCGATCACGCCCGCCCGGCTCTCGGTCAGCGTGTCGATCCGCTGGCCCAGCTCGGACCGGCTGGGGCCGAGCAGCGTACGCGCCACCGACAGGTCCAGCGCCGCCATGCCGCGCGCCAGAACCGGCGCCAGCAGCAGCAGCGCGAACCCGACCGCCATGAACACCATGACCACCCGCTGGTCCCTGAGATCGAACACGAACTCCAGCGGCGGGCCGTGCAGCTTCGCCGGCAGAAACGCCAGCAGCCCCACGATGGCCCCGCCCCAGGCAACCGCCACCAGGAACGCCGCCGCCAGGCCCACGAACGGCGACAGCAGGTGGTAGCCGATCTGCCGCCACGTGGCCGCGCTGCGCCAGTTGCTCGGCGAGCGCACGGGCGCGATGTGCGCCCCGAGGAACGCCGCGAACCTGGAGCGCTGCACCCCGGTGAACCGCGGCAGCCCGCGCCACAGCAGGGGAGGCGCCGCGACCAGGACGAGCGTCAGCCCGCCGAGCACCACGGCGATCGGCAGGCCGATCATCACGTGGGCCGTGTCGAGCCAGGCCCGTGCCGACCACGGACGGGGGACTTTCATGGCTCAACGGTATTGGCGGGGGAGGTGTAGGTGAAATGGGTCTGGTGTGCGGACGGATGGTGGGGTTAGCCCCACCCTCGAACAAAACCACCTCTCTCGACGTCTCACGATTCGATCAGACGAATGGGGAGGTTCTGCTTCCTCTCAAGCTGTTCGGATCGTCACAGCTGGTTCCTGATCGGTTCCGGTGTGTCCGGGACCGGCTGCGCGAGGTAGTCCGCCACCTCCACGGGGGCGAGGAGGCGGGCTTCGCGCAGGAGTTCCAGCGACTCCCGCCAGGACTTCCTGGCCTCCTCGTGCCGCCCCAGGTCGTGCAGGGTGTGGCCGAGCCACCAGTGGGACACGGCGGTGCCCATGGTGAATCCGGCCTCGCGCTGGAGTTTGATCGCTTGCTGGTACTCCTCGACGGCCTCGTGCAGCAGGCCGCGCGCCCGGTAGGAGTCTGCGAGAGTGTCGAAGGCGGTGCCGAGACTGCCGGTGTCGACCAGCAGCTCCTCCGCCATCGCCAGGGCGTGCCGCGCCTCGTCCACGGCCTCCTCGTGTCTCCCCTGGCGGTAGTAGACGTGAACCCTGTTGTTACGAACGAATGCCTCGTGGTCCCTGCGTCCCGACCGTTCGATGAGGGCGAGGGCGCTCTCCAGAGCGGCGAGTGCGTCGTCGTAGCGCCCCATCATCGTGTAGGTGATGCCCAGGTCGTTGAGCGTGCCCGCCTTCCGGTGCACCTGCCCGGCCCTGTCCCAGCAGACCAGGGCCTCCTCCAGGTGGGACACGGACTCCTGGAAGCGCCCGAGCTGCTGGTGGACGGAGCCGTGCCCGCGGAGCAAGATCGCCTGGGCCTCCCAGTCCTCCTCTTCCCTGGCGCGCCGCACCGCCTCCTCGACCACCTCGACGAGCTCGGAGAACCAGCCTCGACGCTCGAACAACCACTGGACCGCAGTGGCGAGTCCCGTGACCGAGCGATCGGCTTCGCGCGCCGCTTGCCGTACTGCGGCCAGCAGGTTGTCCCGCTCGCGGTCGACCCAGTCGTTGGCGGCCTCCAGGGTGGCGAGCTCCTCCCCGGGCTGCTCGGTGGGGAACATGGCGGCTTCCGCGCTGCCGTTCACCAGCGCGGAGGCCCGCTGCGACGTGGCCAGATAGTGGTGCAGCACGCGGCCGACCGCGCTCACCCGCTCCTCGGCGGGGACGTCCTGCTCCCGTGCGTACAGGCCGACGAGGTCGTGGAACTGGTAGCGGCCCGGTCCGGCAGGTTCGAGCAGGCGGGCGTCCATCAGGTCTTCCAGCGCGGTCTCGGCACGGTGCTCGGTCCACCCGGCCAGCGCGGCCGTGGTGGCCGGAGTGTGCGTGGTCAGGTCCGGCAGCCCGAGCAGGGCGAGTAACTGCGCCGCGTCCCGTCCGGCCGGTTCTTCGCGCAACTGCTGGTGGCTGACCGCGATGCTCGCGCGTACGGCCAGGTCGGCGTACTCCAGCAGGTCAAGCCGCCGGGTGGCGTCGGCCAGCCGTACCGCGAGATCAGAGAGCGACCAGTCGGGGCGGACTGCCAGGCGGGCTCCGGCGATGCGCAGGGCGAGCGGGAAACCGCCGCAGAGCCGTACGATTTCCTCCGCCGCCCGCGGCTCGGCGTCCACGCGATCGGATCCGACCATCCGAGTGAGCAGCGTGGCCGCGCCGGTGGCGTCGAGCCTGCCGAGGTGCAGGTGCTGGGCGTTGTCCAGAGTGGCGAGCGGGTCGCGGCTGGTGACCAGGACGCGGCAGCCCTGCCCGGCGGGGATGAGCGGGCGAACCTGGCGCACGTCGCGGGCGTTGTCGAGGATCACCAGCAGGTCGCCCGTGGCGGTGAGCGAACGGTAGCGCGCGGCAGCCTCCCCGGGGTCGGCGGGTACGGCGGCGCCGTCCAACCCCAGGGTGCGCAGCAGATGGCGAAGCGCTTCGAGGGGAGCCAGCGGGGCGAGCCCGGCGGTGGAACCGTACAGGTTGACGTAGATGACGCCGTCGCCGAAGCGCCCGGCGACGGCATGGGCGACATGGACGGCCAGCGCGGACTTGCCGATGCCGCCCGGCCCGTCGATCACGGTGACTGCGGCACCGCTCACCAGATCGGCACGCAGCCGCTCGATCTCGGCCGCCCGCGCCGTGAACGCCCGGGTATCGGCGGGGAGCTCAGCCGGCGCGACGTGTCCGGCCGGCGTGGTCTGCCGCCCCGGCGCCAGGTCGAGCACGGGATCCTTGACGAGGACGGCCTGGTGGAGGCGGCGCAGTTCAGAGCCGGGCTCGATGCCCAGTTCCTCGACCATGACCCGGCGCAGGCGCTGGTAGGCCTCGAGCGCCTCGGGCACCCGCGCGTCGCGGTACAGGGCGAGCATGAGCTGGGCGGCAGGTCGCTCCCGCAGCGGGTGTGCTCTGACGTGCGCCGCGAGGTCGGCGGCCACGGCGCGATGGTCACCGGCGGACAGGCGCAGGTCGGCATGGTCCTCCAGCACGGCCAGCCGCTCCTCCTCCAGGCGGTCGGCCTCGATATTCGCCCAGGGCGCGTCCACCTCGGCCAGCGCCGGTCCTCGCCACAGCCCGAGCGCCTGGCGGAACAGCGCGTCAGCGGTCACCGTGGCGCCCTCGGCGCGGGCGGCGCGTGCCCTCCCGGACAGGCGGGTGAAGGCGTGGGCGTCCACGTGGTCACGCTCGACCGCGAGCCGGTAACCGCCGGGCACGGTCTCGATGATCTCCGCACCGCAGTGGGAGGCGAGTGTCTCCCGGAGCTTCGACACCACGATGTGCAACTGCTTGGCCGCGGTCGCGGCGGAACTGCGTGCCCACACGTCGGTGAGAAGCCGGTCGGTGGGCACGGCCTGCCCCGCGGTCAGGGCGAGCCGGGCCAGCACCCCGATCCGCCGCCGTCCGACGATCTTGACCGAGACACCGTCGGCCTCGACCTCCCAAGGGCCAAGGCACCTGATCTTCAGCCTCAAGGGTGCGCTCCCGTCGTCCACGAAGATCTGGAGTCTAGCGATTTAGGCTGTTATCTTCCGTGCCCCGTTAGAGAACCTGCTGGCGGAACACCAAGGGATCGAACGTGCCGCCCAGCGTGGCGCCCAACCCCCTGCGTGCCGCCTGCGCGAACGCATCCCTGCCGAGACCGCCCGCCCCCTCGGGCAGGGCGCCGGCCAGCGGCCGGGCGGCCAGCATCTCCAGATCGGCCACGTTGCTCCGCTCGGCCAGCCCCGGCTCGTGCGGCCACGCGCCGATCACCACCCCCGCCAGATCCAGCCCTCGATGGGCCATGGCTTCGAGGGTGAGAGCGGTGTGGTTGAGCGTCCCGCCCTGGGCCCGCACCACGACCAGCACCTGAGCGTTGACCGACCTGGCCAGGTCGGCGATCGTGCTTCCGTCCTCGTCGAAGCGCACCAGCAGCCCGCCGGTCCCCTCCACGATCACCAGCCGGTTGCTTTCGGCCAGCTCACGCACCTGGCGAGCGGCATCCGCCAGCGACACCGGCGGCAACCCCGCCAGTCTCGCCGCGGCCGCGGGTGAGAGCGGCTCGGGAAACCGTCCGAGCTCGAAGGTGGTCATCACCCCCGACAGCCGGATCACCTCATCCAGATCACCGGCCACTCCCGGTGGCAGCCCGGTCTGCGCGGGCTTCATCACCGCCACGCTCGAACCCCTGCCGAGCGCCAAGGCGGTCACGGCCGCCGTCACCATGGTCTTGCCGACCGCCGCGTCCGTCCCTGTGACGACGAGAACACTCACGTGACCAGCCTAGACGTGGTGCCCGCTCAACCTGGGCTCCTCATCGGGCCTCGCCGTGCAGGAAGCATGCGGCCACGTGCGGCCAAAGGTCCCACAGGCTCCTTCCCAGCCACGGGAACGACCATGATGGAGCTCAGGAGCCTACGGCCTCCTGAGGCGGGTGACGAACTTGTAGCGGTCGCCGCGATAGAGGGATTGCGCCCACTCGACCGGGTTGCCGTCGGCGTCGAAGGCGTGGCGGGTGAGCAGGAGCATCGGCAGGCCGACGTCGACGCCGAGGGCCTTGGCGTCGTACGGCGTGGCCAGGACGGTCTCGATGATCTCCTCGGCGTCCGTGAGCCGCACGTTGTAGGCGTTGTGCAGCGTCTCGTACAGCGACGCGTGCACCTCCAGCTCCCGCCGCAGCCGCGGGAAGCGGCGCGCCGACAGGTGGGTGGTGTCGATCGAGACGGGCTCGCCGTTGGCCAGCCGGAGCCGGTGGATGCGCAGCACGCGCCCGCCCGGGTTGATGGCCAGCCGGCGGGCCAGCGGCTCGTCCGCGGTGATGTAGCCCATCTCCAGTATCTTGGTGTCCGGCTCCAGGCCGGCGGTGCGCAGGTCCCCGATGTACGAGGTCAGCTGCAGCACCTGCGCCACCTTCGGCTGGGCCACGAACGTGCCCTTGCCCTGGATGCGCAGCAGCCGCCCCTCGACCACCAGCTCGGTGAGCGCCTGCCGGACCGTGGTGCGCGAGGTCTCGAACCGTACGGCCAGCGTCCGCTCGGGCGGCAGCGCCGTGCCCGGAGGCAGGCTCTTGGTCAGCTCGAGCAGGCTGCGTTTCACGTCGTAGTACTTCGGTACGCGGGGGCTGTCGTCTGTCACGCGCTCACCTTCACTTCTGCCACGGCGGTGAGGCGTGTCTGATCACCGCGAGATCATCGGAACTCACTTTGGCCCGGGCGGTCAACCGCGGGCCATCGCAGCCCACCAACACCGAGCGCCCGGCACGCGCGAATCCGGGCTGCTCAGGCCGATGGTGAAGGATATCCACAGCGGCGATCGCGATCGCAACCGAGGTCGGTGCGATGGCCGCGCCCAGCGGCCCGCCACAGGTAGCACCTACGGTGGCTCCGTCCTGCGGCCCGCCGCAGGTAGCGGTCTGCGCACCTACGCGACCCGTGTCGCGGCGGCACCACGTGCCCGTGGAGATCACCTCCGGCTTGCCCCGCACAGCCCCGTCCTGGGACCCGAGCGCTTTCAGCAATGTGACGGTTCTCACAATATGAGATTTCGCAAAAAGACCAGTTGAGTGAACGATGCCGTATCCATGTTCACTGCGCGAGTGAGCGGGCGTGCGGCGGCCCTCGGCGGACTACTGCCCGCTCGGTCACGTGCGCATTCCTTCAGGGGGCCGGTTTGGTTGTTGCGGGGAAAAGCACGCATGATGCAGTCGTGCCGACTCTCAGCGACCTCGTCGTCCGCCACACCGCTCTCGACGAGGCGGATCTCGACTGGCTGCACTCGCTGGTCTCCGACTGGCAGTTGCTGGCCGATCTGTCGTTCGCCGATCTCGTCCTGTGGGCGCCGCTGCTGGGGGAGAACGGCTGGATCGCGATCGCCCAGATGCGCCCCACGACCGGCCCCACCGTCTACCACGACGACATCGTCGGCAGCGTGGCGGCCAAGGGCGAGCGGCAGCTCATCGACACCGCGTGGAACGAGCGCCGCATCTGCCGCGAGGGCGACCCCGACTGGTCCACAGGGGTTCCGGTCAGGGAGGAGACGATCCCGGTCCGGCGTGCGGTCGAAGGCGCCGAGGGCCGCTTCCTGGCGGTGATCCAGCGCTCCACGAACCTGTCCTCGGCGCGTACACCCTCCCGCCTGGAGTTGACCTACCTGCAGAGCGCCTCCGACCTGGCACAGATGGTGGCCGAGGGGCGCTTCCCGTTCTCCGGCGAGGAGCCGATCCTGGTCCGCTCGCCCCGCGTCGGCGACGGCCTGCTCAGGCTCGACCGGGCCGGGCGCGTCACGTACGCCTCCCCGAACGCCCTGTCCGCCTACCGCCGGCTCGGCCTGCACGCCGACCTGGTC
This sequence comes from Nonomuraea basaltis, assembly GCF_005893125.1. Lineage (GTDB taxonomy): Bacteria > Actinomycetota > Actinomycetes > Streptosporangiales > Streptosporangiaceae > Nonomuraea > Nonomuraea basaltis. Next base: position 39,796 of record NZ_VCJS01000082.1, on the reverse strand, counting down.
GGCGCCGAGCTGGGCCGGGTCACGGCGACGCTGTGCTACTCGGACGAGCCGATCAACGAGGACCTCATGATCGTGGCCAGCGGTCGCGCGGCCAAGGAGACCGAGGTCGAATCCGGCGGGACGATCGTGCAGCTCAGAGCCATCCCGCTGATCGTCGGCGGTGGCCGGATCGGCGCGCTGGTACTCATCAGGGACGTGACCGAGCTGCGGCGGCGCGAGCGGGAGCTGATGACCAAGGACGCCACCATCCGCGAGATCCACCACCGGGTGAAGAACAACCTGCAGACGGTGGCAGCCCTGCTCCGGCTCCAGGCGCGGCGGCTGCAGGTGCCGGAGGGCAGGGAGGCGCTGGAGGAGGCGGTACGCCGGGTCGGGTCGATCGCGATCGTGCACGAGACGCTCTCTCATGCGCCGGAGGAGTTCGTGAACTTCGACGAGATCGCCGACCGGGTGATCGCGATGGCCGGGGAGGTGGGGGCGGCGGAGGCGGCCGTCACGCCGCGGCGTGTCGGGGGGTTCGGCGTGCTGCCGTCGCTGATCGCCACACCGCTGGCCATGGCGCTGACCGAGCTGTTGCAGAACGCCTTGCAACATGGACGGCCCAAGCGGCTGGAGGTGGTGGTGGAGCCGGCGCTGGACCGGCTCAACGTCACCGTGTGGGACGACGGGCGGGGTCTGCCCGTGGGCTTTGACCTCGACAGCTCTACGAGCCTCGGCCTGCAGATCGTCCGCACGCTGGTCGAAGGGGAATTGTCGGGCAAGATCTCCATCCGGCCGCGCCTCGAGGGCGGCACGGAGGCCGTGCTGTCTATCCCGCTCCCCGCGGCCTGACGACGGTTTCGTCAGGCAGTGGCGCGGGCCCGGGCACGGGCGCTGCGGCGCTTGAGAGCGCGGCGCTCGTCCTCGCTCAGACCGCCCCAGACGCCGGCGTCCTGTCCGGACTCCAGCGCCCACTTCAGGCAGGCATCGACGGCAGAGCAGGACCGGCAGACCTGCTTGGCCTCTTCGATCTGCATGAGTGCGGGGCCGGTGTTGCCGATTGGGAAGAACAGCTCGGGGTCCACGTCACGGCAGGCAGCTCGGTCGCGCCAGTCCATGCGTTCACTCCTTAGTAGATGAAGCCTTGGTCGGCTCCGTGCGGCCACTACTTTGTGAAGAGTTTCACTAACCTCCGCGAACGAGTACCCGAATCCTGTGAGGACCGGGGTCGTCCGCTGATCATCGGAGAACCTTGGGGTTGTTAAAGGTCCTACGTTCCGACGTCAGTGTTGAGCTTTTCAGCCACGGAGAGTGCACGCAAGAGGGTTGGAGCGAAGTTTTGCCCGATATAGATGTCGGATGCGTCACACAATGACCGAATGTAACCGGCTAGACCAGTACTTGTAACGCGTTCGGTGTAGCCCGAAATGTTACGGTTTCGCGTTCGCCCAGGTAGTCGCCGTCCAGTTGGAAGGCCACGGGGCGGTCCGCGGTGAGCGTGAACTCGGCCTCGTCGTGGAGCTGCACGAGGTGCCGGCCGGACGGAAGGGTGTCACTCTCCGTGAGGATGTGCTGGAGCACCGGCACGAGCGAGATCAGCCCCATCCGGCGCAGTCCGAGCAGGTCGAGCCCGGTCTCGAAGCCGGCCCACGGGGTCGGGGTCACGGGCCTGCTGCCCACGTAGGTCCATGGCGAGGTGTTGGAGATGATCGCCATGAAGACGCCCTTGGCGGCCGGGATCCCGGGGCCGGTCAGCGTCATGGCTGGATGCCGCTTGTCCGTGGCCAGATAGTGCCGTAGAGCCGTGTTCACATACCGTGCCGGGGTAGCCTTCCGGCCGGTGCCCCTCAGGCCCTCTACGGCCCGTACAACCTCGGCGTCGTATCCCATCCCCGAGCAGAACGTGAAGTAGCGGCTCTGCCCCTCCCAAAGGGCCTGCCCCAAACTCACGGTCCTGCGCCGGCCCTCCCTGAGCGCCTCCAGCACCGCGCCCGTGGACTCGACCGGATCGTTCGGCAGGCCGAGGGCGCGGGCGAACACGTTCGCGCTGCCGCCGGGGATGACGACGAGCGCGGGCCGCCCGGCGCTGGGATCGGCGAGGGTCTGCGCATCATCGCCGTTCACCGGGTTGAGCATGCCGTTGACGGTCTCGTTGATCGTCCCGTCGCCGCCGAGCACCGCCACCACGTCGTATCCCTTGGCGCGGGCGGTGGCAGCCAGCGCCGCCGCGTGCCCGCGGTACCGGGTCTCCTCCACGGCCAGGTCCACGGCCGCGCCGAGCGCACGGATCAGCACGTCACGGGTGCGGGCGTTCGTGGTCGTGGCCTTGGGGTTCACCAGCAGCATCGCGCGCATATCGCCAGCGTAGCCCGTGCTCGCCGCCCGCCTTATCGGCCGAAAGTCCCATCGTGGCAGGTGCGAGGTAGGGTACGGGCGTGAATCGTCGCCCGCTCACTCTCGTCATCGCCGCCGCGGTCGTCGCCCTGGAGGGCCTCGTCGCACTCGGGCTCGGCGTCTTCGTCGCCGTGGAGACCCTGACCGGGACACCCGATGACCTGACGACCGCCGTGGCAGAGGCGGCGTTCGGCGTGCTGGTCGGCGCCGGGCTGCTCTGGGTGGCCTGGGGCGGGTTGTTCAAGATGGAGCGGTGGGGGAGGTCGCCGGGCGTGCTCGCCCAGATCTTCATGCTGCCCGTCGCCGTCACGCTCATCCAGTCGGACCAGCCGCAGCTCGGGATCCCGCTGATCGTGCTCGCCCTGGCCGGGCTCGCGACGCTGCTTGCGCCTCCCACCACCCATGCGCTCTACGGCGACTGAACGCGCAGCGTTCAGTCGCTCCGAAAAGAAGAGCGAAGCGCCATCCGGGGCTCGCGGGGCTTGCCCCGCGGGGTTAGTCGTCGGCCGTCAGGCCCTCGCGCAGCTGCGCCAGCGTGCGGGCGAGCAGGCGCGAGACGTGCATCTGCGAGATGCCGAGCTCGGTGGCGATCTGCGACTGCGTCATGTTGCCGAAGAACCGCAGCAGCAGGATGCGCTTCTCACGCGGCGGCAGCCGCTCGAGCAGCGGTTTGAGCGACTCGCGATATTCGACGCCCTCGAGTGACTCGTCCACGATGCCGAGCGAGTCGGACACCGCGGGGGCGTCGTCGTCTCCCGAGTCGGGCGCGTCCAGCGACACGGTCGAGTACGCGTTCGCCGACTCCAGGCCCTCGAGCACCTCCTCCTCGGTCATCTTCAGGTAGGAGGCCAGCTCGGCCACGGTCGGGGCGCGCCCCTCGCGCTGCGACAGATCGCTTATCGCCTTGGTCAGCGAGAGCTTGAGCTCCTGCAGGCGGCGCGGCACGCGGACCGCCCAGCCCTTGTCGCGGAAGTGCCGCTTGATCTCGCCGACGATGGTGGGCGTGGCGTAGGTCGAGAACTCCACCCCGCGGTTGAGGTCGAAGCGGTCGATGGACTTGATCAGACCGATGGTGGCGACCTGGGTGAGGTCGTCGAGCCACTCGCCTCTGTTACGGAAGCGGCGGGCCAGGTATTCGACCAGGGGAAGGTGAAGCTCGACCAGCTCGTCCCTGATGCGCTGGCGGCGCGGCTCCTCGGGGCCCAGCTCGGCCAGCTCGGCGAAGAGCATGCGGGCGCGCACCCTGTCGGGCACGGCGTGTTCGCTGGTGGCCATGGCTCCAGTCCTTTCCGTCACGCCGGCCCCGCCGTTCTATGGGCCGCGCCTCGGCGCTTACGCAGGACGATCGCCATGCGATCGGGGGAGTCGTTCACCGCGTCGACGTCGTCGGCCAAGGCGGTCAGCACCATCCAGGCGAAGTCGTCGCGCTTCGGCGCGGAGCTCCCGACCGTCGCCACCTCGACCCTGACCTGCATCTCATGCCCGGTCAGCTCGAACTCGGCGGTGAGGTCGGTGCCTGGCACCGCCACGCTCAGCAGCATGGCGCACGCCTCGTCGACCGCGATCCGCAGATCCTCGATCTCGTCCAGCGTGAAGTCCAGCCGCGCCGCCAGCCCAGCGGTGGCCGTACGCAGCACGGACAGGTAGGCGCTCGCGGCGGGGAGCCGGATGCTCACCACGTCACGAATGCCGGCCACGCCCTCAGCGCGCGTCTCGGTTTCCTCGGTCACGTTCCTCCTCGCGTATCCGACGCCAACTGCAACTTACCGCCCCGGAGCGGTGCTTGGACGATTCAGACTCGCCGTCAACGGAAAAGGCTCTGCGCGGCCTGCGACCGCGCAGAGCCTTATGTGCCGTTTTAGGCGGCCTTGGTCTCCCAGAAAATCTTGGAGATTTCGTCGATCTTGCCCAGCAGGTCCTCGGCCTTGGCGACGTCCACCGTGCCCTTGGCGCCAGCCGCGCCCGCGAGCTTCGTGGCGTCCCAGAAGAGCTGGTGGAGCTGGGGGTAGTTCTCGAGGTGCGGTGGCTTGAAGTAGTCGGTCCACAGCACCCACAGGTGATGCTTGACGAGCTCGGCGCGCTCCTCCTTAATGGTCAGCGCGCGGGCGCGGAAGACCGCGTCCTCGTTGGCCGCGTACTTCTCCATGATCGCCTTGACCGACTCGGCCTCGATGCGGGCCTGAGCGGGGTCGTAGACCCCACAGGGCAGGTCGCAGTGTGCGGAAGCGACATGCTTGGGTCGTAGCAGTCGTGCGAGCATCAGAAAATCCTTCCTGGATGCTGAATCAGCTTGGTCCACAACCGACCTTACTCGGGTCCCAACGCCTGCGGAGTGGGGGGTCACAGCCCATGAGAGTGCGTGTCGAAGGCGATTCGATGCGTCCTGCGCTGCTTCCCGGCGACTGGCTTCTGGTACGCAGGAACGCCACCGTCCACCCGGGCGACCTCGTCGTGGCCAGGCTTCCTGACGACCCCGATCAGCTGATCGTGAAACGGGCCCAGTGGCATGGGAAGGACGGGTGGTGGCTGGAGAGCGACAACCAGCGGGCCGGCGGGCGGCGCGACAGCTGGGACTTCGGCCCGGTCCACGACATCGTCGGCCGCGTGGTCCTGCGCTATTGGCCGCTCCTTCGCCGGGCCCCCCGCGCGCGTCGTTAGAACCTGTTCTGGCGGTTAGGAATCGTCCTTGCGGCGGGCGCGGAAGGCGGCCACGTTCGCGCGGCTGGCGCAGCGGGCCGAGCAGTAGCGGCGCGAGCGGTTGGAGGAGGTGTCGAGGAAGGCGCGGCCGCAGCGCGGCTCCCGGCAGCGGCCCAGCCGCTCCACGCCCAGCTCGGCCACGACCGCGGCCAGGCCCATCACGGCGGTGGCCGCGGGGTCCTCGGCCAGGTGGAGGTGCCAGCGCCGGCCGTCGTGGTCCGAGAGCTGGGGGCGTACGGGATAACGCACGAGCAGGGCGTTCAGCAGCCCCGCCACGGCCCGCTCGTCGCCGGCCGCGTCGAAGACCGCGACGAGCTCGTCCCGCAGCCCTCTGAGCTCGGGTGGCGGCGCGGGGTCGTTGGCCAGGCGGACCGCCCACTCGGCGTAAGAGGTCAGGTCCATGCCGGAGTATTACACGAGACGGCGGGGCGCCGCGGCGCCCCGCCCGCCCGCGGCTACCCCTCGGGGTGCAGGACGCGGTGCAGGAACGCCCGGGTGCGCTCGTGCTGCGGGTCGCCGATCACCTGGGCCGGCGGGCCGTCCTCGACGATCACGCCGCCGTCCATGAACACCACCCGGTCGGCCACCTCGCGCGCGAACCCCATCTCGTGGGTGACCACGATCATGGTCATGCCCTCCTCCGCCAGCTTGCGCATGACGGTGAGCACGTCGCCGACCAGCTCGGGGTCGAGCGCGGAGGTGGGCTCGTCGAACAGCATCAGGTCCGGGTTCATGGCCAGAGCCCTGGCGATCGCCACCCGCTGCTGCTGCCCGCCGGACAACTGCGCCGGATAGGCGTCGCACTTCTCGCCCACGCCGACCTTCTCCAGGTTCTCCCTGGCGACGATCTCGGCTTCCTTCCTGCCGCGCTTCAGCACCCGCTGCTGGGCGATCATCACGTTCTGCAGCGCGGTCATGTGCGGGAACAGGTTGAACTGCTGGAACACCATGCCGATGTGCCGTCGTACGGCGTCGATGTCCACGTCGGGGTCGGTGACCTCGACGCCGCGCACGTACACCTTGCCCTTCGTGGGCTCCTCCAGCAGGTTCACGCAGCGCAGGAGCGTGGACTTGCCCGAGCCCGACGGGCCGATGACGCAGACGACCTGGCCGGGGTCGATGGCGAAGTCGATGCCCTTGAGCACCTCGTTGGAGCCGAAGTACTTGTGCAGGTCCTTGATCTCGATGGCGTGCGTCATCGGTTCCTCCCCTTTCGTCCCTCCAGCCGGGACGCGAGGTATCCCAGCGGGATCGTGACGATCAGGTACGTCACGCCCGCGACCATGATCGGCGTGGCGTTGGCGTACTGGGAGGCCAGGTCGTTGCCGAACTTGGCCAGCTCGACGTACTCGCTGGACACGCCGAGGAACAGCACCAGCGAGGAGTCCTTGAGCAAGGCCACGAACTGGTTGGTGGTCGGCGGGATGACCATGCGAAGGGCCTGCGGGATCACCACGGTGAACTGGGCGCGGGAGGCGGACATGCCCAGCGACCTGGCCGCCTCGGTCTGCCCCTTGGGCACGGCCTGCAGCCCCGCGCGGAACACCTCCGCCTGATAGGCCGAACCGATCAGGCCCAGGCCGAGCGCGACCTGGCCGTACGTGCCGAAGGGCACCTGGAAGCCGGGCAGCGCCAGCGGCAGGAAGGTGATCATGATGAAGATCAGCAGCGCGGGCAGGCCGCGGAAGATCTCGATGTAGACGAGCGCGATCCAGCGGTAGGGCCGGACCGGCGACAGCCGCATGAGCGCGAGCAGCAGACCTACCACGAACGAGAAGACGAATCCGCTGATCGTGTAGATGATCGTGTTCCGCAGCGCGATGGTGAAGAGCTCGGGCAGCGCCTCCTGGGCCACGTCAGCCTTGGCGAAGTTCTGCGCGAGGCCGCCCCAGTCCGCGTACAGGACCAGGGCGGCGAGCGCGACGACCAGGATGGCGTATTGGACGCCCCGGCTGATCTGCTGCCTCTTCCGGGGGCTGAGCCTGGCGCGGGCAGGCTCAGCCGTCTTCGGCTGGTCGGCCATGGATCAGCCCAGCTCGCCGGGCTTCTTGCCGAACCACTTCACGAAGATCTTCTCGTAGGTGCCGTCCTGCTTGGCCTTGGCGATCTCTTCGTTGATCGTCTTGAGCAGGACCGGGTCGGCGCCCTTCTTCAGGCCGACGCCGTACTGCTCACCGGTGTCCAGGCTGCCGATGAGCTCGAACTTCGCGGCGATGTCGGGCTTCTTCAGCCAGGTGAGCACGACCGGCAGGTCCTGGACGATCACGTCGGCCTGCCCGGACTGCAGGGCGAGCAGCTCCTTGGCGGAGTCGGCGTATTCGGTCGGGTCGAAGCCCTGCCCCTTGACGTAGTCGAGGCCGGTGGTGCTGGCCTGGGCGCCGAGCTTGAGGTTCTTCGCCTTGACGTCGGCCAGCGACGTCGCGCCCGTGCCCTTCTTGGCCAGCAGGGCCTGCGTGGCGTCGAAGTACGGGTCGGAGAAGTCGATGTTCTTCTTCCGATCCTCGGTGATCGTCATGCCGGCGGCGGCCACGTCGCACTTGCCCGCCGCCATGGCGGCGCCGCTCTTGATGACCGCGAAGTCGATGTCCACGATGTTCTGGGTCACGCCCAGCTTCTTCGCGGCCAGGTCGACGATGTCCACGTCGAACCCGACGATCTTGCCGCTGGCGTCCTTGAACTGGAACGGCTCGTAGGGGATGTTCGTGCAGACCGTGAGCTTGCCGGGCTGGACCAGCTTGGCTCCGCCGGCCGCGGAGGCACTCGCGCTGGTGGTGCCGGAGCCCGAGCCGGTGTCACTGCCGCACGCGGTCAGCGCGAAAGCGGCGGTCAACGCGAGCACACCGGCGGTGTAGCCCCGGCGGCGCATAGAGCTGAGGGCCATGTACGGCCTCCTTGGAGTTAAATGCCATGAAACTTGCGTTTTGTGCAGTTTAGATGGGGTTTAGCTGCGGTCCGTCATCGGCTATTTAACAATGCGTCAACAGAACGGCGTCGGCTCCGACACCGAACATCATCTCAGCATGTGGCACTATGGGATCACGGGTGACCCCCGAACCCCCCTCCCGAGATGATCGCCGAGGGGATCCTGGCAGCTACCGAAGCCAGCCCGCTCGCGCTCGTCCGCCGAAGGTTCTTCCGCTTCCGATGACTACAGGGGTCGCTGTGGCTGCCACGCCCGCTTCTGCTTCCGTCGAAACTCTCGATCTCGATCCGGCCTTCGCACTGCACCGCGGCGGCAAGCTCGAGGTCCGCTCCACCGTTCCCGTCCGCAACGCGGACGACCTCTCGCTCGCCTACACGCCGGGCGTCGCCCGGGTCTGCACCGCCATCGCCGAAACGCCCTCGCTGGTCAACGACTACACCTGGGTCTCCCGGGTGGTCGCCGTCGTGACCGACGGCACGGCCGTGCTCGGCCTGGGCGACATAGGCCCCGCGGCCGCCATGCCGGTCATGGAGGGCAAGGCGCTGCTGTTCAAGGAGTTCGCGAACGTCGACGCCGTCCCGATCTGCCTCGACTGCACCGACGTGGACGCCCTCGTCGAGACCGTCGTGCGCCTCGCGCCGTCGTTCGGCGGCATCAACCTCGAGGACATCAGCGCGCCCCGCTGCTTCGAGATCGAGGCCCGGCTGCGCGAGCTGCTCGACATCCCCGTCTTCCACGACGACCAGCACGGCACCGCCATCGTGGTGCTCGCCGCGCTCCAGAACGCCGCCCGCCTGACCGGCCGCGGCCTCGGCGACCTGCGCGCGGTCGTGGCCGGCGCCGGCGCCTCCGGCGTCGCGGTCACCCGCATCCTCCTGGAGGCCGGCATCGGCGACATCGCGGTCTCCGACTCCAAGGGCATGATCTACGCGGGCAGGGAGGGCCTCAACCCGGTCAAGGAGGCGCTCGCCCGCGACACCAACCGCGCGGGCCTCACCGGCTCCACCGAGGAGGCCCTGGCGGGCGCCGACGTGTTCGTCGGACTGTCCGGATCCACCGTGTCGGAGCAGGCCATCGCCGCCATGGCCGACGACTCGATCGTGTTCGCCCTGTCCAACCCGACGCCCGAGGTCCACCCCGAGGTGGCCGCCAGGCACGCCGCGGTCGTCGCGACCGGGCGCTCGGACTTCCCCAACCAGATCAACAACGTGCTGGCGTTCCCCGGCGTCTTCAGGGGCGCCCTGGACGTCCGGGCGTCCACGATCACCGAGAACATGAAGGTGGCCGCGGCCGGCGCGCTGGCGGGCGTCGTGGGGGACGACCTCGCGGCGACGTACGTCATCCCGAGCCCCTTCGACGAGCGCGTCGCCCCCGCCGTCACGGCCGCCGTGGCCGCGCAGGCCCGCGCCGACGGCGTCGCCCGCGTCTGAGTAGCCGGGGGCCTTCGGCCCCCGCTCACCCCTTTCGCCACCCTCGTCCCAGGTAGAGACCGCTTTCAGATTGCTTGGCTTTCCCATGGGTATGTGAGGTATCCGCCCGAGACTGGGGTCGTCGCCTGCCCTCCTCCCTGAGCAGGGCCGGCGGCGAAAGCCGAACGGAGTTGGACGACCTTTGGGAACCGCCATAAATCATTTACGCAAGGTGCTATAACAGGAGCTCTCTGTAATGATGTGGGCGCCGACTCCTGTGACGAGGAGAGCGATGGTACGCGAGCCGAATCGACTGCTGCAGCAGCTCATCGCGGAGGCGGGTTTTTCTCACAAGGGATTGGCCAGGTGCCTCAACGACCTGGGAGCCGCTCGTGGCACCCCGGGCCTGAAGTACGACCACAGCTCAGTGCTGCGCTGGATCGGTGGCCAGCGACCGCGGGATCCTGTTCCGTGCCTGCTCACGGAGATATTCGCCATGCGACTGGGCAGGCCGGTGAGCTCGGAGGACCTGGGCATGCCGGCCATCATTACACCCCTCGATCTCGGACAGGAGTTCACGCACACGTGGCAGGAGGGGGTCGCGACTGTGACCGCGCTGTGGCGGGCCGATGTAGAGAGACGGAGGTTTCTGATCGACTCGACGTTCGCGATAGGAGCAGGCTCCGTAGGAGCCGTACGCTGGTTGACGTCCCCGTCAGAGGGACGCCCGAGCGGCAGGGGAACGCGGCGGGTGGGCCGCGCCGACATCGCCGCCATTCACGAGGTCACCCGGTCCTTCGGTGAGCTCGACAATCGCTTCGGCAGCGGCCGCGTCCGCTCGTCCGTGGTCAAATACCTCGACACCGCCGTCTCGCCCCTGCTCAAGGACGGCTCGTACGGCGAGTCCACGGGCCGGCACCTCGCCGCCGCGGCCGCCGAGCTGACCCGCCTGGCCGGCTGGATGGCCTACGACATGGAGCAGCACGGCCTGGCCCAGCGCTACCTCATCCAGGCCCTCCGCCTCGCCAGGGGCGCCGACGACCAGACCCTGGGCGGCGAGATCCTGGCCGGCATGGCACACCAGGCCATCTACATGGGCCAGCCGGCCCACGCCCTCGACCTGGCCCGGGCAGCCCAGCTGGCGGCCCGCAGCGCGGGCGTGAGCACCCTGCTGGCCTCCGCGCACGTCCTGGAGGCCCACGCGCACGCCGGCCGGGGCGACGCGCGCTCCTGCGGTGCCTCCCTGCACGAGGCGGAACGCGCCTTCGACGCCCGCAAGCCCGCCCAGGAGCCCAGGTGGCTGAGCTACTTCGACGAGGCCTACCTGTCCGCCAAGTTCGCCCACTGCTTCCGCGACCTGGGGGAGGGGGAGCGGGCCGTCCGCCACGCGCAGCGCTCGCTCGACATGGACTCCCGGTACGTCCGGGGGCGGATGTTCAACCTGTCGCTGCTGGCGGCGGGGCTGCTGCAGTCCGGGGAGCTGGATGAGGCCTGCTCGACGGCCGCCCAGGCGTTGGCGCTGGCGGGGGAGCTGCAGTCGGCGCGTTCGCGGTCGTACGCGGCCGATTTGAGGCGGCGGCTGGAGCCGTACAAGAACGAGCGGCCTGTGAGGGCGCTGCGCGAGCGGACGCGCGAGCTCACCGCCGTGTGAAACGGTTCTCGGCCTACGGTTGTTCGGTGCGGGGCCGCTTAATGATCATCTGAAACGGGAACGGCCCGGAGCCTTCTTCGCTCCGGGCCGTCGTTCTTGTTTCGTCTACCGGAGCAGTTCGCCCTTGGGACCGACGATCGCCTTCGTCTCCGCGTAGTTGGCCTTGTTGTAGACGCTGGCCACCTCGCCGTCGAAGTACGCCGAGCTGATGAAGTCGATCCGGTTGTTGCCGTCCTGGTCGAGGAACATGCTGGTCACGCCGTTGACGTAGCCGGTGCGCTTGCCGTTGTCGTACCGCATGAGCCAGGGGCCGCCGTCGGCGCCGCCGGTCATGGAGCACTTGAGCACCTGGTGCGTGTCGACCCTGAAGGTATTGACCTGGTAGGTCTTGGTGCCGGTCTTGCCGGAGCACCACTTGGGGGTGACGCCGGAGAAGGGCTTGTCGCCGTCGGGGTGCGGGTCGGCGGGGTAGCCGAAAGCGATCACCTTCTGGCCCATGGGCTGGTTCCAGGCGACTCCTTGACCGCCTACGACGTCACCGAGGCGGCCCATGTCCTTGGCGATGCCGATGATGTAGTGGGCCTCGTAGTACTTACGCGAGGTGCCGGGCCTCACCCACTTCTGGGTGTAGTAGTGGGTGATGGTGTGGTTGCCGAGGCTGTCGGTCCCCCTGTCGCCGGGCCCCTTGTAGGCGTCCAGCTGGTCCTTGGTGACCTGCTCTACAACCGGGTCACCGAATATGAGGCCCTGCCCGCGGCCGGTGCCCTTGGCCTTGGCGGCGTTGTAGGTCTCCTTGGAGACCTCCACCTTCTCCAGAACGGCGCCGGGGTAGTCGGGGCCGACCAGGTCAGCGGGCTTGTCCTCGCCCTCCGACCAGCATTCGCCCAAGTTGATCTGGCACTTGAGGAATTCCTTGGCATCGATCTCGCGCGGCTTGATCCACTTGTCGCCCGCCCATGCCTTGAACTCGTTGTGCGACACCTCCTTCTCGCCGGCCAGCGAGAAGCCGTTGTGTACGGCCACGAAGGCGAAGTCGCCGTCGTAGTCGTCGTAGGTGTCGAGGTCGTAGGCGGTGAAGGCGTATGCGCCCGGGTAGACGCCCCAAGGAGCCTTGCCCTGGTAATAGCCGGGAACGAAGATCCACTTCTCATAGACATCGTTCTTGCCGTTCGCGAACACGCAGTGGCCGGCCGTGGCGACCAGGTTGCGGTGGCGGGCCTGGATGGAGGTGGCCGAGCACCAGCGGTAGCGGCCCGCCTGGTCGAGGAAGAAGACCTTGCCGATGGTCTTGGGCAGGTTGATGTTCTTGGACGCGGTGGGCTTGGTGGTGCCGGTCGGGGTGGTCATGCCGGGCTTGCCGTCAGGGGCGCCCTTGCTTTGCGAGGTGACCAGCTTGGGCACGTCCTTGGCGTCCAGGCGGTACTGGGTGGCCTTGCGCAGGGCGGCTCCGTTGGAGTCGAGCCAGAAGTAGGCGGCGCCGTACGCGTCCGCGGGCTTGGGCTGGAGGTTGTCTGTGGCCCAGTGCGGCTCGGCGTTGGCGGGGAAGGCAAGGGCGGCGGCGCTCAAGCCGGCGGCGGCGAGGGGGATGAGCAGGCGCTTCAAGGGGAGACTCCACTACGGGTTGTCAAGAAACTGTGTAAAGACCCTATCGTCCCATTAGTCACTCTGGTGAGGCTTCATCTCAGATTTTTCACCGAAAAAGGCCAAAGGGCCCGGCTGGAGGCCGGGCCCTTTGGTTACTGCTACTGAACGAAGATCAGGTCGTCGTTCCGATCCGCGTCGAACTACGGGATGAGCTTGCCGGACCACACGGCCGCAGCGGCCTTGTAGACCGTGTTGGTCTCACCGTCGAAGTACGCCGACGTCTGGGTGTCGTAGCGGTTGTTGCCGTCACTGTCGATGATGAGGCTGGTGACACCGTTGACGTAGCCGAGACGCTTGGCGTTGCTGTACTTGTACAGCCACGGCGCACCGCTGTAGCCGCCGGTCACGGCGCACTTCAGCGAGACCTGCTCCTCGACCTTGTACTTGGGGATGACGACGGTCTTGGTGCCGGTCTTGCCGTAGCACCACTTCGGCGTGACACCCGTGTAGGGCTTGTTGCCGTCGGGGTGCGCGCCCTGCGGGTAACCGAACGTCCGGACGAACTTACCGGTCGGCTGGTTCCACGCGAAGCCCTGGCCGCCAACGTTGTCGCCGAGGCGACCAACGCTCTTGACCTTGTGCTCGATCACGTAGTAGTCGAGACGGTAGTACTTGGTGTCCGTGCCGGGGACGAACCACGCCTGCACGTAGTAGTGCGTGATGAGGTAGTTGCCGGCGGCGTCGGTCTTCTTCTCGCCCTTCCAGGCGTCGTAGGCGGCCTTGTCGACCATCTCGACGACCGGGTCGCCGTAGACGAAGCCCGTGCCCTTGCCGGCGCCCTTCTTGAGGGCCTCTTCGTACTCGGCCTTGGTGACCTCGACCTTGTCGACCACGGCACCGGGGAAGTCCGGGCCAGTGACCTTCTTCGCGGTACCCGGCTTCATGTCGTAGTAAGGAAGCTTCGTCGGGTCCTTGACGGCCGAAAGGTACTCGGCTTCCTTGACCTCGGTGGCCACGATGTCAGTCTTCTGACCCTTGGCCGTCGCGGCCTTGTACTCCTCGTACGTGACCTTCGAGGGAACGTTGAGCACGCCGCCGATGCCGTCGTAGACGGTGACGAAGGCGTAGTCGCGGTCGAGGTCCTCGTAGACGTCGAAGTCGTAGTGGGTGAAGGCCTGCTTACCCACGTAGATGCCCCAAGGAGCCTTGCCCTGGTAGTAACCGGGGACGAAGACCCAGCGGGACACGACTTCGTCGTTGGCCGCGAGGTCGTACACGCAGTGACCGGCCGTGGCGACCAGGTTGCGGTACTGCGACTGGATCGAGGTGCCGGAGCACCAGTACAGGTTGCCGCCGCTCTCGAAGAAAACCTTACCGATGGTCTTCGGCAGGTTCACGTTCTGAACCTTGACCGTGGACTTCTTCTCGCCGCCAATGGGGGCAGTGGAGCCCGGCTTGGTGTCCGGAGTATAGCCTCCACCACTCTTGATCTTGTCGACCTCGAGGGCGTCGGGGCTGAAGGCCTTGGCGCCCTTGAGCGCCGCGTTGTTGGACGCGGTCCAGAAGTCCAGAGTCTCAGCTGCCTGCGCCGAGGTCTTCGCGAGCGGGTCGGTCGCGATGGTGTCGTCGGCGACGGCGGTGCTGGCCAGACCAGCAGCCAGCAGGCCGGTGGCCAGAATGGCGCCACCGGCGGGGAGGAGGATGCGCTTCAAGGTAACTCCTTGCGCTGTCGTGGAACGCCTCTTGCGTCCCAGGCGTCAGTAAAGGGATAGCCAGGAACATACAGTGTCGATCTTGAAATCCGGTAGCCGCTTTGGCGGGAAAAGATGTGACAAGCCGGGCGTGATCGTTCTGTGATGTTTGAGTGGCTGATGCGCAGGAGCCGAGCAGAGATCGCCGCGTGGCCATTTGCCCTGATCAACATAAGGAAGTTGTGAGTGTGACTCTCGAGACTGAGTCGACCTCTTGATGCGAGCCGGCGATGTGGTGTGATGCAGATCACACCGAGTTGATGGCACCGTCTGGGCGTGCCATGCGTCCAAACGCCTTCACTTTTGGCTCGGAAAAGCGGAAGGGCCCGGCGGATGCCGGGCCCTTCGCTTGGAACGGTTACACGAACGGCTCAGGGCCGGTCACTGTCCGTCAATCAGACAATCTTGCCGGACCAGACGTTGGCCGCAGCCTTGTAGACCGTGTTCGTCTCACCGTCGAAGTACGGCGAGGAGATGTAGTCCACGCGGCCGTTGCCGTCCTGGTCGTTGAAGGTGCTGGTGACACCGTTGACGTAGCCGAGGCGCTTGCTGTTGCTGTACTTGTACAGCCACGGACCACCGTCGGCGCCCTCGGTCATGGCGCACTTGAGGGCGACGTGCTCCTCGATCTTCTTCGCGGCGGAGCCCACCAGCTTCTTGGTGGTCTTGCCGTAGCACCACTTCGGCGTGACACCGGTGTAGGCCTTGTTGCCGTCAGGGTGCGGTGCGGCCGGGTAGCCGACCACGCGGACGTACTTGCCGGTGGGCTGGTTCCAGGCGAAGCCCTGGCCACCCACGTTGTCACCAAGGCGACCCGCGTCCTTGGCGAAGCCCTCGATCACGTAGTAGTCGAGGCGGTAGTACTTGGTGTCCGTGCCGGGGACGTACCACTCCTGCACGTAGTAGTGCGTGATGAGGTAGTTGCCGGCGGCGTCCGTCTTCTTCTCGCCCTTCCAGGCGTCGTAGGCGTCCTTGTCGACCATCTCGACGACCGGGTCACCGTAGATGAAGCCCTGGCCGCGGCCGGTGCCCTTCTTGGCGGCCTCTTCGTACTCGGCCTTGGTGACTTCCTTCTTGTCGACGATGGCGCCGGGGTAGTCCGGACCGGTGACCTTCTTCGCCGTGCCGGGCTTGATGTCGTAGTACGGGTACTTCGTCGGGTCCTTGATGGCCGACTCGTACTCTTCCTTGCTGACCTGGGTCGCCTTGATGTCGGTGACCTGACCCTTGGCCGTCGCGGCCTTGTACTCCTCGATCGTGACCTTGGTGGCCTTGCCAGCGCCGAGCTGGACGCCGTTGTACACGGTCACGAACGCGTAGTCGCGGTCGTAGTCCTCGTACACGTCGAAGTCGTAGTGGGTGAAGGCCTGCTTACCCACGTAGATGCCCCAAGGAGACTTGCCCTGGTAGTAACCGGGGACGAAGACCCACTTGGACACGACCTCGGTGTTGTTCGCCGTGTCGTAGACGCAGTGACCGGCCGTGGCGACCAGGTTGCGGTACTTCGACTGGATCGAAGTGGCCGAGCACCACTTCTTCTCGCCCTTGCTGTTGACGAAGAACACCTTGCCGATGGTCTTCGGCATGTTGACGTTCTGGACCTTCGAGGTGGTCTTCTTCTCCTGGCCGATCGGAGCGGTCGAGCCCGGCTTGGTGTCCGAGCTGTAGCCGCCCTTTGACTGCAGCTTGGCGACGTCGGCCTTGTCCCAGATGTCGGACGCGGTAGCGGCCTTAAGGGCAGCACCGTTGTTGTCCGCCCAGAACTCCGCGATGGCCTTCGCGTTGGCCGCGGACGCCGCCATCGGGTCGGCGGCGGTCGTCGGGTCGGCCTGGGCCGCACCGGCGAGGCCGGCGGCCAGAAGGCCGGTAGCCATGATGACGCCACCGGTGGGGATGAGGATGCGCTTCAAGGGAACTGCTCCTTGCTCTGTCGTGGGTCGCAACATGCGTCCCATGCGTCAGTAAAGGGATAGCAAGGAACATAGCGTGGTGATCTCCGCAGGTGGAACCCGGTTTGAGTGATCGGATAGTCGGCGTGACCGCCGTTACCGTGCTGTTATCAGTCAGAGATCTTTGCGCGCCGTGATCGAGGGGTCACGTTTTTGCAGGATATGTGGGGGATGTTGCTGCTGGAACGAAAGTTCCGTTAGTGATCCGACGCATAGTGTAGTCACTCTAATGTGACTTAGATCACAGGAACCAGATTGGAACCAACTCCGTCTAAACTGCTCCCCATTTCACAGGTGATCTTCAGGTTGAGTCATGGAGCGTTCCGACTTCTCCTTCGCAGTCCGGTTCGGCGGGGTGTGGCGAGGTCGTCTGGGTGAGAGGTGCGGGTGGGCTCCTGGGGTGTGCGCGCGCCGGCCCAGGGCCGTGTGGTGCTGCCTGTTAGTAGGTGCGGTTCCAGCCGCGAACCTATGTAGTCGAGATAGGAACTGTTTGCTGGATCTGCTGACACTGAGTGGCGATGCTGTCACGCTTGGCGTATGGGTCGTGGTGATCTGACAGATGCCGAGTGGGAACGACTGGCGCCGCTGCTGCCCGCCGACGGCACGCGTGGTGGTCGCTGGAACGACCACCGGACGGTGATCAACGGAGTGCTCTACCGGATCCGTACTGGAGTGCCCTGGCGTGACCTGCCCGAGCGCTACGGCTGCTGGGTGACCGTCTACAAGCAGCATCGCCGCTGGCGGGCGGACGGGACCTGGGAACGACTGCTGACCGAGATGCAAGCGATCGCCGACGAGGCGGGTCGGCTGGACTGGGACGTGGCGGTGGACTCCACCCCCCTACGCGCCCACAGGCACGCGGCTGGCGCGCCCCGCCAGGCGCCGCACCCACCGGCCGGGCAACAAGAGGAGGCGGTTCGGACCAAGCGAGGCGATCCGATACGGGCCGGTCTGCGCGCTCGGCTGGCGGAGGTGGTCAAGGCGGCGAGTGCTTAGGACGCTCCTGCGGCGCCTTCATCACGAAGCACGGAGCCGCACCTTGCCACCGATGGTCGGTGCCGGCCGTTGGCACTGGTGCTGACGGCCGCCCAGTACGGCGACAGCCCGCAGTTGCGCACCGTGCTGGCCAAGATCCGCATACTCCCAGGCCCGGGACGGCGGGCCCGGCGGGCGGCTGGGAAGGCTGCACCTGCTTCTGTAGCGGATACGACGTCGACACTCGAATCCTTGCAGCGCAGGGGCACCTTTCTCTTGTTTAGGCCGCTACATCCGACCGCTTGAATACCTGAGGCTAAGCAGGAGGGCGGGCAGTAGATACGCGCCCGTTCTGATCAGGCACAACCGCTTACCAGTGTGACGTTGGTCACAGGCGTTGCCGATGCGCGCTCTGCAAGCTGCGCCGATATCGAATCGCGTTTGTTCCGTTCCAGAAAGTAGGGGCGGGCGTTCATCGCGCGATCTATGCGGCGATAGGCCGCTCGGTTATACAGAGGTGATCTTCTTTATGTCGATCTTACAGCGGGCATCGGATCGGACGCGCCTCTCGTTGCGCGAGCGTCCTTGTACGGCAGGAGCAGTGACGCATGACGTTTTGGCGTGCGCGAAATCGGTCGACTGGCGTAATGGGACGCAGTGGGTTCGGGCTGAAGTCGAAGGGCCGCCTGCGAGCAAGGATCACCGTCGTCCTGGCGGCCGCGCTGATCCCGAGCATCGTCCAGCTCCAGATCGAGCCCGCGGTCGCCGATCCGGTCCGTACGCGCTACGAGATCCCCCAGTCGCCCGCCAAGGGCGCGTCGAGCAGCGTTCCGGTCCAGCAGACCGGCACCGCCAAGAACCTGCCCCACTTGGTCGGCCCCGAGGCCACCAAGACCGTTATCGACACCCCCGCCGCGAAGGCCGGCAAGCGTCCCAAGGGCGCGTTACCGCTGGACGAGCCGCACCAAATGGCCGAATCGTCCATCGAAGGCCTGATGACTCCGCCGCCGTTGCCTGATGAATCCGAGCCGGAGCTCGCCGCCCCTCCCACAGAGAACGCGCCGGCCGCCGCCCCGCCGCCCCGCCCGGCCGCGGCCCGGTCCGCCGCCGAGGCGTCCGCAGGAGAACCCGTTGTGTCCCTGCTGACCTCAGGCCCCGGCACCCCCGGCTCGGGAATGATGATTCTGTCGTCGCCGAAGCCGTGGTTCGAGGCCAGGGTGACCGACCCGGATGGACGTAACGTCGGGTTGAGCGTGGAGGTCGAGCACGATCCGTCGGTTCCCGCGCAGGGCACCGGCCAGATCTGGACCTACACCGGAGGGACGGGCAGTGCGTCGGGCTCAACGATCCGGTACACGATCGACTCGGGCAAGCTCCAGGACGGTTGGACGATCCGCTGGCGAGCCCACGGGCTGACCTCCAGCTCGACCGGCGCATGGTCGGGCTGGCAGACGGCCAAGCTGGACATCAGCAAGCCCGCCGTGTCGCAGCTGTCGGCCGGGCCCGGCGCCTCGGGGGACGGGCAGTCGATCCTGTCGTCATTGACCCCGTGGTTCGAGGCCAGGGTCACCGACCCAGACGGGCGCTACGTCGGCATGAGCGTCGAGGTGGAGCACGATCCGTCGGCCGCGGGTCAGGGAACGGGTCGCATCTGGTCGTACACCGGCGGCTCCGCCGATCCTTCGGGATCGTATGTCTCATACACCATGCCCTCCGGCCTGCTCAAAGATGGATGGCTGATTCGCTGGCGGGTCCGCGGCATCACCCCGACGGAGACCAGCGACACCCTGTACGGCCCATGGTCCGGCTGGCAGGCCGGCCGCGTTGACATCAGCAAGCCTGCGGCGTCGACTCTGGCGGCGGGGCCGGGTACGACGGGTTCGGGGCTGACGACCTTGAGCACGTTGACGCCGTGGCTGGAGGCGAAGGTCTCCGATCCTGACGGGCGCAATGTCGGGTTGAGCGTGGAGGTCGAGCACGATCCGTCGGTTCCGGCGCAGGGCAGCGGCCGGATCTGGACGTACACCGGGGGAGCGGGCAGCACGAACGGGTCCACGGTGCGCTTCACGGTGAGTTCGGGCGCATTGAAGGACGGCTGGTTGATCCGCTGGCGGGCGCGCGGCATCACCCCGACCGAGAGCTCCCAGACCCTATACGGGCCATGGTCGGGCTGGCAGACCGCCAGGATCGACATCAGCAAGCCTGCGGCGTCGACTCTGGCGGCGGGGCCGGGTACGACGGGTTCGGGGCTGACGACCTTGAGCACGTTGACGCCGTGGCTGGAGGCGAAGGTCTCCGATCCTGACGGGCGCAATGTCGGGTTGAGCGTGGAGGTCGAGCACGATCCGTCGGTTCCGGCGCAGGGCAGCGGCCGGATCTGGACGTACACCGGGGGAGCGGGCAGCACGAACGGGTCCACGGTGCGCTTCACGGTGAGTTCGGGCGCATTGAAGGACGGCTGGTTGATCCGCTGGCGGGCGCGCGGCATCACCCCGACCGAGAACTCCCAGACCCTATACGGGCCATGGTCGGGCTGGCAGACCGCCAGAGTGGACATCACCAAACCCGCCGTGTCCGCGTTGTCGGCCACGCCCGGCGTGTCCGGGACGACCCTGTCCACACTGACCTCGGTGACACCATCGTTCGGCGCCACCGTGAGCGACACCGCGGGACGCAACGTCGGCCTGTCGGTGGAGGTCGAGCACGACCCCTCCGTCCCAGGGCAGGGCAGCGGCACGATATGGAGCTACACCGGCGGCGCAGCGAGCCCGTCCGGCTCGGCCATCCGCTTCACCATCGACTCGGGGAAGCTACGCGACGGCTGGCTGATCCGCTGGCGGGCGCGCGGCATCACCCCGACCGAGAGCTCCCAGACCCTGTACGGGCCGTGGTCGACCTGGCAAACCGCCAGGATTGATGTCAACAACCCGGCTGGCACCGGGATCGGCGCAGTCCCCGCCACCCAGGGGGCAGGCCTGTGGACGCTGTCCTCGCTCACTCCGTGGCTCTATTCGAAGATCACCAGCCCGAACGGCGCCGCCTCCGTCCTGGGCGCCGAGATCGAGCACGACCCATCGGTCCCCGCCCAGGGCTCGGGCCTGATCTGGGCGGGACAGGGCACGACCTCGTACGCGTCGGGCTCCAACGCCTGGGTGCAGGTGCCCTCGGGCAGGCTGCAGGACAGGTGGCTGATCCGCTGGCGGGTCCGTGGAGTCCCAACTTCCGGCACCGCCGGCGTCTGGTCGGACTGGCAGTCGGCCGTGGTCGCGCTCACCCAGCCGAGCGTGGCAGGCGTCGGCATGACCCCCGGCACGTCGGGCGCCGACGGCTGGACGATCCCCTCGCTCACCCCGTGGGTGTTCGGCAAGGTCACCTCGTCCGAGGGCCGCGCCTCCTACCTCGGCGTCGAGATCGAGCACGACCCGGCCGCCTCCGCCCAGGGCTCGGGCCTAATCTGGGCCGGACAGGGAACCACCTCGTACGAGTCCGGCGCCAACGCCTGGCTTCAGGTCCCGACGGGCAAGCTCACGGACGGCTGGCAGGTCCGCTGGCGTGCCCGCGGCGTGACCACCACCGGCGTCAACGGCCCCTGGTCGGACTGGCAGACGGCGCGGGTGAACCTCAACGTCCCGTCCGTTGAAGGGCTTGGCATGGCCCCGGCCAGGCGGGGCACCGCGTCCTGGTCGGCGACCACGCTCACACCCTCCCTGTACGCCAAGGTCACCGACCCTGAGAACCGCGCCTCCCAACTCGCCATAGAGGTGGAGCACGACCCGGCCGCCACCGAGCAAGGCACCGGCCTGATCTACGCGGGCAAGTCCACAACCTCCTACCCCTCCGGCGCCAACGCCTGGATGGCCGTCCCCGCCGCCAAGCTGCAGGACAACTGGCTCTTCCGCTGGCGCGTGCGCGCCGTCACCACGACCGGCGTGAGCGGCCCCTGGTCGGAGTGGCAGTCGGGGGTTGTGACCGCGCTGCCGTTCATCGGCTTCGCACCCGCTCACAACAGCCAGGTCGGCACCTTGGAGCCGACGCTGTCGGCGCACGCCCAGTCCGCGAACGAGGATCCGGTCACCTACTGGTTCCAGCTCTGCGCAGGCACGCCGTCGAGTTGGACCTGGTGTGATAGCACCCCCACCTGGGAGAAGTCGGGAACCTGGACGCCCTTTAACACACGAATCGCCGGCGCGCACAAGCTAGCCTGGGGGCAGACCTACTGGTGGCAGGCGAAGGCGACCACCGGCACCACGACCGTGACCTCCTCGTGGCGATCCTTCACGCCAACGCCGGAGCAGGGCACGATCAACGCGTCGCTGGCCGCGGGCACTGACGGCCGCGCGTTCAACCACTCCTCCGGCAACTTCACCCACACTGAGACCGACGCGTCGGTCTCAGTGGTGGGGCCGCCGCTGAACGTCACGCGCACCTACAACAGTCTTGACCCTCGTACCGCCGGGGCGTTCGGCGCGGGCTGGTCGACCCGCTGGGACATGCGCATCGAGCCGGACCCGAAGACGTCGACGCTGCTGGTGACCTATCCGGGAGGCGAGCAGATGCGCTTCGCCGCCAAGGGCGACGGCACCTACGCGCCGCCGGAGGGCACGTTCGCCACCTTGGCCACGCTCCCGGAGGGTGGCTGGCGGTTGATGGACAAGTCGGCCACCTCGTACTGGTTCGACGCAAACGGCCGCCTGACCAAGGTCACCGACCACCGAAACCGCACGCAGCAGCTGACCTACGGGAGCGACGGCAAGCTGGCCAAGGCGACCGCGACCGGGGACAGGGCGCTCACGTTCACCTGGACGGGCAACCATGTGACCGGCGTGTCCACCGATCCACTGAATGGGGCCCCCCTCACGTGGACGTACACCTATGACGGCGACAAGCTGGTGAAGGTCTGCCCGCCCGGCTCGGACACTGCCTGCGCCACCTATACCTACGGCGACGCCTCCCGCTACCGCAGCGCAGTCCTGGACTCCGGACCCCTCGGGTACTGGCGGCTGAACGAGACGGTCGCCACCATCGGCACGAAGATCAACAGCGCGGCCCCCGGGATTCCCGAACCCGGGGACGAGGCCAAGGTCAGCGGCACCACGGCCGATGCCACCACAGGGAACCCCGGCGCGCTGACCGGCTCGCCGGACACCGCGATGCGCTTCAAGGGCACGTCCAGCTCCGCGTACGTGACCCTGCCCCAGGCCACCATCAGCGGCCGCGGCGGCAGCGTGGCGGTGGAGGCGTGGTTCAAGACCACCGGTGCGGGCACGATCGTCGGCTACCAGAACGCGGCCTCCCGCCTCCCGTCGGCCTTCACCCCCCTGCTGTACGTCGGCACGGACGGCAAGCTGCGCGGCCAGTTCTACACCGGCACTCCAGCCCCCATCACCTCGGCCGCCCCGGTGAATGACGGTGGCTGGCACCACGTGGTGCTGTCGGCCGCCGAGAACACCCAGACCCTCTACCTGGACGGTCAGGCCGTCGGCACGCTCGCCGGGCAGATCACGCACGCCGGCCAGTGGGAGACGCGCATCGGCTCCGGCTTCGGCTCACCCACCTGGCCCGCCACGACGACCTCGACGGCGCCCTTCTCGTTCACGGGCGACATCGACGAGGTCGCGGTATACGGCAAGCCGCTGGGCGAGCAGGTGATCAACACCCACTATGCGGCCAAGTCGCCGCAACCGCAGCTCATCAAGGCCTTGACCCCGTCGGGGCGAACGGAGACGGAGAACGTCTACGCCGCTGACGGCGGCCGCCTCACCCAGCACACCGACGCCAACGGCGGCGCGTGGAAGCTGTCGGCTCAGGCGTACAGCAAGGAGACCACGGTCCTGATCTTCGCCACGACGACGGTGACGGATCCGCACGGCGGCACCCTCACGTACGTGGACGACGCCCTGCATGGCAGCCGGCCGATCTCTCAGATCGACCAACTCGGCAAGACCACGAGATACACCTACGACGTAGGCGGATTCCCGGCCAAGGTCTTCGACCCCAACGGCAACGTCGTGGAGGTGTCGTTCAACGTCCGCGGCAACCTGTTGGCCAGGAAGACCTGCCGGACGAGCGACAGCTGCTCCAGTGAGTACTTCACGTACTACCTGAACGTCGACAATCCCTTCGACCCACGCAACGACCTGAAGACCGCCCATCGGGACGCCCGGTCGGCTTCGCCAACCGATGAGACATACCAGACCTCCTGGACCTACAGCACGTTCGGGGAGGAGGCCAAGCAGACGACGCCGGGCACTCCAGACTTCCCGCAGGGCCGTTCAATGACGAAGACCTACACCGACGGCACCGAACCCGCGGTCGGCGGCGGCCTCGTTCCGGCGGGACTGGTGAAGTCGTCCAAGGATTTCAAGGGCAACGAGACCACCTACGTCTACACCGCCGCCGGCGATTCCGCGGTGCAGACCACCCCTACCGGGCTGGTCAAGAAGTACGAGTATGACGAGCTCGGACGCGTCACCACCCAGACCGAGATCTCAACGGCCCATCCGCAGGGCATCAAGACCACCGTCACGTACAACGCGCTGAGCAAGATCACCTCTCGGACCGGCACCGGGGTCAAGAACGAGGTCACCGGCGTGACGCACACCTCGAAGTGGAGCGCCGCCTACGACCCGGACGGCCTGCCGCTGGCCGAGACGCAGGAGGACCTTACCGGCGGCGACGCGGCCCGCACCACCACCTACACCTACGACTCCTACGGCCGCGTGGAGACGGTCACCGGCCCCGAGGGCGGCGTGCAGCGCTTCGCCTACGACCACAAGGGCCAGAAGACCAGCCTCACCAACGAGCGCGGCACAACCTTCCACTACGGCTACACCCCGCGCGGCGAGCAGGCCACGACCACGCTGAAGGGCTGGACCGGCAGCCCGGCCGACCCGCAGCCGGCCACGGACGTGGTGATGACGTCGTTCGCCTACGATCCGGCCGGACGGCTGGCCTCGCAGACGGACGCGATGGGCCACACCACGGTCTACACCTACTACAACGACAACCTGCCCGCTGAGAAGATAGCCAAGGGCTCGCGGCTCAACGGCTCGGACACTCCCCGCGACGTGGTGCTGGAATCCAGGGTGTACGACGCCGCCGGCAACATCACCCGCGAGACCACGGACGGCGGAACGCTGCGCGTGGACGCGGCGTACGATGCCGCCGGACGCCTCACTTCTCAAACCGTCGACCCGGCCAAGCTCAACCGCGTCACCACGGCCGCCTACGACGCCAACGACAACGTGACCAAGGTCAGCCTCACCGCGGCCGGCGCCGGTCGGACCGAGATCACCGAGTACGCCTACGACGCGGGCAACCAGGTCACCCGCAAGACCGCCCACAATGACGGCCAGGACCTGATCACCACGTTAACGCTCGACGAGCGCGGCCTGGTGACGGCGATGACCGACCCCCGCGGGAACGCCTCCGGCGCCGACCCGGCAGCCTTCACCACCACCATGACCTACAACGCGCTCGGCGTGCCGACCCAGGTCCAGTTGCCGCCGGTCACCGTGGAGCGGGCGGGCGGCGCCCCGGCGACGGAACGGCCCGTCGCCAAGCTCGGCTACGACACCTTCGGCGACAAGACCCACCACGTCGACGCCGAGGGCCGGATCACGACTTCGACCGTGGACCGGGCCGGGCGCGTCGTGGAACAGGCCATCCCGACGTACACGCCGCCCGGTGGGCAGCCGATCGTGCCCAAGGCCACCGCGGGCTACAACGCCGCGGGTGATCTGATCAGCGCCACCGACCAGCGCGGGCAGACCACCAAGGCGGTCTACGACGGCCTCGGCCACATGGTGCAGGTCACCGCACCGAAGACCGCCACGGCCCTGGCCGGCGTCTGGACCTATGGCTACGACCTGCTCGGGGAGCTACTGTCGCAGACCGACCCGACCGGCGCCCGCTCGGAGTCCACCTATGACGATCTGGGCCGCCAGATCACGCTGACCACCATCGAGCGCAAGCCCTCCCAGGCCGCCTATGTCACCAGACTGGAGTACGACGACGCCGACCGGGTGACCAAGACCATCCGGCCCACGGGGGACGCCTCCACCCGCGCCTATGACGCCCTCGGCGCGCTCACCAGCCAGACCGACGCGCTTGGCAACGCCACGGCGTTTGAGTACGACATGGCCGGACGCGTCGTCAAGACAACCAATCCGCTGGGCGCGGTCAGCACCGCCGACTACGACCTGGCTGGACGGAAGACTCAGACCCAGGAACTGGACGCGAACGGGACCGTGCTGCGCACCCTGAAATACGGCTACGACACGGTCGGCAACCCCACCAGCCACACGTCGGCTGATGGCCATACCACTACGCAGGTGTTCGACGCCGCGAACCGGCTGATCGAGCGTAAGGAGCCGGTCTCGGCCACCGAGACGATCACGACCACCTTCGGCCACGACGCCGCGGGAGCGCGAACCCGCTCCACCGACGGCCGCGGCAACGCCAGCTACACCACCTACAACAGCCTGGGCTTGGCCGAGTCGATGATCGAGCCCAGCACCGCGGCCCACCCGAACCCGGCCGACCGTACCTGGACCACCGTCTACGACGCCGCGGGCAACCCGGTCACCAGCCTCGTCCCCGGCGGCGTCCGCGTCGACCGCACCTTCGACGAGCTGAACCGGTTGGTCAAGCAGACCGGCAGTGGCGCCGAGGTTGCCACCGAGGACAAGACGTTCGCCTACGACCTCGCGGGCCGGCTGGTCAGCGCCGACGATCTGAGCTTCACCCTCGACGACCGCGGCCTGCTGCTGAAGAGCGCAGGCCCGGGCGGCGACCTC
The DNA here is from genome assembly GCF_005893125.1 of Nonomuraea basaltis. GTDB lineage: Bacteria > Actinomycetota > Actinomycetes > Streptosporangiales > Streptosporangiaceae > Nonomuraea > Nonomuraea basaltis. The sequence continues at coordinate 13,686 of NZ_VCJS01000082.1, read as the reverse complement.
AACGCCTACGCCTACGACGCCAATAAGCGCCTCGTCCAGCGTGTCGATGTCACCGGCACGTCCACTTTCGCTTGGGACGACGCCGACCGCCTCACCCAGTCGGTCGACTCGGTCAGCGCCACCACCATCGACTACGGTTACGACAAGGCCTCCCGCCTGACCTCGATGGCCTACGGCGCCTCAGGCGCCCGCCGGTCCTACACCTACGACGCCCTCAACCGCCTTACCAAGGACCAGCTCACCACCTCCGCAGGCGGCGCCATCGCCTCCATCGAGTACGGCTACGACCTCGACGACAACCTGACCTCCAAGACCACCACGGGAACGGCGAGCGCGGGGACCAACACCTACACCCACGACTGGTCCAACCGGCTCACCTCCTGGACCGCCCCCGACGGCAAGAAGACCGCCTATGAGTGGGACGCCGCCGGCAACCGAACCAGGGCCGGCGACAAGACCTACACCTACGACGAACGCAACCGCCTCACATCGGGCGACGGCCACACCTACACCTACACCGCCCGCGGCACCCTCAAGGAAGACTCAGCGGGCATCGTCCGGCTCACCAAGTTCGACGCTTTCGACCGCCTGATCACCGATGACGCCATCACCTACGACTACGACGCCTTGGACCGCGTCGGGACACGCACCGCGAGCGGCCAGACCAGCCGCATGACCTACGACGGCCTCACCAACAACCTGGTCGCCGTCACCGACGCCAACGGCGCCAGGACGGCGTCCTTCGGCCGCGACGCCCTTGGCCGCACGCTGGGCATCAGCGACGGCGGTGGCGCCCAGCTCGCCTTTTCCGACCTGCGCGGCGACCTGATCGGTGCCTTCGCCGCCGGCGGAACCGCGCTGGCAGACTCGGTGGCCTACGACCCCTTCGGCGAGGTGATCATCCGCACTGGGAACGTGCACGCCCTCGGCTACCAGGGCGCCTACACCGACCCCGACTCGGGCAAGGTCAACATGGCCGCCCGCTGGTACCAGCCCACGACCGGCAGCTTCGTCTCCCGCGACACGCTCACCCAGAGCCCCGACCCTTCCATCCAGCTCAATCGTTACGCCTACGCCAATGACAACCCCCTGACGAACGTCGACCCGGACGGCCACAAGACCAAGACCAAGACGAAGACGAAGACGAAGAATCCGGTCGACACGTACGGCGAGTGCAAGCAGCAGTCGAAGAAGAGTAAGGCTTGTGCGGAGATCATCGTCGACCACGGCCGGTGCGTGAAAGACTACGGCAAGCAGTACTGTACGGAAACCGAGAAGGAATACACGTCCTGCCGGAAGGGGCATGGCAAGACCTACTGCACTGCGACGAAGGACGTCTACGGTGATTGTCGGGCCGACGGCACCTCGCACATGGGGGTCGTTTCAGGAGGCAGCACGAAGGGCGCTTGCAGAGACGCGGCGTCCACCTATGCCAGTTGCCGGCCCACAGCAAGCAAATCTACCTGTCTCGACGTGAAGGACAACTACATCGAGTGCCGGTCCCAGGGAAACAGAAGAGCCGTGTGCGGGGAAGACGCCGGCGTCTACCGGGATTGCCGCGTCGGCCACAACTCGCGGCCGGACTATTCCAAGGAGATGTGCGGAAACGCGTCGGAGGCATACCGCGACTGCCGCTACGGCAACAAGCACTACCAGTCCACCTGCGCCACGGACGTCGACTACTACATCAAGTGCCGTGATCAGGCTAAGGCGGCCGACCACGCCGGGTGCGCATCGTATGCCGACTCCTACCTGGACTGCCTGTCCTCGCAGAAGTACGGCCGGCACAGCTCCCCGTTCTGCAACAGTGCCTTCGACAGCCAGCTGGGTTGCATGAAGACCAGTGCGGCGAAGGACTGCTGGTGGGTCGACGACGTGTATCTCGAATGCGCGAAGATGAAGTCGGAGCGGGACTGCACCGAGGGGGGCGGGTTCACCGGCAAGAAATGCAACAAGAGCGGCTGCACCTACTATCTGAGCAACTTCGCGGCGAACATGCTGGCGGCTGGCCTGACGGGCGTGGCGGGCTTCGCCGCGGGCGTCTGCGCTGTAGGGGGGTTCAGCTTGGTCGGCATTCCGATAGCCCTTGTCTGCGAGGCGGGGGCGGCCCTGATCGGAATGGGCGTGGCAGCCGTCCTCAGCCACAACAAGGGCAATGGCATCTGGTTCTCGTTCAAGACCACGACGTATTACGATCAGCAGTCCGGAATGCCCGTTGTAGCACCGACAGAGATAAAGATTGGATCGCAGTGAGTAGGCGCCGGTCCAGAATAACCGTCCTGCGGCAAATGGTGGGCCTGGCCTCGGGCTCGGCGTTCTTCGCGGGGTTCGTCATGATCCTCGCTACCATGGTCGACGTCAGGGCGTCAGCGCTGGTGCTCGTGTGGATGGGCAGTATTCTTGCTCTATGTACTATTCCGATCATCCTGCTCGAGAAGAGATCCATGTCGACAGGCAAGGGGGATCCTCCTGACAGAGGGGAGGGCCGTACGGAGAGCTGAGCGGGCAGACGGGCGGGTCCTGGGAGCCATCGTCCGCGAGCCGTGCCGAGAGCCTCGGTGAATGCCACGCTGGTGGCGCTGCGCGAGCCGCAAGGGTCCGAATTCCCTCAGGGGTCCGCATGTGAGGTCCAGCGTGCCCGGCACGCCACGATGGCTTCGGACAGACAGCCACGCGTCGGGGTCGAGCCAAGCGGCATAGATTCACGCGAGAGCCGAGCTGGCCGGGTGGCGTCGAGTCGCCACATTGTCTCAGGAGTTCTTCGTGTCGTCAGGTGGACTGACGAAGCTGCCCATGCCGCGTACGGTGTAGATGGATCCCTCCGCGCGGAGGGCTTTCATGGCCTTGTGGGCCGTCATCCGGGCGATGCCGAATTCCTGCATGAGGTCATTCTCACTCGGCACTCGCGAGGCGGGGCGGTAGGTCCCTGCCGCGATGCGTTCGCGGATCATCTGGGCAACCTGCTGCCATCTGGGCTGATCCTCGCGAAACTCGATCACATTACCACTGTAGGGACCTCTGTATCTCCATTGATCTGTAGATGTCCTACGTGCTCTATAGACGACTGTAGACCGTAGGCCCTTAGCCTTCCCCCATGGCAACATCCAGCGATGACCTCGATGCCGTCCGGGCCGCGTTTCCGGATTGGGCATGCTTCCGCAGCGACGCGGGCGCCATCTACGCCACCAGGCGGGGGTGGTGTTGAGCGGCAGGGCATTGGAGCGTGGGCTGCGGCAGACGGTGAGCGCCGATGATGTCGCCACGCTCATGGCGTTGCTGCAAGGAGCGCCAGGCGGTGATGAATGAGTACGTCACCCTTCTCCGTGCCGCTGTGCCACGGCCTCCACGTGGCCGCTCCACCTGATGCCGAACGGGTGGCATGGGTACAAAGCGCCGGCCGCGTGCCTCGCGTACGGGTTCGCGATTACACGTGTATGTGCCGAGCCCCGTTCTTTGAGCTATGCGCGGCCGGCGGGCTGTCGTTCGTTCGCCGCATATCGGACGAGAGCGACGCGGCGATCATCGTAGAGAGTCCTTGGACGTTGGCCCCTGCGGCGGAACGCCTCTGGCTGCGCATCTCGAACGGCACCGCATGGTGACTCCGACCGGTCGATCGCCTGGAGGCGATAGATACCGGCCCACTGGAGTAAGCCTGCACTGGCTGCTGTATTGGCAGGGTGCTCGATCCCTGTCACGCGACAAGCCCGAAGACGTAACCTGGCTGTCGACAAGAAGCCAAGCGGGAGTGTTCCCCATGCTTGACGATCTCGAAGGCAAGAAGACGGGCGAACGGATTCGCATCATCCGGGAACGCAAAGGGATGCCCCGGCCCGTGCTGGCCGGACTCGTCGGCTACTCCACGGAGTGGCTGAAGGGCATCGAAAGCGGGCGACGCCTGCCGCCCCGCCTCCCGGTGCTCATCCGCCTCGCCGAGGTGCTCGCCGTCGGCGATGTCGCCGTTCTCGCCGGGAGTGACATGGACCTCGGCGGGCACACCACGATCCCCGTGAGCGCCTTCGCGCGGATACCGCACGAGGCCGTGCCCGCCATCCGGGATGCCGTTCGAGATCCTCTCCTCACGATCACGGATCAGCCACTTCCCGTCGCCACGCTTCGCCGGCGTACGGTCGAAGCCTGGCACGTGTGGCACACATCTCGCACCCACCGCACCGACGTCGGCCGCGTACTGCCTGCCCTCATCCGTGACGCCCAGGCCACCGCCCGCCAAGCCCAAGGCGAGGAACGCCGCGACGCCAACGCCGTGCTCGCCGACCTATGGGCGCTCGTGCAGCACGCCATCGTCTGGGCCAGCGAGCCGGAGTTGATCTGGGTCGTCGCCGATCGAGCCATGGCCGCTGCCCGTGAAGCTGACCAGCCAGCCGCGCTTGCCGGGGCCGCATGGACCTACGCCATGGTTCAGCGGTCCGGCGGTGACACCGAAGGAGCCCTGACCCTTGCCACCGATGCCGCCAACCTGCTGCGCGACCGGCTGCAGGAGGGCACCGACGAGCTGCGTGCTCTCTACGGCGCCATGCAGCTCCACGCCGCCACGACCGCCGCGCGTGCTGGACGCGAGGGTGACGCGTGGCGGTACTGGGACGAGGCCGCCGCGACCGCGGAACGCCTTCCCGACGGCTACCACCATGCATGGACCCAGTTCGGCCGTTCAAACGTCGCCCTGCACGCGGTGTCGATCGGTGCTGACCTCACCAAGTCCGCCTCTGCCAAGGAACGTGCCGAACAGATCGATCCGGACTCTATCCCCAGCCGTGAACGGCGAGCCCGGCTGCATGTCGAGATCGCCCGCACGTATCACCAACGACGCGACTGGTCATCCATGCTCGACTGGCTGAATCAGGCGTACTCGATCTCGCATGATTCGGTCCACTACAGCCCGACCGGGCGGCAGATGGCCTCCGAGGCGGTTGAGCACGGCGGACCACTGATCCAACGCCGGGCCCGTACTTTTGCGGAGCATCTCGGACTGCCCCTGTAGGAATGGGTGCACTGTGCACCCGGCGAGGCAGTGGTGCACGTGGCACCCGCTGGCCCTCGACTGCGACCGTACGTTGCGTACATGCATGGGAACTCTCTGGATTCGGACTGCTTCTACTCGTGGCACGCTCGCGATGGCGAGGGCCGAGGGGCCGGTGGTATCACCGATGAGGCTGGTAGGGCGACCGCATTGCTGAATGCCGCGGTCAACACCCTCTCGCACGGCGCACGAGGTTCGGTGCGGCTGGTACGTCTCGATCGGTACGCCCGTCAGCCGTCCTACATCCATGGCGAAGTCCTGGTGCGCATCCGCCGCGACAAGGCCACCGGTGCGCTCCTGGTCGAGGCCGGTGGCGACGGTGGGGCGAGAGAATGACTGGCGGCGAGTTGGACGCTCATCCGGAGGGGGCAGTTCCGGATCTACGGAGCGTCGCGCAGGAGGCCGGCACGTCAGCCGATTGAGTGGCTCGCCAGCTTACCGCCCTGCGGACCACTTACCCCGGCTGGGAGATTTACGTTCAGAGAACCGACGTGGCTGGAATGTTGGGGTGGGTGGCCGAGTTGCGGCGCCCGATCACCGATCAGATGCGGATCGCCGGGGTTGTCGAGACTGTGCGGCAGCCGGATGCCGTCACGCTAGGGGCCACCTTGTCCTGCCAGGCGGAACTGGTTCACATCAGCCGGTGTACCACGTGGCCGAAATGAGGGAGCAGGGCCGCGCCGAAGGCAGTCGCAGGATCATGGATGCTGCGGAGGAGGCAGAACTGCCCTACTGACTTTCCGAGAAGTGCTGGCCGATGACGCGGGTCTTCGTCGATACCAACGTGCTTTTTCCGTTCTCGTTGATGGATCTCAGCTCGCGCTGACCGAGGACGCTGGTCACACCGTTGTCTGGGACGACTACAAGCAACTGCTCGATCGAATGGAAAGGCCCTGATCTTGATGATCGTTACCGTGCGGCCGCCGCCATCGCGGGTGTGCAAACCTTGATCGCCTGGAATGGCCTCCAGGAGATGTTGACAGCGCTCATCCCCTTGTTGGATGTCGTGCTTTGGGTTCGAGGCTAGGCCTGGGCCAGATTTGCGCGCCACGCGTTGAACCGCGAGCGCAGCTCGCGCACCTCGGGTTCTGTCAGACCATAGGCGAGCAACTCGCTATCTGGATAGAGCTCCAGAGCGGAGAGCATCTGTGCGAACACGGCCCGGTCGAAGCCGAGGTCGCGGGACGCAGCGAGTTCAAGCAGGCGATCGCGGGTGAACCGACCGCTGGTGAGAAACGCGTCGACGTCGATGAAGTCGCGAACTTCTGCTCGGGTGAACAGGGCCTCGACCTTGCCGCCTGCGACGTCTTCGAGGTGGACAACTGGACCGATCTCCATGGTGACCGGTGGGTGAGATCGCAGATCGGTGGCCAATTCGACCTTGCTGGTTCGACCGATTGCAGGGTCGGACACGCCGAGTCGTACGAAATGAGAGCTGTCGAGATCAACTTTGACGGTAAGGCCTTGAGCGGTGTAGGCGGCGCATATCTTGCTGACGCCGTCAGCGAAGTCGTCGCGGAGGCTCGAGGTGAACAGGTCGATGTCTTCGCTGGGCCGTTGGAGTACGCCATAGGCCTGGACCGCATAGCCGCCTGCCAGGGCGAATCCGTTGTCTGCGGCTGCTGCCAGTGCGATACGGGCCAGGCGACGGTGGAATTCGTCCATCAGGCGGCTTGGCGCTGGAGTTCGGGGAATCGGTCTAGCCATAGGGCGCGAACCCGCGGCGGCAAAACCAACTCGGGCCAGAGCCTCCGTAGGAGCGAGGCGTTCAGGAAGCGTCGCAGGTCGTCAGGCGTGGCACTTTCCCTGATCACACGCATGTACATCAGCCGCGCGTCGGCGGTCTGTTCCAAGTCGTAGCTGCGCTTCGGCCCCCAGTCGAGGTGGCGGGGAAGCGATATGACACCCCTGATGGGTCCGGTGAGCTCTTCCAAGGTTGTCGGCACGACGTAAGGCCGGAGTGCTCCGTATCCCCTAGTGTCCATGTCTCCAGTGTGACCGATGCAGGTCTGATCGTGCAGGTCGATCTTGCCAACGGCCACCAAGGTCGGGGGCAAGGGCCTTAAGACCGTTCAGCTGTCCACGTCCATCAAGGTCACCGGCGACGCCCGTGGCTGGGGCGCGGTTCGCCTCGTCAGCCCGGTGAAGAAGACCTCCAAGAAGGCCTCGTTCGCCGTCACCTGCGCTGGTGGCGAGGAGAGCACGGGCGACGCGTGGGACAGCCTGGCCATCTCCGCCCATGGAGCCGACAAGCCGGACGACTCGGCTACCCCGCCTCCGGCCGGGAAGGACGATGACCAGCCGGCTCAGAACTTGGTACGAAAGGCCAGCATCGCCTCCGAGCGGACAACCGCATCGAAGTGTCCGGTGACCTTCAAGGTCCACGGCTACTTCGAAGGGCTTCCCGCAGGCGCGCAGGCTGTTCAGTACCGCTTCGTCGGGACCCAGGAGTGGAAGCCCGTCAACGTGCCGACAGACCACGCGGGCTCCTGCCGTCACGGCAGCCCTGCGCGGCACCTCCGACTCCTTGATTTGCCGCATGATTCTCTGACCAGGCGACCGGCCTACAGGATGCCCGGCGACTCCTCGAAATCCGGATGGCATGACGCGAGGAAGGCGAAGGCGGCGGTGGCGTCCTTGGTCCGGTAGAAGTTGACCATCATGGCGTTGAATTCGGCCCGCCGGGTCGCCGGCCCGGAGTCGATCAGTAGTTCCCTCATGCGCCACGCCTGATGGTCTCGACCGCCTGGATGATCTCCCGGCCAAGCCGTAATTCGGCCATCACGTCCCGATAGCTCTGAGAGAAATCATGTTCCCCGCGGGGACCCAGGCCCACCCAGGGAAAGCGCCGACGAATTGCCTCGTAGTCGATCACCTCTGAGGCATCAACGTTCTCTTCCATGCTTCGAATGTGGACAGTCACGATGCGATGCCAGATCATCACCATCTGTTATGCCGTCGATTTGGCGAACAGTGAGGTGAGGCGGGCTCGCTGGGTCATGGGGCAAGGTTGGGCGTCCGGCAAGCGGAGCGAGCGTGCTTGTCCGGGGGATCGAAAGGAAAGGGGGCGGAGTCCTCTTGGGAGGCGCTGTCTGGAGCTCTCAGAGGCGCGCAGCGCCCTCCAGCGGAAGGCCATGCTTGTGGCCTAGAACCAAGGCGAGGGCCTCGGTAGCCGAGACCCTCGCTTCCCCTGGCAGGGATTACTTGTACAGCTCGCCGCGCGGGCCGACGATCTTGCCGGACCACACGTTCTTGGCCGCGTTGTACACGGCCGACGTCTCGCCGTCGAAGTACGGGGACGTGATGTAGTCCACGCGGTCGTTGCCGTCCTGGTCAGCGAACGTGCTGGTGGTGCCGTTCACGTAGCCGAGACGCTTCCCGTTGCTGTAGTTCAGGAGCCACGGGCCGCCGTCGTAACCGGGGGTCACGGCGCACTTGAGGCCGATGTGCTCCTCGATCTTGAGCCACGGGGCGCCGACGGTCTTGGCCGTGGTCTTGCCGTAGCAGTGCTTCGGGGTGACGCCGCTGTACGGCTTGTCGCCGTCGGGGTGCGGGGCCGCCGGGTAGCCGAAGGCGCGGACGGCCTTGCCGGTGGGCTGGTTCCAGGCGAAGCCCTGGCCGCCGACGTTGTCGCCGAGGCGCCCGGCATCCTTGGACAGCAGGATGTAGTAGTGGCCGCCCCACCGGCGCTTGGGGCCGGTGAAGCCCTCGTAGTCCTTGCGGTCCACCTGCTTGACGCCGTTGAAGAGGATGCCGTTGTAGACGGTCACGAACGCGTAGTCGCGGTCGTAGTCCTCGTACACGTCGAAGTCGTAGTGGGTGAAGGCCTGCTTGCCCACGTAGATGCCCCAAGGAGCCTTGCCCTGGTAGTAACCGGGGACGAAGACCCAGTTGTCCAGGACGGCCTTGTTGCTGTCCGTGTCGTAGACGCAGTGGCCGGCGGTGGAGACCAGGTTGCGGTAGTTCGACTGGACCGAGGTGGCCGAGCACCAGCGGAACTTGCCGGAGCCGTCGACGAAGAAGACCTTGCCGATGGTCTTGGGGAGGTTGACGTTCTGGGCGCGGCCGGTGGACTTCGTCTCACCCGTGGGGGCCGTGGTGCCGGGCCGGCCGTCGGGGTCGGCGCCGCCCTTGGAGACGACCTTCCGCACTTCGTTCGAGTCCCAGGTGTACTGCGTGGCGGCGCGGAGCGCGGCGCCGTTCGACGCGAGCCAGAAGGAGGCCACGGAGGCGGCCTGAGAGGTGTTGCGAGCCATCGGGTCGTGGGCGACGTCCGGCTCGGCCTGCGCGGTGCCGGACAGGCCGGCGGCGAGCAGGCCGGTCGCCAGAACGGCACTACCGGCGGGGAGAAGGATTCGCTTCAAGGTAACTCCAGGTTGCGCTGACATGAGGCGCCTCGTGCACCCCCAAATCTCAGCAAACGGTCAGCCGGAACCTACAGCGTTGACCATGGTTGTGTGAATTTTGGGTAGATCATGTCAGTGTTCCCAATGCCCGTCGTGACCTTCTCGAGACCAAGATCTCGCCTGATCACGACCAGTGATCAAACCGTTGCTGTGACTTACGTCACATTTGCCGGTGTGGTCTGTGCGGCGGCGCGACGGTAGACGTCTCCGGTGGCGTTGTCGAAGTACGGAGACGACACCGCGTCGTACCTGTCCTTGGCGTCCCTGTTCCAGGTCAGGCTGTTGACGCCGGCCAGGCTGCCGAGCCTGCGGTCCTTGTCGTAGCCGATCAGCCAGGGGCCGCCGCTCACGCCGGGACTGAAGTCGCACCGCTGGAGCTGCACGCCCTTCTGCAGGTCGAGGCTGGGGGCCACGGTCCAGCGCGTCCGTCCCTCGAGGCACATGTGCAGCTTCCTGCCGTCGTACGGGCGGCTGCCGTCGGGCTGGGTGCCGGCCGGGTAGCCGAACGCGACCACCGCGTACGTGTCCGGCTTCTTGTTCAGCTCGAGACCCAGGCCGCCCACGTTGTCCTGGAGCCGGCCCACGTCCTGCATGACGAAGGTGCCGTTCTTGGCCACCCAGGTGAAGCCGCGGTGCACCGTCACGAACGCGTAGTCGTAGTCGTAGTCGCCCCTCCCGGCCCAGTCCTCGTGCATGCTGATCGACGAGCCCACGTAGATGCCCTCGGGCGTCTCGCCGTTGGGCCCGGGGTTGGGGACGAAGATCCAGAATTCGGCCGCCTTGGCCTGCCGCGGGTCGTACGCGCAGTGCCCGGCCGTGGCGACCACGCTGCGGTTCTTGGCCGTGACGGCACTGGCGGAGCACCAGAACTCCTTGCCCCCGAGCAGGAAGAAGACCTTGCCCATGGTGCTGGCGACCTGGCCCTTGCGTGGCAGCACGGGCGTGGCGCTCGGCACCGCGGCGGTCGTCCGCTTGACCGTGGCGGCGGGCGCGGCGGGGCCGGCGGCGGCGCCGGCGGCGGAGCTCGCCGGTGCGGCGGCGGCGCCGGGCGTGGCCGGGCTGTAGATGTCGGCCTTCTTGAGCTGGTCGGGCTTCCAGTGGTCGGCGACCCTTTTGACGTCCGCCGCGGTCTTGGCCAGCGGGACGGGGTACACCTTGCCGGCCGACGCGGCGTTGGCGATCCCCGTGAAGGCAGGCAGCATCAGCAGCGCGCCGCTGAGCGCGGCGGCCACGATGTGCCTGGCCCGGGAGATCATGAAATGCCTTTCTTAAGGTCGTAAGGGTGGATTTTTCCAGATGTCCAGACTCTATTGCAGCTTGGATAGAGATTCGTTACCTGATCTAGCGTCCACCGTGAACTATAAGTTCATCCTCAGCCGACCACTCCCGATACGCCTAAACGATCATAACTTTTGAGCATCGCCGCAGGTCGGGAGGGAGGCGGTCCAGGTGGGCGCGTGGCCGAATTGAGCGTCGCTTTCAGCCTCTCGAGTGGCGCACACCACCCCGAATGGGGGATGGGGTAAGGCCCCGGATCCCATGCGGGACCCGGGGCCAAGGGTGCCAACTCGTCACGGCATGTTGCCGGTCCACCGGTTGGCGGCGGCCTTGTAGACCTTGTAGGTGTCGGTGTTGAAGTACGGCGACGAGATGTGGTCGTAGCGATCGTTGCCGTCGGTGTCCCACGCGACGCTGTTGACGCCGACCAGGTAGCCGGTGCGCGACGCGCTCTTGTAGTTGTAGAGGAACGGGCCGCCGCTGGCGCCGGCGGTGAAGGAGCACTTGAAGCCGATGTGCTCCTGCAGGTTGTACTTCCTGGCCTCGGGCATCGGCTTGGTCTTGCCGTAGCAGTACTTCATCGTGCGGCCGGTGAACGGCTTGTCGCCGTCCGGGTGCTCGCCTGCCGGGTAGCCGAACGAGAACACGTTCAGCTTCGTGCTCCGGTTCCAGGTGAAGCCCTGACCGCCGACGTTGTCACCGAGCCGGCCGGCGTTCTTGACGGTCCACTTCCATCGGCCGTTGACCTTCTCCCACGAGACCTTGATGCCGTTGTAGACATTGACGAACGCGTAGTCGAAGTCGTAGTCCTCCTTCACCACGAAGTCGTCGTGCGCGTTGAACGTCTTGGCGGCGTAAATGCCGTAGGGAGCCTTGCCCTCCCAGACCTTGTCGCCGTCCCAGTACGACGGAATGAAGATCCAGTTGTCGTAGAAGGTGTTCTTCTTGGTGTCGTACACGCAGTGGGCGGAGGTCGCCACGAGGTTGCGGTACTTGCTCTGCACCGAACTGGCCGAGCAGTAGCGCCAGTTCCTCGGATCGCGGGGGTCGGCCTTCGGCAGCGTGAAGAACACCCGGCCGACCGTGTTCGGCAGGTTGACGTGCTTGCTCTTCTTGGTCTTCGTCTTCTCCGCGCCGATCGGCGGCACGGAGCCGGGAGGTCCGTCCGGGGTGTCGTTGCTGCCCTTGACGCCCTTGGTGGACAGATCGAGGCTGTCGTCGTAGTCGGTGGCCAGCTTGATGCGGTCCGGCGTCCAGAACTGGATCGCCTGCTCCGCGGGGGTGGTGGCGTTCTTGGACACGACGTCTCGGGGTGCCGTCGCGTTCGCCGCGGCGCCGCTGATCGTTCCCGCCGTCAGCCCGATGGCCACCAGGCCGGCGAGTGGGATCGCGATGCGCCTTGCTCGGGAAAACATGGAGCTCCTCTCAGTTCTCGGCGGCCCAGAGCGGGGTACTGCGCCCCGGTGGGCCAGGAAAACGATCGGAACGTTAATGAATGGCGCGACCCGGCGGCCAGGAAACGACGCGAAAAAGCATGGCCCGGTTCCATTCCGTTATAGAAATAGCGAAATCGCATGTATTCCGAGAAGGCATTTCCGCAGGCAGCGGGGCTGTTGAATTGTCTCTGGTAACAGCGGTAACGCTAATTATCAGAAGCCACTGCTTATCAACCGAATCTTGTTCTGGTTGAATGGAGTTATGGACCCACGCACCCCCTGTCTCATCGGTATCGCGCAGCGCACCGTTCGCGAGCAGCCCGGGCCGGAACCGCTCGATCTGTGGGAGGAGGTCGCGCGCGCGGCCGCCGGGGACGCCCGGCTCCCCGTCGAGCGGCTCGATTCGATCCAGATCGTCTACACCGACTCCTGGCAGTACGACTCCCCGGTCGGCCGCCTCGCCGAGCGCCTCGGCGCCACGCCGCGCCACCGGGCGTACTCCAAGGTCAGCGGTACCGCCCCGCAGCTGCTCATCGGCGCGGCCGCGGCCGGGATCGCGGCGGGTGAGTTCGATTGCGCGCTGGTCGCCGGGGCCGAGGCGCTGGCGACGCGGCGGGCGTACCGGCTGGCGGGCGAGCACGTGCCGTGGAGCCACCCCGCCGACCCCAAGCCACCGTACGGCTGGGAGCGCCCGCCGCACCCCGCCGAGCTGGCGCACGGGTTGTTCCTGCCGGTGCACACGTACGCGATCATGGAGACGGCGCGGCGGGCGGCGCTCGGGATCGCGATCGAGGAGGAGATGCGCGACCGGGGGCGGCTGATGGCGCCGATGACCGAGGTGGCCGCCGCGAACCCGTACGCGTGGCGCAGGACCGCCCGCACCCCCGAGCAGCTCGTGAACGGCGACCGCTTCGTCGGCTGGCCCTACACCAGGGACACGGTGGCCGTGCTGGAGGTCGACCAGGCGGCGGCGGTCGTCCTGGCCGGTTCGCGGCTGGCCGACCGGCTCGGCGTGCCCGCCGAGGGGCGGGTGTACCTGCGTGGGTGGGCTTACGGGGAGGACACCTGGGAGGTGGCGGCGCGGCCCGCGCTCGGCGCCTCGCAGGCGATTCCGCGGGTCGCCGAGGCCGCCTTCGAGCGGGCCAGGCTCGGGCTCGGAGACATGGACGCGATCGATCTCTACAGCTGTTTCGCGATCGCGCTGCGGCAGGCGTGTGACGCGATCGGGCTCGACCCGCTGGATCGGCGCGGGCTGACGGTCACGGGCGGGCTGCCGTACGCGGGCGGGCCGGCCAGCGACTACGTGCTGCACTCGACGGCGACGATGGCGGGGCTGCTGCGGGCGCAGTCGGGGCACGGGCTGGTGACCGGGGTGGGGATGCATCTGACGAAGCACACGTACGCGGTCTGGTCCAGCGAGCCGGGCGGGCGGCTGGGGAGCGCGGCGCCGGTGTTCACGGCCAAAGGGGTGCCGATCGCAGGCTCCTATGAGGGGCCTGCGGTGGTCGCGGGGTACACGGTGGCGCATGGG
>NZ_VCJS01000631.1 GCF_005893125.1 Nonomuraea basaltis | reverse complement strand
TGGTGTCGGCCAAGAGCGAGGCGGCGTTGCGGGCGCAGGCCGCCCGGCTGGCCGGGTTCGTGACCGGGCATGATGCGGCTGGTCCGGTGGAGGTGGCGGCTGGGCTGTCGCGCCGTGCCGCCCTGGAGTACCGGGCGGTGCTGCCGGTGGCGGATCGGGAGGGTCTGCTGGCTGGGTTGCGGGCGCTGGCCGCTGGCGAGTCGGCGTCTGGGGAGTTGGCGGTCGGAGGGTTGGCGGCCGGGGTGCTGGGGTCGTCCTCGGTGGTGGGCCGGGTGCGGCCGGGCCGGGTGGCGGTGCTGTTTTCCGGTCAGGGTGCTCAGCGGCCTGGGATGGGCCGGGAGTTGTATGCGGCTTTCCCGGTGTTCGCCCGCGCTTTCGATGAGGCGTGTGCGTTGCTGGAGGCTGAACTCACCGCCGATGCTGCGGGTGTGGTGACGGGCCTGGCCGGTGGGTTGGGCTTGCGGCAGATCATCCTCGGCGAGGCCAGCGAGGCCAGCGAGGCCAGCGGGGCCAGCGAGGCCAGCGAGGCCAGCGAGGCCAGCGAGGCCAGCGAGGCCAGCGAGGCCGGTGGTTCTGCTCGTTCTGGGGCTGCTGGGCCTGGGTCTGGTTCTGCTGCTGGTGGGGTGCTGGATCAGACGGTGTTCGCGCAGGCCGGG
>NZ_VCJS01000081.1 GCF_005893125.1 Nonomuraea basaltis | reverse complement strand
CCTTCGTGGTCCCCCCGCGCCCCCGCCACCCACGCCAGCACCTCCATGCACTGGGTGAGGCACCACCGGTCGTCGATTTTCCTGGTGAAATCGGCGGCCGCCGTCACCAGCGCCTCCGTGCGCGGCCAGTCGCCCATGTTCCACCGGGCGACACCGAGCGCCAGCTGCGCGTACGCGCGGGATACCACGGCGTGCTGCCGCTCGCACAGGGCCAGCACCTCCTCGGCGAACTCGGCGGCCTGGCCGGGGTTCTCGACCGAGCCGTACGTGGCGGCGAAGTAGAGGTTGAACATGACGCCGTCCAGGTCGTCCATGGCGCGGTGGAGGGCGAGGGACTCCCGCAGCAGCGCGAGACCGCGCCGGGGGTCGCCGGTGGAGAACGCGGCGACGCCCGAGGTCCGGATCGCGTACGGCAGGATGCGCTCGTACCCGGGCCGGCGGACGATGGCCTGGCACTCCTCCAGCCGCGGCAGCGCCGCCGAGACGTCTCCTTGGCGCAGGGCGAGCATGCTGTCCACCCAGAGCGCCGTCGCCCGAGCGGGGCCGGACTCCGGCACCCGTTCCAGGCCGCGTTCCAGCCAGTACCGGCCCTCGGCGAGCGAGCCGACGAGGAGCCAGAAGCACCACATCGCCGAAGCGGTGGCCAGCCCCGCGGACGCCAGCGGCGGGTCGGTCAGGCACGATTCGAGCGCGGCCCGCACGTTGGGGAGCTCGGTCCGCATGAGCCGGTACCGTTCGAGCTGGTCCGAGACCATCCGGTCGATCCGGTGCCTGTCCACCAGGTCCCGGTAGTGGCGGACGTAGCGGGGGCGCAGCAGCCGCCGGTCGGAGGGCGTCAGCTGCTCCCAGCCGTACGCGCGCAGGCACTCCAGCATGCGATACCTGACCCCGGCCTCCCCCCGCTCGCCGACCAGGATCGACTTGTCCACCAGCCCGTCCAGCAGATCGAGCACGTCGAGATCGTCGATGCCCTCACCGCAGCACACCGCCTCGGCGGTCTCGATGTCGACCCCGCCGGGGAACATGGACAGCCGCGTCCACAGCCGCCGCTCCTCCGCCGAGCACAGGCGGAAGCTCCAGTCCATGGTCGCGCGCAGCGTCCGATGGCGCGGCAGCGTGCCGGGGGTGTCTGCCGCCGGCACGTCGAACCGCTCGTCCAGCTCGCGCGCCAGGCCCTCGAGTGACGAGGCGCGCAGCCGCGCCACGGCCAGCTCGATCGCCAGCGGGATGCCCTCCAGACGCCGGGCCAGCCGCGCCACCAGCGCCATGTTGCCCGCGTTCAGCGAGAAGCCGGGCACGAGGTGCGCCGCGCGCTCCACGAACAGGCGGACGGCGTCGTGGCGGGCGATCTCCTTGAGGGGGCGGTCCGGGTCCGGCACGGACAGCGCCGGGACCGCCAGCACCTGCTCGCCGTACACACCGAGCGTGTGCCTGCTGGTCGCCAGGATCCGCAGCCGGGGCGAGGTCCGCAGCAGCCGGTCCGCGAGCCGGGCGCAGCCCTCGCGCAGGTGCTCGCAGTTGTCCAGGACCAGCAGCATCCGCCGGCCCGACAGGTAGTCCACCAGCACCTTCATGGGGTCGGGGCCCGCCTCGCGCAGCCCCAGCGCCGCGGCGACCGCCGGCACCAGCAGGTCGGCGGTCTCCAGCGTGGCCAGCTCGATGACCTCCACGCCGTCCGGGTACGCCCCCTGGAGGTTCTCCGCGACCCTGAGCGCCAGCCGGGTCTTGCCGACGCCGCCCGGGCCGGTCAAGGTGAGCAGCCGGCTGGTGGACAGCATCCTCCGGGCCATGGACAGCTCGAGTTTGCGCCCGACGAAGCTGGACTTGTCGGTCAACAGGCCGACGCTGGAGGTCATGAGGAGCTCCCGGGAGGCGATGGGGCCTGCTCGCCGACCCAGGCGGCGATCTGGGCCCGCGAATTGAACCCGAGCTTGCACAGGATGTGCTCGACGTGTGCCTCGGCGGTGCGCTGGGCGATCACCAGCGAGGCCGCGATGGCCTTGTTGCTCATGCCCTTGGAGACGAGCCGGGCGATCTCCATCTCCCTCGGGGTGAGCGGCGAGGGCTCGCGCGTCTTCCTGCCCGCCGGCGCGCTCTCGCCCATCGCGTACGCGACCGCCTCGGCGCAGTTCAGCTCGGTGCCCTTGTGGAAGGCGGCGTCGAACGCGCTGCCGCCGAGGCTTTCCCGCGCCATCGTCTCGGCGGTGTCGTGGAAGCCGGCCAGGTAGCCGAACATGGGACCGCCGAACGACTGCCAGTTCTGCTGCGAGGCCCCGAGCAGCACCGCGGCGCGCTCGGCCTGGTCGTCGGCGGCCATCCAGGCCAGCGCCTCCACACACAGCGCGATGCCCAGCCGGTCGTCGAAGGGCTGCTTGAGCCGGATGGCCTCGCGCTCCATCTCGACGCCCCGCGCCGTGTCGCCCTGCTTCCACATCTCGATCCCGAACACCCACAGCGTGTACGACCTGAACCAGTGCTCGTGGCGGGCCTCGCAGATCGCCAGGCACTCCTTGAACAGCGCGACGGCCTGGTCGGAGCGGCCGAGCAGGGTGTGCGCGGTGGCGAGGTACATCATCGAGTTCACGACGCCCATCTCGTCGCCGGCCGCGCGGTTGCCGTCGACCGCCTGGGAGAGCAGGTCCACCGCGCCGGCCGGGTCCCGCTTGATCAGCGCCGTGAGGCCGGAGACGTACGCGGCTCCCGCCAGGACCGACGCGTCGTCGAGCCCGCGGCCCAGGTCGACGCACCCGTCCAGCATCGCCTCCGCCACCTCGAAGTCGCTCTGCAGGACCGCCAGGCGGGCGTTGACGCACAGGGCCCTGGCGCGGGCGAGGGTCGGCTCCACGCCGGTGGTGAGCAGGCGGTCGAGCCAGCCGCGTCCCTCGCGCAGGGCGCCTGCCGCGATCCAGTAGAACCGCAGCGCCGTGGCGATGGCCAGGCCGGCCTCCGCCTCGCCCGGCGTCGAGAGGCAGTAGTCCAGGGCGGTGCGGAGGTTGCCGTGCTCGGCGCGCAGGCGCGTGAACCAGGTCACTTGATCGGGGCCGTACCAGCCGTGCTGGGCGCGGGTCGTGAGGTCCCGGTACCAGTCGCGATGCCGGGCCTTCAGCTCCGCCTCCTCGCCCGACTCCCGCAGCCGTTCGCGGCCGTACTGGCGGATGGTCTCCAGCAGCCGGTACCGCATCATCGACGGGTGCTCCTCGCGCGCCAGCACGGACTTCTCGACCAGGCCGTTCACCAGGTCGAAGATCTCCTCGGGGGCGATGCCGTTCCCGGAGCAGACCTGCTCGGCCGCCTCCAGGTCCAGGCCGCCTGAGAACACGGAGAGCCGGCTCCAGAGCAGCTTCTCCTGCTCGGTGCACAGGGCGTAGCTCCAGTCGATCAGCGCGCGCAGCGTCTGCTGGCGCGGCATGGCGGTACGCACACCCGACGTGAGCAGCCGGAACCGGTCGTCCAGCCGGGCGAGCAACTGCTCCACGGACAACGCCCGCAGCCGGACCGCCGCCAGCTCGATCGCCAGCGGGATGCCGTCCAGCCGCCGGCAGATCCGCGCCACGCTCTCTCGGTTGGCCTCGGTGATCTCGAAGCCCGGGAGGATGGCCTGCGCCCGCTCGGCGAACAGCCGCACCGCGTCGGAATGCCGCAGCGACTCCGCGGACGGCCGCACACCGTCCGTGTCCGGCACCGACAGCGGCGGCAGGGCCATCATCCGCTCGCCCCCGACGCCGAGCGCCTGCCGGCTGGTGGCCAGGATCCGCAGGCCGGGCGCGGAGCGGATCAGCGTGTCCGCCATGACGGCGCAGTCCTCCAGCAGGTGCTCGCAGTTGTCCAGGATCACGAGGATCTGCTTGTCCCGCAGGTGGTCGACGAGCACGTCGATCGGCGGCCGCAGGGAACGGTCGTGGATCTCCAGGGTTTCGGTCACCGTCTGGACGAGCAGCTCCGGGCTCTCCAGCGCGGCGAGCTCGACCAGCCACACGCCGTCGTGGAAGGTCCGCCGCAAATCGAAGCCGACGCGCAGGGACAGCCTCGACTTGCCGACGCCCCCCACGCCGACCAGTGTCACCAGCCTGGCCTCGGAAAGCAGCCGTTTGACCTCGGCTATCTCATGCCGCCGGCCCACGAAGGTGTTCAGCTCCGCGGGCAGGCCGCCGACGCTCGAAACGTTCGGCGCGGCCATGGTCATGATTTCTCCAACGACTCAGGCGCCCGGGTCACCATGACGCTCATGTCGAGTCACCACAAAACCAGGTTATGTCCGGTCCGTTTTGATCCTCACCATCTAGCGCCCTCGATCGCACCCATCGGACCCCGGCGGATGATGGCCGGGCAAAAACACGTGCACATCCCGGCAAAAAACACCGATCACTCCTCTGCGGAACGACACGCGCACGGCGCTTGGGTTTCGCGGCGTTCGTACGGGCACCTGTGGTTGTGCACCCATAGGAGTGAACGGATGATGAAGCGCACAGGGATTGAACGCGACGCAGAGCTCGAACGGCGGACGGTCAAGGTCGGCGACTGGTCGGTGACCGCGTGGCGGCGCCTGCCGGAGGTGGACGACGGCGCGCCGCCCGTGGTCTGCGTGCACGGCGCGGGCATCTCGAGCAGGGAGCTGCGGCCGCTGGTCGCGGCGCTGGGGGAGCACGTGCCGGCGTGGACCGTGGACCTGCCGGGATTCGGGCGGAGCACGAAACCGCCCCATCCGATGGGCTTGCCCGCGCTCGCCGACGCACTGGCCGGCTGGCTGGCGGCCGAGGAACTGCCGCCCGCCTGCCTGGCGGGCTGCTCGTTCGGCTGCCAGCTCGCCGTCGACGTGGCGGTGCGATACCCCGAACGGGTGGGGTCGCTCGTCCTGATCGGGCCGACGGTCGATCCGATGGCGAGGTCCTGGCCGCGGCTCCTCGCCGGGTGGCTGCGCAACTCCGTGCGGGAGGACCCCCGTATGGCGCCGCTCAACGTCGCCGACTACCGGGATGCGGGGCTGCGGCAGGTCCTGGCCAGTTTCCGCGCGGCGATGCGGGACCGGGTGGAGGACAAACTGCCGCACGTCAGCGTGCCGACACTGGTCGTGAGGGGAGAGTTCGACAGGATGGTCTCGCAGGAGTGGGCCGAGGAGGTCACCCGCCTGACGCCGTCGGCCAGGCTGGTCATCGTGCCGGGGATGCCGCACATGATCCCGTTCCGCGGACCGGAGGCGCTGATGCCGATCATCAGGGAGTTCGCCGCCGATGCGTAAACCGATGCACAAGTACGCCGCCTCCTTCGACTCGGCCACCGGCATGCTCCGCGCGCTCTCCCGCTACCTGCGCGGACGCGACGTCCCCATGCTCGGGCAGCTGCCCGGCGCCGTCGAGCCGCTCGTGTCCGGAGCCCTGGGGGCGGCGAACCGGCTGCCCCGCGGCCTGGCCGAGCGGGCGTACGCGATGGCCGGGTGGACCGAGGCGAGCGCGCCCGCGAAGCTGGCCGAGCTGCGCTCCGACCCGCTCGCGGAGTGGATCGTCGGCCACTACCCCCGTCGCCGCTACCCGGTGGTGTTCGCCGGCTCGGCCTCGGGGGCGCTCGTCCACCTGGCCGCGGCCCTCGGCGCGCCGTGGCTGCCGCAGACCCTCCTCCTCCCGGTACGCCAGCGCGGCGGCCACCCCGACGCGCCCCGTGACAGCCTGCGCCTCGTCCGCCCGGCCGGCGAGGCCATGCTCGCCGCCAACCCCGACTTGGTCCTGCACCACATGCACGACGCGAACCAGGACCGCCTGATGATCGGGGGAATGTCCTACTTCCGGATCAAGTGGCGGCGTCTGCCGCGCGCCTACCGGGACTTCCTCCAGGACTGCCTGGCGCCCGGCGGCACGCTCGTCATCTCCGACTGCGGCCTGCGCTGGCCCACGACCCGCATCGGCGAGCGGTACGTCTTCCAGCACGGCGCGCTCGGGGGCCTCACCCCCGGGGAATACCGCACGGGAACCCCCGAGATCGCCCGCTACCTGGCCCGCCACGGCTCTCCGTACCGCCACTGGGACGCCCCCGAGCCGGACGGCGACGGCCCGGAGGCGGAATGGGGGTTCGAGCCGGAGCTGCTGGACGACCTGCGGGAGGCCGCCCCCCGGACGGCCCAGCTCAGCTTCGCCGACCCGGAGGCCCTCAGCCCGGCGGTCGCCGACCTCTACCGCTCCTGGTACGACAAGCGCGGCCTCCCCGGAGACCGGCTGCTGGCCGAATCGTTCGTGCTGCTGGAGCCGTGGTGGACGCTGCGCACGGGGTCGGTGCCGTTCTGGATGGTGTTCAACGGTGAGCGCTCGCGCCAGGCGCTGCTGTCCTACCTCGACCGGTCGGAGCCGTTCGACGAGATCCGCCTGACGCTCTTCTCGCACGGCGTGGAGTCGCCGGGGATCGCCCCGATCGACGCGTGGCGGGAGGCGCTGGGCAGGGCGGGGAAGATCGGGGTCTTCGCCGGGGTCGACCCGCGCGCGTTCCCCCGGGACTTCGCCGTCTTCGCCCGCACGCACCGGGACCTGACGCGGATGCGGACCACGTACCCGATGCCCCTGGCCATGCCCCTGCCCGAGACGGAGGACGCGCTGGTGGCGCGCGAGGACGTGACCTGGACAGTGGAGGGAACGGTATGAGCAGAGGCCATCGGGCGGTGCCGCACACCGCCGACATCGCAGTGGAGGCGTGGGCGGACAGCCGGGAGGGCTGCCTGGCCGAGGCGGTGCGAGGCCTGGTGGAGAGCTTCGCCGACATCGGGCGGGCGCGGCCGGACGACAGCGTGACGTTCGTGGTGACCGAGGAGAGCGACGAAGAGGTGCTCGCCGCGGTGCTGCAGGAGGTGATCTACCAGATCGAGGTGTCCGGCCGGCTGGCCGTGGACGTGTCGACCGACGAGCCGACCGAATTCCCGGTGGAGCGGGTGGAGGTGCGCCTGGCCACCGTCCCGGTGGAGACGGTCGAGCAGATCGGCGCGATGCCCAAGGCGGTGGCCCAGCACAACCTGCGGTTCGGCCGGGCGGGCGGGGTGTGGTGGGCGCACGTCGTGGTGGACGTCTAGCCTTTCACCACGCCCACGGGCGCGAGCTTGGCCACCTTGCGGGCCAGGCCCGCCAGCACGCAGGCCTCGACCACCGCGTCCAGATCCTTGTACGCCTCGGGCGTCTCCTCGGCCAGGCCGCGGGCGGAAGCGCCGCGCACGGCGATCCCCGCGTGCGCCAGCTCCGCCCGCAACTCGGCGGCCTTGGTGGTCTTGAGCGCCTGGTGGCGGCTCAACCGGCGACCGGCCCCATGGCAGGCCGAGGCGAAGGCGGGAGCGTCCGGCACGCCGGCCAGCACATACGAGCCCACCCCCATCGACCCGGGCACCAGCACCGGCTGCCCCAGCGGGCGCAGGTCGGGCGGCAGATCCTCGTGGCCCGGCGGCAGCGCCAGGGTCGCGCCCTTGCGGTGCACGCACAGGCGGCGGGCCCGGCCGCCCACCTGATGGGTTTCCAGCTTGGCGAGGTTGTGCGACACGTCGTACAGCAGGCTCAGCTCGCCGTGGCCGATGGCGCGGTCGAAGGCGCGGCGGGCGGCCTGGCCGAGCAGCTGCCGGTTGGCGCGGCCGTAGTTGGCGGCGGCGGCCATCGCCGCCAGGTACGCCCGGCCCTCGGGAGAGGTGACCGGCGCGCAGGCCAGCTGCTTGTCCGGCACGCTGATGCCGTACCTGGTCATCGCCGCCTGCATGGTCCGCACGGCGTCGGTGCAGATCTGGTGACCCAGCCCGCGCGACCCGGTGTGGATCATCACGCACACGCGCCCCGGCCACAGACCGTACGCCTGCGCGATCGCCTCGTCGTAGATCTCGGCGACCGCCTCGACCTCCAGGAAGTGGTTGCCCGAGCCGAGGCTGCCGACCTGCCGCGCACCGCGCTCGCGCGCCCGGGCGCCGATCGCGGCCGGGTCGGCGTCGGCGACGGCGCCGCGGTCCTCGCAACGGTCCAGGTCGCCGGGCTCGCCGTGACCCTGCTCGACGGCGTACCGGGCGCCGCCCGCCAGGATCCCCTCGAGCTCGTCCCGGTTGCGCAGCGTCCACACCGCCCCCTTGCTCATGCCGCGCGGGATCGCCGCGTCCAGGGCGTCCATCAGCGGGCTCAGGCGCGGCCGGAGCCGGTCGACGTGCAGGTCGGCGAGGAGCAGCCGGACGCCGCAGGAGATGTCGAACCCGACGCCGCCGGGCGAGACCACGCCGCCGTCGTCGACGTCGGTCGCCGCGACCCCGCCGATCGGGAACCCGTACCCCCAGTGCATGTCGGGCATCGCGTAGGCGGCCTCGACGATGCCGGGCAGCGTGGCCACCGCCGCCACCTGACCGAGCGCCTGATCCTCCGACAGGTCCGGCAGCAGGTCCCGGGTGGCGAACACCACGCCGGGCACGCGCATCGCGCCCTCCGGCTCGATCCGCCACCGGTACGGCTCCTCCTCGACCAAGTGGACCATCGGGGCCACCTCGCCCTTCCGCTCACGCGCCTCGCACGCCGACCCGCTGCATCTCCACGTACGACTTCAGCCGCATCAGGTCCTCCCGCAGCCGGTGCGCCGGGTCCGCGCCGAGCAGCCGGGCCACGGCGTGGCCGGCCGCGCCCGCCACCGGGTTGTAGGTGAGGTGCACCTGGACCCGGGTCCTGCCGTCGGCCTGCTCCGCCAGGCGCAGCGCGCCGGTGTGGGCGATGAGCTCGCCCTCGGCGGACTTCCACGCGATCTCCTGGGCCTCCTCGCGCCTGGTCTCGGTGGCGTCGAACCGGATCGCCGTCCCGGCCGGCCCGCTGATCACCCAGTGGGACGTCCGGCCGTCGGCGGAGCGGCGCACCTCCCGCACGTCCGGCATGAACCGGGGGAAGATCGAATAGTCGCTCACCAGCGCCCAGACGTCCGAGGCGGGCGCGTCGATCGAGACGGCGTCGGTGATGTCGACCGCGCGCCGGCCGGCGTTGACCCCGGTCAGGCGGCGCATCGGGAGATTCGTCGCCACCCGGGCGGCCAGCACCGCACCCGCGCCGCGCAGCGCCCACGCCAACGGCCGGGGCAGCCCGCGCGACAGCGCCCACATGCCGGCGGCGGCCGTGCCGGCCAGGAACCTGGCGGTCGGCGACCACTGCTGCTGCAGCAGCTCGGGCACCGGCTCGCGGCGCCGGCTCACGCCCTGCAACCGAAACGTCTCCGCGGCGTCGCGGTGGGCGGCCCAGTTCGCCTCGACCCGTTTGACGCCGGGGACGCGCCGGACCGCCCGCTGGGCCCGCTCGTTCTCGTCGGCCAGCACGTCGCCGGACAGCGTCACGACGCGGTCCTGGACGTGGACCTCCACCGCGTGCGGGCGGCTGACGTGGCGGCCCAGCTCCGCCCGTACGCGCTCGTACAGCACCCGGTCGTCGACCCACCGGCCGGCCACGCGGTACCTCATGGCCGCGGCCGAGCCCCGGCTCCGGTTGGTCATGTCCCGGCTCAGCACGCCCAGGCCGTCGCGCAGCTCGTGCGTCGCGTGCGCGGCCTTGTCCCGGCCCCGGGCCCGGCGGGCCCGCCCTCGCACCGGATCGAACAGGTACGCGACCGCGGCCCCGGCGCAGAAGCCCAGCCCGGCCGCGACGACGCTCCTCGGCGGGAACGGCCGCGGCTCCTCAGTGGTCCTGGCAAAAGTCCTCGCGCGCATGGCGATACCCCCTCGTGCTCACCCCTCGAGCAGAGCGGCTACCCGGCAGCCCTGCCCCCTAACGGTGAGCACCGCCCCGGACCCGGCGGGAGCCTATCTGACCCAGTAGCGGAGGTCGCGGAACCGGGCCTCGGCCCGGCTGGCGCCGTGGTGGTAGACGCCGTTCTTGAAGTGGCGCGTGGCGGGGCCGCGGTCGGCGACCGTCAGCACGTGGCGGTCGTCGACGTACACGTCGATCTTGCCGGATCCGGCGTCGTGCGCGACCTTGAGGTTCCACCACGTGTTGTACGCGCCGGTCTTGAGTACCGTGCCGGTGTAGTGCCTGATCGTGCCGCCGTTCTGGTTGTAGGCGTTGACCATGAAGTCGGTCGCCGGCGTGCCGGACGGGCGCCTGATCCGGAGGATCTGCATGATCGTGGCGCCGTCGGTGCCCGACGGGACGTAGACGTCGGCGTCCCACATGTGCCGGCCGGAGCTGTACTCCTGCTGCCAGCGCATCTCGGTGCGGGGATCGGTCGCCGAGCCCTCCGACATGGGCTCGTCGGTGGAGTAGACCCACAGGCGGTGCGTGCCCGTCGCCGGGTCGTGGGAGTAGCGCTGGCTCAGGGACAGGTTCCAGGGCTTCTGGAGGGAGTAGGTGAAGCTCGCCTGCCGCCAGCCGTCGGTCGGATCGGCTGCGCTCGCCCGGGCGGCGGGCGCGGCGGATGCGAACGTGGCCAGCACGACGGCCAGCGTCGTCACGGTGGTGCGCCGACTCGGCATGGGATCACTCCTCGGGTCCGGCTGGAAGGGGAACGTGGTCCTGGCGTTTCCTGTGGTCCATGTGAACGGGCCGGCCCCGGATCAGCCCAGCGAGAGCCGGTCCAGGTCGGGTGCGGCGGCCGCGTCGTTGTGGATCTTGATGGTGTTGGCCCCGGCCCGCAGCGTGACGGGAACGGACGTGGTGTACGGCGTGTTGTTGCCCACGCCGCTCACCTTCACCTCGACCGGTGTACCGCCGTTGACGGTGACGGAGTAGGAGCGCTCACCGTTGACGGTGAAGTCGATGAACAGCGTGTACTCGCGCGCCTCGGCCACCGTGACGTCCTCGAACAGCACGTACGCGTCCGGGCCGCCGCCGAGGTTGCGTACCTTCTGCCCGCCGGAGCAGGGCGAGCAGTTCGTGATGCCGGCGTTGCCGAGCTGGTTGCGCGAGTCCTCGGCCTCGCGGACGAACACCCGGTCGGCCGGGCGGGGCCGGATCCGCAGCTGCCTCGTGACCGTGTTCGGCCGGCCGAGCACCTGGAACGACGCCGTGATCGGGATGTCGACCGGCGTCACGTCCTGGCCGGGCGGCGAGGTCAGGGTCCACGTGCCGGCCAGCGTGTGCCCGAGCCGCATCGTGGTCGCCGTCGCGGCGGCGCCGTCGATCGACCAGCCCGCGGGCACGGCCGGGACGAGCGTGACGCGGTCGAGCGCGTCGTCGGCGTCGAGGCGCAGCTTCGCCGACACCTTCATCGACTGCTGCCCGGGGCCTGCCCACTGCAGGCCGGAGGGGTCGACCGTCATGGTGGTCTTGGGCACGTACGACGCGGGCGGCATCGGCGCGACCGCGATCCGGTCGACGCCGGGCCCCTTGGCGGCCATGCTGAACAGCGTGATCGTGTTGGCCCCCGCGCGCAGCGAGACGGGCAGCGAGGTGGAGGCGGGCACGCCCGCGTTGTCCCCCGGAACCTGGACCTCGACCGGAGTGGCGCCGTTCACGCCCACCGAGAGGGAGGTCGCCGCGGCGGCGGTGTGGTCGAGCTGCAGCCGGTACTCGCCCGCCGCGGCCACCGTGGCCTCGCGATAGGTGACCGCGTTGCGCGGGCCGCCGCCCAGCCCGCCGGCCTTCGCCGCGCCGGAACACGCCGGGCACGGCTCGACGCGGGCCGTGCCGGACCGGTGCTGCGCCTCGGCCTCCAGCGGCACGGGAACGGCGAGCGACTGCGGGTAGCCGTGCGCGACCCGGATCTCGTCGATCTGGAGCTGCCGGTGGAAGCGCGGCGCCTGCGGGCCGGCCCAGGTGTCCAGCACCTCCAGCTTGACGTACCGGGTGTGCTGCTCGCCGAGGTCGATGAACTGCGCGCCGCGGGCGCTGCGCAGCGCGCCGGCGCGCACGGGCTCGCCCCACCGCTTCCCGTCGTCGCTCACGTAGACCCGGTAGTCCTTGATCCGCGCGGAGTCCTCGGGGCGGCCGAACGTCTCCCGCGCGTACGTCGGCGACCATTCGCGCTGGCTGACCGCCAGGTAGGAGGCCTTCCTGGCCCGGCCGAGGTCCAGCGTCACCGACACGGGGAGCCGGGCGTCGCTGTCCCAGTACGTCTCGTGGCTGCCGTCCACCAGGGCGCTCGCGGGGTGGTCCGCGCGCGAGGAGGACGCGGTGGCCCTGAGGGCCGGCTGGTCGTAGAAGTGCTGCTGCCCGGCCGTCTCCACCTTGAACACGGTGTCGTACGGGTCCCATCGGGTGACGCCGAGGATCGTCAGGTGGCCGCCGGACTGGCTGAAGCGCAGCCGCTCGCCGGTGCGCAGGTCGCTCACCCGGGTCACCCGGTAGCCGTTGTCGCGCAGCCGCACCAGGTCGGTGCTGGGCCTGGTCACCACATGCACGTACTGGACCTTCGCGCCGCCGCGCCCGACGGTGACGACGCCGTGGGCGCCGTCGTTCCAGAAGCCGGGCTGCATGCCGCCGTACATGTAGCCGCCGCCCTCGGTGCCGCCCAGCGACTCCTTGATCGGCGGGACCCAGGTGGACATGAAGTCGTTGAACGCCTCCTGCTGGGGCGGGAAGCGGCCGTTCACCATCGGGGTCTCGGCCATCAGCGACTTCATCGACGAGCCGGCGTTGGTGATGTAGCGGCCGGTGCTGAGCCGGAAGTCGACCGGGTGGCTGCCGCCGTCGTACCACCAGTCGCCGGTGGTGGGCAGCTTGTAGTCGGCCTCCACCAGGCGCGGCATCGGGGTCCACGCCGCCTGCGGGTAGTCGTACGGCGGGGTCATGCCGGTCTTCTGCTCGTTGCTGACCGTGTCCATGATCGGGGTGTCCTCGTTGTTGTTGCTCAGCAACCAGGACGGACGCCGCTCCCGGATCTGCTCGTAGAGCCGGTTCTGCTCCCAGTACTCGTTGTCGTTGTCGATCCAGAACCCGGCCAGATCCGAATATTTCTCCATGACTTCGAAGAACAGGTCATAGCTGTACATGCCAAACCCGGCGCGCGTCGTCAGGTCGACCTGCCGGCCCTTGTACGCGGAGTACGCGGCCGAGTCGAGTGTCTCGACGCCCTGCTCGTTGTGCCATTGGGGGTCGTCGGTCATGTAGAGGATGACCCGGACGTCCTTCGCCTTCCCGGCGTTCACCAGCTCGCCGAGGAAGTCCCGGCGCGTGGCGCAGCTCCCGGGGATCTCGGACGGCCATGGGCGCGCGTAGCCCAGCCTGCTGTGGAAGGTGGCCAGCACGATGTACGAGGCGCCCAGCTTGCGGGCCTCGTCGACCCAGTAGTCCGGGGTCCAGCCGCCCTCCGTGACGTCACGCTCCCAGGCCGCGCAGTCCAGGTGCCGCGGCGCGGTGAACATGCCCCAGTGCAGGAACAGGCCCGCCGTGGAGTCGCGTAACCACCGCTGCCGCGGATGCTCGACCTCGGCGCGGGCGGCGGGGGCGGTGAGCAGGCCGGCGATCACCGCGAGGACGAGGGCGGCGCAGGCGGTGCGGGCTCGAAGTCTCATGGGATCGCTTTCCTCGGCGGGGGTGGCCAGCAGGACGACTTCCTCAGACATCCGATGAATACAGCAGGTGAGCGGTGTCGTCAAGAGGATGGTTCACTGGCTCTCTTGACGCATGGTGAAGAGAAGTGGTCCTATGAATTCCAATAGGAAAGTTTCCTAATCTGGAGGACGGATGCGACTACTCCTCGCGGGCACGTCGGCGGTCCTGCTGCTCTTACCTGCTCTGCCCGCCTCAGCCGACCCCGTCGAGTCCGGCCCGTGGACGTCGTACTCGCCGACGTTCACCGTGCAGGAACGCGGCTGCGGCGACGTCAGCGACCTGACCTTCAGGCTGAGCTGCTCCACGAGCAGCGGCGACCAGCGGGCCGAGCGGCGCTACGCCACCTACTCCAGCGGCACCCGTCAGTTCGAGGGCCACTTCAGGATCACCAGCCTGGAGGGCAGCCGCATCAGCCTGAAGCAGACGTTCAAGACGACCGGCCCGTTCTTCATGCTCGCCGTCGAGCGCGGCGGCCGGCTGTACGCCGTGCACGGCGGCACCACGATCGCCACCGGCGCGACGGTCGGCACCACGGTCCGCGTCAACACCGTCCACGTGGTCGGCAGCACCCATCGCACCTACATCAACGGGTCGCTGAAGCACACGGTGGACAGCGAGAGCGGCAGCTTCTACGACAAGTTCGGCGCCTACCGGACCAACAGCGGCCAGGGTCCCGCCACGGTCCAGTGGAGCGGCATCCAGTTCTGGCGGAAGTAGGGGTGATGCGGGCTCTGGCGGCGGTCCTCCCGCTCCTGCTGCTGATCGCGGCCTGCTCGGCTCCGCAGCGGCAGGCGGCGGGGCCGCAGGAGCAGGCTGCGGCATCCCCGCAGGGGCGGGTCTCGGCCCCCGGGGAGCAGGCGGCGATTCGGCTGTCGGCCGAGCTCGTGTCGCCGGACGACATCGCGCTGCGCTGGGACGGCCGGGACCCGGACGCCGCCGGGCGCGTCCTCGAGTTCGCCACCGAGCCCGGCGGCCCGTACACGATCCTGGCCTTCCTGCCTCCCGAGCAGGCCACCTTCACCCATCCCGACCTCATCCCGCACACGACGTTCCACTACCGCCTGCGGCCCTACTACGGACGGCCGTCCGCGCCGGTCGAGGTGAGGCTGGGCGGCGGGCCGCACCAGGAGCCGGAGCCCGGCTGGTCGCAGCCACGCACGATCGCCGGCGGGCCGCGGGGCACGCTGCCCACCGGGAGCGGGCAGGCCGCCCCGGCCGGCCTCAAGGCGACCGTCACGCAGGCCGACGGCGTCGCCTTCACCTGGACCGACCGCTCCGGCGACGAGGACGGCTTCCTCCTGGAGAACCGGCCGGCGGGCCGGGCCGGCTTCCGGGTGGTGGCCGCCCTCGATCCCGACGTCAACGCCTTCGGCCTGGTCACGCTGCCCGAGGAGAGACGGGCGGCGTACCGGGTGCGGGCGTTCCGCTACGGGCCGCCGTCGAACGTCGTCCACCGGACGACCGGCGGCGAGTGAGGCGCTAATCATCCTACCTTTCCACGTGACGCGAACGCCTGGACGCATAGTGCCGGGGGAGTCGCTGTCGGCCAATGATCGGATGTCCGAAAGAGCTAAACGGCCCCTTCACGTGACGAGTGCGTCCCAGAAGGCGCTGGTGGTGGGGTGGTGCAGGGCCCGCAGGTCGGCGTTGACATGAGCGGGGTCATGGGCGCCGACGAGGACGGTGCTCACCGCAGGATGCCGCAGGGGGAACTGCAGGGCCGCGGCCGGCAGGGGTACTCCGTGGCGGGCGCACGTGGCGGCGAGGGCGTGGACCTCGGCGGGAGCGTCCCGGGGCGGACGGTCGGCGGCCAGCAGGCCGCGGTGCAGCAGGCTGGCCGCGATGACCGGGATGCCGCGGTCCACGCAGAGCGGGAGCAGCTCGTCGAAGGCCGTGCGGCGGAGGAGCGTGACCTGGTTGGCGGCCAGCAGCAGGTCCAGGTCGGTGTGCTTGACGAAGTCCACCAGCATGCGCGACTGGTTCATGCCCACGCCGATGGCGCGCACGACGCCCTGGGCCCGCAGGTCCGCCAGCGCCGGGTAGGCCTCGTCGAGGGCCTGCGGCCAGTGGCGGTCGGGGTCGTGGATGAGGAGGATGTCCACGTGGTCGAGGCCCAGCCGGTCCAGGGACTCCGAGACGCTGCGCAGCACCCCGTCGCGGCTGAAGTCCCACTCGATGTGGTGGTCGCCGGGCACGGCGAAGCCGCCGGAGTCGCCGGGGCCGGGGCGCACCAGGCGGCCGACCTTGGTGGACAGGACGAACTCCGCCCGGGGATGTTCGCGCAGCGCGCGGCCCATCCGCCGCTCCGACAGGCCGAGGCCGTAGAAGGGGGCGGTGTCGAAGTAGCGGATGCCGGACTCCCACGCCTTGTCCATCACCGCCTGGGCCTGGGCGTCGGAGACGGGGTGGAGGTAGTTGCCGAGCGGGCCCCCGCCCAGGCCCACGAGGGGGAGCGGGACGGGAGACGTCATGCGGGCACCAGGTGCAGCCAGGTGGTGACCACCTCGGAGACAGCCTCCAGGTGATGGTCCTCGCCGGCCTCCACGATGAGCACGTCACCTCCGGTGAACTCCGAAATTTCGCCGTTGATATGTACGTGCCCGGTGCCGGAAAGGATGAGGAAGATCTCCGGATCCGGGTGCGTATGACGGCCCTTGGCGTGGCTCATCTCGCCGGGCACGAGCGTCGATACCCCGCCCGACTCCACCCGGAAGCCGGGCAGCGACACCCCGGCTCCCATGTCCGCCAGCGTGCTCCTACGCATGGACACCCGCCTTCTTGGCGGCCGCTTCGCCGGAGGCGACGTCGAGGCGGTCGACGGCGGCCACGGTGGATTCCGGCTCGTGTTTGTCCTTTACGTGGTCCAAGGGTTACCTTCCTGCGATTCCGGTGAGCGTGACGCCCCGGATGAACGTCTTTTGAGCCAGGAAGAACACGACAAGGATGGGGACCATCGACATGAGCGCGACGGCCATCATCTGGTTGTACTGGGTGACGTAGACGCCGTTGAACATGCCCAGCCCCTGCGCCAGGGTGATCTTCTCCATCGAGCGCAGGTAGATGGAGTTCTCCAGATACTGGTTCCAGTTGCCGACGAAGGAGAACAGGCAGATCGCCGCGATCGCGGGCTTGGCCAGCGGCAACATGACGCTCCACAGGATGCGCAGCTCCGAGGCCCCGTCGATGCGGGCCGCGTCGATGAGCTCCTGCGGGATCGTGGTGAAGAACTGCCGCAGCAGGAAGATGTAGAGCGCCACGCCG
Source organism: Nonomuraea basaltis (assembly GCF_005893125.1). Taxonomy (GTDB): domain Bacteria; phylum Actinomycetota; class Actinomycetes; order Streptosporangiales; family Streptosporangiaceae; genus Nonomuraea; species Nonomuraea basaltis. The sequence continues at coordinate 34,920 of NZ_VCJS01000081.1, read as the reverse complement.
AAGAACTCCGGCACGACCAGCGGCAGATAGGTGTCCACCCACCCGAGCTTGGAGAAGATCACGAACTTGGGCACCAGCGTGATCTCCCGCGGGATCATCATGGTCGCCAGCAGTGCCGCGAACATGAACCCCGCCGCCCGCGCCCGCATCCGGGCGAAGGCGTACGCGGGCAGGACGCAGGAGATGAGGTTCCCCGCCATGGACAGCGCGGTGATCACGATGGTGTTCAGCAGGAACCTGGTGAACGGCAGCGAGCCCGTCCAGCCCTTGACGTAGTTGTCGAAGTGGAAGGAGTCGGGCAGCCACTGGGGCGGGAAGGCCAGGTTCTCGGCGTCGGACTTGAGCGAGGTGGTCAGCATCCACAGGAACGGCAGCAGGAACACCGCCGAGCTGACGGCCAGCAGGACGTAGGCGCCGCTGCGCCTGATCCGCCTGACGCGCTCGGCCTGCTCCGAGGTCAGGGGCGTGCCCGGCCTGGTACGCGCGGGCTTGGGCGCGGTCTCGACGAGCATCGTCGACCTCACTTGAACTCGTAGTGCACCCAGCGCCTGGCCAGGCTGAACTGGATCGCGGTCACGACGATGACCAGCAGGAACATGGCCCACGACAGCGTGGCCGCGTATCCCATGTCGAAGTAGACGAAGGCGTGCCGGTAGATGTAGAGCCCCAGCACCATCGTCGCGTTGCCGGGACCGCCCTCCGTCATGACCAGGATGAGCACGTAGCTCTGCAGCGCGGCGATGAATCCGGTCACCACGTTGAAGAAGATGACCGGCGACATCATCGGCACCGTCACGCTCCAGAACCTGCGCCACCACCCGGCGCCGTCGATCTCGGCCGCCTCGTAGAGCGTCTTCGGGATGCCCTGCAGCCCGGCCAGGTAGATGACGATCGTGTTGCCCGCGCCCCACACGCTCATCAGCACGAGCCCGGGGATGGCCCACTCCTGCGAGGCCAGCCAGCCGGGGCCCTCGATGCCGACCGAGGCGAGCATCTTGTTGATCAGCCCGTAGTCGGGGTGCAGGATGTTCAGCCACAGCAGCGCGGTGGCCAGGCCCGACACCACCGACGGCAGGTACATCACGGTGCGGAACAGGCCCTGGAAGCGCAGCGGCTGGTTGAGCAGCAGCGCCAGCAGGAACGTGAAGGTCACGCCGAGCGTCACCGCGCCCAGGCCGTACTGCACGGTGTTCTCGATCGACTCCCAGAACTCGGGGTCGCTGAGCATGCGCTCGTAGTTGGCCAGGCCCACCCATTGCGGCGGCTGGAGCAGGTTCCACTTCATGAAGCTGAGCACCACCGCCGCGACGATCGGCCCGGCGCTGAAGAGGATGAACCCGACCAGCCACGGCGACACGAACAGGTGGAAGCGCCGGGCCTCCCGGCGGGCCAGCGTGGTGCTCGCCCGCCGGGACCCGCCGGCGCTCACGGCGGTCATGCGATCTTGTTCTCGGCCAGGACCGGCGTCACCTTGGCGGCGATCTCCTTCAGCGCGTCGTCCACGCCGATCTTGCCGAGCTGCGCCCGCTCCCAGATCGGCAGGGCGGTGTCCACGACCTTCTTGTTGGCCGGCAGTCGCAGCACGCCGTCGTCCGAGGCGTAATCGGCCATGATCTTCTTGACCAGGTCCGCCTCCTGCGCCGGGATGCCGAGCGCCTTGGCGTTGTCCTCCCACGCGGACTGGCGGGCCGGCGCGGCGATCCGGCGGAACTTGTAGCCGGAGGCCGACAGGTACTCGTGCATGTAGATCCAGGCGGCGTCTTTGTTCTGCGACGATTCCGCCATCACCAGCGCGCTGCCGACGGCCGGGGTGGTGCGGCCCTCCGGCCCCTTGGGCACCTGCGTGGCGCCCCACTTGAACGCCTTCTGCTTGGACAGCTCCAGCATGAGCCACGCGCCGTTGACGAACAGGGCCGCGTGCCCGGACTTGAACGGATCGACCTTCTCCAGCAACTGCAACTCGGCCAGGCTCGGCGTCGCCTTGTCCTTGAGCAGCAGGTCCAGCCAGCGGGCCATGACGTCCCTGGCATTCGGCTCGGTGATCAGCACCTTGGACTCGGTCTCGTCCAGGAACCGCCCGCCGAACGGCATCAGGTACACGGAGCTCAGGTCGGGCGACGGCTTCGGCATCGGCGAGACGCCGTAGATCTTCTCCACGCCCGATCCGCTGGTCATCTTCTTGGCCGTCTCGAAGAGCTTGTCCCACGTCCAGCTCTCGTCCGGGTACTCCAGCCCGGCCTTGTCGAACAGGTCCTTGTTGTAGAACAGCAGCTTGGGCGCCATGTCGGTGGGCAGCCCGTACAGGGCGCCGTCCCGCTTGAAGTAGCCGAGCCCGGCCTGCGGGATGTCGTCCATGTCGAATTCGGGCGTCTTGGCGATGTAGTCGTCCAGCGAATGCAGGACCTTGTTGGCGATGAGGTTCTGCGTCCAGGAGTAGTGGTTGTAGAGCACGTCGGGCAGCGTGCCGCCGGCCGCCTGCGCCATGTACTTGGTGAGGAACTGGTCGAACGGCGCCGACTCGCGCTTGATCTCGATGTTCGGGTGGCGCTTCTTGAAGAAGAAGTCGAACTGCGCGTTGCGCACTTCGGTGACGGCGTCCGTGGTGAGCGCCACCGTGATCACCACCTTGGACGCCGGGTCGGGAACGTCCGTCTTCGGCCAAGTCAGCGAGTTGTTGAGCTGCTCGGCCTCCTCGAACGGCCAGGCGTCGCTGCTCGGCCGGTTCGGGTCGATGAGCTGCGCGCCCGACTTGACCGGGGCCGCGGCCTGCTTCTGCTGGCGGCTGTCGCCACAGGCGGACAGCGCGGGGACGGCCGCGGCGGCAACCGCCAGGGCCAGCATCTGCCGACGGTTCATTTCCATGGGGGGTGGGCCTTTCACAGGAAGAGCTCGATCACCGGCACCGCCACGTCGGGGCGCTGCACCGGGAGCTGCAGGGTCAGGGTGCCGGGCGGCAGCGCGCCCAGCTTGGTGTGGCCGCTGTCCACGTGCGGATCGGGGACCAGCGTGCGGATCTCCGAGGCGTCGTTGAGCAGCTGCGCGTAGCGCACCTTCCCCGCAAGCCCGGGCAGGTGCAGGTGCCGGAACGGCCAGGCGAACAGGTGCACGTAGAGCCGGTCGCCGCGCTGGGTGTAGCGGCAGTCCGGCGGCGGCACGTACGCGCTGGGCCCGGCGCCGTAGATGGCGCGGCCGTGCAGCCGCGTCCACTCCCCGATGCCGCGCAGCGTCTCCAGCGCACGGGGATCGAACGCGCCGCGCCCGTTCGGCCCGACGTTGAGCAGCAGGTTGCCATCCTTGGAGACGGTGTCCACCAGCATGCGCACGAGCAGGTCCACGGGCTTGTAGTCGAGGTTGTCGCGGTCGTAGCCCCAGCTGCCGTTGAGGGTCTGGCACGCCTCCCAGACCCGGTCCGGCGGGGCGGGCGGCTGGAACTGCTCGGGCGTGGTGAAGTCGCCGGGGATCTCCAGGCGGTCGTTGATCAGGATGTCTGGCTGCAGCCTGCGGACCAGCGCCGCCAGCTCCTCAGAGCGCCAGTCCGCCGCGCCCTTGGCTCCGGGGGTGAGCCGGCCGTTTCTGACTCTCTTGGAGTAGGAGAAGTCAAACCACATGGTGTCGATTCGGCCATAGCGGGTAAGCAGCTCTTCGACCTGGCTGTGTAAATAGGACTGGTAGATCTCGATATTTCGGTCATCGTGGGTCACACCTTCGGCGTACGCCGGGTGCAGGCCGTCGATCGGGAAGTGCGGGTGGTGCCAATCGATCAGCGAGTGGTAGAAGCCCACCCCGAGCTCGCGAGCCCGGAACGCTTCGACGATCGGGCCGACGAGGTCCTTGCCGTACGGCGTGTTCGCGACCGAGTAGTCGGTGCAGGCCGAGTCCCACAGGCAGAAGCCGTCGTGGTGCTTGGTGGTCAGTACCACGTAGCGCATCCCCGCGCCGGCCGCCGCCTCCGCCCAGGCGTCCGGGTCGAACAGGTCGGGGTCGAAGTGGTCGAAGTAGGGCTGGTACTGCTCGTCGGTGAGGCGCTCGCGCTGCTTGACCCACTCGTGGCGGGCGGCGAGCGCGTACAGGCCCCAGTGGATGAACAAGCCGAACCGTTGCTCACGGAATTCCGCCAGCCGGGCGGCAGAGGTCGGATGAGTCGGGACGTCTTGCGGGAGTCCGTGAGGCATGGCCGTACCGTAGACCTGGTAATTAACTTCGTCAAGAATTGAATTGAAACCCGTCGCAACCTAGGCTCTTGCCCACTGTGAGGAGGGTCGGACGGCTCACTTGGCCATCGCGCGCAGGCGCGGACCGGCCGGGCGTACCGCGATCGACTCCTCCTATCTCTTCACCCCCTGGAGGGCACGTGCCGAACTGGACTCTCAGTGACGAGGACCTGGAGGCGGCGATCGCCCTCTCCCCGGCGGGAGAGCTCACGCTGGAGCTGCGGCGCGCCGGGCGGGTCGTGGTGGAGCCGTCCAGGCTCGGCCTCCGTGCCGCCCACGAGGATCTGAGCGCGGGACTGGAGTTCGCCGGGATGTCGGAGCGGCGGGTCGAGGAGTCCTACCGGACGGTGACCGGGAAGCGGCGCGAGCACCGGTACGCGGCCAGGGAGTGGACGTTGTCGTTCACCAAGGGCGAGCACCGGCTCGACCTGCAGGTCCGCATCGGCGGAGGCGGCATGGCGTACCGGTACGTGGTCCCCTGGGCGGGGCCCGTCACCGTAATGGAGGAAATTTCGGAATATGTCGTGCCGCGCGGCGCCCGCGCGGTGCTGCTCCCGTACGAGAACGGGCGCTGCGACTACGAGGAGATCCACCGGCACACCACGGTCGCCGCCGCCGAGCCCATCCTGTACGGCTACCCCTCGCTCTTCCAGACCGGCGACGCCTGGATGCTGATCACCGAGTCGAACCTGGACAGCGGCTACGCCGGCTCCCGTCTGCGCTTCGACGGCCGCGCCTTCCGGCTCGACCTGCCCGACCCGTACGTGACCGCGGCCAGCCCGCTGGTCACCCCCTGGCGCACGACGATCGTCGGCGACCTGGCCGCCATCGTCGAGAGCGACCTGGTCACCAGCCTCGCGGCCCCCTCCAAGGTCGAGGACACTTCCTGGATCCGGCCGGGGGCCGCCGCCTGGTCGTGGTGGTCCGACGGGCCCTCCACCCGTGACCTGGACGCCCAGAAGCGCTGGGTCGGCTTCGCCGCCGCGCACGGCTGGCCGTACGTGCTGGCGGACGCCGGCTGGAACAAGGAGTGGATGCCCGAGCTCATCGCCTACGCCCGCGAGCGCGGCGTCGGCGTCTGGCTCTGGTCGCACTGGCAGCACGTCGACACCGAGCTGGAGCACCGCGAGAAGCTCGCGCTCTGGAAGGAATGGGGCGCGGCCGGCGTGAAGATCGACTTCACCGAGTCGGACGGCCAGGACCGGATGCGGTGGTTCGACGCCATCCTGGCCGCCACCGCCCGGCTGAAGCTCATGGTCGTCTTCCACGGCGGCACGATCCCGCGCGGCACCGAGCGCACGTGGCCGCAGTTCATGACCGCCGAGGCGGTCAAGGGCGCCGAGTGGATCAAGCCGAAGCCCGGCAAGCAGCCGCTCTACCCGGCCACCCACTACCTGTCGCTGGCCTTCACCCGCAACGTGCAGGGGCCGATGGACTTCACGCCGTGCACGTTCACCGGAGTCCGCGCCATCTCGGCCGGTTTCGAGCTCGCGCTGTCGGTGCTCTTCGAGTCCGGCATCCAGCACTTCGCCGACGCGATCGAGGCCTATGAGGCCAGGCCGGAGGCGCTGCGGCTGCTGTCGGCCGTTCCGGCCGCGTGGGACGAGACGCGGCTGCTGTCCGGCGACCCCGCCGACCACATCCTGCTGGCCAGGAGGAGCGGCGAGGAGTGGTACGTCGGCGCGGGCGTGTCCGGCGAGGCCCGCAGGCTCACCGTGCCGCTCGGCTTCCTCGACGAGGGGGAGTGGGCGGCCGAGATCTTCCGGGACGCCCCGGGCGACCGGATCCTCGCCGAGACGGTCACCGTCGCCGGCGGGGACAAGCTCGACCTCGCCGTGCCCCCCAACGGCGGGTTCACCCTCCACCTGAGAAGAGAAGTCCGATGAGCGGGAAACTTCCGGGCGGCCGCCGAATGAGCGCTCGATTCCGGCGCCTGGCGGGCATCCTGCCGGCGGTCGCGCTGATCCTCACTCTCGCCCCGCCGGCGCAGGCCGGGGCGCCGCGCTGGGAGACGCGGTGGAGCCCTAGCCCGTGGCGCGACGGCGTCAACGCCTTCGAGGCCCTGGAGGACGACCGGCGCGGCTCGCACCCCGAGGGCTCGCCGCACGTCCGCGTCGCGGGGAACGCCTGGCGGTTCGACGCCCACCTGGAGGACCGCGACGGGACCGACCGCATGCGCAACGAGGTGCGCGGCATGCGCGCCGCCGACGGCCGCCCGCTGGAGATGCGCAAGGACGAGACCTGGCGGATCACGTACCAGATGTACATTCCCGACACCCTCGACGCGACCACGAGCTTCACCCACATCTGGCAGCTGAAGACCTCCGACATCGGCACCCCGGTGGCCCAGATCTCGCTGCCGGTCGTGAACGGCGTGCCGAAGATCGCGGCCCGTTACTGGACCCTGGAGGACAACAAATCCCACGACTTCGCCACGGCCGACCTGGAGCCGATCCAGAACCGGTGGATCACCACCACCATCGAGCTCAAGTCGGCCGACGACGGCTACATGCGGTGGGTGCTGCGGGACGGGCGGCGGACGATCGCCGACGAGAAGATCGAGGGCATCGACCTGTGGTGGACGCCGGAGCAGTACAACCGGCCCAAGTGGGGCATCTACCGCAGCATCCGGAGCGCCGGGCTGCAGGAGACGTACCTGCTGGTCAAGGAGCTGAAGGCGGAGCAGCTCGGGCCGGCGACGCCGCCGGTGAAGCTGCCGCCGCCGGACCGGAGCCCGGGGACGTACGAGGCCGAGCGCGCCGGCAACGTCTGGGAGGGCGCGGCCGAGCCCGCCTACTGCGCCGCCTGCTCCGGAGGGCGGAAGGTCATCCTCATCGGCGGCAACATCTACGACTACACCGTGATCAGGGGCGTGCTGTCGGAGACGACCGGGACCAGGCAGCTGACCGTGCACGCGCTGGTCGACGGCTCTCAGGCGTTCTCGGTCAGCGTCAACGGCGGCGACGCGATCCAGGTGCCGATGACCGGGACCAAGGACACGGTGACGACCGCCACCGTGCCGGTGGACCTGGTGGCGGGGGTCAACACGATCCGCTTCTTCGGCCACACGGCCCGCGGTCCCGAACTCGACAAGATCGTCGTCAGCTAGGCGGAGATGGCCCGGCAGGCCGCGTTCAGCGGTCTGCCGAAGGGAGCGGAGTATGCACCTACATGATCTCAGCAGGCGCGCGCTGCTCGCCGCGGGCGGCGCGCTGGCGCTGACCGCGGCGGCGGGCGCGGCACCCGCGAGCGCCATCTCCGGCTGGCAGTCCCGCCTGGTGCGCTACGACCGGTGGGGACGGCTGGCCTACGAGCAGGACGCGGACGGCAACCGGATCCCCGACTTCAGCCACGCCGGCTACCGCAACGGCGAGCGGCCGATCCCGCACGTGCCGGTCGTCAAGACGATCCGCCCGGCCGAGGGCGACAACACCGCCCACATCCAGGCGGCGCTGGACGCGGTCGGGGCGCTGCCGCGTGCCCGCCGCGGCGCGGTGCTCCTGCTGCCCGGGGTGTACCCGGTGGCCGGAACGCTGTACGTGCGGGCCGGCGGCACGGTGTTACGCGGCGTGGGCGACGGGGAGGACCCGTCTGCCAACACGATCATCAAGGCCACCGGGAACAGCCCGAAGGACCGCAACGTGATCGTCGCCGGCGGCGCGGCGGGCGGTGGCTGGACGGGGGAGGAGCCGGGCACCCGTACCGAGATCACCTCCGGATTCGTGCAGGTGGGGGCGCGCGAGTTCGAGGTGGCGAACCCCGGGGCGCTGCGCCCCGGCGACAACATCGTGATCACCCATCCCTGCACCGAGGAGTGGCTCAAGGCCATCGACTACGGCGGCCACGACGTGGGGCCGCCGTGGCAGGTCGGCGAACACCCGCTCATCTACAACCGCTATGTCCGCGACGTCTCCGGGAACGTCGTGAAGATCGATGTGCCGGTCTTCAACCACCTCGACCGCACCCTGGCCACGTCCTTCCTCTACAAGTGGGACAGGGCCGGGCTGGTCACCCAGGTGGGCGTGGAGCGGCTGCGCGTGGACATCGAGTACCACGGCGATCCCGAGCAGGACGAGGACCACGCCTACAACGCGATCGTGCTGCTGCGCACCGAGGACTCGTGGGTCAGGGACTGCACGATGCTGCACTTCACCCAGGCCGGGGTGGCCACGCAGGAGACCACCCGTGCCACGGTCGAGAACTGCCGGGCCATCGACCCGGTCAGCGTCGTCACGGGCAGCAGGCGCTACAACTTCAACACCTACGTCTACTCCCAGCAGGTGCTCTTCCGCGACTGCCACGCCTACAAGGCCAGGCACGCGTTCGTCTCCAACGGCCACAGCACCGTGTCCGGCGTCGTGTTCCTGCGCGGCACCGCCGAGTACGCGCTCAACTCCAGCGAGGGGCACCGTCGCTGGTCGCAGGGCCTGCTGTTCGACGGCCACAAGGACGTGGACCCGCACTACAGCTACACGCTCGGCCTGTACAACCGGGGCCGCTACGGCACCTCGCACGGCTGGTCGGCGGCCCACTCGGTGGCCTGGAACTGCGACGTCGCCACCAGCAGCCTGATCGTCCAGAAGCCGCCGACCGCGCAGAACTACGCGATCGGCTGCCGCGGCACGGTCACCGGCGACGGGCCGTTCCAGCAGCCGGCCGGCCACATCGAGGGCGCGAACCAGCCCGGTCTCTTCCCGCCCTCGCTCTACCAGGCTCAGCTCGTGGACCGGCTGCGCCCCTGACGCTCCAGGCGCAGCAGCCCGCCCTCGGGGACGGTGACCTCCACCACCCCGGGGGCCAGGTCCACGAGCTCGTCCCCTTCGGTGCGGCCGCGGCAGTCGAGGACGGTGGCGCGGGCCGTACCGGCGGCGGTGACCTGGAGGAGCACATCGGCGGAGGCGTCGCCGTTGGCCAGCAACAGCGTGCCGGCGGCGGGCACCTCGACGGGCATCGGCGCGTACCTGGCGGTGATCACCGTGTCGCCGGAGCGCGCCGTCACCTGCGGGTAGGCCAGGTCGGGGCGGGTGGGCTCGAAGTCGCCGCGCTGCAGGACCTCCGCGTGCTCGCGGAAGAAGGACAGCCAGAAGCGCAGCGCCTCCTGCTGCGCCGGGGTCTGCGCGGTCAGGTCCACCGAGATCTGCGGGACCGCGAACAGCACGTTGATCAGCTGTGCCGCCACCCGCTGCGGGCTCTCGCCGGGGTGCCACATCAGCATGTCGGCGTGCACGGCCAGCGGCCCGGCGATGAGCCGCAGGTCCACGGTGCGCTGCCGGTTGTGCGCGGGGCTGAGCGGGCAGTCGGAGGCGCGGATCATCGTGGCGTACGGCCACAGGCCCGGGCTCACGTACGGCTGGCGGAGCTCGACCAGGCAGTCCTTCGGCAGTTGTGCCAGGAGCCGGCGCACGCCCTCGTTCACGGTGGCGCAGTCGGCCTCCGGCCCCGGCTCGGGCGGGTCCTCGGCCGCGAACTGGTCGATGAAGTCGATCTTGAGGCCGTCCATGCCCCACTCCGTGACCGCCCTGGTGAGGTGGCCGGCGAGCAGGTCGCGGACGAGGGGGTAACGCGGGTCGACGATGGCCGCGTTCATGTGCTCCTTGTAGGCCAGCGTGTACGGCCGCACGCGATCCCAGAGCGCGGTGTGCCGGCCGACGAAGGGCAGGGCGTACCAGAGCAGGTACGCGAGCCCTTCGCCGCGAACCTTCGCAACGTGTCTCGAAATATCAGGAAAAGCGGTGGTGGACGGCTCCCACTCCCCGACGTAGCCGTAGCCCCGGCTCCGGTCGTCGCTGTGCCAGCCATCGTCCACGATGATCGCCTCGCAGCCCAGCTCGGCCGCCGGGCCCGCCTGCCGCTCGACGCTCGCGGCGTCGACGTGCTGCTGCATGGCGTACCAGGTCGAGTAGGCGGGCATCCGCGCCGCCCGCGGCACATCGCGGGCCAGGCCGTGCAGTCCGCCCCACCAGTCCGCCACCTCGGCCAGCGTCTTCGCGAAGTGCCGCCGGGTGAGGTCGAGCCGCAGCAGGAGCCCGTTCTCCGGCTCGGCATCGTGCTCCACCCAGAACCCGAACTCGCCGGTCTCCTCCACCACCCCGGCGCGGATGCGTACCGGCCTGACGACCTCGCCGGCGGCGTAGGTGCACACCGCCGCGTCACCGGCGCCGACCAGGCACCCGACGGGCGCGTTCTTCTCCAGCGCCGCGGTGCGGGGACGGCGCCAGAACGGCGGGAGGCCCCGGTGCTCGCCGCCGTCGGCGGCCCAGAAGGCGGTCGCGTCCACGCACGGCACCCGCCAGCCCACCCGCACGCTCGCCGGCCGGTCGGGCGTCACCCGCAGCTCAAGGACGCCCGGGGCCGTCTCGCGGGCCGTCCAGGTCAGCTCGGCCGCGGCGGCGCAAGCGAACACGAGTCCCGCCGCCTCGAACCGCACCTCCTCCGGCCGCTCCGGCGCTCGATCGTGGGGCTGCCAGATGCCGGTGGCCGCAGTCACTAACGCTCCCTCCTCATTTGCCTCACTCCGTTCGGCTACGCTCCCGCCGCTCCTCCAGGCGACGGCACTCCCTCGCGAGTAAAGAGGGTCTGGATGGCGACCGCGGCCGCGCCGCGCGCCCACTGCTCGAAGGTCCGCGGGCGCAGGAGCAGGCGGCAGTCGGCTGCCGCGCCGAACGCCTGGCTGGCGAACGACCGGTTGATCTGTTCTTCGAACAGGTCGTAGGCGGCCAGCCCCTGCACGTCGCCGGTCACGATGATCCGCTCGGGGCCGAACAGGTTGGCCATCGCGGCCATGGCCAGGCCGATGGCGTGCCCCGCCCGGGCGAACACCTCCCGCGCCGCCGGATTCCCGGCGTGGGCGGCGTCGATGGCCGCGTCGATGGACAGCGACCCGTCACCGGTCGCCGCGCGCACCGCCGCCACGATGGGCGCGCTCCCGGCGATCGCCTCGGCGCAGCCGCGCCCGCCGCAATGGCAGGCGGGCTCCTCGCCACCGACCGGGATGTGACCGATCTCCCCGGCCACGCCGTGCGAGCCGGCCACCACCCGGTCGTTCACCACCAGCCCGCAGCCGATCCCCGCCCCCACGGTGACCAGCGCGAACGACGAAGCGCCCACCCCGTCGCCGAACCACTGCTCGGCCACGGTGAGCGACTTGACGTCGTTTTCCACCGTGACGTTCAGGCCCGTCGCCTCGGCGGCCAGCCGCGCCAGCGGCACCTGCCGCCAGCCCAGGAAAGGGGAGTAGCGCACCAGCCCGTGCACCTTGTCCACGTCGCCCGACACGGCCAGCCCCAGCCAGTGGCAGCGCTCGCGGTAGGCGGGGTCGGCGGCCAGCAGCTCGGCGACCAGCTCGGCCAGCGCCTCGACCACGCCCTCGGCCGACGTCGTCGCCAGGCGGCGGTGCGCCGACACGAGAGGCTGGGCCCGCAGGTCGGTGACGACGCCGATGAGCTCGTCATCGGTGATCTTCACGCCGGTGAAGAACTCCCGTCCGGGCCTGATCGTCAGCGGGCTGGCCGGCCGCCCCGCGCCGGGCGCGGTACGTTCGGTGGCCGCCAGCTCCTCCAGGTAACCTGCCTCGATGAACGGGCGGGCGGCCTTGGTGACGGCGGCGGACGACAGGCCGCTGCGCCTGGCGATCTCCACTCTGGTGACGGGGCCCTGGGTGAGCACCATGGTGAAGACCGTGGCCTCCGCGCGGGTGGTGGCGAGCCGAGGGTGCATGGCGACAAGGGTAGCACTAATTAACTTCGTCAAGAATTGAATACGGGAGGGCCGCCCGGACACCGCTCAGGTGAGCTGGATGTAGTCCAGTTCCGCGTAGCCGGTGCCGCCCGCGAAGTATGGCGAGCCCTTGGCCAGGCGGATCACGTTGTAGCCCGCGGTGAGCGTGACGGTCGTGCTGACCGTGGCGCCGAACTGGCCCCAGGCGGCGGTCGGCGGGTAGCTGACCGTGCTCCAGGCGCCGCCGTTGTAGGCCAGCCCCTGCGTCGCGGTGGCCCCCGTGGCGTTGGCGTAGCCGATGGTCATCGTGTACGCGCGGGCGGTGGGCACGTTGACCACGAAGTCGACGTAGCTGTCGGTACGCGGCGTCCCGGAGTTGTCGATGCGGCCCACGTAGCCGCCGCCCGACGCGCTGGAGGAGGTGAGCCGCTCGGCGCGGAACACCGAGGCGTTCTCGGCCTCGTAGCGCTGCTGGTAGGACGGGACCCCGCTGACCGGTTCGACGACGAGCTGGTAGGCACTGGTGGCGACCATGTTCGGCACCGACACGCCGAGCTGGCCACCGCTGACCGTGCGGGTGGTGGTGGAGACCGTGGCGGGCGCGGTCACGGCGGTGAACCGGCCGCTGGACGGGGTGGACAGCAGCGTGACACGGACGCTGGAGCCGAGCGCGCCGAGGCCGGTGAGGTTGACGGTGTTGGTGCCCGCCTCGTTGCCGAACACCACGTTGACGATCTTGCGGGTGCCGTCGTAGGAGGCGAAGCCGTCCAGGCCGGTCTGGGTGCTCGTCGTCGTCGCGACCATGCTGCCGGCCATGTCGCCGTACCACTTGTACAGCCACCAGGTGCCGGTGGGCTGGTTGTTGTTGACGACCAGGCCGTTCATGGTGCCGTACTCGTACCAGAAGGCCCGGTGCGCGGACTCCACGCCGGCGCGCTCCAGCTTGCTCACGTAGCCGGCGATCCGGCCGGGCACGTCCACCTCGCCGGGCGCGGCGTACTCGTTGATCGAGATGCGGCGCGGGCTGATGCCGAGCGACGCCTCCAGGTTGCGGTAGTCGGCGATGTCGCCCGCGATCCTGGTGGGGTTCTCCAGCTCGTGCCAGCAGATGATGTCGGGCAGGGTGCCGGTGTTCCTGGCGTTGGTCAGGAACGACTGCATCCAGGAGCGGTTGTAGGTGGCGGTGCTCGGGCCGACGATCGGCGTCAGCGTGTCGAGTGCGCGGACCGCGCGGAACGTGCGCACCCAGCCATCGTTGAAGCTGCCCGCGGCGGAGGTGTTCCAGGTCCAGTCGGGCTCGTTCCAGAGCTCCCAGCCGATCACGTTGGTGACCGTCGTCGCCGAGAGCCTGGCGTTCACCATGGTGTTGACCTTCGCCAGCCAGTCGTTCCAGCTCACCCACCGGTAGGGGAAGTCGGGGTAGATGTCGGGCATCCGGATGAACTGGCCCGCGCCCACCCGGGTGGCCTGCGGGGCGACCAGCAGGGCGTCGCCTCCGGGCGGCTGGCCGTTGGGCCGCTGGCCCACGCCGGGCGCGGGCTGCGTCAGCGAGTTCACCTTGATGGGTAACAGGGTGGAGTCGGCCGGCCTGCCGTTCTCGGCCAGGCCGTACAGGCCGCCGGAGGCGACGTGGGTCACCGGCCGGAACGGCTGGGCGACGTTGACGGTCAGCGTCGCGCCCGCGGCCGCCGCCGGGGGCGCGGTGGTCACCACGGCCGCGGCCGCGGTGACCAGGACTAAGGAAAGGGCTCGGAATCGGGACATGGCGTCACTCTCCTTGTGTGAGTGCGGGCAACCAGATACGCATGCTCGACGGGCCCTGCTGGGCCCACGAGTGGTAGGGCCGCAGCGGCACGTCGAACCACTCGGCGTCCGCCGCGGGAGCGGCAGGATGGGCGGGGTAGGGCCAGAGCCGGTCGGCGCGCACCGGCAGGCGGCCGCGAACCCGTGCGCCACCGGGATCCGCCTGCGGGGCGGACAGGATGTCGATCACCAGGCCGTCGAGCCCGTCAGGGTGGGGAAGGTCGTGGGACTCCACGCACAGGACCTCCGGGCCACGCTCGACCGCGACGCATCCGCGTACCGCGTCGATGCGGGGATCCGGCCACGTGAAGCGAGGCCGCGTCGGCAGCTCCACGGTGATGACGTCACCCGCTCGGAAGGCCCGCCGGATCGCGAGCAGGCCGGGCTCGGCCGGCCGCGCCTGCCCGTCCTCGGTCACCGTGGCCCCGTCCGCCCACGCGGGGACGCGCAAGGAGAGCGTCCACGGCGCGGGCGCGTCGGCCGCGATCCGGACGCGGACGGTCCCGGTCTCGGGGTAATCGGTCTCGACGTCCACGGCCACCTGCCGTCCGTCCGGCAGCTCGGCGCGGATGGCGCACGGAGCGTACTGGTGGATCTGGAGGCCGTCGCCGTCGGTGGTGGCGACGTAGCCGCCGAGGCTCGCCAGCGTCCGGGCGACGTTGGTGGGGCAGCAGGAGACTTCGAACCACGCGGCGCGGGCGCCCGCCTCGGCGCGCGGGCTCACCTCGGTCCCGTCCGCCGGCCTCCCCGGCGTCCGCTGGTGGAGGGGATTGGCGTAGAAGAACGCCCGGCCGTCGGGGCTGGGGGAGGTCGCGATGATGTTGTAGAGCGTCCGCTCGATCAGGTCCGTGTAGCGGACGTCGGCGGTGGCCAGGTAGAGGCGCCAGGAGACCATGATCGAGGCGACCCCGGCGCACGTCTCGCAGTACGCCCGGTCCGGCGGCAGCTCCCAGTCCTCGCCGAAGCCCTCGTCCTGGTGGCGCGAGCCCATGCCGCCCGTGATGTACGTCCGGCGCGCGACGGAGCGCTCCCATTGCCGCTCCACCGCGCGCAGCAGCTCGTCGTCGCCGCGTTCGACGGCCACGTCCACCGCCGCGGCGGTCAGGTAGAGCGCGCGGACGGCGTGGCCGCGCCAGACCTCGGCCTGCCGGATCGGCACGTCGTCCTGGAAGTAGGCACGGCCCAACGGGATGTCCCGGAGCGTCCCGTGCCCCCGGCGTTCGAGGAAGAGGCGCGCCTGCTCGACGTAGCGATCCTCGCCCAGGGCCCGGCCGAGCTCGGCCAGGCCGACCTCGATCTCCGGGTGCCCGCAGATCTTGGCCAGGCCGTCCGCGCCGAAGGTCCGGCACACGTGATCCGCCGCTCGCCGCGCGATCCGTACCAGGTCGTCCTCGCCGGCCATGCGCAGCCGCGCCACCGCCGCCTGCAGCAGGTGACCGGTGTTGTAGAGCTCGTGGCCCATCTCGAGGTCGCTGTAGCGCGGCGGCTGCCGGTCGTGGCCGAAGCAGGTGTTGAGGTACCCGTCCGGGTCCTGCGCCCGGGCGACACGCGCGGTGAGCCGCTTGATCGCGGACTCCGCCTCCGGGTCACCGGTCCGGCCCGTCTCCCAGGCCAGGGCCTCTAGGAGCTTGTAGACCTCCGAGTCGGAGAACGACCAGCCGGGGCGGTCGGGCGAGGTGGTCCCGTCGGCGACCCGGTCGAAGTTCGCCAGCCAGCCGAGGCGCTCCATCCACGACTCGCAGTGGGCCAGCGTCGCCGAGGCGTTCACGGCCTGGCGGCCGCCCCAGAACCCGCCGGCGATGGAGACCTGCGCGAGCCCGAGGGGCCGTACGGGACCATGGGCCGGGAGCACGGGACAGGCGTCCGGCGTGCCTTCGGTCATGTCGTGAACCTTTCGAGGAGATCGTTCAGTCCTTCACGGCGCCGGCGGTGACGCCGGCGGAGATGTAGCGTTGCGCGAGGACGAGGAGGAAGGCGGCGGGAACGGACGCGACCACCGCGGTCGCCATGATCGAGTTCCATTGCGTGGTGTTGTTGCCGATGTAGCGGAAGATGCCGAGGGTGATCGGGATCGTGTCGCTGTTGCGGTTGAGCGTCGAGGCGAAGATGAAGTCCGACCACGCCCACAGGAACGCGAAGAGCGAGACTGTGATCACCGAGTTGCGGCTCAGCGGCAGGATGATGGAGCGGAACGTGCGCCAGGTGCTCGCCCCGTCGATCTGGGCCGCCGCCATGAGCTCGCGCGGGATGCTCGCCATGAACGCCCGGAAGAGCAGCACGGCGAACGGCACGGCCAGCGTCGAGTCGGCGATGATCAGCCCTCCGACCGTGTTCAGCATCCCGAGCCTGATGTAGATCGCGTAGAAGCCCATGGCCATGACGACGGCCGGGATCATCTGCGCGACGAGCAGCAGGAAATCGATCCCGCGGGCGCCGCGCGGCCGCAGCTTCGCCAGTGAATACCCCGCGGGCAGGGCCACCACCAGCGTGAGCGCGACGGTGCCGAGGCCGATGAAGAGGCTGGTGGCGAGGGCCGGAAGCTGCTGGCCGAGCGCCGAGGCGTAGCCCTCGAACGTGGGATCCCAGGGGAACCAGTGGGGCGGATCGGCCCGCATGTCGCTCGTCTTGGTGAGCGAGACGTTGAACATCCAGTAGACCGGGAAGAGCATCAGCCCCACCAGGACGACGCCCAGCACCGTCTTCCACCACGGCCGGTGCTCGGTCATGCGGTTCCTCCTTGCGCTGCATGCTCGGTCATGCGCGTTCCTCCTTGCGCTGCAGGTGCACGTGTGCCAGCCCGGCGGCGAACGCGATGAGGATGAGCAGGTTGCCGACGGCCGCCGCGGGGGAGAAGTCGGGCTGGCCGGTGCCGAACGCCTCGCGGTACGACCAGATGGCCAGCGTCGTCGACGCGTCCGCCGGTCCTCCTCTGGTCATGATCCAGATGATGTCGACGACCTTGAGCGTGTAGATCAGGCCGAGCAGCAGCGTGATCGCCGACACCGGTCGCAGCAGGGGGAAGGTAATGCGCCAGAACCGCTGCCACCCGTTCGCCCCGTCCAGACCGGCGGCCTCGTACAGGTCGCCCGGGATGTTCTGCAGCCCGGCGTAGAGGATCACCAGGTTGAACGGGATCCCGAGCCAGATGTTGGCGACGGTGACGGACAGCAGCGAGGTGTCCGGGGACGTGAGCCAGTTGATCTGGCCCACCCCGAACGCCTGGAGGACCGAGTTGACGATGCCGTTCTCGCTGTTGAGCATCCACGACCAGGTCGAGGCGGAGACGATCAGCGGCAGCAGCCACGGCACCAGGAACATCGCGCGCAGCACCACGGAGAGGCGGAAGTTACGGTGGAAGAAGACCGCGAGCGCCAGGCCGAGCGCGTACTGGGCGGCGATGGACCCCAGGGTGAACAGGGCCGTGTTGCGCAGGGCCTGGAGGAAGGTGTCGTCGGAGAGGACGTCCAGGTAGTTCTTCAGGCCGGTGAACTCCGGGTCGCCCCGCACGAAGGCGCGCGGCGTGTAGTCGTGCACGCTGAGCTCGATGTTGCGATACAGCGGGTAGGCGTAGAAGACCAGCAGGTAGACGACCAGGGGCGCGAGAAACGCCAAGGCCGTCCACTGCGGCGAGCGGCGGCGGCGCCGGTGGCCGGGGGCGGGGTTCACCTCCGCCCCCGGTCTGCCGGCGGTCGCGATCGCATCGGTACGGGAGGATGTCATCGGTTGTAGTCCTCGTTGCCTTGCGGCACGGCTCAGTCGCCGATCGCCTGCTTGGCCTGGGCCTGTGCTTCCTTGAGCGCGTCAGCCGGGGCGGCCGTGCCGCTCAGCGCCTTCTGCACCGCGGTCCACAGGGCCTCGGAGATCTTCGGGTAGTCGGTGCCGAGGTTGTCGCTCGTGCGGCCCTTGGCCGACCGCACGGCTTCGGCCCACGGCTTCAGGCTGGGCTCCTTCGCCAGGATCTGCTGCTGTCCCTCGGCGGTGGAAGGGATGTAGTACGCGAAGGTCGTACCGGTCTCCACCAGGCCCTCTGGCGTCGTCATGCATTCGAGGATCTTCTTGGTGGCGGCGTAGCGCTGGGTGTCCTTCTGCACCGGGACGGTGATGAACTCGCCGCCCGTGGGCGTGGGCGCGGTGCCGCCGTCCTTGCCGGGGATCTGGACGATGCCGGTGGGGAAACCCGCCTTCGCGGCGCTGTTGATCTGCCAGGTGCCGTTCTCGGCGAACGCGAACTCGCCCGTCAGGAACTCCTCCCAGGTGGTGTTCTGGGAGTTGCTGATGACCGAGTTGGGGGCGGTGCCGTCCTTGACCCACGATTGCCACAGGTCGAGCGCCTCGACGGCCTGGGGCGAGTCGAGCTGGGTGAGCTGCGCGCCGGCGCCCCAGAACCACGGCAGGAACTGGAACGAGCCCTCCTCCGTGCCGATGGCCGAGAACGTGATCGGCTTCTTGCCCGCGTCCTTGACCTTCTTCAGCGCCGTGTTGAGCGAGGCCCAGTCCTTGATCGACTTCGGGTCGACGCCGGCGTCGTCGAGGATCTTCTTGTTGTAGTACAGCGCCAGGGTGTTCGCGCCGATGGGGATGCCGTAGGTCTTGCCGTCCAGCTCCCCGGCGGCGATGAGGTTCTTGTCGAATCTCGCCGGGTCGAGGCCGAACTCGTCCATCGAGGCGAGCATCCCCGCGTCCGCGAGGGTCGAGACGGCGGGGTTGTCGAGCAGGATGACGTCGGGCGCGTTGCCCTCCTGGCCCGCGAGCAGCGCCTGGTTGGTCAGCGCCGTCGTGTCGTAGGCGGTGCGCTCGATGGTGACGCCGGCCTGCTGACCGCAGGTGTTCACCCGCTTGGCCCAGGCGGAGGAGGCGTCGTGCTGCGGGTACGGGTCCCACCACGCGTAGGCGCCGCCGGCGGAGGCAGTGGCGGTGGCGCCGCTGTCGCTGACGGGGGCGGAGGCGCAGGCGGCCAGGGTGGACAGTCCGAGGACGGCGGTTCCGAAGACCGCTGCCCTGGTGGACATCGACGTGCGGTGCATTGGAGTTCCTCCAATGTTAGCGCTCACATTGGTTTGTGAGGCAGAACGGTAGTGGGGGCCGGTGCCCGCGTCTTAACGGGCGTGAGGGGGTCTGGGGGGTGCGGTGCTTTCCCGGGACACCAGCTCGGGGGAGATGAAGCGCACGACGAAGGGCTCGGCCCGGGCCGCCGCCGATTCCACGCGGCGGACGAGCTGACGTACCGCCATGCCGCCGAGGCGGTCGGGTGCGCTCTCGATGAACGAATAGGGCAGGGAGAAGGCCGCGGCGAACTCGGCGGAGTAGCGTCCGATGACCGACAGGTCCTCGGGCACCCGTAACCCACGCGCGTAGCTGACGGAGGGCAGCGCCGCGGCGGCAGCCTCGTTGTTGATCAGCAGGCCGGTCGCCGCGGGATGCGCGTCCAGCAGGGCGTTGAGCAGGCGTCCCACGGCAGGCTGCCGGGACTCGCCGTACACCGCGTGCAGGGTGACGCCGAGCTGCCGGGCGCGTTCGAGCGCGGCGTCGCGCAGGCGCCACACGTACGCGCCGCCCCGCTCCACCACGTGTTCCGGCTGCGAGATCAGGATGAGCTCGCGGTGACCGAGCCGGTGGAGGTGGTCCACCATGACCCGGCCCGCCTCCTCGAAGTCGAGGTCGAACACGTCGAGCCCCGTGCAGTCGCCCGGCAGGCCGACCAGGGCGCCCGGCTGCGGCGCCGCGCGCAGGATGGGCAGCCTCGAGTCGGCCTCCGCGATGTTCATCAGGACGACGCCGTCCACCATCCGCGAATCGGTGATCCGCCGCAGCGCCCGGGTGCCGTCCGCCTCGGTCACCAGCAGCGTGTCGTAGCCCAGGTCGCGGGCGGTGTCGGTGACGCCCAGGATGTACTGCATCATCGCGGGCGCGAACTCGTCTTCGTGGAACTGGGCGAGCAGACCGAGGACCTTGGTCTGGGAGGTGGCCAGCGCCCTGGCGCCCGCGTTCGGCGTGTAGGCGAGCGCCTCGGCCGCCGCCAGCACGCGCCGGCGGACCTCCTCCGAGATGGGCCGCTTGCCCGACAGCGCGTACGACGCCGTGCTGCGACTCACCCCGGCCTCCCGGGCCACGTCTCCGATCGTTGCCACTCTCACCTCCTGTAATCGAACCGGTTCGACAGTTACGTTGCGGACTCCCTCACATCGATGGCCGGATCGCCGGGCGAGTGACGCCGCATCCTGGGGATTCACAGGCCTGACCCACGCTGCGACTCGGCACGGTCGTGGGCGAGGTCTGCCTGTGATCACCGAAGTCAGCGAACCGGTTCAACGATGTTGCTCGACTGTTGCTCAGCGGGCGGCACAGGTCAAGGGCATAGGTTGCGGCCGATATCGAATCGTGACACGCAGGAAACGTCACGAAGCGATGCATTGACGGGCGAGGCGCGGCTACGTAACCTACGCGAAACCCTCGTTGCGTTGCGACTCGACTCCCTGAGATTTGTTAGCGCTCACATTACTGGTGAAGCGGGACCGGCACTCCCTCTTCAGGCACCCCCAGCAACATGATCATTTAGGGATGTCGTGATGACATTGACGAGCATCACCAAGGCCATGCGAGCCGGGCTCCTCCCGGCCGTCCTCACCATCGCGTTAACCACGGGCGTCCCCGCCGCCGCGGCCGCCGAGCCGCCCGCGCCCGCGCTCGCCTACGAGTTCGACGCCGACGACATCACCACCGGCTCCGTCACAGACTCCTCCGGGAACGGCCTGCACGGCACGCTGGTCAACGGCTCCACGGCGGCTCTGGTGGCCGGCGCGGACGGAGGCCAGGCGCTGAGCCTGCCCGGAGGCGCATCGACCTCCGACGGCGCCTACGTACGGCTGCCCCTGGCCGTGCTCCAGGGCAAGACCGACCTGACGGTGTCGGCCCGGGTGAAGTGGGACGGCACCACCGCCCCCTGGCAGTGGATCTACGCGCTGGGCAAGGACACCAGCCGCTACCTGTTCACCACGCCGTACAACGGCGACGGCCGCCTGCGCACGGCGGTCACCTCCTCGTCCGCGGGCGGCGAGGCCCAGGTCACGGGGTCGGCCCCGCTGCCGGCCAACGCCTGGAAGACGCTGACCGTCACCCTCGACACGGCCGCCAAGCGCGTTACCACCTATCTCGACGGCGCCGCGGTCGCCTCCGCCGCCACGAACGTGACCGCCGCGCAGCTGATCGACGCCGCCACGACGTCCGCCGGTTTCATCGGGCGCTCGTTCTACCCGGATCCGCTGTTCGACGGCGCGATCGACGACTTCCGCGTCTACGGCGCCGCGCTGACGGCCGAGCAGGTCGCCGCCCTCGTCGGCGGCCAGGTCCCCACCCCGACGGGCCTGGCCCAGGACACCTTCGCGGTGCGGACGTTCATCGGCACCGCGCCGTCCCTGCCGGCCGCGGTCCGCGCCACCTTCTCCGACGGCTACGACCGCGACCTGCCCATCACCTGGCCGCAGGCGAACCCCGAGGACTACGCCAAGGCCGGGACCTTCACCGTGAAGGGCACGGCCGGCGGCCGGCCCGTCACCGCCAACGTCACGGTGATCCGCGAGGGTCAGCTCGTCATCGACCTCGCCAAGGACACCGGCCCCTTCCACGGCGGCGCGTCCGGCACGCTTTACGGCCTGTATGGGCCCGGGGTCCCGACGAACAACCTGATCGAGGGCATGCGCCTGCGCACGGTCTCGACCAAGGCCCAGGACGGCCCGCAGCACCCGGGCGCCGACGCGCTCGAAGTGGTCAAGCCGCTCGCCGACAGCACCGGCGGCGACGTGTACATCTACATGACCGACATCCACCGCGGCTTCCCGTACCAGTGGCCGGGCAGCACGCCGCAGGAGAAGCTCGACCTGTTCAAGGAGAAGATCGCCAAGCAGGTGGACCAGGTCCTCGAGCTCCGGCAGCTTGACGAGAAATATCAGGACAACATCGTCTTCGTGCCGTTCAATGAGCCCGAGGGCAACATGTTCGGCACCGGCGAGTGGAGCTACAACCGCAAGAGCTGGCTCAACGACCCGACGGACTACTTCAAGGCGTGGGACGAGGTCTATGCGCTCATCAAGGGCAAGATGCCGCAGGCGCGGATCGCCGGCCCCAACACCAGCGTGCTGTACACCCAGGTGAAGGGCTTCCTGCAGCACGCCGTCAAGGCGGACACCGTGCCCGAGGTGATGACCTGGCACGAGCTCAGCCACCCCGAGCAGGTCCGCACCAGCGTCAAGCGCTACCGCGGATGGGAGGCCGAGGTCTTCGCCGGCACCGAGTACGCCGGGAAGAAGCTGCCGATCAACGTCAACGAGTACGCCTTCAACTACCACACCTCGGTGCCCGGGCAGATGATCCAGTGGGTGTCGGCCATCGAGGAATCGAAGGTGGACGCCGACATCGCGTACTGGAACATCGACGGCAACCTGTCCGACTCGGCCGTGCAGGCCAACCGGGGCAACGGCCAGTGGTGGCTGCTCAACGCCTACGGCGGCATGAGCGGGCACACCGTGCAGGTCACGCCGCCGTTCCCGGGGCAGAACTACACCCTGCAGGGTGTCGCGACGCTCGACACGGCCAAGAAGCAGTCCCGGGCGATCTTTGGTGGCGCGAGCAGCGCCGGGCACATCCGCTTCGAGAACGTCCCCGCCGGCGTCTTCGGCGGCACCGTCCACGCCTGGATCCGCGAGATCCCGTGGACGGGGCAGATCGGCGACTCGGCGCAGGCGGAGATCATCGCCGAGCGCGACGTCAAGGTCGAGGACGGCACCGTGGCGTTCGACTTCGGCAGCGGCGACCTGCCGCGGCTGAAGGAGTCGTCGGCGTACGAGATCGTGCTCAGCCCCGAGGGCACCGGCACCGCGACGGCGCCCGCGCCCAAGCTGTGGGAGCAGTCGTACGAGGCAGAGAACGCCAAGTACACCGGCAGCGGCTACAGCCGCAACGGCCCCGAGGGCTCCCCCTCGAACGTGTCGAAGTTCTACACCTCCGGCGGCTACAACGTCGGCGGGCTGCGTACCGGCTCCGACGGCGTGCTCGACTTCACCGTCGAGGTCCCGCAGGACGGCCGCTACGATCTCGGCGTCTTCGCCAACTCGCTCAACACCTTCGACCGGGTGCGCGAGCAGGGTCCCACCAACGTTTTCGTCCGCGTGGACGGCGGCGCCGAGCAGGAGCTGTTCCTGCCGCTCGGCTACAAGTGGGTGGTGTGGGACCACGCCGACACCACCGTGGAGCTCACGGCGGGCAAGCACGTGATCTCCCTGGCCGCGCGGAGCCTCGACGGCGCCAGGGTCACCAAGGGCGACGCGATCGTGGACCGGATCCGGCTGTCGCTGGCCAACCCGGCGGCGGCGACCTCCATCTACGAGGCCGAGCTGGCCGACCTGAGCGGGGCCGGCGCGTCGTACGACGTCAAGGGCGCCGGCATCGGCGGCTCGGGTGTCGTGGCGGCCGACCGCGGGAAGTCGGTGACCTTCTGGGTCTACGCCGCCAGGGACGCCGCGGCCACCCTCGACCTCAAGCTGCTCGGCTCCGGCCAGGCGAAGATCTCCGTCAACGGCATCGAGGTGATGGAGGACGCCCGGCGCGACGGCTCCACCAGGACGGTGTCGCTGTCCGGCGGGATCAACAAGGTCACGGTCACCGGCACGTCCGGCACGGCGCTCATCGACCGGCTGGAGGTCCGCCCGGCCGCCGACGCGCCGCAGGGCACCGCCTACGAGGCGGAGGCCGCCCGGCTCGCCGGCACGGCCAAGGCGTCGTCGCTCTCCCTGGCCAGCGGAAAGTCCGCGGTCACCGGGGTCGGCGGCACGCCGGGGAACGCCAACACGCTCACCTTCAATGTCCAGGCAGACGAAGGCGGCACGTACGCCATGCGCGTCCGCTACTCCAACCCGGAGCAGTCGCCCGCCACGCACTACAACCCGGACCCGCTCGCCAGGCACGCCGACATCTCGGTGAACGGTGCCGCCGCGCAGCGCGTCCTGTTCCCCCACACCTTCCACGAGAACAACTTCTGGGAGGTCACCGTCCCGGTGAAGCTGACGAAGGGAGAGAACACGGTGACGTTCTCCGCCGAGGAGCTGCCGAACTTCGACGGCAGGACCTACGCCTCGGAGACCTTCCCGGGAGTGCTGCTTCGCTCGCAGTACGCCCCGGTGATCGACAAGATCACGCTCGCCCCCTTCAGCGAAAGGCCCAAGGGCTGAACCACCGGTCCTCCGCCCGCGCGCCGGTAACTCCGGGACGCGGGCGGAGAGGCCTGCGAGCCGGTTCTCTCCGTCCGCTCCGGCGTGCAGAAGCCGAGCCGGACGCGGCGGCGCTCAGCTGGGGCGGCAGCTTGAAAGCGGCGCCGTTGTGCTTACCCCCGCCTGTAGGGCGTCGGCGGTGACAGTGCCGCTCATCCGGGCGACCGGCCCTTGGTAGAGGATCTGGCCGCCGTGCTTGCCGGGGCCGGGGCCGAGGTCGATGATCCAGTCTGCGTGCCGGATGACGTCGACGTTGTGCTCGATGACGACGACGGTGTGACCTTGGTCGACGAGCTGGTCGAGGATCTGGAGCAGGGTGGCGATGTCGCGCGGATGCAGACCTGTGGTGGGTTCATCGAGGACGTAGAGGGTCGGCTCCAGGGTGTCGCGCAGCTCCTTGGCGATCTTGACTCGCTGGCATTCACCACCGGACAGCGTCGTCAACGGCTGGCCGAGGCGCAGATAGCCGAGTCCGACCTGGTCGAGGTGTTGCAGCGCCTTGCGGATCGTGCGGTCGGGCATCTGCTGGATGGCGTTGGTGATCGTCAGGTCGTCGACGTCAGCGATGGACAGACCGTTGACTCGGTGGCGGAGCACGTCGCTGGTGAACCGTCGGCCCTGGCACGTCTCGCACACGGTCTCCTGGCCGTCCATGAACGCTAGGTCTGTGTAGATGACGCCCGAACCATTGCAGTCGGGGCAGGCGCCTTCGGAATTGGCACTGAAAAAGCCGGCGGGCATGCCGCTGTGCTTGGCGAACAGCTTGCGGATCGGGGTGGCGATGCCCGTGTAGGTGATGGGGGTGGAGCGACGGTTGGTGCTGACCCGCTTCTGGTCGATCACGACCGCGCCCTGCTGGGTGACCAGCTCGGTCGCGAGGCTGGACTTGCCTGACCCCGCGACGCCGGTGAGGACCGTCAGGACCTCGGTGGGGATGGTGACGGTCACGTTCTTGAGGTTGTTGCGGGTGGCGCCGGCCACCGTGATCGCACCGGTGGCTGCTCGCGGGTCAGCGGTGATCGGCGTCTGCGTGGCGAGGGCTGTGGAGGTCGCGGTGCGGGCTGTCCGGAGCTCGTCGAAGGTGCCTTGGAAGACCAGTTCTCCGCCGTCTGCGCCGGCGTCGGGTCCGATCTCGACTATTTGGTCGGCGATGGCCATGACTGCGAGGTCGTGCTCGACGACCAGGACGGTGTTGCCCTGGTCGCGGAGCTGCCGCAGCAGGGTGATCATCGACTTGATGTCGTGCGGGTGGAGGCCCACGGTGGGTTCGTCGAAGACGTAGAGCATCTCGATGAGGCTGCTGCCGAGGTGCTTGACGGTCTTGATGCGCTGCGACTCCCCGCCGGACAGGCTGGTGGTGGCGCGGCCGAGGTGGAGGTAACCAAGCCCCATCGTGACCATGGCTCCGAGCCGGTCCCTGAGGGCGGCCGCGACAGGCGCGACAGCCGGGTCGGCTACCCGCTCCACGAGGTCGGCGAGCTCGGTGATCTCCATGCGGGCCATGTCCCCGATGGTGTATCCGAGGACGGTGGCGGTGCGGCCGGCCTCATTGAGCCGGTCGCCGCGGCAGTCATGGCAGATCTCTGAGCGGGTGAACCGGGCGATCGTCTCTTGCTTGCGATCGGAGAGGTCGTCGGAGGTGTGCAGGTAGATCCGTTCGAAGCGCTCCACGATGCCTTCGTAATCCGCAGGAGGCCTGGTGCCCAGGCATGCAGCGTGCTCGCCGCCGTAGAGCAAGGCTTCGCGTTCCCCCTCGGTCCAGTCCCGGAGCGGGGTGTCCGCATCGAAGCTGCCGATGTCGGCATATCGGGAGTACCAGTAGCCGCCGTTGCCGAACCCGGGAAGCAGGATTGCCCCCTGGGCCAGCGACTTGTCCAGGTCCAGGAACCGGTCGACGGCGCTCATTACGACCTCGCCCAGCCCGGCGCAGGTGGGGCACATGCCGGCCGGGTCATTGAACGAGAAGCGGTTCGACTCGCCCACATGCGGTGAGCTGATGCGAGAGAACAGCAGCCGCAGATAGGTCCAGGTGTCGGTGATGGTGCCGACTGTGGACCGGGCGTTCCCGCCGATTCTGCGCTGGTCGATCACCACCACCGGCGACAGTCCCTTGATCTCGTCCGCCTCGGGGCGCGTCCACTTCGGCAGTCGATTACGGGCGAATGGCGGGAAGGTCTCGTTCAGTTGGTGCCCGGCCTCTGCCGCGATCGTGTCGAACACGAGCGATGACTTCCCCGACCCTGACACGCCCGCGAACACGACCAACCGGCCGCGAGGGATGTCCACGTCGACGGACTTCAGGTTGTTGGTCCGGGCACCCCGGATGCGGATCGTTCGCCTCTGCATGTCGGTGAGGCTATGAAGAGATGTGGACAGAAAGTGGCCGCGACATTGGCGAGACTGGATGCATGGCGGACGTCACCCAACGCATCCTCGCTCTGCTCGCCACTCTTCAGTCCGGACGGGCGTTCAGCGGCGACGAGCTCGCCGCACGGCTCGACGTCAGTCCCCGGACCCTGCGCCGCGACATCGATCGCCTCCGCGGCTACGGCTACCCGGTCCAGACTCAGCCCGGCCCCGGCGGCCACTACCGGCTTACCGCGGGCAACGCCCTGCCACCGCTTGTGCTCGACGACGACGAGGCGATCGCGACTCTCCTCGGGCTGGCCACCCTCGCCGCCACGGGCAGCGCCACCGAGGGCAGCGTGGACGAGGCTGCGACCCGCGCCTACGGCAAGGTCGACCAGTACCTGCCGAAACGCCTCCGGCACCGCGCCACCCAGCTCCGCGCGAGCCTGGAAACCAGCACGTCGCTCGGCCCGAGCACCAGCACCGACGACCTCTCGACCCTGGCCGACTCCATAGAGCGCCGCCTGATCGTCACCTTCGACTACAGCGGCAAGGACGGCCCATCCTCCTCCCGCCGCGTCGAACCCCACCGCCAGATCCACCACCACCAGCGGTGGTACCTCCTCGCCTGGGACACCCGCAAAGACGAGTGGCGCCTCTTCCGCATAGACCGCATCACCCGTCTCCAGACGTCGACCAGCACCTACACGCCGAGGCCGTTGCCCGCCGACACCGCCGTGGACTATCTCCGGCAAGGACTCAACAAGCACCGCAACCGCGTCGTTCTCACCGTGGAGGCGCCCCTCCTGGCAGTCGCCGACGCCCTCAAGCATCAAGAGGCCGAACTCGCGGCACTGGACGACCGCCGGACCAAGGTCGTCCTGATGGACACCTGGGAATGGCTACTCCTGAGCCTCGCCTTCCTGAACGCCGACTTCACCATCCATGAACCGTGCGACTTCCGAACTGCCTGCCGGGCCTTCGGCGCGCGCCTCCTCGATTGCGAGTGACAACCCATCTCGTGCATCTCGATGATCTGAACCGGAGAGCGGCGGACACGGGCCCCCGCCGCTGTGACCTCTCCGGCCGCCCACCCGATCAGGCGGTGGTCGCCTCGGGGGCCGGCTCCGCCGTGCGGGATTTGACCAGGAACCCGGCCGCGGCCGCGGTGAAGAACATCACGATGCCGTACGTCGCCGCGGGGATCGCCATCTGGGCGCTGTTGAGCAGCGCCGGGCTGAGCGCGACCGCGATCGCGAGGGTCGCGTTGTGGATGCCGATCTCCATGCACGAGGCGACGGCCTGGTGGCGGCCCACTCCCGCCAGGCGGGGAGCCCAGTAGCCGATGGCCAGGCTGATCACGCTGAACAGGGCCGTGATCAGGCCCACGGAGCTGATGTAGCCGCCGAGGTTGTCCAGCTCCTGCAGCAGCGCCCCGAGGATGACCAGGAGCAGGATGACCGCGGAGGCGATCTTCACGGGCGTGGTCATGCGCTCGGCGAAGCGCGGGGCGAACGCGCGTACCAGCATGCCGACCGCCACGGGGACCAGCACGATCGCGACCACCTGCAGCGTCTTGTCGAACTGCAGGCCCAGCGTGCCCGCGTTGCCGAAGTAGCCCAGCGACAGGTTGACGACCAGGGGCAGCGTGAAGACGGCCAGCACCGAGTTGATCGCGGTGAGCGTCACGTTCAGCGCGACGTCACCGCCGAACAGGTGGCTGTAGAGGTTCGCCGTGGTGCCGCCCGGCGATGCGGCCAGCAGCATCATGCCGACGGCGAGGGCGGGCGGCAGGCCGAAGGCGAGCACGAGGCCGAGGCAGACGGCGGGCAGGATGAGAATCTGGCAGGTCAGCGCCACGACGGTGGCTTTGGGGTAGGCGACCACACGGCGGAAGTCGGCGATCGTCAGGCTCAGGCCGAGCCCGAGCATGATGATCGCCAGGGCGATGGGCAGGAAGACGCTGGCAAGGGCCATGGGGGGTGGGAGTCCTCTCCGGGTCGGAAGGGCCGATGACCCTCGATCACAGGCGGGCGCGTACGGCGCCTTTCTTTGCAGACCACCACGATCTGGGATCGCCGGGCATGGCGGCGGGGACCGGCCCCGACGCCGCTGCGGCGGGGCCGGGCGGCTCAGGCGCGGGTGACGAGGATGCCGTCGTCGTCGCCGAACAACTCGGCGCCGGGGTGGAAGGTGGCGCCGCCGAAGGCGACCGGCACGTCGCGCTCGCCGGTGCCCTCCTTGCCGCTCTTGCGGGGGTTCGAGCCGAGGGCCTTGACGCCCAGGTCCAGCTCGCGTAGAGCGGCGACGTCGCGTACCGCGCCGTTGATGACCACGCCGGACCAGCCGTTGGCGGCGGCCATGCCGGCGATGAGGTCGCCCATGAGGGCGGTGTGCAGCGAGCCGCCGCCGTCCACCACCAGGACGCGCCCGTCTCCCGGCTCCGCGAGGACCGACCTGAGCAGGGCGTTGTCCTCGTGGCAGCGGACGGTCGCGATCGTGCCGGCGAAGGCGCGGCGGCCGCCGTACTGGCGTAGTTGCAGGTCGCAGGAGTCGAACTGGTCGCCGTGCTCGTCGTAGAGGTCTGCGGTGACGATGGTCATGGTGGAGCTTATCCGGGTGCCGGGGAAGGCCGCCATCGGTCACCGCCGGACACGGCCTCCGCATCGGGTGAGGGCCGGTCTTGCCCTGCGCCTACCCCCTGGTGACGGCGTCAGTCCCCGCCGCCTTCGCCAGGCGGGCGATCTGCTCGCGCATGTTCTCGTCCTCCCAGAAGCCGGTGTGGCCGCCCACCCTCGGCAGCGGCTGCCCGTACAGGAACCGGCTGGCCGGCGGGTCGGGCAGCGGCACGTCGACGCGGTCCCGCACCGGGCCCCCGATGAAGTCGGTGCGGTAGTGGAAGTTCCGCCAGCGGCAGACCTTGATGCCGGGGCCGTCCGCGAGCCGCTCGAACAGGGCGTCGTTGAAGTACGCGGGAAAGCCCCACGCGTACAGGGTGCGCAGCGGCGAGCCGAAGGTCACCAGGGTGACCCGGTCGTGGGCGGGGCGCGAGCACGGCTGGGCGAGCGCCGCGACCGCGAGGACCGAGCCCTGGCTGTGCGCGGCCACGAGCGGGACCCCGCCGTTGTCGTGCAGCCACCATAGCCGCCGCTGCAGCTCCGGCACCGCCCGCTCGGCGTAGGACGGCGGCGCGAGGGGGTGGGAGCGGCGCGGCCAGAACGTGGACACGTCCCAGAGCACGCCGATGGTCCGGCGGTGCCGCGCGTCCCGCCAGCCTCGCTGCAGCAGCACGATCAGGGCGGGCGGCAGCGCCATGGCGACGGCGGCGCAGGCGGTGGTGAGCCAGTTGGCGTTCGTGGGCGTGTCGCCGGACAGCCGGATCCGCGACTGGATCCACGCGAACAGCACGACCCCCACCACCATGAACGCGGTGAGCAACAGGTCGAGGTCGCGCGGCACCCGCGCCAGCCGCCGCGCCCTGGCCACGCGCCCCGGCCACCCCTTCACCATGCGCGCCTGCCAGTCCGGCACGTCGTCGTGGTGGACCGTGGAGACCCACCACTCCGATTGACTGCTCCCCCCGCCTGAAGGCGGGGGGATTCCTGGCTCACGCTGCCTGAGCGTCCTGCGGACGCTCAGGTCTTACGCGATCAGCACCAGCCGGGTTCAGACCAGCCCGGACCAGCATCACGCGGGCGGAGTTCTTGTCTCTCGGGGAGACGGCTCCGCACGCGGCGCAGGTGTAGGTACGTTCGGAAAGAGGTAGTGCGTGCTTGGTTCTCGCTCCGCACTGTGCGCAGTCCATGGTGGTGTGCGCGGGGTTGACGAGCCGCAGGGTGCGGCCGTGCTTGCGGGCCATGTCGACCAGGGCGCGCTTGGTCGCACCGATGGCCGCGTCGGCGGCCTTTCGCGCCATGCTGGACTTGGCCAGGAACTTCGGATGGAAGTCCTCTACCGCGACCATGTCATGGTCGCGGACGACCTTCTTGGCCCACTTGCGGCCGGTGTCCTGGCGCTGGCGGGCGATCTTCTTGTACTGCTTGGCGCGCAGCTGCTTCGCCTTGCGGTAGCTCTTCGAGCCCGGCTGTCCTTGGGCGGGTTTGCGGCGGGCCATCATCCGGTCGTAGCGGGCCAGTTTCTTCGCGGCCTGCTTGCCGTACTCGGCGTGCGGCAGGTCATGGTCGTCGCTGGTGGTGGTGGCGATCTCTTTCACGCCCCAGTCGATACCGATCGCCTGCCCGGTGGCGGGCAGCGGCTCGGCCTGGGCGGGGACGACGAACGAGCAATACCAGTGGCCGAGACTGTCCCGGAAAACGCGCACGCTGGACGGGGCAGCGGGCAGGTCGCGGGACCAGACCACGGTCAAGATGATGTTCCCGGCCAGGTGCAGGCGGTCGTCTTTGAGTCGGAAGCCGCGCCGCGTGTAGTTCAGGCTCGGGTCGGCCAAATCCCTCTTTTTGAAGCGGGGCATCCCGGCCCGCTGGCGGACGGGCAGCCGGTCCTTGATGTCCTTGAGTGCCTTCGCGCGAGACCTGGCGAAGTCACGGATGATCTGCTGCTGCGGCACCGACGCCCCCGCCGCGAGCCATGCGTGCTCGCCGCGCCAGCCGGTCAGCATCTTGTCGAGCCGGCTCGGACCGCAGGTCTGCTTGTCTTCTGGGTGGGTCTTGTTGTGCAGGTACGCGGCCTTGGATGTGGCGACGCACTGGTTCCAGATCCAGCGGCAGCGGTCCCACTCGCCCAGCAGGGCGCGGCTTGCCGTGCGCGACACGCGAAGCCGGTAGGTGTACCGGGCGTGCCCGGCATCCTGGCCCGGAATCGCTGAAGCAGTCATGATCGTGCAATCTATCGAGGAGGTACGACAATTTTGAGCGTTCGTTGTGGTCAGACGCCGGATCGCCTGGGCGGCGATTCGGCTGTCCCTGCCATGCTGCGCAGGAGTCCGATTCCTCCCCGGCCTGAAGCTGAAGGCAGTGGCTTCCTCGGAAAGATTCGGTGAAGGAGGTCCTTGGATGATCGAGGGTGTTCAGTGCGCCCGGTGGGGCGGTGGGTCGGTGGGCAGCCGGATGTGGCGGAAGATCCGCCACAGGGCGAGGTCGTAGCCGATCTTCGCGACCCCGGCGAACAGGAACGGCGCGGCCAGGCTGACCGATTGCAGCACGCCTGCCAGCGCCGGTCCCAAGGGCCTGGTGAGGTAGCGGGCGGTATTTGTGATCGCGGCGGCGGCGGTGCGTTCCTCGGGCGGGACCATCGCCATCACGTACGCCTGCCGGGCGGGCACGTCCATCGACGACAGGCAGGCACGCCCGAGCAGGAGGGCGATCGCCAGCGGGAGGGAGGGAGCAAACGGCACTGCGGCCAGCATGACGTTGGCGGGCAGGTGGGTGAAGACCATCGTGGGCAGCAGCCCGATCCGGTTGGCCACCCGCGGCGCGGCCAGCAGCGAGGCGGTCTGGAGGATCCCGGCCACGGCGAAGGTGATCCCGATCGTGTGGGTGGTGGCCCCGAAGCGGGCCGCGAGCCAGTAGCCGACATAGGCCTGGATGACGAACCCGCCGGCGAGGCTGTCGGTGGCGAACAGGCCCGCCAGGCGGGCCACCGGGCCGCGGGGGCGGGCCAGTACGCGCCATTGCGGTAGTCCGGGTGCCGGAGCCGGTGCCGGAGCTTCGACGGTGGCGGGCAGCCGGAGGGCGAGGAGCATTCCGGCGGCGGCTGTGCCGGCCAGGATGCCGCCGAGCAGTCCCCGGTCGGCAGGCAGGCTCCCCAGGAGCGCGCCGAGCGTCCCGGCGACGGCGGCGATCGCGTTGTAGAGGCCGAATCCCCGCACGATCTGCTTCTGGGGGCGGCCGGTGCCGGCCAGCATGACCTGTTCCAGCGTGGTGAACGGCCCGGACTCGATGACCTCGACCGACATCGCTCCGCTGAAGGCGGCCACGGCCAGCAGCCACCAGGGCAGGCCGGTGGCGATGACCAGGCCGCACAGGAGCATGGCGGCGTACAGGCCCGCGTAGGCCCGGCGGCGACCGAGGCGGTCGCCCCACCGAGCCAGGACCAGACTGGTGAGAAAGCTGCCGACCAGAATTGCCGCCAGCACCAGACCGACCTCGGTGGCCGACAACCCATCGCTGCCCATGAGAGCGCCGAACTGGACGGCGGCCACGCCGTACCCGAGACCGCGAAACGCCTGCGACGTCAGCAGCACGCCCACGGTGCGGTCGTGGGCAGCGCTCATGCCGGTTCGCTAGCCGACACGCTGGCCGGCGAGAGGATGTACGGGAAGGTCCATGGTCTCGATCATGTACCTTGTCGCTCATCCTTACCAGCATGTACGGGTCGACCGACAGGTACTCGTTGACGACCAGGATCTGCCCTGGGACCGGGCGCGGGGATCTCCACCTCGCGCAGCGCGAACTCGGCCGGCTGCGGATACCCGCCCCGCCGCACACCCATGAGATCACGATCAAAATTTCATTGTCGGCGACCCTTGCCCTCAGCCGACTCCCACTCCTATTGTAGTATGACCATAAGTCAATGGATGTAGATCCTTGCGATGGCAGCGACTGCCACCGATGACCCTGGCGACGGCCTCGTTTGCCAGGGATCCAGGCGGCCGACCGGCCTTCGGCTCGGCTGCACAGCCCCGCTGATTTGGTCCGGCAACCCTCAAGGAGAGCGTGATGACGCAGTCCAGCACGATCAGCTTCGAACGGCTGACTCCCAAGATCCGGAAGATCACGTTCGCGAATCCTCCCGTGAATCTGATGCTGCCGGAGACCGTCGCCAGGTTGCGCGATCTCGTCGTGGAGATGAGTGAGGACCCGGAGGTCCAGGTAGTCATTTTCACCAGCGGTACACCCGACTACTTCTTCAACCACTTCGACCTTGCCCAAGCGGGCGGTTTCGCCGCGCAGCCGGCCGCGGACTCGGTACCGGCCAACGTCGATCTCGTCCTGCGACTCACGAAGGCACCGTTCATCAGCATCGCCTCCATCCGCGGGCGGACCCGGGGCGGCGGGAACGAACTGGCCCTGGCCTGCGACCTGCGCTACGCCAGCCGCGAGCACGCGGTATTCGGCCATCCCGAGGTGGCCGGCGGCATCCTTCCCGGCGGTGGCGGCACCGAACGCCTCCCTCGGCTGATCGGGCGGGACCGCGCGCTGGAAGCCATCCTCGGCAGCGACGACTACGACGCCGATCTGGCCGAGCGCTACGGCTGGGTCACCCGCGCGATGCCCGACGCCGAACTGGACAGCTTCGTCGACGGCATGGCGGCACGCCTCGCCTCCTTCGACAAGACCGCACTGGCCGCAGCCAAAGCTCAAATCAACAGGGCGACCCTTCCACCGGACGCCGACCTGGAAGCGGCCTACGGGGAATTCCTGAGCTCGCTCACCTGGCCGGGGTTCCAGGCTCGGGTGCCCGGATTCGGCAAGATCACTGCCGAACTGGGCACCGACGAGGTGGAGCGGCACCTGGGCAGGTACCTCGGCCTCGCGAACCAACAGGCATAGTCGCTCTTCCTCGCGACGATCCAAATCCAACCTTGGCAGACGAAAGGGACGTCACCATGGCAGTCAGCCCGCAGGCTCAGCAGTTCGACCAGTTCCTGGGAAGCGTGAGCGCGAGATCATCCGAGCCGGGACTCGACCTGGCCATCGCGCGCGACATCGTGGATTCACTGCAACGTGCGTCCACCGAGCCGGAGGGCGTCACCTACGCCGAGGTGGACGCAGGCGGCGTTCCCGCCATCTGGTGCATCCCAGAGGGCGCCGACACCGACCGGGCGCTGCTGCATTTCCACTTCGGCGGCTCGATCGTGGCCTCGATGTATTCGGACCGCAAGGCAGCATCCCTTTTGTGGGATGTCGCACCGGTGCGGCGAACCATCGCGCCGTCTCACAGGAAGAACTCAAGACATATCTGACATCAAGGGCACTGCTGTGGTCACCGGAGCCTCCACTGGGCTCGGCGCCGTCTACGCGGACCGGCTCGCCCGCCGCGGCTACGACGTGCTCCTCGTCGCGCGCAACAAGGCCCGGCTCGACGCCCTCGCCGCGCAGGTGGCCGCGTCCACCGGCCGTAATGCCGAGGTCCTGCGCCGACCTTGCGGACTCCGCGCAGCTCGCGAGCGTGGAAGAGCGGCTGCGCACCGACGAGTCGATCACGCTGTTGGTCAACAACGCGGGCGGCTCGCTGTTCGGCCCGCTCACTGGCCTTCACCCAGGCGTTGCTGCAGGAGGTAGCCGAGGCGGCCGCCGGCCAGAGGCTGCCGGTGGTCACTGGTCGTGATCGCGGCGGAACCGCCCGGGACCTTCAGCGGAAGGAGCGGCGGTAGGCGCCCGGGGTGGTGCGCAGGGCGGTGTTGAAGCGGCGGCGGAGGTTGACCGCCGAAGAGAGGCCGATGCGGGTGGCGATGGTCTCGACGGGCAGGTCGGTCTCCTCCAGCAGGGCGCGGGTGGCGGCCAGGCGGCGTTCCAGCAGCCAGCGGGCGGGTGGGACGCCGAGTTGGTCGGCGAACTGGCGGGTGAGGGTGCGGGGGGAGACGCCCGAGTAGGCGGCCATGTCCTCGACGGTGATCTGGT